>JAXLZA010000001.1:0-893203 GCA_046351135.1 Myxococcota bacterium | reverse complement strand
AGATCGGGCAGGCGCTCCACCGCCGGGCGATCGGCGCGAACGTGCGGCTCCGCAGCGCCGCCGGTGCGACCGCGCTCGCCCGCTACGCCGCCGACGAACGGCAGCTCGGGAGCCTGCGCACGCTCGCGCTCGAGCAGCTCGCGCGTTATGCGGAGCCCCCGACCCGCGATCTCACGATGGGCTTTCACCGACCGCTCGCGAAGATCGAGCGCACCGTCGTGGCCGGCGTCCTGCAGGCGGAGGGGCGCGCCCTGATCGACTCCTCCCTCGGTGCGCGCGCGCTCGAGATCGCGAGCGACTACGGCGTCTCGCCGCTGTCGGACGTCGAGCTCGCCGCGCTCGTCGCTTCTCCGACCGCGGCGGAGGCCGAGCGCGGGGCGGCCCTCGAGGCGCTGCGGGCGCGGGTCGTCGCGCAGGCGGGCACGAAGGCTGGGGGGGCGGCAGCGAGCGCGGCGGCGGAGGCCCGCCGCGCGGCGACGCGGGCGATCGAAGACCCGGCGCCGACGCTGCGCACGGCGGGCCGCGATCTGCTCGCGGCCGTCGATCCGGGCGAGGGGCTCGTGTCGCTGCTCGCCGCGGCCGCGACGGGGCCCGATGCGGGCGAGCGACAGCACGCCTGGCGACGGCTCGCCGGGAGCACCGATCCCCGCGCCCGCGACGCGATCCGCGGGGCGGTCGCGGCCTGGCAGGCGGGCGAGCTGGCCGAGGCCGAGGCCCTCGACGTGCTCGTCGCCGCGCAGGGGCTGGGCGATCCGGAGCTCGCGGCCACGGCGCGCGCGCTGATCGCGGGCGACGGCGCGGCGCCGGTCGAGAGCCGGCGCTGGGCGCTCGCGGGCGGGGATCCGGTGGCCGGGCGGCGTGTGTTCCAGACGGTCGGGGACTGCCAGCGCTGCCACGGCGACCCCGAGGCGCCCGCCGAGGGCGCGGGCCATGGGGGCCGCATCGGTCCGGATCTCGCCGGGGTGGCGGGGCGGGGCGCGGGCTACGTGCTCGAGTCGGTCCTCGTCCCCGACGCCCGGATCGCCCCCGGCTATGCGAGTCCCTCGGCCATGCCGCCCATCGGGCTCGCCCTCGAGCCGGCGGCGCTGCGGGATCTCGTGGCCTACGCGATGACCCTCGAATGATCGGCGCGGACGGCGCGCGGGCGTGCTGCGGCGTGCTGCGGCGTGCTCCGGACGGGGCGCCCGGGCGGGACCGCGGGTCGGGCCTGCGCTTGTTGTTCTCGCCTGCGAGCTGTCATAGGGTACGGGCTTTCCGGATGCCCGACCGGAGCCCGATCGCGGGAAGCGATGGGAATCAAGGAGAGAGATCAGATGGCGCGTGAAGCAGTGATCGTCGGCAGCCTCCGAACCGGCCTGACCAAGGCCCACCGCGGTTCGTTCAACCTGACGGAGCCCGTCGACTACACGGCGCACGTGATCCGAGAGGTCCTCGCCCAGCAGAAGAACCTCGACCCGAAGGAGGTCGAGGACGTGGTGCTCGGCTGCGGCCATCCCGAAGGCTGCATGGGCATGAACATGGCGCGCATCGCCTCGATGGTCGCGGGCATCCCGCAGACCGCGGCGGCGACGACGGTCAACCGCTTCTGCTCCTCGGGCTCGCAGGCGATCATGATGGCCGCGAACCAGATCCTGCAGGAGGGCGCCGAGGTCGCCATCGGCGCCGGCGTCGAGACGATCTCGATGATGCAGGACGGGACCCAGAACCGGACCCGCCTCGCGAACAAGACGGCGGCCGCGCGCTTCCCCGGCCTCTACTACCCGATGGGCATCACCGCCGAGATCGTGGCCGAGCGCTACAAGATCTCGCGCGAGGACCAGGATCAGTACGCGCTCCAGAGCCAGCAGCGCTATGCGAAGGCCCAGGCCGCGGGCTGGGTCGCGGAAGAGATCGCGCCGATGAAGGTGACCCGCAAGGTCACGCCGAAGGAGGGCGAGCCCTTCGAGGAGCCGTTCACCGTCGACAAGGACGAGTGCAACCGCGCCGACACGACCATCGAGGGCCTGCGCAAGCTCGCCCCGGTCTTCAAGAAGGCGGAAGAGGGCGGCACGGTCACGGCCGGCAACGCCTCGCAGCTCTCCGACGGCGCGTCGGCGACGCTGCTCATGTCGAGCGACCGCGCGAAGCAGCTCGGCATCGAGCCCCTCGCGATCTACCGCGGGACGGCGGTCGCCGGCTGCGGGCCCGAGGAGATGGGCATCGGCCCGGTCTTCGCGGTGCCGAAGCTGCTCAAGCGCTTCGGCCTCACGATGAACGACATCGACATCGTCGAGCTCAACGAGGCCTTCGCGTCGCAGGTCCTCTACTGCCAGCGCACGCTCGGGATCCCGAACGAGAAGCTGAACCCGTCGGGCGGCTCGATCTCGATCGGCCATCCCTTCGGCATGACGGGCTCGCGCATGACGGGCCTGCTCGTCCGCGAGCTGCGCCGCGCGAAGAAGCGCTACGGCATCGTCACGATGTGCATCGGCGGCGGCCAGGGCCTGGCTTCGCTGTTCGAGGCCTGCTGAGCGGGGTCGGGGCCGGGCGGGCTCGGCCGCCCGGCGTGGACTTCGGATCGGACGGAAGCGCGGATCGCGAGCGACGAAGGGAGATCGAACGATGGCGGGACCCCAGATCGACGGCGGCGAGATCTCGAGCTGGCCCATCCTCAAGATCGACTACCGGACGGACAAGTCGCGGATCGCGACCCTGCTCCCGCCCGGAATCGATCCCGGGCGCGAGCCGAACGTCCACCTCTCGATCTACCAGGTCGCCGTCCCCGACGTCCCGGAGTACGGCATCTTCATCACGGTCGATGCCGACTACCGCGGCACGCAGGGCGTCTACACGCTCGCGTACGGGATCGACCAGGAGTCGGCGATCTTCATCAGCCGGGACATGAACGGCCAGCCGAAGCATCCCTGCGAGATCGACTACTACCGATTCGGAAGCGCCGTCCACGCCCGCTGCACCCACCAAGGCTACAGCTTCGTGGAGTTCGACGGCCAGGTCACCGGGCCGCTCCCGATCCCGGCCGACCACGAAGAGAACGAGTGGTGGATCAAGGTCTCGCGCGCCGTCGGCGGCGTCGAGAAGGCCTACGACTTCCCGCCCCACGTCGTGCGCGTGAAGAGCAATTACGCGACGGCCCACGTCGAGGCGGTCGAGGGCCAGCTGACCCTGCTGCCGTCGAAGTGGGATCCGATCGCGACGCTGCTCCCGATGCGGGAATACCTGGGCGCGCGGCTCTGGTGGCCGAAGTTCCTGGGCCGCGCGATCACCCTCGAAGGCCGCCTCGACCCCGAGGCCTACTGGCCCTTCGTCGACACGATCGGCGGATCGAGATGGCCGGGGACGATGGGCGGGCCGCGCAGGGGCTGATCCGAAGCGGGGAGGCGGATGCCCATGAGCCCCGGGGTCTACGCAAGCCTGCTGATGCTCCATCTGCTCGGCGCGGCGATCTGGGCGGGGGGCCATCTGGTCCTCGCGACGACGGTCCTGCCTCGGGCGTTGCACGCGCGGCGGGCGCAGATCCTCACGGACTTCGAGCAGGGCTTCGAGCGGATCGGATTGCCTGCGCTCGTCGTGCAGGTGGTCACGGGGCTCTGGCTCGCCCATCGCCTGCTGGGGGAGCCGGCCGACTGGCTCGCGTCGACGCCGCTGGCGCACGTCGTCCAGCTGAAGCTCGCCTGCCTGGCCGGCACCGTCGGCCTCGCCGTGCACGCGAAGCTCCGCGTGCTGCCTCGCCTCGACGACGCGACCCTGCCCGTGATGGCATGGCACATCGCGGGCGTCACGGTCTTCTCCGTGGTGCTGGTCGTGGCGGGTGCGAGCATCCGACTGGGCGGGTTTCCGCTCTTCCGCGCCTGATCCCCGTTCGGGTCGGTTCTCGTCCGGGCCGGGCGCGGGCAGGAAGTCCCCGTCTCGCGTCGCTAGACCCCGGCCTCGCGCAGGATCTCGAGCGTCCGCCGCAGCGGCTCGGCCGCGCCCCAGAGCAGCTGATCGCCGACCGTGAACGCGCCGAGATACTCCGGCCCGAGGCGCAGCTTGTGGACCCGGCCGACGGGGATCGAGAGCGTCCCGGAGACGGCGGCGGGGGAGAGCTCCGCGAGGGTCGCTTCCTTGTCGTTGCGGACGAGCTTGACCCATTCGTTGTGGCCGGCGATCCGCTCCTCGATCTCGGCGAGCGGGACGTCGCGGCGCAGCTTGATCGTGAAGGCCTGGCTGTGGCACCGCATGGCGCCGACGCGGACGCAGATCGAGTCGATCGGGATCGGGCGGTCGCTGCGGCCGAGGATCTTGTTGCCCTCGGCGAAGGCCTTCCACTCCTCGCGCGTGTCGCCGGTCTCCATGCCGCGATCGATCCAGGGGATCAGGCTCGCCGCGAGCGGGACGCCGAAGTTCTCGGTCGGCATCGCGTCGCTGCGCAGGACCTGGCTGACGCGCCGGTCGAGCTCGAGGATCCCCGATTCGCCGGCGCCCATCAGGTCGCGGCTCTTGTCGCCGAGCACGCCCATCTGGGCGACGAGCTCGCGCATGTGGCGCGCGCCGCCGCCCGAGGCCGCCTGATAGGTCATGCAGGTCATCCACTCGACGAGGTCCGCCTCGAAGAGGCCGCCGAGGCCGAGCAGCATGAGGCTGACGGTGCAGTTGCCGCCGATGTAGTTCTTGATGCCGGTCTCGATGCCGCGATCGATGACGGCGCGGTTCACGGGATCGAGCACGATCACCGAGTCGTCGTCCATGCGCTTGGCCGAGGCCGCGTCGATCCAATAGCCCTGCCAGCCGCGCTCGCGCAGCGACGGGAGGACCTGCTTCGTGTAGTCGCCGCCCTGGCAGGTCACGATGACGTCGTGGCGGGCCAGCGCGTTGGCGTCGTAGGCGTCGCCGAGGGGGCGGGAGCCGGATCCGACGTCGGGGCCCGCGCCGCCGACCTGGCTGGTCGAATAGAACGTCGTCGTCAGGCCCCGGAAATCGTCCTCGGCGCGCATGCGCTCGAGCAACACGGACCCGACCATTCCCCGCCAACCCACGATGCCGACATCTCGAATCGCCATGGGGGCCATTCGGTAGCAGAATCAACCAGATGGCGGAACTCCCCGCGGCCGTTTCGGCGCCCGGGCCCAGTCGCAACGGCCCGGGGCGTCGGGCGTCGGGCGGCGAGCCGCGAGGGCATGCGGCGGGCGGAGTCTGATTGCGGCCCGATGCCAGTCGGCCCCGCGGGCTGTACTCTCGGGCCGTTCAAGACCAGACCGGCGGCGCGAGACCGCCCGGCGGAAGCGGGGGATCAGGTGGGGGATTCGAGTTTGCGTGCAGGATCGAAGCGTTCGGATCTCGGGTTCGGCGGCGGCATCGAGGGCCGCGGCGAGCGGAGCGGGCAGGGCCGGTGGGCCGGGCGTACGGCCGGACGGCGCGCATTCCCCCTCGTCGTGGCGATGTCGGGCGGCCTCCTCGCCGTCGGGCTCTGGGGCTGCGCCAAGCCGGTCGCGTCGGACCTCGACGCGTTTCCCGTCGTCGAGATGAACAAGGCGGTGCCGTATCCGACGGAAGAGGAGCGGGCGAAGCGCGTCTTCGAGGTCTCCGTGATCGATCGGCCCTCGGAGAACCTCGACGAGCGGAAGCTCGGGAAGCCGCGGACGCAGGTGCGCCACGGGCTCGAGAAGATCGCGGCGTCGTTCGGGGCGGCGGTGATCGAGCGCTCGAAGTCCGACGACGAAGCGCTGCGCACCGACCGGCCGCGGCCCGAGTTCGAGGGCTTCGACGTCGAGATCGTCCCGAGCGGGGACTTCGCGATCTCGACGCGCTTCACGACCCACCGCCACGCGGCGGTCTGGTCGAAGCCGTCGAAGCTCCCGTGGCAGTCCGAGGCGGACGTCGCGAAGAAGCCCGGCACCTGCACCCACACGGTCGAGATCGCGTTCGACGTCGAGCTCGTCCAGAAGAGCTGGGAGGACCGCGTCCAGCGGACCTTCCTCGTGAACCACAAGGCGCAGCAGGAGAACAAGGACCTCGATCAGGCCTGCACCATCTCGCCCGTCTCCATCGACACGCTCTTCGATACGGCGATCTCCGAGGCCCTCTCCTGCCTCGAGATCCCCCTCGGCACCCGCGTCTCGCCCCGCGGTCACGTCCTCGCCCACCGCAAGGCGAAGGACGGCACGTCCCATCTCTACCAGATCTCCCTGGGCACCGAGCAGGGCGTCGATCCCGAGGAGCCGATCGAGTTCCGCCGCGTCGACGTCTCCCAGCAGCCCGACGGCACCGAGCTGCGGACCGAGCGCGTGATCGCGACCGGCGTCGCGACGCAGCAGATCACCGGCGAGGACACCTGGGTCGCGGTCCATGCCGACGACCTGACCATCCCGATCCTCGAGGGCGACGTCGTGAAGCGCGCCTTCTCGAAGGGGTTGCTCACCAAGCTGAACGGGCCGGACTGCAAGAAGATCCTGGCCGAGCGCTAGGCGGCGCGCGCGGGCCATGCTATTCGACCTCGCGAGGGATCGGAGCCGGGCCCTCGCCCTCGACGACGGCACCCGCACGCGGAGCTACGGCGAGCTCGTCGACCGCGTGACCCGCTTCGCGAGCTTCCTGCGCCACGACGCGGGGCTCGCGCCGGGGAGCCATCTCGCGCTCCTGATGGGCAATCGCGTCGAGGGCATCGAGCTCCTGCTCGGCGGGATCTTCGCCGGCCTCTGGGTGACGCCCATCAACTGGCACCTCGCCGAGGAGGAGATCGACTACGTCGTCGGCGACTCCGGGGCGCGGGTGCTCGTCACCGACGACCGCTTCGCTCCGCTCGCCCGGCGCGTCGCGGCGAAGCATCCCGGCGTCCGGGTCCTCGAGGCGGGGCCCGAGCTCGACGGCCTGCTCGACTCGGTCCACCCGCGGCCGATCGATCGCGACGGACCCGCCGGCGGCAACATGATCTACACGAGCGGGACGACGGGCCGGCCGAAGGGGGTCCAGCGCGCGCGCCCCGCGAGCGTCGGGGCCGCCCTCGAGGGCTTCGTCCGCTACGGCCGCTCGATCGGCCTCGACGGCTCGGGGCCGCATCTGATCACGGGCCCGATGTACCACGCGGCGCCCCTCATGTTCGCGGTCTACGACAACGCGAGCGGGGCCCCGATCCTGATCCTCCCGCGCTGGGACGACCGCGAGGCGCTCGAGCTCCTCGCGCGGCGCGAGGTCGCCCACGCCCACTTCGTGCCGACGATGTTCGTCCGCCTGCTGCGCCTGCCGGAGGAGGTCCGCGCGGCGTTTCGGGCGCCGAAGCTGCGGCTCGCGCTCCACGGGGCGGCGCCGATCTCGGTCGCGGTCAAGCGGCGCATGATCGAGTGGTGGGGGCCGATCCTCGTCGAGTACTGGGGTGGCACCGAGGGCGGCGTCAACACGCTGATCGACTCCCGGGACTGGCTCGCGCATCCGGGCTCGGTCGGGCGCGCGCTGCCGGGCTTCGAGGTCTTCGCCGTCGACGAGCGAGGCGTCCGGCTCGGGCCGGGGGAGGTGGGGGACCTCTACTGCCGCAGCGCGGCGTCGGAAAGGCCCTTCGCCTATCACGGCGATCCCGCGAAGACGGCGGCCGCCTATCTCGAGCCCGGGGTCTTCACGATCGGCGACGTCGGCTCGGTCGACGCCGAGGGCTACGTCCAGCTGGCCGATCGACGCTCCCACATGATCATCTCGGGCGGGGTCAACATCTACCCCGCCGAGATCGAGCAGGTCCTGCAGGAGCACCCCGCGGTCGCCGACGTCGCGGTCTTCGGGGTCCCGGACGAGGAGTGGGGGGAGTCGGTCAAGGCGGCGATCGAGCTGCGCCCCGGCGTGGAGCCCTCGACCGGACTCGCGGACTCGATCCTGGCCCACGCGCGTTCGCATCTGGCGGGCTACAAAGTGCCGCGCTCGATCGACTTCGAGGCGGAGCTGCCGCGCCATCCGAGCGGCAAGCTCTACGTGCGCAAGCTCCGGGATCCCTACTGGGCCGGGCGCGATCGGAAGATCTGACGGGCGGAGCCGGCGGGGCCGAGCGAGGCGGTGTCCCGGAGGCGGAGCGGGCGAGGGGACGCGAGGAGAATCGCGCGTGGCGCGCACGATCGACGAAGTGGCGAGCCGGCTGTCGGCGACGCGGGCCGAGCTGTCGACGGCGAGCTACTCGACGCGGGCGGCGGTGGCGCTCGTCCTGCGCGAGCGGCGAGGCGACCTCGAGGCGCTCTTCATCCGCCGGGCCGAGCACGAGGGCGACCCCTGGTCGGGCCATCTCGCGTTCCCGGGCGGACGCATCGATCCGACCGACACCGGGCCGCGCATGGCCGCCGAGCGGGAGACCTTCGAGGAGCTCGAGCTCGACCTCTCGGGCGCGCGCCTGCTCGGCCAGCTCTCGGACGTCCCGGGCCACGCCGAGTCGATCTGCGTCTCGGCCTTCGTCTACGCCCTCGGCCCGGCGCTCGAGGCCGACTCCGGGGGCGACGATCCCGTCCTCAAGCCGAACCACGAGATCCGCGAGGCCTTCTGGTCGCCGCTCCCCCACCTGACGGACCCGGAGCGCCAGGCGGTGAAGACGTTCACCTACCTCGAGCACGCGATGGCGCTGCCGACGGTCCGCCTGCTCGACGATCCGCGCGCGCCCGTGCTCTGGGGCATCACGTACAAGTTCATGGACGAGTTCATGTCGCGGATCGGTCGGCCGATCCCCTTCATGCCCTGGGCCGACGCCGACTAACGCGCCTTCGCCGCCTCGCGCGCGGCCTTGAGGCGCGCGCTCTCGCTCTGCTCGTTCTTCATGGCCTGGGCCATCGTGTGGGCCGCACCGAACTGGAGCGCCTGCTTCGCGAAGGCGAGCACGATCGGGTCGATCTCGGCCATCTCCTTCGCCATCGCCCGCGCCGTCGGGAGGACCTGGTCCGCGGGCACCGCCTTGTTGACGAGCCCGATCGCCGCGGCCTCGGTCCCGAGGATCTTCTTCGCGGTGAGCACGAGCTCCTGGGCGCGGGCCATGCCGACGAGCTGGGGCAGCAGATGGGTCGAGCCGAGGCCCGGCAGGATGCCGAGGCGGCCGAAGACGAAGCCGAGCTTCGCGTCCTCGGCGGCGATCCGGACGTCGGCGGGCATCGCCATCGTCATGCCGACGCCGACGGCGTGGCCGTTGATCGCGGCGATCACCGGCTTCGACGCCGCGCGCATCTCGAGCGGCAGCTGGCGCAGGAAGTCCTCCTCGCCGAGCCGCGGCCCCTTCGAGACGTTCTGCCCCTTCGCGTGGGCCGCGAGGTGCTCGAGGTCGGCGCCGGCGCAGAAGGCCCGGCCCGCGCCGGTCATGATCACGGCGCGGATCTTCGGGTCGCGCTCGAGGGCGCGGAAGGCCTGCGTGAACTCCTCGCCCATCTCCGTCGTATAGGCGTTGAGCTTCTCCGGGCGGTTCAGGGTGATCGTCGCGATCCCGTCCTCGACGTCGAGCAGGATGTTCGAATACGGCATGGTGCGCTCTTTCTGGGACCCGCTCGGCGGGTGCTGGGGCCCGCTCGGCGGGCCGGTGCGGGGGCGTTCGTGAGGGGAGGCCGGGCGCATTCTCACACGATCCCCCGGCCTCCGACAAGGGCGTGGGCCCGGTCGGGCGAGGGTGTGCGCCGCGGCGCGAATCCCGCTGGCCGGCGCTCCCGGTGGGAGCGCGCTGGGTTATCGTGGCCAGCGGGACGTCGCTGCGATGACGTCCGGAGGTTCTTCGCACCGTGTCGTCTCGTCGCCCGTCTGCGCCCGTTTCGTCCCGCGTCTCGCTCTCCGTCTTCGCCGCCGCCGTCCGCCCGCTGTCGGCGGTGCTCGTCCTCGCGCTCGCGCTCTTCGCCCTCGGCTGCTCCGAGCCCGAGGTCGAGGTCCGCTACGACGGGCCGACCGGGGACTGGCCGGTCTGGGGGCGGACCTCCGGTGCGATCCACCATTCGCCGCTGACCCAGATCGATCGCGAGAACGTGAAGGGCCTGAAGGTCGCCTGGACCCACCGCTCCGGCGACTACTACGACGGCTCGGGCTATTCGAAGGTGACCTCGCTGCAGGTGACGCCGCTCGTCGTCAACAAGAAGCTCTACTACTGCACGCCCTTCATGCGCGTCTTCGCCCTCGACCCCGAGACCGGGAAGGAGATCTGGCAATTCGATCCGAAGCTGAAGGATCGCTTCGGTGAGGGGCCCTATCCGCTGATCTGCCGCGGCGTCTCGTACTGGGAGGACGCCCAGGCGGCGCCCGGGGCGGTCTGCTCGAAGCGGATCTTCTACGGGACGGCCGACTCCGATCTCTGGGCCCTCGACGCCGAGACCGGCAAGCCCTGCGAGGGCTTCGGCGAGAGCGGCCGGGTCGAGCTGCGCGAGGGCATCGGGGAGGCCCCGCCCTGGGAATACCATCCGACCTCGCCGCCGCAGGTCATCCGGGACAAGGTCGTGATCGGCGCGCTCATCGCCGACAACGTCCGCGTCGATGCGCCCGGCGGCGTCGTGCGCGCGTTCGACGCGCGGACCGGCGCGCTCGCCTGGGCCTGGGATCCCGTTCCGCCCGGCTACGACCCGAGGCCCGATCCCTCGACCGGCCGCCACTACGCTTCCGGTACGCCCAACATCTGGTCGATCATCACCGGCGATCCGGAGCGCGGCCTCGTCTACGTCCCGACCGGCAATCCGTCGCCGGACCTCTTCGGCGGCATGCGCAACGGCCTCGACTACTACGGCAGCTCGACCGTCGCCCTGAACGCCGAGACGGGCGAGGTCGTCTGGCATCGCCAGTACGTCCACAACGACATCTGGGACTACGATACGCCGAGCCCGCCGACGCTCTTCCAGATGCCGAACGTGGGCGGGGGCGCGCCGGCGCTGCTGCAGACCACGAAGATGGGCCACGTCTTCCTGCTGAACCGGGAGACGGGCGAGCCGCTCTATCCGATCGAGGAGCGGCCGGTGCCCCAGGGCGGCGTGCCCGAGGAGCATCTCTCGCCGACGCAGCCCTTCCCGACGCATCCGAAGCCGCTGCATCCGCTGAACCTCTCGCCGGACGACGCCTTCGGCTTCACCTTCCTCGACCGCAACTACTGCCGAAAGCTCATCGAGGCGAACCGCTACGAGGGCATCTTCACGCCCCCCGACACGAAGGGCACGATCCAGACGCCCCATACGTCGGGCGGCATGAACTGGGGCGGCGTCACGATCGACGAAAAGCGCGGGATCATGGTCGTCGTCCAGACCCATGCCGCGGTCATCAACAAGCTGATTCCCCGGGCCGAGGCCGACAAGCTGAACGAGAAGGACTTCGTCTTCCCGAACGAGTTCTACGAAATGAAGGGCGCGCCCTATGCGGTCCACCGCCAGCTGCTGTCTTCGCAGTTCGGTGCGCCCTGCAATCCGCCGCCCTGGGGCAGCATCACCGCCGTCGACCTCGTCTCGGGCGACGTCCGCTGGAAGCGCGGACTGGGCACGCTCGAGGGCGTCGCGCCGTTCCCGGTCTGGCTGATCTTCCGGGGCGACTACGGCTCGCCGTCCTTCGGCGGCGGCCTGTCGACGGAGACCGGCCTCTACTTCGTCGGCGCGTCGATGGACAAGTACTTCCGCGCCTTCGATCTCGAGACCGGCGAGGAGCTCTGGAAGGACCGGCTCCCCTTCGCGGGCAACGCGACGCCGATGACGTATCGGCTCGCCGAGAACGGGCGCCAGTTCGTCGTGATCGCGGCGGGCGCCAATCCGATCTCGGAGATGGGCGACGCGCTGGTCGCGTACGCCCTGCCGGAGCCGAAGAAGGGCGAGTGATCGATCGCCCGCCGTCCCGGCGAGCCGGCGCTACGACGCCGGCCGCCGGGAGACGAGCGTCGCGGTGGTCGACTCGTAGACGGGCTCGCCGTCCTGGTTGCACAGGCGTGCCCGCATCCGGACGACGCCGGCGTCGGGGCGGCTCTTCGAGGGCCGCGCCTCGAGCACCTCGGCCCGGAACTCGAGGACGTCGCCCGCGCGGACCGGGTTGGGCAGCGACATCGTCGCGCCGAGCCCCGCGATCACCGCATGGCCTCCGTCCGCCTCCCGGGAGGCGAGGGCGAGGCGCGTGAAGATCGCCGTCGTGTAGGCCCCCGAAGCGATCGCGCAGCCGAACCCGGCGGCCCGGCCCGCCTCGTCGTCGAGGTGGATCGGGCGCGGGTCCCACTTGCGGGCGAAGTCGATCATCTCGTCGCGGGCGACCGCATAGCGTTCGCCGCCGAAGCCGTCTCCGGGGGCGAGATCCTCGAGGTACTTCAAGGTCAATCGATCGGCTCCTCTCGTTCGGCTCGGGGCGCGCGGCCCCGGACTTCGTTCAGCCCGCGGCGCGCATCGCCCGGGCGACCTGCGACCACTTCTCGCGCCAGGCCGGGTCCTTCCAGCCGTCGGCGGCGGTGTAGGACGTCACGCGGACCTTCGGCGCGAGGCCGCGGTAGCGGGCGACGAGCTTGTCGGCGAGATCGTTCCAGCCCGACGTGACGACGTAGTGGTCGAGGATCGGGTCGGTGACGAGGGCCTTCATGCCCGCGACGTCGCCGCGCTGCTGGAGGGCGTGGAGCTCGTCGGAGAGGCCGTGGAGGCCGTGGTGCTCGAAGACGGGGGAGTAGGTCCGGGTCGAGCCGTAGAAGGCGATCATCGTGCGGGCGTGCTCGCGGGTCCGGACGAGCTCCTCCTCGCTGTCGCCGACGGCCGTCATGATCGGACACGAGAAGGTGATCGCGTCGAGGCTCCGGCCCGAACGGGCGAGGCCCTCTTCGATCGCCCGCCGCTGCACGTCCCGCACGTACTCGGGGGAGTGGAAGGGGTGGACGTGGATGCCGTCGGCGACCTCGCCGACGAGCCGGCTCATGTACGGGAGCACCGCCGAGATGTAGACGGGCGGCGCCGGGACGTCGATCGGTCCCGGATTCCAGGTCGGGGGCAGCAGCGAGAAGTGGTAGTAGCGGCCCTCGTAGTGGAGCTTCTCGAGGCCGGCGAAGGCGCGGAAGATCGCCTTCACGCTCTCGACGTACTCCTTCATGCGCGGACCGGGCGGCACGAACTCCGCGCTGTAGCGGCGCTCGATGTGGGCCTTGACCTGGCTGCCGAGGCCCAGCACGAAGCGCCCGCCGGTCGAGGCGGCGAGCTCCCAGGCGAGGCCGGCGGTGACCATCGGGCTCCTCGGAAAGGCGACCGCGATGCCGGTCCCGATCTGCAGGCGCTCGGTTCCGAGGGCCGAGGCCGTCGCGGCGAGATAGGCGGAGCGCCCGGAGTCGGTCCACCAGATCGAGCCGAAGCCGGCGGCCTCGACCTGGCGGGCGTGCTCCTGGGAGGCCTTGAGCGTGCCCGGGTGGGCGATGATGTCGAGCTCCATGGTGTCGGCCTTTCGTTCGGGCGGACGCGTCGCCCTTCGTCGTGGGTCGAGTCGTGTCGGGTCGGGACGTGGGATCGGAACCGGTCGGGTCGCCTCTCTTCGGATCAGGTCGCGGGGCGCAGCGGAGCGGGGCCTCAGAGCATCTCCGCGAGGCGTGCGCCGTCGTGGGTCGCGTGGAGGATGCGCCGGGGAGCGAGGCAGTCGCCGATCGAGTGGACCTCGAAGCGCGCCTCCGCCGGACCTCGCGCATCGAGGGCGCGGGCGAGCCCGGTCCGGGCCCGCGCACCGCAGGCGAAGACGAGGCCGTCCGTCCCGATCGCGTCCCGTGCCCCGGTCCAGACGTGGACCACCTGCGCCGAGGAGCCCTCGAGCGCCACGAGCTTCGTGAGCGGGCGCAGGACCACGCCGCGGACGAGCAGCCGGCGGACGAGCGCATAGCGGGTCGCCTTCTCGAGCCCCTCGCCGATCGAGAACGCCTCGGCGATCAGGGTCACCGCATGGCCCCGCGCCGCCAGCAGATCGGCCGTCGCGAGCGAGCCGACCTGATCGTCGGTGCCCGCGACGACGAGCACGCGGGGGCCGGGGATGGCGCCGCGCAGGACGTCGAGAGCGGTGTGGAGGGAGGGCGCACCGGCCGCAACCGCGTCGACTGCATCCGACGGCGAGCCCGGTCTCCGCACCCCCGGCAGGGCCGGGACCCACTCGTCGGCGCCCGTGGCGAGGACGACCACGTCGGCCCCGACCGCCTCGACCGCCGCGGCGTCGATCTCGGTCCCGAGCCGGACGTCGACGCCGGCCCAGTCGAGGCGGCGGCGGAGGTAGTCGGCATAGCGGGCGTACTGCGGGCGGTGGGGATCGAGACCGAGCCGCGCGACGACGCCGCCGATCTCCTGCGATCGCTCGGCGCGGACGACGTCGTGGCCCCGGGCGGCCGCGCGCCAGGCGGCCGCGCCGCCGGCGGGACCGGCGCCGACGACGAGCACCCGCCGCCTGCGCTCCGCCGGTCGAAGCGCGAGCTCGCGCTCCTTGCCGGCCGCGGGATTCGTCGCGCAGACGACGGCGCGCGCGGTGAAGTGGCATTCGTTGCAGCCGAGGGTGGGCGCGATCGGCTCGATCGGGCGGGCGTCGCTCGTGGCCGCCGGGCTCGTCGCCGCGGAGCTCTTCTCCGCATGGCCCTTCGCGGCGTGCGCCTTCTCGGCGCGGGTCTTCTCGACGAGGCGGGGCTCCGCGATCAGTGCGCGGACGAGGCCGACGACGTCCGCGACGCCGGCGGCGACGAGGCGCTCGCCGACCTCGAGATCGGGGATCCGGCCGGTGACGACGACCGGGATCGAGACCGCCTTCCGGATCGCCGCCGCGGCCTCGGCGTTCGGCGTCTCCGGTTCGTAGATCGAGCCGACGTAGGCGCCGGTCAGGCCGCGTCGGTTGCCGGTGAAGGTCCCGCCGCTGACGTTGAGATAGGCGACACCCCGCGCTTCGAGTCGCTTCGCGACGCGCACGATCTCGTCGATCCCGTAGCCGCCCGGCGGCTCGACGCCGGTCAGGCGGACGCCGAGGGCGACGTCCGGTCCGATCTGTCGAAGGATGCGCTCGACGACCTCCTCGAGCAGCCGACAGCGCCCTTCGAGATCGCCGCCGTAGGCGTCCGTCCGGAAGTTCGTCGCCGGGGACAGGAACTGCTGGAAGAGATAGCCGTGCGCCGCGTGGAGCTCGACGGCGTCGAGGCCGGCCGCGGCGGCGCGGCGCGCCCCCTCGACGTAGGCCCGCTCGACGCGCTCGATCTCGGCGAGGGAGAGGACGTGGGGCGTCTGGCGCTTCTCGTCGTCGGGCTCTTCGCTCGGGCCGATGGCGGGCTGGAGATCGTCGTGGTTGCGGCTCGTGCCGGGGTGGTAGAGCTGGCCGACGATGCGGGCGCCGTGCGCGTGGACGGCCTTCGCCTGGGCGGCGAAGGTCGGGATCAGCGTGCGATCGAGGTGCTCGAGGCCTTCCTGCGAGAGCGGATCGAAGGGCACCGCATCGAAGTCGCCCTGCATGTCGAGCCGCGCCCGCCCGGGCCCGAGCGGGAGATCGCCGACGCCCATGCCGGCGGGCACGCCGAGCAGCGCCACGCCGCCCGCGGCGCGCTCGGCGAGGTAGGGCAGGTAGCGGGTCTGGGAGAGCCGCGGACCATGGACCGACATCATGACGCGACCGCGAAGCCGGACGGGCCCGATCGAGATCGGCTCGTCGAGCAGGCCCCGCTTCGCGTCGGTCGTCATCTCAGCCCCCGAACTTCCCCTTCACCCGGTCGCGCAGCTCGTACTTGAGCACCTTCCCGGATGCGTTGCGGGGCAGCTCGTCCACGACCTCGACGAAACGCGGGACCTTGTAGTTGGCCATGTTCGCGCGGCTCCAGGCGATCACCTCGGCGGGATCGAGGGTGGCCCCCGGTCGCGCCACGACGAAGGCCATGCCGACCTCGCCCATGCGCTCGTCCGGCACGCCGATCACGGCGGACGCAGCGATGCCCGGATGCTGGAAGAGCAGGTTCTCGACCTCGGCCGGGTAGACGTTGAAGCCGCCCATGATGTAGAGGTCCTTGATGCGGTCGGTGATCTTGATGTAGCCGCGCTCGTCCATGACGGCGATGTCGCCGGTATGGAGCCAGCCGTCGGCGTCGATCGCCTTCTTCGTCTCGGCCTCGTCCTTGAAGTAGCCGCGCATGACGTTGTAGCCGCGGACCCAGACCTCGCCGGCGGTCCCGCGCGGGACCTCCTTGCCCTCGGGATCGACGAGCTTGACCTCGGTGTCCGGGATCGCGGCGCCGTCGGAGTTCGCGATCGTCTCGGGCGAGTCGCTGGGCAGGCAGATCGAGACGGTGCCGCAGCTCTCCGTCAGACCGTAGGCCTTGATCACGCTCTGGAAGCCGAGCTCGCTGCGCATGCGGTGGACGAGCTCGACCGGGGTCGGGGCCGCGCCGGTGACGGCGAGGCGGAGCGACGACGTGTCGTACTTCGCGCGGTCCGGGAAAGCGAGCATCGACTGATAGATCGCCGGCGGCCCGGGCATCACCGTGATCTTCTCGCGCTGGATCCGGCCGAGGACGTCGGCCACGTCGAAGACGCCGTGGGGCAGGGCGGTCGCACCGTGGATCAGGCAGGCGAGCCAGCCGCCCTTGTAGCCGAAGGAGTGGAAGAAGGGATTGATGATGAGATAGCGGTCGCCGGCGCGCAGGCCGACGGTGCGACCCCAGACCTCGAAGACCTTCAGGTTCTGGCCGTGGGCGCTCATGACGGCCTTGGGATTGCCGGTCGTCCCCGACGTGAAGAGGAAGTCGCAGAGGTCGTCCGGCGTCACCTCGGCGGCGCGTGCCTTCGCCGCGGCGGGCGAGACGGCCGAGGCGCGGGCGAGGAAGGCGTCCCAGGCCGTGCCGTTCGGGCTCTGGCCCTCGAGCAGCAGGATGCCCTCGAGCGTCGGGATCTTCTGGGCCGCGATCACGTCGGCGTAGTTCATGCCGAGGAAGTCGCCGACGGTGCAGAGCAGGCGGGCCTCGCTCTTCTGGAGCACGTAGGCGGCCTCGGCGGCCTTGAAGCGCGTGTTCAGCGTGACGAGCACCGCGCCCGCGGACTGCAGCCCGAGCGCCGCCACGATCCAGCGCGCGCTGTTCGGCGCCCAGATGCCGACGCGGTCGCCGCGCTGGATGCCGGCGGCCATGAAGGCACGCGCGGCCTCCTGGGCGGCGGCGGCGAGGCCTGCGAACGTGATCCGTTCGCCGTTCTCCTCGATCGAGGACACGTCCGGCCAGAGCGCGGCCGAGCGGTCCAGCGTCTTCGGGATCGTCATGCGCGCCCAGTCGAGGCTCGCGTTCGTCGTCATCGAGGGCTCCTTCTCGTCGCGTCGTCGATCCGGCGGCTCCCGCCGCGTCCCGGGCGATCGGCGCTAGTCCCGGCCGATCACCGCGATCCCGCAGGCCGTCGGATGGCCCCCGATGTTGTGCGACACCGCGAGCTTGCCCTCGACTCCGCGCACCTGGCGCGCGCCGGCCTTGCCCCGCAGCTGCATCACGTTCTCGTAGATCATCCGGACGCCCGTCGCCCCGGTCGGATGGCCGAAGGTCTTGAGGCCACCGTCGGTGTTGACGGGCAGCGAGCCCGAGAGCTCGAAGTCGCCGCTCGCGATGTGTTCCTTGGCGCTGCCCTTCGCGCAGAAGCCGAGATCCTCGTAGGTCAGGAGCTCGGTCAGCGAGAAGCAGTCGTGGACCTGGGCGATCCCGATCTGCGCGCGCGGGTTCGTCACGCCGGCCATCTGGTAGACGTCGTCCCGGGCCCAGGCGGTCGGCTTCCAGGAGAGGAAGTCGTTCTTCGGGTCCTTCTGCGGGTTCGGTCCGGCCCGGACGGTGACACCCTTGATCTTGATCGGCTCTTTGGTGTAGCGGCTCGCGAGGTCGGTCCGGGTCAGGATCGCCGCAGCGGCGCCGTCGGTCTGGGCCGCGGAGTCGTAGAGGCCGAAGGGCCAGGAGATGATGCGGGCCTTGAAGTAGTCGTCTTCGGTGATCTTGCGCTTCAGGAAGGATTTCTCGGCGAGGCAGCCGTTCGCGTGGTTCTTGATCGCGATCTTGGCGAGGTCGGCGCGGGAGGCCCCGTACTTCTCGAAGTAGGTCGCGGCGGCGAGCGAGAACCAGCCGGCCGGGGTCTGGGGCAGGTCGCGGACGCGGTCGGTCACGACCGAGGGGCCGGAGACGCCGCGGTCCTTCGGCTTGTCGTAGCCGACGACGAGGACGGTGTCGTAGACGCCCGCGGCGATCGAGAGGGTCGCCAGCCGGATCAGGTCGGTCCCGGTCGCACAGTAGTTGATCGCGAAGGAGACCGGCTTGTTGAAGAGCTTGAGCGCGTCGGCCGCCTCGTGGGGGCCCTTGTTGGTGTAGATCGAGCCGGTGAAGACCGCGTCGATCTGCTCCTGCGGGTTCTCGATGCCGGCATCGGCATAGGCCTCGTAGGCCGCGTCGACGATCATGTCGGCCGGGGACTGGTCCCAGTTCTCGCCGAACTGGCAGCACCCGACGCCGACGATGGAGACCTTGTCGCGAATCGATTCTTTGCTCGCCATGGATTCGTTCTCGCTGGGTGGGCGCCGGAGGGTCGCGCCGTTCGGGTTCGTGGGCGGGGTCGGGTCGGGGCCGGCGCCGGGGACGATGCCTCGGAGACGGGCACCCCTCGGCTTCAGGCCGGCTTCGGGATGCCCTTCCAGTAGTAGTTGGGCCGACCGCCGGACTCATGGATGCGGCGGAAGACGAACTCGATCTCCTGGCCGATCTTCATCTCGTCCGGCTTGATCTCGATGACCTGCAGGTGGATGCGGGCGCCGTCGACGTCGACGATGGTCACGATCGTCGGCGGGTTCGGCGTCGGGAAGAAGAAGTCGAAGGTGTAGGTGACGACCTTGCCGATCCGGTCCGAGAGCCGGACGGAGTCGAACTGATCCTTCGCGAAGCAGGTCTCGCAGACGCGTTGCGCCGGGAACTGGATCGCTCCGCACCTGCGGCACTGCTGGCCCCGGAAGTTCAGGTCGTCGTCCCGCTCGCGGAAGAGGATCGTCGCCGAGAGGCCGGGGTTCGTCCCCGCGTCCCACTCCTTCGGCTGGAGCCCCCGGGCGTTGATGTAGTCGTCGTAGCGCGCGACGACCCGGCGGCGGGCGAGGTTCCATTCGACGCCGCGGCGGTCGCCCGCCTTCTCGATCTGGGGGGTCGTACGGAAGCTCGTCGCGTCGGCACCGTTGCCGAAGTTGACGACGAGGATCCGCTCGCCGGCCTTCGCCGATTCGAGCGCCGAGACGAGCAGCAGCGGTGCGAAGGCCGTGCCCGCGTTGCCGAGCCGCCCGTAGAGGGGCGCCACGACCTGGTCCTTGCCGATGCCCGCGGCCCGGGCCGCGTCGGAGTGGGCGCGCGCGTCGGGGGCGTAGAGCGCCACGCGATCGTAGTTCGCGATCTTCGTCTGGCTCCGCTCGAGGAGGGCCTGGATCGCCGCCGCGACGTTCGGGGAGTAGGACTCCTGGATCACGAAGCGGTCTTCCCAGCTGTGGACGTAGGCCTGGCTTGCCGGGCGCCAGACGTCGGTGATCTCGTCGGAGACCGCCGCGAAGCCGTCGAGGGTCGCGATCGCGTCACCGTCGCCGACGAGGAAGGCGGCCGCCCCGTCGCCGAAGTTGGCCTCGAGCCCGGAGTTGGGCGCGGCGAGGCGGACGTCGCTCGCGATCACGAGGGCGCGGCGGGCCGAGCCCGCCTTGACCGCGTCGAAGGCGGCGCGCAGGGCGATCGTGCCGGCGCGGGTCGTGCCGGTCTGGTCGCTCGTCTGGACGGCGCGCGGGAGGTCGAGGACGCGGGCCGCGAGGGCCGAAGCCTGCTTCTCCTGGAAGGGCAGGGTCGTCGAGGCGAAGATGAGCAGGTCGATCTCGCTGCGATCGATCCCGCGCAGGCAGTGGATCGCCGCCGTGACGCCGAGGGTGATCGCGTCTTCGTCGTTCCAGGCGACGGCCTTCTCGGGGCCGCCGTCCTTCGCGGGGCGGCCGCCGATCGCCGAGAGCGGCAGTCTCGTCCGCGGGATGTAGGCGCCGTAGGAGAGGATTCCGATCATCGGGGGCTCCGTCTTCGTTGCGGAAATTCGGGTCGGGCGCGCGAGCGGGCGGGAGTCCGTCCCGGTCCCGGCCGCTCCGGCCCGGCATGGCGCCGGGCCCGAGCGGGCCGAGGCTAGGCGTTCACCTGCGCGGTCAGGAGCTCGGCGATCTTCTCGGCGTGCTCGTCCTGGGTTCCGAAGAGGTTCTCGAGGACCCAGGCGCGCTTGAAGTAGTAGTGGGCGAGCACCTCCCAGGTGAAGCCCATGCCGCCGTGGACCTGGATGCAGCTGCGCCCGTTGCGGATCGCGGCTTCGCCGGCCGTCAGCTTCGCGGCGGAGACGGCGCGCTCGACGTCGGCGACCTCCGGCGCGTCGAGGGTCGCGCCGGCGTTGTAGGCCCCGGCCCGGGCCGCCTCCTGGCGGACGAACATCTCGGCGAGCATGTGCTTCACCGCCTGGAACGAGCCGATCGTGCGGCCGAACTGCTCGCGGCCCTTCGCGTACTCGTTGGCGAGGTCGAGGGCGCCCTCGGCGAGCCCGAGCTGCTGGCCCGCGACCAGCGCGGCGCCTTCGAGGCGGAGGCGCTGCGCGCGCGCCGCATCGGCGATCTTCTCGCCCTTCGGCAGCGACTTCACGTGGTGGACCGGGGTGAGCGGATCGAGCGGGAATTCGACGAGCTCGCCCGTGAGCGTGCGCGGATCGATCTGGTAGACGCCGTCGTCGCGCAGGACGATCAGGGCGTCGAGGCTCTCGAGATGTTCGACCATGCAGGGCCCGCCGCCGCCGCCGATCTGGTCGAGGCCGCCGACGACCGCGGTCCCGTCGGCCGCGCCCTTCACGAGGCCCGCCGCGAGCTGGCTCCAGACGAGCGGGCCCGGCACGAGCCGTCGGCCGAGCTCCTCGAAGACGAGGACGCTGTCCGCATAGCCCAGGCCGACGCCGCCCTCGCTCTCCGGCAGGCGGAGCGAGAAGATGCCCATCTCGGCGAGCTCGCCCCAGAGCGCGCGGTCGAAGCCCTTCGTCTTCTCGAGCTCCGGATAGCGCTCGTTCGGGACCTGGCCTTCGCAGAAGCTGCGGATGCCGTCGCGCAGCGCCTTCTGATCTTCGGTCGGTTGGAAATCCACGTTCTCTCCTCTTGATCGGGAACGGCTCGCGCCGTTCCCTGTCCCGCTGAGGGCTCAGCCCTTGGCCGGTGCCGGGTCCTTCGCCTGACCCAGGATGCGCTCGCCGATGATGTTCTTCTGGATCTGGCTGGTGCCGGCCGCGATCGAGATCGAGAGCGAGTTGAGGTGACGGTTCAGCAGATGCTGGGCGGGCAGCCCGGCCACGTCGGAGCGCGAGAGGCCCGCGCGACCGAGCAGCCGGAGGCCGAGCTCCGTGATCTTCTGGTAGAGCTCGGAGTAGTAGAGCTTGACCGCCGAGGCCCCGACGCCCGGAACGCCCGAGGCCTTCGCCTCGCAGACCGAGAGCTTCACCATCGCCCACAGGCTCTCGAGCTCGCCCGAAAGGTGGCCGAGCTCGCGGCGCAGCGCCTTGTCCTCCCACGCGGTCGTGCCGTGGCTCGTGATCTGCTGGGCGAGCTTCACGAGGCCGCGCACGAAGGCCTGGAGGTTGATCATCTCCGAGGCGAACGCCGTCCCGCGCTCGAAGCGCAGGGTCACGTTGGTGACCCGCCAGCCGTCGTTCTCCTTGCCGACGAGGTTCTCGACCGGGATCCGGACGTTCTCGAGGAAGACCTCGGAGAACTCGCCTTCGCCTTCGAGGGTCGGGAGCGGGCGGATGTCGATGCCGGGCAGGTTCATCGGCATGATCAGCCAGCTGATGCCCTTGTGCTTCGGCGCCGTCGGATCGGTCCGGACGAGCAGCTCGCAGTAGTCGGCGATCTGGGCGAAGGTCGTCCAGATCTTGTGGCCGTTCACGACGTAGTGGTCGCCGTCGCGCACCGCCTTCGTCTGCAGGCCCGCCAGATCCGAGCCGGCGACGGGCTCCGAGAAGCCCTGACACCAGACCTCGGCGCCGGAGATGATGTTGCGGATGTGCTTCGCCTTCTGGGCGGGCGTGCCCTCCGCCATGATGGTCGGGCCGCCGTGCAGCACGCCGACGAAGTTGCAGCCGACGTAGGGCGCGTTCGCCTTCGCGATCTCCTCGAAGTAGATCAGCTGCTCGATCAGCGTGGCGTCGCGGCCGCCGTACTCCTTGGGCCAGTTGATGCCCGCGTAGCCCGCGTCGAAGAGCTTCTTCTGCCAGCCCGTGTCGTAGGCGCGGCGCGCCGGCCAGTCGTGGACCGAGGGCGGCTTGCCGTGGCCGGGGACTTCGCTCGCGAGCCAGGCGGCGAGCTCGCGGCGGAATTTCTGCTCTTCGGGGGTGTACCGGAGGTCCATGCTGCTCCCGGGGCAAAGGCGAGCGGAGTACGTCGTTCGCTCGAACGGCGCACGCGATCGTCGGTCGGGTGGATTACGATCCGCAGCGTATCGAAAGGGCCCGGGGGCGTCAAAGGCCTCGGGACCGGCTGCGCGGTCAGAACTGGCCCACGTATTTCGCGTACGCGTCGAGCACCGGCAGGACCTCGTCCCGGGACGCCGACGGGATCCGGAGGACCGCCTCGGTCACGCCGATCTCCTGGTAGTAGGCGAGCTTCGCGTCGTTCGGGTGGACGCCGAAGGGCACGATGTGGAGCGACCTCGGGTCGCGCCCTCGGGCCGCCACCGCCTCGCCGAGCTTCGCGAGCTCGGCTGCCAGACCGGCGCCGCCGATCGGCATCCAGCCGTCCGCGTACTCGGCGATGTGGGCGAACATCTTCGGCCCGGCGGCGCCGCCGATCAGCACCCGCGGCCGCGGCCTCTGGATGGGCTTCGGCCACTGCCAGGACGGCTCGAAGCGCACGAACTCGCCGGAGAACGAAGCGACGTCGTCCGCCCAGAGCGCCTGCATCGCGAGCATCTTCTCGCGCACGATCTCGCGCCGACGCTTCACGTCGATGCCGTGGTTCTCCATCTCCTCGTGGTTCCAGCCGAAGCCGATCCCGAGGACGAAGCGGCCGTTCGCCATCCAGTCGAGGGTCGAGATCTCCTTCGCGAAGGTGATCGGATCGTGCTGGGCGGGGAGGCCGATGCCGGTGCCGAGCAGGATCTTCGACGTGACCGAGGCCGCCGCGGCCAGCGCGATGTAGGGATCGGGGCTGCGCAGGTACTCCTCGCCGAGGGTCGGGGTCCCGGTGGGCGCGGGAGTCCGGCGGCTGGTCGGGATGTGGGTGTGCTCGGGGATGTAGAAGGAGTGGTAGCCCCGGGCCTCGGCCTCCCGGGCGACCTCGACCGGGTGCATCGCCTTGTCGGTCGCGTGGATCGTGACGCCGATCTTCATTCGGAGCTCCTCTCGCCTTCGGTCAGGGGCACACCGCCGCGGGCTCGCGCATCGTATAGGCCGTCCACGGGTGGGCGTCGATCGGCCGGTGTCGGGGCGGGACGCCTCTACGCTACCGTGCGCGGACCGCCCGACAGGGGATCGACCGCTTCCGGCGCGACCGCGCCCGAGCCTCCCGATCCGCCCGAGCCGCGAGGAGCCGAAGCGCCTTGACCGCCGCCCAGAAAGCCCCTGCCTTCGACGCCGACTACGCCCTCGAGGACCGCTACCGGGTCGAGTCGGGGCGCGTCTTCCTGACCGGCAACCAGGCCCTCGTCCGGCTCCCCTTGATGCAGCGCCAGCGCGACCTCGCGGCGGGCCTGAACACGGCGGGCTTCATCTCCGGCTACCGGGGCTCGCCGCTCGGGACCTTCGACATGAACCTCTGGGAGGCGAAGGCCTTCCTCGACGCGAACCACGTCCGCTTCGAGCCCGGCCTCAACGAGGACCTCGCGGCGACGGCGGTCTTCGGGACCCAGCAGGCGACGCTCCACGCCGGCGCGAAAGTCGATGGCGTGTTCGCCATGTGGTACGGCAAGGGACCCGGCGTCGACCGCTCCTGCGACGCGCTGAAGCACGCGAACTACGCCGGCACGTCGAAGCACGGCGGTGTCCTCGCGCTGATGGGCGACGATCCCGGGGCCAAGTCCTCGTCGATCGCCCACCAGAGCGAGCACGCGATGATCCACTGCGGGATCCCGGTGCTCAATCCGTCGAGCGTGCAGGACTATCTCGACCTCGGCCTCTACGGCTGGGCGCTCTCGCGTTATTCGGGCTGCTGGATCGGCTTCAAGTGCCTGACGGACACGATCGAGAGCTCGGGCTCGGTCGCCGTCGCGCCGGATCGCGTGCGGATCGTGATGCCGACGGACTACGAGCCGCCGGCCTCCGGCCTCCACATCGGCTGGGCCAACTACCCGCTGCAGGTCGAGGAGCGCCTCTACGAGCACCGGCTTGCTGCCGTGCGTGCCTTTGCTCGCGCCAACCCCCTCGACCGCATCGTCGTCGAGGGCGCGCGACGCCGCCTCGGGATCGTGACGACCGGCAAGGCCTACGGTGATCTGCGCCAGGCGCTCGAGGACATCGGGCTCTCCGAGTCGCGCCTGCGCGAGCTCGGCATCTCGATCTACAAGGTCGCGCTCTCGTGGCCGCTCGAGCCCGACCGGCTGCGCGCCTTCGCGGCGGGCCACGACGATCTGCTCGTCGTCGAGGAGAAGCGCCCGGTCATCGAGGACCAGCTCGCCTCGATCCTCTACAACGTGAGTCCGCGACCGCGGCTCTCGGGCAAGAAGGATCCGTCGGGGCGGCCGCTCGTCCCGCAGATCGGCGAGCTCAATCCCGGCGCGGTCGCGAGCGTCCTGCGGCGCTGGATCGGCGACTACGCGCCGGATTGGACGAGCGCGCTCGTGCCGCTGCCCGCAGCCCCCGCGCTCACCGTCCAGCCCGGCGGCCTCGCGCGGCTGCCGTCCTTCTGCTCGGGCTGTCCCCACAACCGCTCCACGGTGGTGCCCGAGGGCAGCATCGCCCTCGGCGGCATCGGCTGTCACGGCATGGCCGTGTTCCTGCCCGAGCGGCGGACGCTCGCGGTGAACCAGATGGGCGCGGAGGGCGCGAACTGGATCGGCCAGGCGCCCTACGTCGGGATCCCGCACATCTTCCAGAACATGGGCGACGGGACCTACTTCCACTCGGGCCTGCTCGCGATCCGCGCCGCCGTCGCCGCGAACGTGAACATCACGTACAAGATCCTCGTCAACGGCGCCGTCGCGATGACCGGGGGCCAGCCGATCGAGGGCGAGGAGATGGCGGGCGAGATCACGACGCCCGAGATCGCCCACCAGCTCGTCGGCGAGGGCATCGAGCACGTCGTCGTGCTCTCCGACGACATCGAGAAGTACCGACCGGGGACCTTCCCGACCGGCGTCCGCATCCACCACCGCAGCGAGCTCGACCGCGTCCAGAAGGAGCTGCGCGAGGTCCCCGGCGTGACGGCGATCGTCTACGACCAGACCTGCGCCGCCGAGGCGCGCCGGCTCCGCAAGCAGGGGAAGCTGCCGGAGCCCGACAAGCGCGTCGTGATCAACGAGCAGGTCTGCGAGGGCTGCGGCGACTGCTCGGTCCAGTCCAACTGCATCTCGATCGAGCCGATCGAGACCGAGTTCGGGCGCAAGCGCATCATCAACCAGTCGTCCTGCAACAAGGACTACTCCTGCCTCGAGGGCTACTGCCCGAGCTTCGCGACGGTGATCGGTGGCCGGATGCGGAAGGTCGAGAAGCAGGCCGTCGGTGCGGGGGACTACTTCAAGGATCTGCCCGAGCCCGAGGTCGCGTCCCTCGATCAGCCCTTCAACGTCTTCGTCGCCGGCATCGGCGGCACCGGCGTCATCACGATCGGCGCGCTGATCGGGATGGCGGCGCATCTCGAGGGGAAGGGCGTCTCGCTCCTCGACGTGACCGGTCTCGCCCAGAAGAACGGCGCGGTCGCGAGCCACGTCCGCGTCGCGAAGCGGCCCGAGGACCTCCACTCGACCCGCATCCCGACGGGCGGCGCCGACCTGGTCCTCGGCTGCGACATCGTCGTGACGACCGGCCAGGACGGCCTCTCGAAGCTCTCGCCGAATCGCAGCCGCGCGATCGTGAACACCCACGTCGCGCCCACCGCCGACTTCGCGTCGCATCCCGACCTCGACATGTCCTCGGCGGGCATGGAGGCCCGGCTCGCGGCGGCGATCGGGGGCGAGCGGCTCGAGCTCGTCGACGCGACCAAGCTCGCGACGGCGCTGCTCGGCGACGCCATCGGCGCGAACCTCTTCCTGGTCGGCTTCGCCCTCCAGCGCGGCCTGATCCCCGTCGGTCTGCCGGCCCTGCTGCGGGCCATCGAGCTGAACGGGCGCGCGGTCGAGATGAACAAGCAGGCGCTCGCCTGGGGCCGGCTCGCGGCCCACGACCGCAAGCGCGTCCTCGAGCTCGCTTCGCCGCGGATCCGCGAGTCGAAGAAGGACGCGAAGGAAGACACCCTCGAGAGCCTGGTCGCCCGCCGGGTCCAGTTCCTGACCGACTACCAGAATGCGGCCTACGCCAAGCGCTACGCGGACTTCGTGGCCGGGGTCGCCGGCGCGGAGCGGGCGATCGGGGCGACCGAGGGGCGGCTCGCCCGGGCCGCTGCCCGGTACTACTTCAAGCTGCTCGCGGTCAAGGACGAGTACGAGGTCATGCGGCTGTGGGCGAGCGACGCATTCCGGCGTCAGCTCGAGACCGAGTTCGAGGGGAGCTACAAGCTCCAGTTCCACCTCGCCCCGCAGCTCTTCTTCCCCCGCGACCCGTCGTCGGGCCGGGTCAAGAAGCTGACGATCCCGCGCCCGATCTTCGTGGCCCTGACTCAGCTGCGCCGGTTGAAGGGACTGCGCCATACACCGCTCGATCTGTTCAACAAGACGGCCCACCGGCGCCGGGAATGGGCCCTGGTGGGCGAATACGAGCGCGTGATGGGCGAAGTCCTGCGCGGTCTGGCCGGCCACAACCTCGATCTCGCGGTCCAGATCGCGGAGATCCCGGAGCAGATCCGGGGCTTCGACACGGTGAAGGACGCCCAGCTGGCGGCGGCGAAGGAGAAGGAGGCCCAGCTCCTCGACGCGTTCCGCAAGTCGCTCGGTGGTGTCGGGGCGATCGGGAGCGGGCGCGCCTGACCTGCGGTCACGGGGGGTCGGGGGAGAGTCGGGCTCCCGCGAGCGGCAGATCTCCGGCATCTTCGCCGCGGAGCGCGCGATCGCCGGCGTCCGGTGCCTCGCGGGCGACCCGTTTCGGGGCCTCCGGGACACTCTCCGAGCGAGGACGAACGGCCCGCGGGCCTCGCTGCGACGCGGCGGGGGCGGCGGGGATGCCGTCTTTCTGGAATCCTACCGAGCCCCATCGGGTCCGGATCGCGTCCGGTGCCCGGGTGAACAGCACGAGAACGGAAAGTACACGATGACGACCTCCAGAACGGCCGCGGAGCTGCGGCGCATTCTCGGCAGCCGGAAGCTCGAGCGCGTGGTCGTGCTCGGCGCCAACGGCACGATGGGCTACGGGAGCGCCGCGCTCTTCACGACGGCCGTGCCGGAGGTGACGCTGCTCGCGCGCACGAAGGCGAAGGCCGACGAAGGGCTCGCGGCGGCGATCAAGCAGGTCCGCTCGCCCACGGTCGCCCTGCGCGCGAAGACCGGGGACTACGAGCACGACCTCGCGAAGGCCGTGGCCGGCGCCGACCTGATCTTCGAGGCGCTGACCGAGGATTTCGAGCTCAAGAAGCAGATCTTCGACCAGGTCGAGGCCGCGCGGCGTCCCGACTCCATCGTGGCGACGGTGACCTCGGGGCTCTCGATCAACGCCCTGTGCGCCGGGCGCAGCGAGTCGTTCCGGAAGAACTTCCTCGGGCTCCACTTCTTCAATCCGCCGAACGTGATCGTCGGGACGGAGCTGATCGCGGGCAAGGACACGGATCCGGCGGTCGTCGAGTTCATCGACGCCTTCTCGACGATCCGCCTCGGCCGCGAGATGGTGCGCGCGTTCGACACGCCTGCCTTCGCCGGCAATCGCGTCGGATTCAAGGTCATGAACGAGGTCGCGCAGCTCGCGGGGGAGATCGGTCCGCTGCTCGCCGACAAGCTGGTCGGGCCCTACACGGGCCGCGCCATGACCCCGCTCGCGACGGTCGATCTCGTCGGCTGGGACATCCACCGCGCGATCGTCGACAACGTCTACGCGAACACGAACGACGAGGCCCACGAGACCAATCGCCTCCCCGACTACATGGCGAAGCTCATGGAGAAGGGGGTGCTCGGCAACAAGACGGGCGGCGGCTTCTTCAAGAAGGACGGCAAGAAGCGCCTCGTGCTCGATCCCGCGACCGGCGCCTACAAGCCCGAGTCGGAGATCGTGCTGCCCGACCTCGGCTACATCGCCGAGGTCGCCGCGCTCCACCGCGACGGACGCTACAAGGAGGGCATGCAGGTCTTCCTGAACGCGAAGGGCGAGTGGGCGAAGATCGCGCGGCGGGTGATCGCCGGCTACGTCGCCTACGCGTTCCACCGCGTCGGCGAGGTGACCGAGACGATCGACGGCATCGACCGCATCATGGGCCTCGGCTTCAACGCCGCGCCGCCCTCGGTGCTGGTCGACACGATCGGCGCGAAGGGCATGGTCTCGATGATCGAGGAGGCCGGGCTCTCGGTGCCGGCGGTGCTCGTCGAGGCGGCGAGGACGGGCAAGCCCGCGCGCTTCTTCCAGCACACGCGCATCAACGTCGGCCGCTTCTTCGTCGCGGAATAGGCGGTCGGGAGTCGGGCCCCGCTCGGCGCGTCTCGAGGCGCGCTCGCGAGCGGGGCGGGGCGGACCGGGGAGCCGGACCGCGCGATCGGAAATCGAACTCGGGAGAACGACATGGCTCTTGGCTCGGAAGTCTACGTGTTGGGCGGCTACCAGACCGACTTCGCGCGCAACTGGACGAAGGAGAACAAGCACTTCTCCGCGCTGATGCGCGAGAGCGTGCAGGGCGCGCTCGAGGCGTGCCAGATCGCGCCCGAGGAGATCCAGAGCGCCCACGTCGGCAACTTCGCCGCCGAGCTCTACTGCATGCAGGGCCATCTCGGCGCCTTCTTCACCGAGGTCGATCCCGCCTTCAGCGGCCTGCCCACCGGTCGCCACGAGGCGGCCTGCGCCTCGGGCTCGATCGCGATCCTCGCGGCCGCGGCGGAGATCGAGGCGGGTCGCTACGACCTGCAGGCCGTCGTCGGCATCGAGCAGATGAAGACGGTGTCGGCGGACGTCGGCGGCTCCTATCTCGGGACGGCCGCCTGGTACGAGCTCGAGGCGAAGGGCGTCGAGTTCCCGTTCCCGAAGCTCTTCGGCAAGCTCGGCGACGAGTACGACAAGCGCTTCGGCCTGAAGGACGAGCATCTCGCCGAGATCTCGAAGATCAACTACGCGAACGCGAAGCTGAATCCGAACGCCCAGACCCGCAGCTGGTACATGAACAAGGAGCACGCCCTCTGCCGGACGGAGGACAATCCGGCGGTCGGTGGACGCGTCCGGATCGCGGACTGCTCGCAGGTGACGGACGGGGCCGTCACGATCTTCCTCGCCTCGCGCGACTACGCCGAGCGCTGGGCTCGCGGGCTCGGCAAGAAGCTCGCCGACGTCCCGCGCATCAAGGGCTGGGGCCACAACACCGCCCGCCTCAAGTTCGCCGACAAGGTCGCGGAGTCGAAGGACTCTCCGTACGTCCTGCCCCACGTCCGCTCGACGATCACGAGCGCCATGAAGCGCGCGAAGATCGCCGACGTGAACGGCATCGACGGCATCGAGACGCACGACTGCTTCACGACCTCCGAGTACATGGCGATCGATCATTTCGGGATCACCGCCCCCGGCGAGTCCTGGAAGGCCGTCGAGGCGGGCTGGCTCGAGATCGATGGCAAGTTCCCGATCAACCCGAGCGGCGGCCTGATCGGCGCCGGCCATCCGGTCGGTGCGACCGGCTGCCGGCAGGTCCTCGACGCCGCGCTGCAGGTGACGGGACAGGCGGGGGCCTACCAGGTCGAGGGCGCGAAGAACTTCCAGACCCTCAACATCGGCGGGTCGGGGACGACGAGCGTCTCGTTCGTGATCGGCGTCGACTGAGCCCCGGGCCGGGCCCGGCTCAGTCCGGCAGGCCCGGTCGCAGGATCGTCGGGGGCAGGGCGGAGCGCTCGGGCAGCCCCGGCGCGTCCCAGCGCCCGTTGCCGTCGACGTCGACGAAGATCGGGTTGGTGAAGGCGAAGGGCACGAAGCCCGGGAGCACGTCCCGGTAGACGCCCTCGGCCGGTCCCTCGACCTCGACCGTCACGAAGGCGTCCTTCGCGAAGACGAGGGGAAGCGACGCGGACTCGCCGCGGGCGATCGGGGCGCGGTGGACCAGGGCGCCGTCGACGTAGGCGCGCCACTCCCGGATCGGGATCCAGTCGGCGCCGTGGACCCGGATCTCGAGGACGCCCTTCGTCCCCGCGTGCAGCTCCCCGATCTCGGCCTCGCCGAGTCGGACGTCGAGCAGCGGTCCGGTCGAGCCGTAGGCCCGCCCCGCGCGCAGGGCGCGCATGAACGCCGCCTCGTCGAAGGCCTCGACGCGATCGTTCTCCATGCGCACGTAGGTCCGCGGCAGGCCGACGACGTGGCCCAGGCGATGGGAGTCGCTGTTGGCCGTCGCGACGAGGCGCTCGCCCTGGAGCAGGAACGAGAGCCAGTCGGCGCGGATCAGCCGGTAGCGCTCGACGCTCGCGGCGTTCATCAGCTCGACCGCCTCGACGTCGAGATCGCGGACGCCGTGGCGCGCGCTGCGCTCGGCCAGCACCGAGTTGGGCCACTCCGTGAGCGGCCGGGTCGGGTCGTAGGGCTCGCCCGCGACGCCGAGGGTCGCGAAGAACGTGTCCTCGGCGGCGTAGGCCGGGCTCGGCCGCGGATGATTGATCTGCACGAAGGGCGGCGCCGGGCGCGCCCGCAGCTCGGCCAGCGCGTCGCGCAGCCGGCGACCCTCGAGGCGGATCGCGCCGCGGCGGAATGCGTTCGCCTCGACCGCGAGGGGGAAGACGTTCAGGTGGCCCGAGGTGAAGGGCGCATCGCCCCCCTCGTAGGCGCTCGTCATTTCGCTGCCCGTCACGCCGACGAGCTCGGCCTCGAGCCCGCGCGCCGCGATCGCCGGGCGCGGATCGAAGATCCGGTCGTGCTCGGTCGAGACGAGGACCTCGGCACCGCTCGCGGCGAAGGCCTCGATCTGGAGCGCCTCGGGGAGGCTCGAGTCGAAGCTCTGGCCGGTGTGGACGTGGAGATCGGCGCCGATCCAGCCGGGGGTCGGCGCGCTGCGCGGGAGGGGCGCCAGGGCGAGCGGGCTCACCGCGCCCGCCACGACCTCGACCTGCGTCTCGACGGCCGCGTACTCGGGCCCGCGCACCGCGAGCACGCGGTAGCGGCCGGGCGGCACCGCGACCTCCACGGGCTTCGCCGCGCCGACTGGAGCCGAGGCCGTGTCGGGTGAGCCGGGCGTCCTCTCGGCCCCGGCCGGGCGCGTCGCCACGTTCAGGAAGTCCGCTTCGATGCCGCTCGGGACCGGCGTCTCGCCGACGGCGAAGCCGAGCAGGGAGCCGTGGAAGCGGACCGGACCCGAGCCGTCCTCGGCGAGCAAGACGAGGCGGCCGGTGAAGCCCGCCGGCAGGGCAATCCGGCCCGGTGCGCCGAGGGCGAGCGGCGGGATCGGGACGGCCTCCGCCGCGGAGAGGGGGACGGCCGCGGGGTCGGAGACCGCGGGATCGGGCACCTCGAAGGCGACCTCCGCCGACCGGCCGGCGTCCCCGCGTGCGCGAGCGACGTAGCGGCCCGGCGGCAGACGGAGCGCGTAGGCGCCCGTCGGGTCGGGGGCGACCTCGCTGATCGGGGCGCCCGTCGCGAGGGTGACATGGACACGGGCCGAGGGATCGTCGACGCGGCCCGCGACGGGGCGCGCGTTCGCGAGCAGCCGGTCGCCGACGGAGGCGACGTCGGCGCGCTCTCCGACCCAGATGCGGTAGTCGATCGCGAGCTCGCCGCCTTCCTCGAGGTCCATGAACGGGAGCTGGGCGAGCTGCCCGAGCCCCGGGCGTGCGCTGGCCTCGCCGATCCAGGGCGGATTCACGAGGACGTTCTGGAGCGTGTAGTGGTCGCCGGTGATCGTGAGGGACGAGAGGGCGCTCTTCACGCCGGCCTCGTCGAGGGTCGCGGCGACCCGCTCGAGGCCGTAGCTGATGGGCGGGCCCGCCTCACCGCCGACCAGGATCGTCGCGTCCGAGTCGACCAGGGAGGCCAGCATCTTGCGCGTCGAGCTGCGGTCGTTCGGCGGATGGGCGAAGCCGCGGGAGGTCGCGAGATCGCCGCGCGAGAGGGAGAAGGCGGCGAGCTGTCCGCTCGCGTGGAGCGTGACGGCGCCGAGACCGAAGAGGCGCTCGCCCTCAGCCAGTCGTCGCGCCCGGAAGGCGATCGCGAGCGCCGTCGGCCGCTCCCGATCGACGCGGTAGGTCGTCAGGATCTCGACCCCGCGGTAGAGCGCGCGGGTCTGGATCCAGGCCGACGTCTCGTCCTGCCCGGAGAGGATCGTCTCGATCGGGACGATCTCGCTCTGCGCGAGATTGAGGAGTGGCTGGAAGACGGCCCACTGATCGTCGGCGCGCCCGCAGTGGCCGAGGTCGATCAGCACCCCGCCGCGGGGCGAGAGCGGGCTCTCGTGGGCGGGATCGGAGATCGCGGCGCAGATCGTGCCGTTGCCGAGGTACCAGTCGCCGATGCCCGCGTCCGCGTCGGGGCCGCCGACCTGGCGCACGGGGAAGCTCTCGAACGTGATGCGGCCGGCGGCGAGCTCGGCCCCGGCCTGCACCTCCGCGGCGTGCCCGGCGGTCGCCGACAGCATCAGCGACGTCGACAGGAGCAAGGCGGGGCCGAGGCGTCGGAGGGCGTTCGGCCTGCGGCGTCCGGCGACCTGCGGTGCGCGGTGGCGATCGATCATGCGAGCGCGTCCCCCCACGGACCGCGGCCCGGGCGTCGTCCGCCCGGCGATCGCGGCGCTACTTGCCCTCGAAGCGCGCGTCTTCCTTCTTGGCCATCGCCTTGTAGCCGAGCTGCATGTCGTCGGAGGTGAACAGCACCGCGGCGCTCGAGGCCTCGAACTGCATGGCCTCGGACAGCCCCTGCTCGGCGCGGAAGTTGATCGTGCGCTTGATGCCCTGGACGGCGAGCGGCGCGTTCTTCGCGATCTCGTCGGCCAGCGCGCGGACGTGGGCGAGCAGCTGGTCGCGCGGGACGACCTCCTGGACGATGCCGATCCGGAGCGCCGTCTGGGCGTCGATCCGACGGCCCGTCATGGCGAGGAGCTTCGTCCAGCCGGCGCCGATCTCGTGGGCGAGGCGGAGATCGCCGCCGGCGTCGATCGAGACGCCGACCCGGGGCTCGGGGAGCGCGAACTGCGCGTCGTCCGAGGCGATGCGGATGTCGCCCATCATCGCGACCTCGAGGCCGGCACCGAGGCAGTAGCCGTGGATCGCCATCAGCACGGGCTGGGGCAGGTGGGCGAAGACCTTGAAGCGCTCGTGGACCCAGCGGAACTTCTCGTAGTAGTTGCGGACCTTCTCGGCGGGGGAGCGGCCGGTGATGCGGTCCTCGGGCATGCCGAGATCGACGCCGGCGCAGAAGGCGCGGCCCTCGGCGCGGACGATCACGACCCGGATCGAGTCGTCGAAGCGGATCGTGTCCGCGAGCGCCGTCACCTGGCGCGCCGACTCCCAGCTCCAGGCGTTCAGCTTGGCCGGATTGTCGAGGACGATCGTCGCGACGACGCCGTCGCGCTCGAGGCGGAAGAGGGTGGGGCGTTCGCTCATGGCGGGGCTCCTCGGATGCGGGGTGCTCGGGCAGGCCGTGCGCGCTCGGTGCGGCGCTAGGCGCGCTTGGGCGGGTTCGGGTCGAAGGGGCCCTTGCCCATCTGCTCGCGGATCGGCACGAACTCGGGCATCAGCATCGCGCGCCGCTGCCAGTTGGCGCCGTCGACGACGAGGGTATGGCCCGAGATGAAGGCGGCGTAGGGCGAGGCCAGGAAGGTCGCGGCCCAGCCGAGCTCGTGGGGGTAGCCGACGCGATGGGCCGGGCAGCGCATGCCGTCGTTCTTCCGTCGCTCGGGGACGGAGCGGATGTTCGCGGTCTCGTCGTCGTGGGGGAAGAGGCCGGGGACGAGGCCGTTCACGCGGATGCCGTAGGGCCCCCACTCGACGGCGAGCGTCTCGGTCATGTTCTTCACGCCCGCCTTCGCCGCCGAGGAGTGGGCGAAGCCCGGTCCGCCGGTCCAGGCGTAGGCGGCGCCGATGTTGATGATCGAGCCCGGTGTCCCCGAGACGATGTGCCGGCGGCCGAACTCCCGCGAGCAGTAGAAGGTCCCATTCAGGACGATGTCGGTCACCGTCTTCCACGCGTTCGGGCTCATGTCCTCCGCCGGGACCGGGAAGTTGCCCGCGGCGTTGTTCACGATGTGGTCCGGCACGCCGAGCTGATTCGTCACCTCGTCGAAGGCGCGGGCGACGGCCTCGGGATCCCCGGATGTCGCAGGCGACGGCGATCGCGGTCGCCCCGACCTCGCGCAGGGCGGCGAGCCCGGCCTCGCGGTGGGACTCGCCGCGGGAGAGGATCGCGACCTTCGCGCCGACCCGGCCGAACTCGACGGCGATCGCCTTGCCGAGGCCCGTCCCGCCGCCGGTGACGATGACGGTCTGGCCGTCGAAGGTGCCTTTCGGGACGGCGTTTGCGCCGAGGGCGGGCGGGTTGGGAAGGCCCATCGTGGATCTCTCCTATCGTGGCGGCGGTCAGGGGCGCGGGTGCGGCCCTCCCGCGCGGCGCGGCGCCGCATGATAGCCTCCCGCGACGCGTTGGAACGCGCTCGCCGCGACAAAGCCGGGGTTCTTCGGAACCGGGAGTCCGGAAGGCCGGCGCGACGGGAGGGCCACCCCGTCCCGGGCCGGTGCGGGCGGGGCGATCGAAGCGACGACAGGGAGGAGACGGAGCGTGGCGGAAGCGACGAAGAAGCTGGTCCGGCTGGAGATCGCGGACGGGATCGCGGTCGTGACGAACGACCGACCCGAGAAGCACAACGCCGCCAACGACGAGATGGACCGCCAGCTCTTCGACGCCCTCGAGGAGCTGCATGCCCGCCCCGACGTCCGCGTCGTCCTCTGGCGGGGGACGGGGAAGTCCTTCTCCTCGGGCCGCGATACCTCGGAGATCGGGGTGCGCAGCGAGGACATCACCAACTTCGAGTTCATCGAGCGGGGCCACCGCCGGACCCAGCTCTTCTTCACGCTCCCGGCGCCGATGCTCGTCGCGATGCACGGCTGGGTGATCGGCGGCTCCTTCGAGCGCGCGCTGCTCGCCGACATGCGGATCGCCGCGGCGAACACGCGCATGATGCTCCCCGAGATCAAGCACGGCGTGATCCCCGACTCGGGCGGAACCGCACGGCTCTTCCAGATGGCGGGCCACGGCCTCGCGGCCGACCTCGCGCTGACCTGCCGCGTGCTCGACGCCGAGGAGGCGCTCCGCCACGGCATCGTCTCCCGCGTCGTCCCCGACGAGAAGCTCGAGGAGGTCGCGATGGAGATGTGTCGCGAGATCGCGTCCCATCCGCCTTTCGCGGTCAAGATGTTCCGGCGGACCCTGTCGCGGCTCGCCCATCCGACGGTCCAGCGCACGATGCAGGAAGAGGCGATGGGCATGACCGCGATCTACGAGACGCAGGACTACCGCGAGATGAAGGCGGCCCGCGCCGAGGGCCGGCCGCCCAAGTACCGCGGACGTTAGGAGAACCCATGGAGAGCCCCGCCGCCGGCGTCGCCCGCGAGACCGGCACGCCCGAGATCCTCTGCCACGTCCGCGAGCGCGTCGCGACGCTGACCTTCAATCGGCCCGAGGCGAAGAACGCGCTGACGATGGCCATGAAGGAGGCGCTCTACGTCCTGGTGCGCGATCTCGAGACCGATCCCGAGGTCGGCTGCCTCCTGCTGACGGGGGCGGGCGGTGCCTTCTCGTCGGGGGGCGACACCAAGCGCATGCAGAAGGAGGGCAAGCCGCCCTCGATGGAGGACCGCCAACGCCAGCTGCGCTGGGAGCACGAGCTTCCGCGGATGCTCCACCGCTCGAGCAAGCCGACGATCGCCGCGCTGCCCGGGGCGGCGGCCGGCGCCGCATGCTCGATCGCGCTCGCCTGCGACCTGCGGATCGCGGCGGAGTCCGCCTTCCTCGTCACGTCCTTCGCGAAGCTCGGCCTCTCGGGCGACTACGGCGGCACCTGGTTCATGACCCGGCTCGTCGGCCCCGCGAAGGCCCGCGAGATCTACTTCACGGCCGACCGCGTCGACTCGAAGACCGCCCTCGAGCTCGGGCTCTTCAACCGCGTCGTCCCCGACGCGGCGCTCGCCGACGAGGCCTTCGCGCTCGCCGCCCGGATCGCCGCCGGGCCCCCGATCGCCCTGCGCTACATGAAGGCGAACCTGAACCGGGCTCTCGAGGCGGACCTCGAGACGTGTCTGCGCTACGAGGCGGACCGCATGGTGCGCGGTGCCCAGACCGACGACTACACGGAGGCGGTCGCCGCGTTCGCCGAGAAGCGCACGCCGCGCTTCAAGGGGCGTTAGGCGCGCACGGCCGAGCTTGCCGCGCGGCTCACCGCGCCCCCGCGCTCGCCGCCGCGACGCGCGGCTCAGGGGCGGATCGAATAGCGCGGCGGCCCGGCCTTCACGTGGGCCGCGAGCTGCGTCTGGATCTCGCCGACCCACTCGCAGAGGACCGGCCGCGTGTCGCGCGGGTCGATCAGGTCGTGGACCCCGAACTCCTCGCTGCGGGGGAGGACCGACTGGGCCTTCGCCATCTCGTCCTCGAGCTCGGCGCGCCGCCGCTCGGGATCCGGCGCCGACTCGATCTCGCGCTTGAAGGCGAGGGCGACGCCGCTCTCGACCGGCAGCGCGCCGCTCATCGCCGACGGCCAGGCGACGGCCATCGCCTTCGAGCCGAGATGGATGCCCTGGGCGACCCCGTACGAACGCCGAACGACGCAGGCGAACCAGGGCACCGTCGACTGCAGCACCGCGAACATCGCCCCCATGCCCGCCCGGATCGTGCCTTCCTGCTCGGCCTTCGAGCCGATCGCGAAGCCCGGCTCGTCGACGAACGAGACGATCGGGAGGTGGAACAGGTCGCAGAGGTCGACGAAGCGCCGGATCTTGTCGGCGCCGTCGCGGGTCATGGAGCCGCCGTCGTGGTGGCAGTCGTTGGCGATGAGGCCGACCGCGTGGCCGTTCACGCGGGCGAGGCCGGTGATCTGGCTGCGGCCCCAGAGCTTGCCGATCTCGAAAAAGCTGCGCTGGTCGACGACCGCCTCGATCAGCTTGCGCATCTTGAAGGCGCGCCGTCGCTCGCGGGGGACGAGCTCGAGCAGGGACTGCTCGCGCCGGGTCGGGAGGTCTCCGGCGTCGAAGAAGGGCGGGGCCTCGCCGGCGTGGCTCGGGAGGTAGGAGAGGAACTGCTGCGCCTGGCGGAGCGCGTCGACCTCGTCGTCGGCGACGTTGTCGACCATGCCGTTGCGGCCGTGGACGGAGGCGGAGCCGAGCTCCTCCTTCGTGAGCGTCTCCTTCATCGCGTGGGCGACGACGGCGGGACCACCGGTCAGGACCTGGGATCCGTCCTTCGTCATGATCGAGAGATGCGAGGCGACGAGGCGCCCGGCCGGGAAGCCCGCGACCGCGCCGAGGGCGATCGAGACGACGGGCACCGCCGAGAGCGTCCGCATCGTCTGCACGTTCATGATCGGCGGCGAGGTCCAGTCGTAGCCCGTGCGGCCGCGGGAGCCGCCGGCCGTCCCGCCGGCGATCGAGGCGCCGCCGGCCTCGAGCATCCGCACGAAGGGGACGCGCCGATCGACGGCCAGATCCTCGGCGTAGAGGGCCTTCTTGATGCTGGCCGGCGTGTAGGCGCCGCCGCGGATCGTGAAGTCGTCGCCGCAGACGACGACGGGGCGGCCGCCGATGCGGGCCGTGCCGACGACGACGCCGGTCGGCGTGAAGTCGGAGCCGTCCGGCGCGCTGCTCGAGCCCGCGATCTGGCCGCGCTCCGAGAAGGAGTCGCGGTCGACCAGGCGCTCGATCCGCTCGCGGACGTTGAGCAGGCCGCGCTCGCGGCGCTTCTCGAGGGTTTCCTTCCCGCCCATCTCCAGGGCGCGAGCGCGTCGGCGCTCGATTTCGTCGACTTCGGGCTTCCAGCTCATGGCGCGGACGCTAACACACGGGGGATGCCCCGCGGTGATACGCTGGGCGGCGATTCGACGGCGTCGCGTCGTCGCAGGGGAGGAGTCGGCATGGAGCTTTCGGGGGCGAACGTGGTCGTCACGGGCGGAGCGAACGGCATCGGCCGCGCGCTCTGCGAGGCCTTCGCGCGGGCCGGCGCCCGCCGGATCGCGGTCGTCGATCTCGATCTCGCTCGGGCCGAGGAGGTCGCGCGGACCGTCGGCGGGCGGGCCTTCCGGGTCGACGTCGCGTCGCGCGAGGCGGTCGAGGGCCTCGTCCGCGAGGTCGAGGGCGAGGCCGGGCCGATCGATCTCTTCGCTTCGAATGCGGGGATCCTCACGGTCGGCGGGCCCGAGGTGCCGGTCGCCGAGTGGCAGCGGCTCTGGGACGTGAACGTGATGGCCCACGTGCACGCGGCGAACGCGGTGCTCCCGTCGATGCTCGCCCGGGGCCGCGGCTACCTGCTCAACACCTGCTCGGCGGCGGGGCTCCTCACGCAGATCGGCTCGGCCCCCTATGCGGTCACGAAGCATGCCGCCGTCGCCTTCTGCGAGTGGCTCGCCATCACCTACGGCGACCGCGGGATCCGGGTCTCGGCGCTGTGTCCGCAGGCGGTGCGGACCAACATGGCGATCGCCTTCGGCGACGGGGACGGCGGGGTCGCGGGGATCGACGGGATGATCGAGCCCGAGGTCCTGGCGGAGGTCGTCGTGGAGGGGCTCCGGGCGGAGTCGTTCCTGATCCTGCCCCATCCGGTCGTGCGCAAGTACTACGCCCGCAAGGGGCAGGACATCGACCGCTGGCTCGCCGGGATGCGCCGCCTGAACGCCCAGTTCGCCGGGGGGCTCGGGTAGGGGCTCGGTCGCGTCCGCCGGGTCTGGATAAATTTCAAGACGGGGCGTATCGTAATGCCCGCCCGGCCCCGGTGGCCCCACCGGCCGGGCTCCAAGCGAGGTGTCGAGCGATGGATTTCGAGCTGCCCGAGGACGTCCTGGCCTTCGAGCGCGAGGTGGTCGCCTTTCTCGAGGCGAATCGCTCCGATGACGTGATGGATCGCAATCCGGAGCACCTCTCGCAGACCGTCGAGACTCCGGCGAAGCGGGCCTTCATGCGCAAGCTGGCCGAGAAGGGCTGGCTCGGCATGTCGTGGCCGAAGCAGTACGGCGGCCAGGAGCGCTCGGGCATCTACGACTTCGTCCTGACCGAGGCGCTGTCGCGCTACGGCGCACCCCAGCCGGGCAAGGGCGTCGGCATCGTCGGCAAGACGATCATCCGCCACGGCAACGAGGAGCTGAAGTCCTACTTCCTGCCCCGCATCATCCGCGGCGAGATCGAGTTCGCGATCGGCTACTCGGAGCCCCAGGCCGGCTCGGACGCGGCGTCGATGCAGCTGAAGGCGACCCGCGACGACGCCCGCGGCGGCTACGTCCTCGACGGCCAGAAGATCTGGACGACCTCGGCCCACTTCGCCGACTGGTACTGGGTCGGTGCCCGGACCTCGGAGCACAAGCACAAGGGCATCACGCTCTTCCTCGTCCCGATGAACCATCCCGGCTTCCAGATCCATCCGACCTGGACGATCGGCGACGAGCGCTCGAACGAGGTGTTCTTCAACTCGGTCTTCGTCCCGGATTCCCACGTCGTCGGTAAGGTCGGCGAGGGCTGGACCTACATCTGCGAGGCCCTCGATCTCGAGCGCTTCGCGATGCTGCCCGTCGGTCCGGTCGAGATGAAGCTCAAGGGGCTGATCGAGTACGTCGCGACCGCGACCCTCGACGGCGAGCCCCTCGCGCAGGATCCGATCGTCCGCCAGACGATCGCGAAGCTCGCCGCCGACCTCGAGGTCGCCCGCAAGCTCCAGCGCAAGGTCATCAGCGAGGCGCTCAAGAACCGCGTCCCCACCGTCGAGGCCGCCATGTACAAGATGTGGCAGTCGCAGCTCGGCCAGCGCATCGCCAACTACGCCCTCGAGCTGATCGGCCCCGACGCGGCCCTCAAGCCGGATGCGCCCGAGGCGCCGGCGGGCGGCCGCTACGAGCGCTCCTATCGCTACACCGTCGTCGACACGATCGGCGGCGGCACGAGCGAGATCCAGCGCAACATCATCGCGGGCCGCGGTCTCGGCCTGCCCAAGACCTTCTAGGCCGAACGGCCCGTCGCTCATCCCGCCCAGAGGAGCCTTCGCGTGTCGACCCCCCGGTCCCAATCGCCGCATCTGCTCGACGGCATCCGCGTCCTGAATCTCGGCGCCGTCGGCCCCGCTGCCCGCGCCGGCCGCATGCTCGCGGACTACGGGGCCGAGGTCGTCGTGATCGCGCCCGTCGCGAAGCAGGGTGCGCTGCAGACGAAGCCCGTCTACCACACCTACGGCGCGAGCCGCGACTTCAAGCGCATGCGCATCGATCTCAAGGCCGAGGCCGGCCGCGAGGCGCTGCTTTCGCTCGCGGCGAAGTCCGACGTCGTGATCGAGTCGTATCGTCCGGGCGTCGTGGATCGTCTCGGCATCGGTTATGCGGCGATGCGCGCCCGCAATCCGCGCATCGTCTACTGCTCGACCTCGGGCTACGGCCAGGACGGGCCTGCCTCGAGCTGGGCCGGCCACGACATCAACTACCTCGCGATGTCGGGCTATCTCGCCTGCAGCGAGCCGCGGGCGGACGGTGGCCCGCCGATCCCGGGCGCGACGGTCGCCGACAGCGCCGGCGGCGGCATGCACGCCGTCGTCTCGATCCTCGCGGCGCTCGTCAAGCGCGGCGTCACGGGGGAGGGCGCCTTCCTCGACTGCGCCGCGGCCGAGGGCATCCTGTCGCTGATGTCGCTCTCGGTCGACCAGTTCCTGGCCGAGGGCGAGGTCGCCGGGCCGCGCCAGGTCCTGCTGACCGGACGTTATGCGTTCTACGACCTGTATCCGACGAAGGACGGGAAGTGGGTCTCCGTCGGCGCGATCGAGCCGCATTTCTACAAGAATCTCTGCAACCGACTGGGGCTTCCGCAGTATGCGGACAAGCAGTACGCCGAGGGCATCCAGGACGAGATCCGCGCGGCGTTCCGCGCCGCCTTCCTGACCCGCACGCGGGACGAGTGGACGGCGGAGCTCGCCGCGAACGACACCTGCGTCGCGCCGGTGCTCACGATCCCCGAGGTCGTGCAGGAGCCCCATTGGCGCGCCCGCGGCCTCTTCATGGAGGCGGAGCACGAGAAGCGGGGCGTCTTCGAGCAGCTCTCGCCCGTCCTGGCGGGGGCCGTCCGCGCGCATCCGAAGCACACGGTGCGCACCGGCGACGACACCGACAGCGAGGCGCTGCTCGCCCTGGCGGGGCTCTCGCGGGAGGCGATCGCGAAGCTGCTGGCCGAGGGGGCCGTCGAATAGTCGGGGTCTTCGCGGCGTTCGGGCGATCGGGCGTTTCGAGCAATCGGTTTCTTCGGGCAACCTTTTTTCGGGCAATCAAGGTTTCGAGCAATCAAGGAGAGAGAGATGGCCAGCGAGTCCGCCACGGACCTTCCGGCAGAGGTGCAGTCCTGGATCGGCCAGGCGCGATACGAGGAGAAGACGGGCTTCCCGATCGAGATGGGCTACGTGCTCACGACGATGTCGGCGACCCAGAACGGCAACCCGCTCTACTGGGACGAGAAGGTCGCGAAGGAGCTGACCGGCGGCTGGATCACCCCGCCGACGATGGTGTCGGTCTGGTTCCGCCCCCACGACTGGTCGCCGGGCCGGACGGAGCCGGCGGTGCCGCTGCAGCTCCACTTCGACCTGAAGGCGAAGCTCGGGCTGCCCGAGGCCGTCATGAGCGACAACACGATCGTCTTCGGCGAGCCGATCCGGCCGGGCGACGTGCTGACGACGACGCAGATCCTGTACTCGGTGTCGCCGCTCAAGACCACGAAGCTCGGCACCGGCCGCTTCTGGGACTTCGGCGTGCGCGTCGTCAACCAGCGGGGCGAGCTCTGCGCGGAAGAGCGCTACACGGGCTTCGGCTACAACCGCAACTAATATCGGGCCGGCTCTTCGGGACGCCGCGGCGCGGACGTCCCGAGCGGGCAGGCCAGGCCGCCCCGACGGGTGGCACGACGGAGAAGATCATCATGGCTGCAAACCTGATGCTGGGCGACGTGAAGGAAGGGATGGACCTGCCGGTCCTCGAGAAGGCGGTGAAGCCGGTGACCGTGGTGCTGGGTGCCATGGCGAGCCGCGACTGGCGGCCGCAGCACCACGACTACAAGTTCGCGACCGGCAACAACGGTCTCGACGACATCATCATGAACACGCCGAATCTCGCGGCGTGGTTCGAGCGCTACCTGACCGACTGGACGGGCCCGAAGGGCCGCCTCGGCCGGATCAAGTTCCGCATGAAGGACTCGGTCTACCCGGGCGACACGATGCGCTTCGCGGGCAAGGTGACCAAGGTCGAGCGGGCCGCGAAGGGCACCGGCTGGGTCGACGTCAAGATCGAGCTGACGGCGGGGACGAAGCAGTGCGTCTCGTGCGAGGCGAAGATCGCCGTCCCGGAGAGCGCGGACGCCAATCCCTGGAAGCTCAAGGGCGACGACTGGAAGCCCTGATCGCCGGGCGCCGGATCGGGTGACCCGGTCCGGCGCCGGAGCCCGGTTCCGGACGAGGAGGAGACGCAGATGGATCTCGATTTCACCGAGGAGCACGGGATCCTCCGCGACATGGTGCGCGCGCTCTGCGCGGAGCACGCGAGCGTCGAGGTCGTGCGGGCCTGCGAGGACGACCCGCGCGGTCATGCGGAGGGGCTCTGGAAGCAGCTCGGCGAGCAGGGCCTCATCGGGATCCTGATCCCCGAGGCCCTGGGCGGCGGCGGGCAGACGCTGCTCGAAGCGGCGATCCTCCACGAGGAGCTCGGCCGGGCGCTCGCGCCGGCTCCGCATCTCGAGTCGGCGGTCCTCGCGGCCGGGGCGATCCTGCGGGCGGGGAGCGCCGAGCAGCAGCGGGCCTGGATCCCGCGCATCGCTTCGGGCGAGGCGATCCTGACTCCGGCCTGGCTCGAGCCCCGCGGCTCCTTTGCGGCAAAGGGCGTCCAGCTCGCGGCGGTGAAGGACGGCGACGGGTTCCGGCTCTCCGGCACGAAGATGCACGTCACCTTCGCCCGCGCGGCGACGCGGCTCGTCGTGCTCGCGCGAACGGGGCAGGGCGAGACCGACGTCGACCTCTTCCTCGTCGATCCGCAGGCCGCGGGGGTGACGCTCTCGCAGCGCCGGAATCTCGGCTCGCAATCGACCTATCGCGTCGACTTCGAGGGCGTGCGCGTCTCGGAGAAGGATCGGATCGGGGCGGCGGGCTCCGGCTGGAAGACCTGGCAGGACGTCATGCTCGACGGCTGCGTCCTCGCGGCCGCGCAGGCGGCGGGCGGGGCGCGACGGGCCCTCGAGATGACCGTCGACTACGCGAAGACGCGCCATCAGTTCGGCAAGCCCCTCGGCGCCTTCCAGTCGATCTCCCACTACCTGGCCGACGCGGCGACGCAGATCGAGGGCGGCTCGACGCTCGTCTACGAGGCGGCCTGGTCGCGCTCGGTCGGCAAGGACGTCTCGCGCCTCGCGCCGCTGGCGAAGCTCTTCATGTGCCATGCGTTTCGCGACGCGACGGCGACCTGCCAGCAGATCTGGGGCGGCGTCGGCTTCACGATCGAGTACGACATCCAGCTCTACTTCCGCCGGGCCAAGCAGCTGCAGATGTCGTGGTGGGACGAGCGCGAGCTGTCCGAGCGCGTGGCCGAGGTCGTGATCGATCGGGGCGTCGGGATCGCGGGCTGAGGAGGGGCGCGAGCCCGCCGGGTCGCCCCCCGCCGGGTCTCAGACCGCCTCGAACAGCACCGCCCCCTCGACGAGCCGTCCGATCTCGGCCGGATCGAGCCCTGCCTCCGCCGCGATCTCCCGCGAGTGCTCTCCGTGCCGGGGCGCGCCGCGCCGGACCGAGACCGGCGTCTTCTCGAAGTCGCCGAGCGGCTTCGGCTGGCGCATGTGCCCGGCCGCGGGGTGGTCCATCTCGAAGACGAGCTCGTTCGCCACGACCTGGGGGTCGAGGTGGATCGTCGCCGGATCGCCGACGGTCGCGTGGGGCACGTCGGCCTCGGCGAGCAGCGCGAGGAGCTGCGCCGTCGTGAAGCGCCGGAGCGTCGCGTCGAGCAGCGCCTGCAGCTCGCGGCCGTGGCGCGCGCGGGGATCCGCCTTCTCGAAGCGAGGGTCGTTCGCGAGGTCGTCGCGGCCGAGCGCGCGACAGAGGGCCGCAAACTCCCGATCCTGGATGTAGCTGATGGCGATGTGGCCGTCGGCGGTGGGGCGGATCATCGGCAGCGCCGACTTGAGGAGCGGGGCCGAGACGCCTTCCCCGAGCAGGGTGTAGTTCTGCATGCCGTCGGGCCAGAGGAAGGCCAGGCTCGCGTGCAGCATCGAGACCTTGAGGTGCTGGCCGCCGGCGCCCCGGGCGCGGGCGAGGAGCGCGGCGGTGATCAGCTGCGAGGTCTGGATCGCGGTGCCCTTGTCGCAGACGACGCTGCGGACGAACTCGGGCTCGCCGGTCTGGAGGTTCGCCTGGTGGACGGCGACGCCGACGTAGGCCTGCATCAGCGAGTCGTAGACGCCGCGGTTCACCATCGGCCCGCGCTCGCCGAAGCCGCTGATCGAGACGTAGACGAGATCCGGATGGAGCGCGCGGTAGCGCTCGGCCCCGATCCCCATCCGGTCGACCGCACCCGGGCGGAAGTTCTGGACGAAGACGTCGGCCTGCGCGACGAGGCGGTCGAGGAGCGCCACGCCGGCGCCCTGGTGGAGATCGATCGCGATCGAGCGTTTGTTGCGGTTCAGGCTCGTGAAGAGCGCGGAGAGCCCGCCGCGGCTCGGGCCGATGGTGCGCAGGGCGTCACCCTTGCCGGGCGCTTCGACCTTGATCACGTCCGCGCCCTGGTCGGCGAGGATCGAGGTCGCCAGCGGACCCGACGCCATGGTCGTCAGATCGACGATGCGGATGCCGGCGAGGGGACCGGGCATGGAGATCCTTTCGAGCGAAGCCCCGTCGGGCGAGGCCGCGCTTGCATCCGGCCTCCGGGCTGGGCGAGGCTAGCCGAATTCACCGAGGCCGCCGAGGCGCGCCGGGGAAGGGAGTCGATCGCATGACACGGGAAGCGGCGGAGTCGTCTCTGCTCGATCGCATCGCGGCCCTCGAGGTGCGGGTCGCCCGCGCCGAGGCCCACGCCGAGATCCTCGCGCTGAAGAGCCGCTACGGCGCGCTCGCCGACGCCCGCTATGCGCGCAAGGGCCCCCGCTCGCAGGCCGAGATCGACGTCGTCGCCGAGCAGCTGGCATCGCTCTTCACGATCGACGCGGTCTGGGAGGGCGGCGGCGTCCTCGGCCGCTGCGAGGGGCGCGCCGCGATCCGCGAGCGCTTCCGGGAGCCGACGCTCCAGTACGCGTGGCACTTCTTCGTGAAGCCCGAGATCCGCGTCGAGGGCGAGCGTGCGAAGGGAACCTGGGACGTGCTCGCGATGGTGACGACGAAGGAAGGCCGCGCGATGTGGATGGTCGGCGTCGAGCACGACGAGTACGCCCTCGAGGACGGCCGCTGGCTCCACACGCGGATGCAGCTCGACTCGCAGCTGATGGCCCCCTACGACCGGGGCTGGGCGCCGGCCCGCGAGCGCTGAGCGCCCCGTCCCGGATCGCGGGCTTCGGGTCGTGGGCCGCCGGGGCTCCGGCGCGCTCGGACGGCGGGGAGGCTGCCTAACGCCGGCCGTTGACGGGGGCGATCATGGTGTCTCCGAGCTGGCGGAGCTTGTCCTTCTTCTGCTGCATCGTCGCACCGGGCGGCATCTGGAAGGAGAGCGGCCAGCTGACGGTGCCCGTCATGCCGAGGTCGATCAGCTGCTTCATCTTGTCGGCCGGCAGCGGCTCCGTCAGCGGGATGCAGCAGTCGAAGGGCTCCTGGTCCCGGCCGAAGGCCTTCCGTCGTGCGTGCAGGTCCTTCAGGATCGCGACGGTCTCGTCGAAGCTCGTGCCCGCGCCGGTCCAGCCGTGGCCGTACTGGGCTGCCCGGCGCAGCGCCGCCGCGTTCATGCCGCCGATCCAGAAGGGCACGGTCTGCGTCGGCACCGGATTGAGCCGAAGCGGCGCGAACTTGTAGAACTCGCCGTCGGCGGACACGACCTCGCCGCGCAGGAGCTTCTGGACGATCGGGATCTGCTCGTCCATCCGGCGGCCGCGGCCCTCGAAGGGCTGGCCCAGGATCTCGAACTCCTCCTGCAGCCAGCCGGCCCCGATCCCGAACACGACGCGGTTCTTCGAGATGACGGCGGCGGTGCTGAGGCCTTTGGCCACCTCGATCGGGTGGCGCATCGGGAGGACGTAGACGTTCGGCATGAAGCGCAGTCGCGTCGTCACCATCGAGAGGGCGCAGATCGTCGCGAAGACCTCCGGGAACGGCGTCTTCTCGTCGAAGGGCGGCTCCCCCGAGTCGTCGTAGGGATACCGGGAGTCGTAGGACTCGGGGGCGAAGACGTGGTCCGCGAGCAGCACGCCCTCGAAGCCGGCCTCCTCGATGACCGGGACCAGCTCCAGCATCTCGTCGGGGTGGGTGAACGGGATGGCTTGCCAGAACTGCATGAGGCGCTCCTCGCGGGTGAAGGCCGGGCGAGTCTCGCAGACGGGCCGGGGGCTGGCCAGACACGCCGGGAGCCCCCGGCCGGGATCCTCTATGCTCGGCCGTCCGCGCGGGATCCTGGGGCGATTCCGGCGCCGCAGCCCCGCGCAAGGACGGGGAATCGGAGGAGAGCGGGAGATGGTTCAGCACGTCGCGGTCGTGGGCGCATCGCTCGCCGGGCTGCGTTTTCTCGAGGCGCTGCGGCGCGAGGGGTATGCGGGCCGGGTCACGATGATCGGCGCCGAGGCCGAGCTCCCCTACGACCGGCCGCCGCTGTCGAAGCAGTTCCTGGTCGACGGCTGGCCCGACGAGAAGCTCGCCCTCGCGCGCGACGGCGTGGCGCCGCTCGGGGCGGAGTGGCGCCTCGGCCAGAAGGCGACCGCCCTCGATCCGCAGGCGCTCGCCCTCACGCTCGCCGACGGAAGCCGCGTCGAGGCCGACGCGATCGTCCTCGCGACGGGCGCCGAGGCGCGTCGGCTCCCGTTCGAACGCGGGCTCGCGGGCCTCTTCGCGCTGCGGACCCTCGACGACGCGCGCCGCTTGCGCGAGGCCCTCGCGGCGACGCCGCGGGTCGTGGTGATCGGGGCCGGCTTCATCGGGATGGAGGTCGCGGCGAGCTGCCGCGCGAAGGGCTGCCCGGTCACCGTCGTCGAGCCGCTGCCCGCGCCGCTGATCCGCGGCCTCGGGCCGATCCTCGGAGAGCGGGTCGCGCGGCGCCATCGGGAGGCGGGGGTCGAGTTCCATCTCGGGGTCGGCGTCGCGGCCTTCGAAGGGGAGGGGCGGGTCCAGGGCGTCCGCCTCGCCGACGGCCGCGTCATCCCCGCCGACGTCGTCGTCGTCGGCGTCGGGGCGGCGCCCTCGGTCGGCTGGCTCGCCGACTCGGGGCTCGTGATCGACAACGGCATCCTGTGCGACGCGACCGGCGCGAGCTCGCGTCCCGGCATCTCCGCCCTTGGCGACTGCGCGCGCTGGATCAACCCGCGCTACCCGGAGCGCCCGCGCTTCGAGCATTGGACGAGCGCCGTCGAGCAGTCGGAGGTGGTCGCGAAGCGGATCGTCCACGGCCGCGTCGAGCCGCTTGCCGCGGTGCCCTACGTCTGGACCGATCAGTTCGACCTGCGGCTCGCGGTCGCGGGGGAGTTCCGGCCGGACGACGAGATGCACGTCTGCCTGGGCAATCTCGACGAGGACAAGTTCCTCGTGCTCTTCGGCCGGGGCGGCAAGCTCGTCGGGGCCGTCGGCTGCAAGCGCCCGCGCCAGCTCAACGCCGCGCGGCGCTGGATCGCCGAGGGCCTCGCGTTCTCGGAGGCGATCGCCCAGGCGAAGTAGGCCCCGGCGCGGTCGAGCCGCATCTGCGCGGCGATCGATGGGCGGTCGAGTGGCGGCCGCGCGGCGCCCGAGCGGTGGTCGCTCAGGTCGTGCGAAGCGCGCGCTCGTCGCGCACGAAGAAGAGGGCCGCGAGCGCCGCCGCGTTCAGCGCGATGAAGAGCACGAAGGCCATCCGGTAGTCGCCGAGGGCATCGCGCAGGGCCGCCGCCGCGAGCGGGCCGAGGGCGGCGCCGGGGAGCAGGGCGAGCGTCATCGCGCCGTAGATCGAGCCGAGATGCCGCGCGCCGAAGCAGCGCTCCACCGCCAGCGGCCACACCACGTCCCGCGCCGCCTGGCTGAATCCGTACGAGAGCACGAAGACCGGCAGCACCACGGCGTTCGGCAGGAAGAGCAGCACGACCGAGCTCAGGCCGAGCAGCCCGTAGTCGTAGAGGATCGCGTGCTCCTGCGAGACGCGGTCCGCGAGATAGCCCCCGACGATCTTCGACACGATGCCGAGGCCGATGGTCTGGCTGAGCCGGGTCGCGGCCTCCTCGTGGGAGACGCCGGCATCCGTCAGGATCAGCACGAAGTGGTCGAGGATGCCGTTGAAGTAGAAGAAGAACGCGAAGAGCGTCGTCGTCAGGATCCAGAACGTGCGGGTCCGGAGGGCGGCGCGCAGGTCGAGGCTGGTCTCGTCCGCCGCCGAGGCGCTCGGCGTCCCGTTCTCCGCGCTCGCCTCGTCACCGGCCACCTCGACGCGCGCGCCCTCCCGATCGCGGACGAGGAAGAACGCGGCGGGGAGCAGCACGACGAGCGAGAAGACGGCGACGGCGAGCAGCGCCGTCCGGAAATCCGCGCGGGCGGTCACCGCGCCCGTCAGCCAGACCATCGCCGAGCCGCCGAGGTTCGAGCCGGCGTAGGCGATGCCGAGGGCGAGACCGCGGTGGCGGCGGAACCACTGGGCGACGACGTGGCCGACCGAGACGTCGCCCATGCCCGCCGCGCCGAGCCCGACGCCGGCGATCGCGAAGTAGAACCCCGCCACCGACTCGATTTGCGAGAAGCCGACGAACACGATGGCGAAGAGGATCGCCGACGCCGTCAGCACGACCTTCGCGCCGTAGCGGACGGTCAGGAAGCCGGCGAGCGGGCTCGCGAGCGACTGCACCGCGAGCTGCGGGGTGTTCGCGCCCGAGAACTGCGCGCGGGTCATGCCGAGGGCCTCGATCAGATCGGCCGAGAGGCCGCTCTTCACGTAGGTCAGGCCGAGCCCCATCTGGCAGACGAGGCACCCGATCACGACCCAGAGGGCCCGGCCCCGGAGCTCGGTCTGCGCGAATCGCTCGCGCAGGGTCGGCCTCCGATCGCTCACGAGAACTCGCCGGCGCGGTCGGCCGCGCGCGAGCGGGCGAGGGCATCCTCGTCGGTCGGGTCGCCGAAGCGCTGCTTCGCGTCCTCGCGCAGCGCCCCCTTCGCGACCTTGCCCCCGACGCCGCGGGGGAGCTCGGGCAGGACGACGAGGGCCTCGGGCCAGAGCTCGCGGGCGATGCCGTGGGCCTTGAGCTGCTCGCGCAGGCCCTCGAGCTCGAGGGTCTGGCCGGGGCGCAGCTCGACGTAGGCGGCCGCGCGCTCGCCGAAGATGCGATCGGGCATGCCGATCGCGGCGACCAGCGCGACGCTCGGATGGAGCGCGACGCCCTCCTCGATGGCGGCGGCGGAGAGGTTCTTGCCGCCGCGGATGATGATGTCGTCGGTGCGGCCGATGACGCGGAGGTAGCCGTCGGCGTCGAGCTCGACGAGATCGCCGAGCTTGACCCAGCCGTCCGTCGTGATGAGGGCGGCGTTCGCCTCGGGCGCGCCCAGATAGCCGCGGGAGACGACCGGTCCCTTCACCGCCGGTTGTCCACGCCCGCTCGCCGTGACGTCGCGACCCTCGGCGTCGAAGAGCCGGAGATTCATCTCGGCGATCGGCCGGCCCGCCGTCGTGAGGCGCTTGGTGGGCGGATCCTCGGGCCGCGTGGCGCTGACGGCTCCGGTCTCGTTCGAGCCGTAGAACTGGAGCACCGACGCTCCGGTCCGGAGCTCGAAGTTGCGCGCCTGCCGCTCGGGCACCGCCTCGCCGCCGGTGAAGAGCGCCCGCAGCACGAGGTCGCGGCCGCCGTCGAAGCCGCCCGACTCGAGCAGCATGATGAACTGGGTCGAGACCGCGGCGAGCACCGTCACCCGGTGGCGCTCGAGGGCGTCGATCGTCGCCCGCGCGTCGAACTTGCGCGTGAGCACCGTCGGCGCGCCGAGCAGCGTCGGCGTGAAGTGGCCCGTCCAGAGGCCGAAGCCGACCGGGGCGGGGAGCGCGCTCATGAAGACGTCGCGCTCGTCGAGATGGCCGACGTCGGCGGCGAGGCGATGGAAGTGGAACCAGCGCAGCTGGTCGTGGACGACGATCTTCGGCAGCCCCGTCGTGCCCGAGGTCGTGTTGAGGAGCGAGATCGCCGTCGCCGGCAGACCGAGCGAGGGGGCGGGGGGCGCGCTCGCCTGGGGCGCCGGTCGACCGTCGAGCTCGATCGCGTCCTCGGGAAAGCCGTCGCCGGCGAGGGTGACGTGGAACTCGATCGCGATGCCGCGCTCCCGCAGGCGGGCGACGCGGGCCGCGGCCGGGCCGTCGGCCATCTCCGGGGCCGAGACGAGGACGCGGGCGGAGGCGAGGGTCAGCAGATGCGCCAGCTCGCGCTCCCCGCAGCGAGGGGCCAGGCCGAGGCAGACGAGGCCGCAGCGCTCGGCCGCTTGATAGGCGACGTGGAAGGGGGTGCCGTCCGGGACCCAGACGGCGATCCGCTCGCCCGGCGCGAGGCCGAGGGCGAGAAAGACCCGGGCCAGGCGATCCGCGGCCGCGTCGTAGCCCGCCCAGTCGAGCACCCGCTCGTCGACGACGAAGGCGGGGGCCTTCGGCCGCTCGCGGGCGAGCCGGCGGACGTGCTCGGCGAGGGAGGCCGGAAAGGCGGCCGGGGCGGGGGCGGAGGAGTCGGAGCGCGGCGTCATGCTAGGCCCTGAAGGTGATGGGGAGCTTCCAATAGCCCTGGACGTACTCCGTCAGGAGCCGCTCGGCGCCGGCCTCGTCGACCGCGTAGTCCGGCACGCGCCCGAGCAGCTCCTCGAGGCAGACGCGCCCCTCGAGCCGGGCGACGTTGACGCCGAGGCAGGAGTGGGGGCCGTAGCCGAAGGTCAGGATCCGCGGTGGACGGCGCAGGATGTCGAAGCGATCGGGATCGGGGAACTCGCGCTCGTCGTGGTTGCCCGAGTGGTAGAGGAACATCACGCCCTGACCGGGCTTCATCTGCGCGCCGGCGAATTCCACGGGGCGCTTCACCTGCCGCATCAGGAACTGCGTCGGCATGTCGTAGCGGAGCCCCTCGTTGTAGGCGTCCGGGATCAGGCCTGGATCGTCGACGCACATCTGCCGCTGGTCGGGATGCTGCGCCAGCCGGCGCACGATCGTGGCGAGCGTCTTCGGGAAGGTCTCCGAGCCTCCGATGATCAGCATCGAGAGGTGGGAGGCGAGGGCGTCGTCATCGAGGCGGCGGCCGCCCTGCTCGAACTCGAGCAGCTTCTGGAGGACGTCGTCCTTCGCGGTGCCCCGGCGCCGCCGCGCGATCTGGTCGTGGAAGTAGGCGAACATCTCGCCGAGCGCCGCGAGCCCGGCCTCGGTCATGCCGCGCACGCCTTCCTCGCGCTGGAAGAAGCGCCAGACGAGCGCGTTCAGGAAGGGGCCGTCCTCGGCGGGCAGGCCGCTGATCGTGCAGGCGACGGTGACGGCGACGTGGGCGGAGTAGTCGTGGATCACGTCCATGCGCCCGGCCTCGAGACAGGCCGCGAGGCGCTCCTTCGCGATCCGGCGGATCATCGGCTCGAGCTTCGCGACCTCGGGGGCGGCGAAGGCCTTGCGGAACTCGGCGCGCAGACGCGTGTGGTCCGGGGCGTCCATGTTGTTGATCATGGGCGTGACGGGCTGGACCTTCGTCAGCAGGTGGGCCGAGGTCGTCCCGTTCGCCGCCGTCAGGTTCTTCATGTCCGCCGAGGCCTTCCAGACGTCCTCGAAGCGGGACAGTGCCCAGGTGTCGAACTCCTCGAGATAGTAGGCGGGGGCCTCGTCGCGCAGGCGCTTGTAGATCGGCAGCGGGTCGCCGTGGACGATCGCGTCGGCGAAGGGGTTGTATTCGACCATGGCGGCGCGGCCTGTCTTCCTCGTCGATGCGGTCGCTCGCGGACCGCGGGGTCGCCGTCCAGGCGAAGGCGGGCCGGCGTTCGGGGCGGGGGGCGCGCAGCGCCCGGGCCTCGGGTGGTTGATTACGGAACGTACTGTATCGTAATCGCGCCGCCGTCGACGCCCGGCCGGGCCTCGGCGGGCGGGTCGCGGTCGGATCGCGAGCCGAGAGGGTCGATGCGCGCGGGCAAGGATGCGGAAGCAGTGGCACCGACCGAAGCGGATCGCACGAAATCCGAGCGCCGCCGCATGACGAGCAGCACGGGCCGCCCGCGCAGCGAGGAGGCCCACCAGGCGATCCTCGACGCGACGCTCGCCCTGCTCGGCGAGGTGGGTTATTCGGCGCTGACCGTCGAGGGCGTCGCGCTCCGCGCCGGGGTCGGCAAGGCGACCATCTACCGCCGCTGGTCCTCGAAGCTCCCGCTCGTCGTCGAGGCCTTCGGGGCCCTGCCGGGCTTCGAGGACGTCGACTCCGGGAGCCTCGAGCGCGACCTCAAGGAGACGCTGCGCAAGTACATCGAGGCCTTCAACGCGACCGCCCTCGGCACCGTCTTCCCGAGCCTCGCCGGCGAGCGCGCCCACAACCCCGAGCTCTCGAAGCTGATCGAGCCGGTCGCGCGCGCCCGGCGCGAGCCCTTCGTGCGGATCTTCGAGCGGGCGCGGGCCCGGGGCGAGATCTCGAGCGACGTCGACCTCGACCTCGCGGCGGATCTGGTCGTCGGGCCCATCTCGGTGACGCTCTTCTTCCGGGGCGGGAGCCTGTCGCCGAAGATGGTGGAGCCGCTCGTCGAGCTCGCGCTGAAGGGCATCCTGAAGCGCGGCTGAGGGCCAGGCAGGCATCGCGAGCCGTGCGGAGTCCGCGCGTGCTAGGCAGCCCCGGCCCCCGAATAACGGGCGCGCAGGGCGTGCTTCAGGATCTTGCCGGTCGGATTGCGCGGGAGCTCGGGGACGAGCTCGAGCTGCTCCGGGATCTTCTGGACCATCAGCTCCGCTTCGCGCAGGAAGCGCTGCATCTCGTCGAAGCGCAGCGGATCCGCGGGATCCCGGGCGACGACGACCGCGCAGCAGCGCTCGCCCGTCTTCGGATCCGGCAGCCCGATCACCGCCACCTCCGCGACCTTCGGATGGGTGTAGAGGAGATCTTCGACCTCCTTGGCCGGGATGTTCTCGCCCTTGCGGATGATCACGTCCTTGAGGCGGCCCGTGATCGTCACGTAGCCCTCGGCGTCGATCACGCCGAGATCGCCGGTGCGGAAGTAGCCGTGCTCGTCGAAGCCGGCGGCGTCGAGGGTGGAGTCGAGATAGCCGCGGCAGACGTGGGGGCCGCGCACGCGCAGCTCGCCCGGCTCTCCGGGCGCGGCGATGCACCCGTCGCTGCGGACCGCGCGCAGGTCGACGTCGGGCAGCGAGGGGCGCCCCTCGGTCTGCGCCTTCTTCGCGTCGGGATCGCGGACGTGGACCATCGACAGGTTCGGGGCCTCGGTGAGTCCCCAGCCGGAGCAGATGCCGGCGCCGCCGAACTCGGCGACGAGGTCGTAGTGGAGCTGCGGCGGCTTCGGCGCACCGCCGCCCGGGAAGGCGCGCAGGTGCGGGAAGAGCGGCGGGTCGGGGCACGCGCGGGCGGCGCGGAGATAGGCCTCGTGGAAGACGGTGCCGGCGGTGCCGAGGGTGACGCCGTGGCGGCGCAGGATCGCCATCGTATCGGGGGCGGCGAAGTTCTCGATCAGGATCTGGCAGGCGCCGGCCGCGAGGCCGCCGAGGAGCCAGGCGAAGCCGCCGATGTGGGTGAAGGGGAAGACGAAGGCGATCCGGTCGGCGGCGTCGAGCTCGAGGCCGAGCGCCATGCCCTTGGCGGCGGCCCAGAGCGAGGCGTCGGTATGGAGCGCGCCCTTCGGATCGGCGGTCGTGCCCGAGCTGTAGAAGAGCCAGCGCACCGGCAGCTCGGCCGGGGGCAGGGCCCGGGGCGGAGGTGGGAGAGCGGCGGGGCTCGTCGCGAGGGGGAGCGGGGCGGAGCCCAGCTGCGGCGCGCCGGGGAGCCCCTCTTCGACGACCAGGGTCTCGAGGCCGGGATGGTCGTCGGCGATCTCGCGCGCCATCCCCGCGTAGTCGAAGCCACGCCAGGCGCCGGGCGTGACGAGCAGGGCGGGCCGCGCCTGGGCGACGATGAAGCGCACCTCGCGCCCGCGGTAGATCGGCAGGATCGGGTTCTGGACGGCGTCCAGGCGGGCGAGGGCGCCCACCAGCACGAGCGCCTCGAGGCGGGTCGGCAGCATCCAGGAGACGAGCCGGCCGGGGCCGATGCCGCGGTCGGCGAGGGCGCCCGCCACGGCGAGACAGGCGTCGCGATAGCCCGCGAAATCGAGGGCGCGTCCGCGCTCGTCCACCGCCATCGGGGCGGTCGGCGTCGCCTCGGCCCGGGCCTCGACGAGGCGCCAGAGGGTCGCTTCTTCGAGCATCGTCTGCGCGCTGGCCTCCATGCGGCTCGCCCCGGCCTGGCTCCGCGTCCGAGCGGGCGCAGGGCCGTCTGCGGGCGCTCCGACGGGCCCGCGGCGTTGGCAACGGTACGCATCGTATCGTAATGTCCGAGGGCTCCCGCATCCCCTCCAGCCCCATCCGAGAGGCCCCCGATGGACGCGCGCTTCAGCCCGCAAGACGAAGCCTTCCGATCCGAGATCGCCCGCTGGCTCGAGCAGAACCTGCGCGGGGAGTTCGAGGTCGTGAAGGGGCGCGGCGGACCGGGCGACGAGCACGCGCTCTTCGAGGAGCGCCACGCCTGGGAGCGCCTGATGGGGCGCGCGGGCTGGATCGGGGTCGGCTGGCCCAAGGCGGTCGGGGGCCGCGGCCTTCCGCTCTCACAGCAGATGATCTTTCACGAGGAGTACGCCCGGGCCGGCGGGCCCGGCCGCGTCGGCCACATCGGCGAGGGCCTGCTCGGGCCGACGGTGATCCATTTCGGGTCCGCGGACCAGAAGGCGCGCTTCCTGCCGAAGATCCTGTCGGGCGACGAGGTCTGGTGCCAGGGCTATTCGGAGCCGGGGGCGGGCTCGGATCTCGCGAACGTGCAGACCCGGGCCGAGCTGCAGGGCGACCACTGGGTCGTGAACGGGCAGAAGGTCTGGACCTCCGGCGCCGAGTGGTCCGACTGGTGCTTCGTCGTCTGCCGAACGGATCCGCAGGCCCAGCCCAAGCACAAGGGCATCTCCTACCTCCTCGTCCCGATGGATCAGCCCGGCGTCGAGGTCCGGCCGATCGTCCAGATGACCGGCGACTCCGAGTTCAGCGAGGTCTTCTTCAACAACGCGAAGGCCGCGAAGGACGACGTCGTCGGGAAGGTGAACGGCGGCTGGGCGGTGGCGATGGGGACCCTCGCGTTCGAGCGCGGGGCGTCGACCCTCGGCCAGCAGATGCTCTTCCAGAACGAGCTCGACCACGTCATCCGGATCGCGAAGCAGAACGGCAGCGCCGCCGACCCGCTGATCCGCCAGCGCATCGCCCACGCCTGGATGGGCCTGCGCATCCAGCGCTACCACGCCCTGCGCACGCTCTCGGGCGCCGACGAGGGCGCCGAGCTGCCGCCGGCCTCGACGATCTCGAAGATCTTCTGGGCCTCGTGGCACCGCGACCTCGGCAAGCTCGCGATGGACGTGATGGGCCCCGAGGCCGAGTTCGCCCAGGGCGCGCCCTACGACCTGAACGGCCTCCAGCGCATGTTCCTCTTCACGCGCTCCGACACCATCTACGCCGGCTCGAACCAGATCCAGCGCAACATCATGTCCGAGCGCGTGCTCGGCCTGCCGCGCGAGCCGCGTTAGGCGCGCGCGGCGCGAGAGGCGATCTCCGTCATGTCCGACCGACCCGTGAAGCAGCAGCCCCCGGCCTACGTGCCGCCCCACGACCTCCTGAAGGGCAAGACCGTGCTGATGACGGCCGCCGCCGGAGCGGGGATCGGCTTCGCGACGGCGCAGCGCTGTGCGGAGGAGGGCGCGCGGCTCTTCATCAGCGACATTCATCCGAAGCGGACGGCCGAGGCGGCCGAGGCGCTGGCCAAGATCTCCGGAAAGCCCGTCGGCCACCGCCTCTGCAACGTCCGCGACGACGCCGACGTGCGCGCGCTCGTCGCGGCGGCGATCGAGGACATGGGCCGGATCGACGTCGTCATCAACAACGCGGGGCTCGGGGGCGAGGTCGACGTCGTCGACATGACCGACGACCAGTGGACGGCGGTCCTCGACATCACGCTGAACAGCGTCTTCCGCATGACCCGCGCCGTGCTGCCCCACATGATGGAGCGCCGGAGCGGCGTCATCGTGAACAACGCCTCCGTCCTCGGCTGGCGCGCGCAGAAGGGCCAGGCCCATTATGCGGCGGCGAAGGCCGGCGTGATGGCGCTGACGCGCTGCTCGGCCCTCGAGGCGGCGGAGTACGGCATCCGCATCAACGCCGTCTCGCCGTCGATCGCGATCCATCCCTTCCTGGTGAAGACCACGCCCCAGGCGCTGCTCGACGAGCTCGAGGCGAAGGAGGCCTTCGGCCGGGGCGCCGCGCCCTGGGAGGTCTCGAACGTGATGGTCTTCCTCGCGAGCGACTACTCGTCCTACATGACGGGCGAGGTCGTCTCGGTCTCGAGCCAGCGCGCCTGAGGCGCGCCCCAGCCCGGTCTCCGACCCATCGGCTCGGGGGATCTCCCGAGCCGGGCCCGGCCGACGGGGCTCGATTCCCCCCGCACTCCGCTCCGATTGGACGATTCCGCCGCGTCCGTTCGATGTCCTGCGCGCTGCTCCCTCAGGTCACTCGTTTCGCACACCGAAGAACGGTGGTGCCGGCACGCATCGCGCGCGGGCGGGCCCGGCGTGGGCGAGGGGGAGGCAGGGTGCGAGAGGGACGTCTTCGGAGCGATCCGCAGGCCTGGAGGAGGGGGCTCGCCGCCCTCGGCCTCGCCGTCCTCTGCGCCGGTGCCGCCCACGCCCAGGAGGACCTGCTCGACCTCTCGCTCGAAGACCTGATGAACGTCGAGGTCACCTCGGTCTCGAAGAAGGCCGAGAGCAAGCAGCAGGTCGCGGCCGCCGTCACCGTCATCACCGCCGAGGACATCCGGCGCGGCGGCTTCACGAGCGTCCCCGAGGCGCTCCGCATCGTCCCGGGCCTCCAGGTCGCGCGCATCGACGCGAGCCGCTGGGCCATCTCCATCCGCGGCTACCGCCAGGAGTTCTCGAACAAGCTGCTCGTGATGATCGATGGACGCAGCATCTACACGCCCGTCTTCGGCGGCGTCATCTGGGCCGAGCAGAACTTCGCGATCGAGGACGTCGATCGGATCGAGGTGATCCGCGGGCCGGGGGGCACGATCTGGGGCGCCAACGCGGTGAACGGCGTCATCAACATCATCTCGAAGAAGGCGAAGGACACCCAGGGCGTCCGCGCCCACGCCTTCGGCGGCAGCCAGGAGGCGGGACTGGCCGCCCGCTACGGTGGCGCGATCGCGGACCACACCCAGTACCGCTTCACCACCAAGGCCGAGAAGACCCAGGACTACGACGTCCACAAGCGCTACGACGGCGACGACGAGTGGGGACAGCTCCGCCTGGGCGGGCGTGCGGACACGAAGCTCGGCGAGCAGACCGAGACGACCGTGCTCGTCGACTACTTCGATCTGGACTTCGAACGGGGGCAGGGCGTCGCGAGCCCCGTGCCGCCGTTCCCGATCACGAGCTTCGACAAGCGCCACGGCAAGAGCCGCGGCGGCGACATCGTCGCCCAGCTGCGCCATCGCCTCGACGACGGCTCGAGGATCAGCGCCGCCGCCTACTACGACATCGTCGCCCGGGACGTGACCCTCGACGAGAAGAGCCAGACCGCGGACCTGCAGATGCAGCACGAGCTCACGCTCTTCTCGAGCCTGAACGTCGTCTACGGGGCGGAGTACCGCTACTGGACGACCCACATCAAGCCGCCCGTGACCGGCCTCGGCTTCTCCCCGAACGACACGGACTTCCACCTCGGCGACGCGTTCGTCCAGCTCGAGCTGCCGCTGCTCTCGGACCGCGTCAAGCTGATCGGTGGGACCAAGCTCGGCGGCAACAGCTGGTCCGGGTTCACCTACCAGCCCTCCGGCCGCCTGGTCGTGACCCCCGTGTCGGGCCACACCGTCTGGGGCGCCGTCTCCCGCGCGGTGCGCATCCCGACCTTCACCGACCGCGATCTCACGGGCCAGCTCGCCCCGTTCGTGACTTTCCAGGGCGACCGAGACATCCGGCAGGAGCAGCTGCTCGCCTTCGAGCTCGGCTACCGCTTCTCGACGATCGAGTGGATGACGGCGGAGGTCTCGCTCTTCTGGTCGGAATACGACGACGTCTCGGTCCTCGTCGGGCCCGCGCCCATCGGTCCGTACCGCTTCGAGAACGCCGGACAGACGAGCATCCGCGGGGGGGAGATCGAGCTCAGCTTCCTGCCCTTCCAGTGGCTTCGTCTGACCACCAGCTATTCGATCCTCGACCAGTACGAGCGGCTCCCCAGCACCGCCTTCGCCGCCACGACCCTCGAGAAGAGCGATCCGACCCACCAGTTCGTGTTCCGCTCGCTCGTCGACCTGCCGGCCGACTTCGAGCTCGACGGCGGGCTCTATTTCGTCGACGGGCTCGAGGGCGTCACGCCGGTCCTGCGCAAGGACAACGTCCGGCAGTATCTGCGCCTCGATCTTCGGCTCGGCTGGAAGCCCGTCCATTGGCTCGACGTCTCGCTGGTCGGGCAGAACCTGAACGACGCGCGCCACGCCGAGTTCTACGACGTGCAGCGCAACCAGTCGACCCAGGTGCCCCGCTCGGGCTACTTGAAGCTGACCGTCCAGTTCTGAGCCGCGAGCCGGCGCGTCGCTCCCCGTCGGGCCCAGCCGCTATGCTGCCGGTCGGGAGGAGCCTCCGATGCCGATCGCGGACCAGGTCACCGAGCAGATGAAGCAGGCCATGAAGGCCAAGGACGAGCGGCGCCTCGTGGCGCTGCGCTCGATGCGGACGGCCTTCCTCAACGAGATGAAGAAGGACGGCTCGACGACGGTCTCCGACGAGGCCTGCGAGGGCCTGCTGCGCAAGCTCGAGAAGCAGCGCAAGGAGAGCATCGAGGCCTTCACGAACGCCGGTCGCGAGGAGCTCGCGGCGGCGGAGCGGGCGGAGCTCGCGGTGATCCAGGAGTTCCTGCCGAAGCTCGCCGACGAGGCGAAGACCCGGGCGTGGATCGAGGCCGCCGTCGCCCAGACCGGCGCCTCGAGCGGCAAGGACGTCGGCAAGGTCATGGGGGCCCTGATGAAGGCCCACAAGGGCGAGATCGATGGTGATCTCGCGCGCCGCCTCGTCCAGGAGCGGCTCGGCTAGGCGCCTGCGGCTCGAACGGAGAGCGCCTGCGGCTCAGGCCGCGTAATAGCGGCTGATCGTCTCGATGATGCAGGCGGGGCGCTCGCTGCCCTCGATCTCGATCGTGATCGTGACCTTGGCCTGGATCCCACCGTCCTTGGTCCGCTCGACGGCGGTGATCTGGCCGGCGCCGCGGATGCGCGACCCGACCTTCACCGGCGACGGGAAGCGGATCTTGTCGCAGCCGTAGTTGACGCCCATCGAGATGCCCTGCACCTCCATCAGCTGGGGCAGGAAGTAGTTCGCGAGCGAGGCCGTCAGGTAGCCGTGGGCGATGGGCGCGCCGAAGGGGCCCGACTTCGCCTTCTCGACGTCGACGTGGATCCACTGGTGGTCGCCGGTCGCGTCCGCGAAGAGGTTGATGCGGTCCTGCTGGATCGCGAGCCAGTCGGTGTGGCCGAGGGACTTTCCGACGTTCTGCTCGAGCTCGAAGGGGGTCTTGAAGACGTGCATGGAGAGGCTTCCTCGCGGCCGCGGGGCGGGCTCGGGGGCGAGCCGGTCCCGCGGCGATCGGGCGTTTTCGCGGTCGCGCGCGCTAGAGGCCGAGGGCCTTCGCGACGCGCTCCCGATGGTCCGCGGGCGTCCCGAGCCAGCTCTCGCCGGCGCGGGCGCGCTTGAAGTGGAGATGCGGGTCGTACTCCCAGGTGAAGCCGACGCCGCCGTGGATCTGGATGTTGTCGGCGGCGCACTTGAAGTAGGCCTCCGAGCACCAGGCCTTCGCGAGCGACGCGTTCGTCGCGAGGTCGTCGCTCCCGTCGTCCACGATGCAGGCGGCGTAGTAGAGCGCCGAGCGCGCCGACTCGACGGCGACGAGCATGTCGGCCGCCTTGTGCTTGATCGCCTGGAAGGAGCCGATCGGCCGGCCGAACTGCTGGCGCTCCTTGGCGTAGGCGACCGCCATGTCGAGGCAGCGCTGGGCGCCGCCGACCTGCTCGGCCGCCAGCGCGATCGCCGCGAGATCGAGGGCGCGTGCGAGCCCCGGAGCTGCCGCGCCGAACTCGCCGAGACAGGCGTCGCGCCCGACGCGCACGTTCGCGAGTCGGACCTCGGCGACCCGGCGGGTCTGGTCCATGGTCGGCCGGAGCGTGCGATCGAGCCCCGCGGTCTGGGCGGGCACCGCGAAGACCGCGATCCCGTCGGTCCCCGTCGTTCCGGGCTTGCGCGCCGCCACGAGCAGGAGATCGCTCGTATGGCCGTCGACGACCCAGGTCTTCGTCCCGTCGATGACGAAGCCGTCGCCGTCGGAGCGCGCCGTCGTCGCGATGCTCGCGACGTCCCAGCGGCCCGAGGTCTCGCAGAGGGCGAGGGTGGCCGTGCTGCGGCCCTCGGCGATCGGGGGCAGCAGGGCTTCCTTCTGGGCCTCGCTCGCGACGGCGAGGATCGTATTGGCCCCGAGCGCGACGCTCGAGAAGAAGGGCGCGCACAGCAGCGCCTCGCCCATCGCCTCGAGCAGCACCACGAGGTCGACGTAGCCCAGCCCGAGCCCGCCGTAGGCCTCCGGGATGTGGACCGAGGGCCAGCCGAGCTCGGTCGCGATCTGCTGCCAGACGCCCTTGTCGTAGCCCTGGTCCGTCCCCATCGCGGCGCGGATCGCCTCGGGGCCGGAGTGGGCCTTCAGGAACTCCCGGGCGCTGTCGACCAGCGCCTGCTGCTCTTCGCTGAATCGGAAATCCATCGTCAGCTTCCGTGGACCTTCTGCGGGGGCACCGCCTTCGCGACGAGCTCGAGCACCTTCGCCCCGATCTCGTCGGGCGCCCAGCGCGCCTTCTTGTCGTAGGTCGGTCCGTCGCGCCATCCGTCGGACACGCCGATCAGGCCGCCCTTCACCTCGAAGACCCGACCCGTCACGCTCTTCGACTCGGGGCTGCCGAGCCAGACGACCAGCGGCGAGACGTTGCCCGGATGGGCCTCGTCGAAGCTGCCGTCCTCCGGCGGCTTCATGTTCGTGAAGATCGCCTCGGTCATGCGCGTGCGCGCGGCCGGGGCGATCGCGTTCGCGGTCACGCCGTAGCGGCCGAGCTCCGCCGCCTGGACCAGCGTCAGCGACGCGATGCCGCCCTTGGCGGCCGAGTAGGTCGCCTGGCCGATGCTGCCCTGGAGACCGGCTCCGGAGCTGGTGTTGATGATGCGCGCGTCGACGGGCTTGCCGGCCTTCGAGAGGTTGCGCCAGTACTCGCAGGCGTGGCGCGACACGCAGAAGTGGCCCTTCAGATGGACGCTGATGACCGCGTCCCACTCCTCCTCGGAGGTCCCGACGAACATCCGATCGCGCAGGAAGCCGGCGTTGTTCACGACGACGTCGAGGCGGCCGAAGGTGTCGATCGCCTGCTCGACCATGCGCTTGCCGGCAGCGAAGTCGGAGACGCTGTCGGTGTTGGCGATGGCGCGGCCGCCCTTCGCGGTGATCTCGTCGACGACCTTCTGGGCGGGGCCCTTCGAGCCGCCTTCACCGCTGTTCGAGACCCCGAGGTCGTTCACGACGACCGCGGCCCCTTCGGCCGCGAAGAGCAGCGCGTGCTCGCGGCCGAGGCCGCCGCCCGCGCCGGTCACGATGACGACGCGTCCATCACAGATTCCCATCGCTCGATCCTTTCCTGCTCGCGGCCGGCCGGGCCGGACCGCCTCGTTCGCTTTCGTCGTTCCGCTCAGATCCGCTCGATGATCGTCACGTTGGCCTGGCCGCCACCCTCGCACATGGTCTGCAGGCCGTAGCGCGCCCCCGTGCGCTCCATCTCGTTGAGGAGGGTCGTCATGAGCCGCGTCCCGGTCGCGCCGATCGGATGACCGAGGGCCATCGCGCCGCCGTTGACGTTGACCTTCGCGAGGTCCCAGTCGAGCTCCTTCTGCCACGCGAGCACGACCGACGCCATCGCCTCGTTGATCTCGACGAGGTCGATCTGCTCCTTCGTGAGGCCCGACTTCGCGAGCGCCCGCTTCGTCGCGGGGATCGGCGCGGTCAGCATGAAGATCGGGTCGTCGGCGAGGACCGAGATGTGGTGGATGCGCGCCCGGGGCCGGAGCTTGTGCTCCTTCACCGCGCGCTCCGACGCGATCAGCATCGCGGACGAGGCGTCCGAGATCTGGCTCGCGAGGGCCGCGGTCAGCCGGCCGCCCGGGAGCAGGGGCTGGAGGCTCTGCAGCTTCTCGCGGGTCGAGGCGCGCATGCCCTCGTCCTTCTCGATCCCGGCGATCGGCAGGATCTCGTTCTTGAAGCGCCCCTCCTGGGTCGCGCGGATGGCTCGCGCATGGGTCTCGAGGGCGAGGGTCTCCATGTCGTCGCGGGAGATGTTCCACTTCTCGGCGATCATCTCGGCGCCGCGGAACTGGGAGACTTCCTGGGTTCCGAAGCGCTCGATCCAGCCCTTCGAGCCGGAGAAGGGATCGTCGAAGCCGAGGTCCTTGGCGCAGGTCATGGCCGAGGAGATCGGGATCTGGGTCATGTTCTGGACGCCGCCGGCGACGATGAGGTCCGCCGTCCCGCTCATCACCGCCTGGGCCGCGAAATGCACCGCCTGCTGCGACGAGCCGCACTGGCGATCGATCGTGACGCCCGGGACGTGGAGCGGCAGACCCGCCGCGAGCCAGCAGGTCCGGGCGATGTCGCCGGCCTGGGAGCCGATCGTGTCGCAGCAGCCGAAGATGACGTCGTCGACCGCGCCGGGGTCGAAGTCGTTGCGGGCGACGAGGCCCTTGAGCACGTGGGCCCCGAGATCCGCGGAGTGGATCCCGGCGAGACCGCCGCCCCGCTTGCCGACCGGGGTGCGGACGCCGTCGATGATGAATGCCTCGCCCATCTCGTCTCCTTCTCGTCCTTCTCGCGCGCTCTCGTTCGATCTCTCGCTCGGGCCCGATCCGGGCGTCCTGGCCTAACGCGTGCAGAGCACCGACGAGCCGTGGCCGAAGAGGCCCTGGTTCGCCGTGATGCCGACCTTGGCGCCGGCGACCTGGCGCTCGCCGGCGGTGCCCCGCAGCTGCCAGGTCAGCTCGCAGACCTGCGCGATCGCCTGGGCCGGGACTGCCTCGCCGAAGCAGGAGAGGCCGCCGGAGGGGTTGACCGGCACGCGGCCCCCGATCTCCGTCGCGCCGCTGCGCAGGAGCCCCTCGGCCTCGCCCGGCTTGCACAGGCCGATGTTCTCGTACCAGTCGAGCTCGAGGGCGGAGGAGAGATCGTAGACCTCGGCCACGTTCACGTCCGACGGATCGATTCCCGCCTCCTGATAGGCGGCCCACGAGATCGAGTCCTTGAAGGTCCGGTCCGGCGCCTGGATGCCCGCCGCCGAGTCGGTCGAGAAGTCCGGCATGTCGATGACCGTGTTCGGGAAGGTCGGCGACACCGTCGAGACCGCCGAGATGCGCACCGGCTTCGCGATGCCCTTCTTCTTCGCGTACTCCATCGAGCAGAGCACGAGGGCGGCGCCGCCGTCGCTCGTGGCGCAGATCTCGAAGAGCCGCAGCGGCGCGGCGACGAGCGGCGAGGCCAGCACCTCGGCCTCGGTGTAGATCTGGCGGTAGCGGGCGTAGGGGTTGGTGAAGCCGTGCTTGCTGTTCTTGACCTTGATGCGGGCGAAGTCCTGCTCGGTCGCGCCGTAGAGGTCCATCCGGCGCTGGGCGTAGAGGCCGAAGTAGGTCGGGTTGGTCGCCGAGAGCAGGCGGAAGCGCAGCCAGTCGGGATCGAGGGTCCGCTCGCCCTTGTTGGGGGCCAGGAAGCCCTTCGGCGTCGTGTCGGCGCCGACCACGACCGCGACCTGCGCCATGCCGGCGAGGATGCGGGTCCGGGCGATCTCGATCGCCTGGGCGCCGGTGGCGCAGGCCGCATAGCAGCTCGCGATCGGGATCCCGGTCCAGCCCATCGCCTTCGCGAAGGTCGCGCCGGCGACGTAGCCCGGGTAGCCGTTGCGCATGGTGTCGCCGCCGACCACGAAGTCGACGTCCTTCCACTCGATGCCGGCATCCTGGATCGCGGCCTTGAGGGCGACCACGCCGTACTCGACGAAGTTCTTGCCCCACTTGCCCCAGGGATGCATGCCTGCGCCCAGGATGGCCACTTCGTTCCTGCTCATGTCGATCTCCTCGGGCGCCGCGCGGCTCGGGGGCCGTGCGGTGGGTTCGCGTTCGCCGCTCGGTCCGGGCCGAGGCGGCGGGGGCCGCTAGGCGGCCACGGGCTTCCACTTCCAGACGACGTACTCGTGCTCGTCGTCTTCGTAGAGGGTGGCCAGCGTGAGCTCCATCTCCTGGCCGACGTGGATCGTCTTCGGATCGACGCCGTCCGCCAGCTGGCCGAGGATGACCATCCGCTCCTCGGTCAGCTCGACCGCGGCGACCGTATAGGGGACGAAGGGGTCCTTGAAGATCGCGGGCTCCGGCGGCTTGTAGTAGTTGGTCGTGTAGGACCAGAGCTTCCCGCGATTCGAGAGCCGGACCTCGCGCAGCGGCGTGTCGGCGAAGCCCGGGGCGCGGGAGATCGAGACGTCCTTGGGGAAGAAGTAGGTCCCGGAGGCGTCGTCCTTGTAGCCGACGAGGCGCGGGTTCGCGGGATCGATGTCGATCCAGCCCTCGATCGCGGGGACGCGCTTCTTCTGCTTGCCGGGGGTCGTGCTCATTTCTGTCCTCGATCGGGTGGAACGTTTCGGGCGTCCGGTCGTTCGTCGTCGGGTCGGCCTTTCGGTCGGTCGACAGGGAGGAGGATACCCGCCCGTTCGGACCGTGGCCGCCGGGGCGACCCGCCGGGATCTCCTCAGCGCGCCGCCGGCGAGAAGCCGAAGCTCTCGACGGGCAGCCGGTCCTCGAACAGGGCGTCGGCGAGGCGGTTGCGATGCCAGGCCGTCTCGCCCCAGGCGAGGTCGAGGGTCCAGGCGCGGCGCATCCAGACGTGGAGATCCTGCTCCCAGGTGTAGCCGAGGGCGCCGTGGACCTGGAGGCAGATCTTGGCCGCGTCGAGGGCGGCCTGGCCGGCGGCGATCTTCGCCATCGAGACGTCGGCCGAGCGGGTCGGCAGGCCGTGGGCCACCGAGTGGGCGGCGCGCTCGACGTGGCTGCGGGCGTACTCGAGGGCGACCTTCAGGGTGGCGAGGTGGTGCTTCACCGCCTGGAAGCTCCCGATCGGGACCCCGAACTGCTTGCGCTGGCTCGTGTAGTCGACCGACATCGAGATCAGCTGGTCGCAGGCCCCGAGCTGCTGCGCGGCGCAGGCCAGCGCACCGCGGTCGAGGGCCGCGGCCTCGAGGCGGTCGGCATCGGCGCCCCGGGCGAGGCAGGTCGCCTTGCCCGCGTGGGCGGCGGGGTCGAAGGCGACGGTGAAGAGCTTCTGCGAGGGGTCGTTCGACTTCTGCTCGGTCAGGGTGACGGCCGAGCGGGGCGCCGCCCAGAGCGCGTCGCCGCTGCGCAGGATCAGGAGGTCCGCGACGTGGGCCTCGGCGACGAGCGGCGAGGCCGGCTGGGCCACCGCGAGCAGCGCCTCGCCCGCGGCGATCTTCGGCAGCCACTCGGCGGCGAGCTTCGCCGCGTCGGCCCCGAGCGCGGCCGCCTCGCGCAGCAGCGGCACGCCGACCACCGCCGTCGGAACGACGGGCTCGGCGAGCGCCGCGCGCCCGACCTCGACGAGCACGAGCACGAAGTCGATCTCGTTCATGCCGAGACCGCCCTGGTCCTCCGGCACGAGCAGCCCGGGCACGCCGATCTCGGCGAGCTTCTTCCAGAACTCGGGCGAGCGGCCGGTCGGCGTCTCCCACTGGCCCCGCACGAACGAGACCGGGCACTCGCCGGCGAGGAAGTCGCGCACGGTCTGCTGGAGCAGGCGCTGGTCTTCGGTGAATTCGAAATGCATGGTGGACCCCGTCGCCTAGCGCGGCATGCCGAGGATGCGCTCGGCGATGATGTTCTTCTGGATCTCGTTGGTGCCGGCGGAGATCGGGCCGGCGAGGGCGAAGATGTAGCCGTCGAGCCACTCGCCGACGTCGCCCGCGGCGGGCGCCCCCGGCAGCAGCTCGGCGCGGTGGCCGAGGAGCGCGAGCGCCGTCTCGTGCATCTTCATGTCGAGCTCGGACCAGAAGATCTTGTTGAGCGAGGCCTCGGCGCCGATCTTGCCGCCCGAGAGGAGCCGCGAGACGGTCTGGTAGGTGTTGAGGGTGTAGGCCTCGGCGTCCTGCCAGCAGCGGGCGACGGTGTTGCGGAGCTCGGGGGCGACGTAGACGCCGGAGGCGACGGTCTTCTTGTAGAGCTCGACGAGCTTGCGCGCCGTGTCCTGGAAGCGGGCGGGGCTGCGCAGCATGAGGCCGCGCTCGAAGCCGGCGGTCGCCATCGCGACCTCCCAGCCCTTGCCCTCCTTGCCGAGCTGGTAGGTGACCGGCACGCGGGCGTTGTCGAAGAAGACCTCGGCGAAGGCCTTCTTGTGGTTCAGCTTCTCGATCGGCCGCACCGTGATGCCGGGCGTGTCGAGGGGGACCAGGATGAAGGTCAGGCCCTTGTGGCGCTCGGAGCCGGGCTCGGAGCGGAACATGCCGAAGAGCCAGTGGGCGAAGGCACCGCGGGAGGCCCAGGTCTTCTGGCCGTTGATGACGAAGTGGTCGCCGTCCTTGAAGGCGGTCGCCTGGATGTTCGCCATGTCGGAGCCCGCGTTCGGCTCGGACCAGCCCTGCGCCCAGACCTCCTCGGAGGAGGCCATCTTGGGGAGGAAGCGCTTCTTCTGCTCGGGCGTGCCGACCTCCATGATGGTCGGGCCGAGCAGGAAGATGCCGTTCTGGTTGACGCGGCCGGGGGCGCCTGCGCGGTAGTACTCCTCCTCGAAGATCAGCCACTCGAGCAGGTTCGCGCCGCGACCGCCGTATTCGACGGGCCAGGGGACCATGGCGAAGCCGCCGGCGTGGAGCTTCTTCTCCCAGGCGCGGTGGGCCTCGAAGCCTTCCTTCGTGTCGAACGACGGGAGCTTCTCCCGGGGCACGTTCGCATCGAGCCAGGCGCGCGCCTCCTTGCGGAAGGCCTGCTGCTCCGGGGTGTAGACGAGATCCATCGCGTGTCCTCTCTCGCTTCCGGCCGTCGTCGGCCTAGCGCTCGAAGCGCGCGTCGCGCTTCTCGGTGAAGGCGTCGCGCGCCTCCTGGGAATCCTTGCTCGTGTACAGCTCGAGGGTGAAGCCCTGCTCGAAGCGGTAGCTCTTCTTGACGTCGACGACCTCGATGCCGTTGAGCGATTGCTTGCCGAGGCGCAGCGCCTTCGGGCTCTTGCCGGCGATCGAGCGGGCGACCTTCATGACCTCGTCGCGCAGCGCCGCCCTCGGCACGACCGACTCGCAGCCGCCGACGCGGTAGAGCTCGGCCGCCGTGATCGCCTCGCAGGTGTAGAGCATGCGGCGGGCCTTCTGGACGCCGACGAGGCGCGTCAGATGGGTCGCCGCGCCGAGCGCGCCGCGGTCGATCTCCGGGAGCTGGAAGGTCGCGTCCTCGGAGGCGATCACGAAGTCCGCGGCGCCGGCGATCCCGATGCCGCCGCCGATGCAGAAGCCGTGGACCGCGGCGATCGTCGGGACGGGACAGTCGTAGACGGCGGCGAAGCTGTCGTAGCAGCCGCGGTTGACCTCGATGATGAGGTCGCCGTTCGCGGCGAGCTCCTTGACGTCGACGCCCGCCTGGAAGCCGCGCCCCTCGGCGCGGATGACGACGCAGTGGACGTCGTCGCGGCGGCCGAGGGCCTCCATCCTGGTCGCGAACTCGCGCCAGCCCGCGTTGGTCAGCGCGTTCACCGGCGGCGCGTTGATGATGAGCTCGCCGACTCCGCCCTCGACCACGACGTCGATCGCCATCCGATCACTCCTCGCGACACCGGCCGATCGCGTCGGCCCGGGCGCATTCGTTCGTTCTTCGCGCGCCTAGCGGCAGAGCCGCGCGAGCGTCGCTTCGGCCTCGCTCACGATGCGCCGGACGAGCTCTTCGCAGCTCGGCCGATCGTCGATCACCCCCGCGACCGAGCCCGAGGGCAGGTAGCCGCGGTCGGGATCACCGTCGTTCATGGCGATGCGCGCCAGGATCGGCGCGTTGGCGGCGAGGATCATCTGGGCGTTGCTGAGCTTCTGGTTGCGTCGCATCGCCAGCGCGCTGCGGAGCAGGTCGGGGATCGAGGCGCCGGTCTCGCGCCGCAGGGCGAGGGCGTTCTGGATCGCCATCACGAGCTTCTCGAGGGCGCTCGCGCGTTCGAGCCGGCGGGACAGGGCGTTGTGGATCATGCGCTGGGGCAGGCCGTCGAGGGCGTCCGAGACGACGATGTCGGAGACCTCGGCCTCGAGGTAGCGGGCGAGGGTGACGTCGGGGACGGGGCTCTCCTTCGTCATCAGGAAGCGCGTCCCCATGGCGACGCCCTGGGCGCCGAAGGCCAGCGCCGCGACGAGGCCGCGGCCGTCCTTGAAGCCGCCCGCGGCGACGACGGGGACCTTCACGGCATCCGCCGACGCGGCGGCGAGCAGCGTCGTCGGGACCGAGCCCGTGTGGCCGCCGCCTTCGCCGCCCTGGACGACGATGATGTCCGCACCGAGCTGCTCGGCCTTCACCGCGTGCTTGACCGCACCGCAGGTCGGGACGCAGACGACGCCGCCGGCCTTCAGCTTCTGGATCAGCGCGGCGTTCGGGGCGCGGTTGTAGCCCGCGGCGCGCACGCCCTCACGCAGGATCGCCTCGGTGATCACGTCGGCGCCGGGGGCGTCCATCAGGAAGTTGACGCCGAAGGGGCGGCTGGTCCGCTTCTTCACGTCCTGGATCGCCAGCGCGACCTGGTCGGGCGGGATCGTGGCGGCGGCGAGGAACCCGAAGGCCCCGGCGTTGCAGGCGCCCGCCACGAGGGAGGGCGTGGCGACCCAGCCCATCCCCGTCTGGAGGATCGGCCAGTCGCAGCCCAGCAGCTCGGTCACGCGCGTCTTCAGCGGATGGGACAAGGGGGGTTCTGCTCCGATCGATGCGCCGCGCCCGAGGCCAGGCCGGCCCCGAGGCTAGGCCGGCTTGGCCGCCGTTTGGGCCGCGGCCTGGGCCGCCGGGTCGGCGACTTCCTTGTTGACGAAGCCCTTGGGATCGATCTTCTCGCGGATCAGCCGGAGCTCCTCGTCGGTGGGCAGGCGCGTGGTCGGCACCTTGCCCTCGATGACGAGCTCGAAGCCGGTGTTCGCCACGACCTCGTCGACCGTCACGCCGGGATGGACGGAGCGCAGGCGCATGCGGTGGTCCGGGGTCTGGAAGTCGTAGACGGCGAGGTTCGAGATCACGAAGCGCACGTCGTGGCCCCGGGTCGAGGCCTTTCCGAGCTTCGCAGCGCGGTCGTATCCGACGCCCGACACGATGTCGACCTTGTCGACGAAGACGCTCTTCGTCTGGGCCGCGACCCAGTAGCTCGTCGTGTGGGAGATCGAGTTGCCCGGGGCGCCGCGCATGCCGAGCAGCTGGGCGGTCGGCTTCGCGTGGGGCCCGATGCAGGCGAAGTTGTGGTTGCCGAAGCGGTCGATCTGGCTCGCGGCCATGATGACGTGGCGGTTGCCGTTCCAGAGGTGGTCGAAGATCGTGCGGAACGGGAGCCAGGCCTCGACGACCGGGGGCTGGGCCGGCCCGGAGACGGGCGCCGGATTGTCGACGACGGTGCAGACGCCGTCGGTCATGAGCAGGTCGGGCTCGAAGGTCAGCTTCGCGAGCCGCGCGCCCACGGCCGGGGCCGTACCGAAGCAGGAAGCCAGGATCTCGCCGTTGCCGCGGAAGGCCTCGGCCGCCGCCACGGCGCAGATCTCGCCGCGCGTCGCCCCGCCGCCGGACTGAGTCGTTTGCGTCATCGCTTGCGCACCGCCTTCTGGTACTCGGCCTCGTTCTCGAGGTCGAGGTAGGTCTTCTTGAACTCGAGCCAGGCCGCCGGATCCTTCGCCGTCGCCGCGTAGGCGTTCTGGAAGGCCTCGTCGCGGCCGTAGTCGGGGGGACACTCGGTGAAGTGGGCGCCCCCGGGCGCCTCGATCACGCCGTCGACCATCGTGCGGTTGATGATGCGGGTCTGGAGCGGGCCTTCCTTCGCCATGTCGCCCGTCTCGACGATCTTCTCGACGCTCATGAAGCGGCGCTTCGCGGCGCGGCAGAACATGTCGTCGAAGTACGGGTCGGGGCCGAGGTACTGGCCGTTGCCGCGCACGTCGCCGCGGTTCATGTGGATGAAGGCGACGTCGAGCTCGAGGGCCGGCATCGCGACGAGCTCTTCGCCGTCGCCGTACGGCGAGCGGACCGTCTTGATGTCCGGGTTGATCGCGAGCACGTCGGAGCCGAGGCCCGCACGGGTCGGGAGGAAGGGCAGGCGATGCGAGGCCGCGAGCAGGCCCCACTGCAGCATGCCCTCGTCGAGCTCCGCCGCCTGGATCGACCCCGCCTGGCGCGCCTTGCGGAAATGCGGCTCGAGCGGGATCGAGTCGAGGGAGACGAAGCCGTAGACGAGGCGCTTGATCTTGCCGGCGTTGCAGAGCAGGCCGACGTCGGGCCCGCCGTAGGTCACGACGGTCAGGTCCTTCACCGGGGAGCGCAGGATCTCCCGCACGATCGACATCGGCTTGCGCCGGGAGCCCCAGCCGCCGATCCCGATCGTCATCCCGTCACGGAGCTCCGAGACCGCCTCCCGCTCCGTCGTCCGCTTGTCCATGTCCGCTCCAATGCTCGGCTACTGCGCGGGGCCGGCCGGCTCTGCCGACCGCGCCCGCCCGGGCCGTCGCGATGATCCTGGCTCGAAATCCACTGGCGAATTCGACGGTTCGGGCGCGGCCGGACCGCGCCGGCCGTCCCGGCGGATCGCTCGAGCCGTCGACCGGCCCGGCAGGCCGCCCATCATAACGAGACGCACCGTATCGCTCCACCCCTGGGTCGCCCTGGCCGGCGGCCTACCCGCCCTCGGCGAAGCGCCGGGCCTGCCGGGCGGCGAGGCCGAGGTAGCGGTCGGGCGTGAGGGCGAGCAGGGCCGCCTTCTGGGGGCCCGGCAGCTCGAGGTCGGCGACGAGGCGGCGCAGGTCCTCGAGGCCGATCTCCTGGCCGCGGGTCGCCGCCTTGAGCTTCTCGTACGGCTCGGGGATCCCGAACCGCCGCATCACCGTCTGCACCGCCTCGGCGAGGACCGCCGGATTCGCGGCGAGGTCCCCCGCGAGCCGCTCGCCGTCGACCGCGAGCTTGCCGAGGCCGCGCCGGGTCGCGCGGAAGGCGAGCAGGGCATGGCCCAGGGCGGAGCCGAGGGTGCGCAGGACCGTCGAGTCCGAGAGGTCCCGCTGCCAGCGCGAGACCGGGAGCTTCTCCGCGAGATGGCCGAGCAGGGCGTTGGCGACGCCGAGGTTGCCCTCGGCGTTCTCGAAGTCGATCGGGTTGACCTTGTGGGGCATGGTCGAGGAGCCGACCTCGCCGGCGACGGTGCGCTGGCGGAAGTAGCCGATCGAGACGTAGCCCCAGACGTCGCGCACGAAGTCGAGCAGCACCGTGTCGAAGCGCACGAGCGCGTGGCCGTAGGTGGCGATCCAGTCGTGGGGCTCGATCTGGGTCGTGAGCGGATTCCAGGCGAGGCCGAGGGACTCGACGAAGGCGCGCGCGTGGGCCTCCCAGTCGACCTCGGGGTAGGCGGCGAGGTGGGCCGCGAAGTTGCCGACCGCACCGTTCGCCTTGGCGCGGATCTCGACGTCGGCGAGCGCGCGCCGCTCGATCAGCAGGCGCTGGCCCACGTTCGCGAGCTCCTTGCCGAGGGTCGTCGGCGTCGCGGGCTGGCCGTGCGTGCGGGAGAGCATCGCGGTGTCGGCGTACTGGCCCGCCCAGCGCCGGAGCTCGGCGATCAGGCGGTCCATCTCGGGGAGCAGCAGCTGCTCGCGGATCTCGGCCAGCATCAGGGCGTAGGCGAGATTGTTGATGTCTTCGGAGGTGCAGGCGAAGTGGATGAACTCGCTGCGGGCGGCGAGCTCGGGATGCGGGGCGAAGCGATCCTTCAGCCAGTACTCGACGGCCTTGACGTCGTGGTTGGTGCGCGCCTCGATCGCGCGGATCGCCGCCGCGTCGGCGGGGGAGAAGTCGCGCTCGAGGGCCTCGAGCCGCGCGCGCGCCTCCGGCGAGGCGCCGGGACCTCGGGGATCGAGGGGTTCGCGGCGAGGGCCGCGAACCAGCGCAGCTCGACCAGGACGCGCAGGCGGATCAGGCCGTACTCGCTCGCGAAGGGGCGCAGATCCCCGAGCTTGTCCGCATAACGCCCGTCGAGGGGCGAGATCGCGAGCAGCCGGGCGGCTTCGGACTCGGTCGTCATGCGTCTCCTCGCTCGAGGCGCGACAGCCAGGCGCGGCCGTTGCGGAAGAAACGGATCCAGGGGCTCTCGTCGCCCCATTCCGGCGGATGCCAGGAGAGCTGGGCGGTCCGGACGACCCGCTCGGGATGGGGCATCAGGATCGTGACGCGGCCGTCGGCGTTCGTCAGCGCGGTGATGCCGTCGGGCGAGCCGTTCGGGTTCGCGGGATAGCGATTCGCGACGGCGCCGGTGCCGTCGACGAAGCGCGCCGCGACGAGCCCCGCGGCCTCGGCGCGGGCTCGGGAGGCGGCGTCCCGGAAGGCGACGCGGCCCTCGCCGTGGGCGACGGCGATCGGGAGGCGTGCGCCTTCCATGCCCGCGAACAGGATCGACGGGCTCGGCTCGATCCGCACGAGGGCGAGGCGGGCCTCGAACTGCTCCGAGCGGTTGCGCAGGAAGCGCGGCCAGTCGCCGGCGCCGGGGATCAGCGGCGCGAGGTGCGAGAGCATCTGGCAGCCGTTGCAGACGCCGAGCGCGAAGCGCCCGGGATCCGCGAAGAAGCGCGTGAACGCCTCGCGCAGGGCGTCGCGGTGGAGGATCGACTTCGCCCAGCCACCGCCCGCGCCGAGCACGTCGCCGTAGGAGAAGCCGCCGCAGGCGACGAAGCCCTGATGGTCGAGGATCGATCGGCGCCCGCCGAGCAGGTCGCTCATGTGGACGTCGTAGGTGTCGAAGCCCGCGCGGTCGAAGGCGGCGGCCATCTCGATCTGCCCGTTCACCCCCTGCTCGCGCAGGATCGCGATCGAGGGGCGACGGCGCGGCACGTGGGCGACGGGCGCGCGGGGCGCCGCCGCGGCGGTGGGCGCGACGAGAGGGGGCTCGAGGGTCGGCTCGAGGGTCGGTTCGAGGGTCGGTTCGAGGGTCGGTTCGAGGGTGTAGTCGAACGCGGCGGTGAGCCCCGGATCGCGGACGTCCCGGCGCGCCGCCTGCTCCTCGTCGGCGCAGATCGGGTCGTCGCGCAGCCGCTGCATCCGCCAGGTCGTGTCCGACCAGTCGCCCCGCAGCGCGCCGCGTTCGGCGTCGAGCAGGCCGCGGCGGCCGTCGCGGATCGCGATGCGGTCGTCGTCGCGGAGCCCCCCGAGCGCGAAGAGCGAAGCGGCGAGCCCCTCGGAGGCGAAGACGGCCCGGACGCGCTCGAGCTCCCGCCCGCGGACCTGGATCACCGCCCCGAGCTCCTCGTTGAAGAGCTTCTCGATCGACCTGCCCGGCAGGTCCACGAGGTCGATCTCGAGGCCGGTGCCGCCGGCGAAGGCCATCTCGCAGAGGCAGGCGAAGAGGCCGCCATCCGAGCGGTCGTGATAGGCGAGCAGGAGGTCCTCGCGCAGCAGGCGCTGGACGACGGTGAAGAAGGCGCGCAGGCGCTGCGGATCGTCGACGTCGGGGGCCTCGGCGCCGAGGACGCCGTGGACCTGGGCGAGGGCGGAGGCCCCGAGGCGGTTGCGCCCGCCGCCGAGATCGACGAGCAGCAGCACGCTGTCCGACTCCCGGCGCAGCTCGGGAGTGCGCGCGAGGCGGACGTCCTCGACGGGGGCGACGGCGGTCACGATGAGGGAGATCGGCGCGGTCACGCTCTTCTCCTCGCCGTGCTCCTGCCAGACCGTCCGCATCGACATCGAGTCCTTGCCGACGGGGATCGCGATGCCGAGCGCGGGACAGAGCCCGAGCCCGACGGCCTCGACCGCGTCGTAGAGGGCGGCGTCCTCGGCTGCATGGCCGGCCGGCGCCATCCAGTTGGCCGAGAGCCGCACGCTCCCGAGCCCGGGCACCGGCGCGGAGGCGAGGTTCGTGAGCGCCTCGCCGACGGCCATGCGCGCCGACGCCGCGGCGTCGAGGAGCGCGACTGGCGTGCGCTCGCCGATCGCCATCGCCTCGCCGGTCGTCGTCACATGGCCGGCGAGGGTGATGGCCGCGTCGGCGACGGGGACCTGCCAGGGGCCGACGCACTGATCGCGGGCGACGAGGCCCGTGACCGTCCGATCCCCGATCGAGATCAGGAAGGTCTTGTCGCCCACCGTCGGCAGCTGGAGCACCCGCCGTGCGGCCTCCGCCGCATCGAGGGCCTCGAAGTCGAAGGGCGCCTTCGGGACGGGGCGGCGCTTCACGTCCCGGCGCATGCGCGGCGGCTTGCCCAGCAGGACCTCGAGGGGCATGTCGATCGGCTCGCCGGGCACGTCGTCCGCGCTCCGCCCCGGCCGCAGCCCGTCGACCACGCGCAGGATGCGCTCGGCCGTGGCCTCGCCGACGACGGAGAAGGGACACCGCTCGCGCTCGCAGATCGCGGCGAATCGCTGCACGTCGGCGGCGCCGATCGTGAGCACGTAGCGCTCCTGCGCTTCGTTGCACCAGATCTCGAGCGGGCTCATTCCCGGCTCGTCGTTCGGGATCGCGCGCAGGTCGACGACGCCGCCGAGCTCGCTCTGGTCGAGGATCTCGGGGATCGCGTTCGAGAGCCCGCCCGCGCCGACGTCGTGGATCGAGAGGATCGGATTCGCGTCACCGAGGGCGACGCAGCGATCGATGACCTCCTGACAGCGGCGCTGGATCTCGGGATTCCCGCGCTGGACCGAGGCGAAGTCGAGATCTTCGTGGCTCTGGCCGGTCGCCATCGACGAGGCGGCGCCGCCGCCCAGGCCGATCAGCATGGCCGGTCCGCCGAGGACGACGACCTTGTCGCCGGGGCGGGCCGTGCGCTTCTCGACGTGGTTCGGGCGGACCTGACCGATTCCGCCCGCGAGCATGATCGGCTTGTGGTAGCCGCGGAACTCGCGGCCGCTCCCGCCGTCGACCTCCTGGCAGTAGGTCCGGAAGTAGCCGGCGAGGTTCGGGCGGCCGAACTCGTTGTTGAAGGCGGCGCCGCCGAGGGGGCCGTCGAGCATGATGTCGAGGGCGGAGCGGATGCGGCCGGGCTTGCCGGGATCGCTCTCCCAGGGCTTGCGCGCGTCGGGCAGCAGCAGGTTCGAGACGCTGAAGCCCGTGAGGCCGGCCTTCGGCTTGCCGCCGCGGCCCGTCGCTCCTTCGTCTCGGATCTCGCCGCCGGAGCCGGTGGCGGCGCCGGGGAAGGGGGCGATCGCGGTCGGATGGTTGTGGGTCTCGACCTTGATCAGGATCGGGGTCGGCTCGTCGAGCTGCGCATAACGTCCGGTTTCGGGATCCGGGAGGAAGCGGCCACCCTCGCTTCCGACGATCACGGCGGCGTTGTCGGAGTAGGCGGAGAGGACGCCGTCGGGGGCGTGCTTCGTCGTGTTCCGGATCATCGCGAAGAGCGATTGCGGCTGCGGCCGTCCGTCGATGATCCACTCGGCGTTGAAGATCTTGTGGCGGCAGTGCTCCGAGTTCGCCTGGGCGAACATCATGAGCTCGACGTCCGTCGGGTTGCGGCGCAGCGCCGTGAAGCTGTCGACGAGGTAGTCGATCTCGTCGGGGGCGAGGGCGAGACCGAGGGCGCGGTCGGCCTCGCGGATCGCCTCGTGGCGGCGGGCCAGGACGTCGACCGTCCGGAATGGCGCGGGCCGGGTGTGGTCGAAGAGGGCGGCGGCCGACGCGACGTCGGGGAGCACGCTCTCGGTCATGCGATCGTGGATCTGCGGGAGGATCCGCGCGAGCTCGGCGTCGGCCAGGCGTCCGCCATCGACCGCGAAGCGATAGGCGATCCCCCGCTCGACCCGGCGCACCGGCGCGAGACCGGAGCCGTGGACCACGTCGGTCGCCTTCGAGGACCAGGGCGAGATCGTCCCGAGTCGGGGCACGACCAGGCAGCCGATCGGCTGCCCGTCGTCGCGGCCCCCGCTCGGGGACTCGAGCAGATCCGCCAGCACGGCGAGCTCGCCGGGCTCGAGGGCGCGGTCCGCCTGGTAGAGGTAGACGAATTCGCTGGTGAGCTCGCGCAGCGAGGGGACGAGCTCTTGGAGCGTTCGCAGGAGTCGAGCTCGCCGAGCGTCCGAATGGGCGGGCGCGCCGCGCAGGGAGAACATCGCAGTCTCGGGACGGCGGGAGCCGTCCGGTCAGGTCGCGTGCCGGGGGAGGCGACGCGGGGGATCCGGGACGGCGGCCATGGTACGACTTGTCGCCCGGCAGGGCCAGAGACGGGGCCGCACGGTCCCGCCGTGCCCGGGCTCCGCCCTCGCGCGGTGCGCCGGGCCGAGGGCGGACCGGCGGCTCCGGCGACCCGGCCGTCGGCCATCGGCCGTCGCCTGGCGGTGCCCGGCGGAGCGTTGCGGGCGCGGGTCGCGGTGGGCCGGATCCGCTGGGCCCGCGGCGCCGACCTAGTCGAGCAGCCGCAGGACGATGCGCATGTTCGCGTTCGCCTGGCCGAGCACCGCGATCGAGGACTCCTGCAGGATCTGCGCGCGGGTCAGGTTCGCGCTCTCGGTGGCGAAGTCGGCGTCGCGGATGCGGGACTCGGCGGCGCTGTGGGCCTCGATCTGGTTGCCGAGCAGGCGCGAGCGGGCCTCGAGGCGGTTCTCGGCGATGCCGAAGCGGGCGGCCATGGCGCTCACCTTGGAGATCGCACCGTCGATCGTGTCGAGCGCCGTCCCGGCGGTCCCGGAGGTCGCGATGCCGGTGCTCCCCAGGCCGATCGACGAGGTGCCGGCGTCGACGCCGGAGACCGTGATCGTGTCGCCCGCCTGGGTCCCGACGGCGAGATCGACCTTCAGCGACGCGTTTCCGAGCGGATTGAACTGATTGAAGTTCGTGTTCGCGGCGATCGCGTCGATGTCGTCCATGATCGACTGGAACTGGGTGTTGAGCTGGGCGCGGGTCTGGCCCACGAGCGCTCCCGACGAGGACTGGACGGCGAGCGCCCGGGCGTCCGACAGGAGCGACGAGATCTCGGAGAGGCCGCTCTGGGCGACCTGGGCGAGACCGATGCCGTCGGACGTGTTGAGCTGGGCGCGCGAGAGGCTCGCCACCTCGGCCCGGAACTTGTCGGCGAGGGCGAGTCCTGCGGGATCGTCGGCTGCACTGTTGATGCGCTTGCCCGAGGCGAGCCGCGCGCTCGACCGGGCGACCTCGCGCTCCGCGTCCCGCAGCGACCGGATCGCTGCGTAGGAGATGCCGGCCGAGCCGATTCGGAAGGACATGCTGGCCCCCTTTCGTGCCAGCGCAGACCACCCCTCGAAGACCACGCGTACCGTTGCATGGCACTTCGGCGTTCAGATTGAAACGATGAAGGGAAATTCCGCCTTTCGTCTTGAAATGCGGCATTCCATCGAGCAGACCGTGCGCAACGGGCGTGCGCCCCTGCGCGGGTCGGCTTCCGGTCCGCGGCGCCGAGAGGCGACTAGCCGAGGGCCGAGAGCGTGATCCGCCGGCGCCGGGCGAGGCGGTCCTGCTCCGACTCCTCGACGAGGACGTCGTCGGGCTCGATCTCGAAGATCGGCTGGCCCGCGCGGACGACCGCGCCGTCGGCGTCGAGCAGGAGATTCTTCCGCACGGTCCCGGCGAAGGGTGCGAGGACCTTGTTGAACATCTTCATCACCTCGATGACGAAGAGCGGCTGGCCGGCCTCGAAATGGTCGCCTTCGGACACGAGCGGCGGCAGATGCGGCGCCTCGCGGGAGTAGAACGAGCCACCCGACGGCGCGACGATCTCGTTCGCGCTCGCCTTCGGCGGCGGCGCCAGCGCGCGGCGGAGATTCGCCGCGTTCTCCTCGTCGAGGAAGGTCTTCGGGAAGACCGGCTCGAGCGCTTCGTTGATCGTGATGTCGAGCAGCTCGGACTGGATTCCGAGCCGCGGGACCATGAGCAGGAGGGGCGCCGCGACCTGGAAGCCGCGATGGCTGGCGCGACAGGCCCGGGCGAGGTCCTCCCCGAGGCTCTTCACCGCCGCGGCCGACTCGAGGCGGGCGGCGAGCTCGGGCCAATCCGTCGTCCCGAGTCGGCGGCCGAGCTCGGCGTAGAAGGCCTCGGCCTCGGCGAGAAGCGCGTCGTCGTCGGCCCAGATGGTCTCGCTCGGCGACTTGCCGGGGCCGCTCTCCATGTTCAGGTAGTGGTAGAGCTCGCGCAGGAAGGCGATCGGATTGACGGTGAACTCGACCTGATCGCCGTTTCGCTTCCAGAGCCGACCGTCGTGCAGCCCGAGGAAGCCGGCGAGGGCGTGGGCGTCGGAGAACAGACGGCCGAGGGGGCGCAGGTAGAGCGTCTCCTGCGCAGCATAAGCCTCCCGGGCCGCGGCGTGGGTGAGCGTCCTGCCCAGCTCGCGGGCGGCGAGCTCGACGTCGACGTCGCGGGCGAGCATCTGCAGGGCACCGACCGCCGCGAGGTAGGGGCCCATGAAGCGCGTGTTCGGCTTCATCATCGGTTCGACGCCGAGCGTCCAGTTCACGAGGCCGTAGTGAAGCGGCACGCTCGTCTGCAGGTCGTCGCCGCGCAGCTCCATGCGCCGGAGGATCTCCGACAGTCGCTCGAGGTTGTGGCGGCGGCTGTCGCCCGTGCAGAGGACCAGCGCGATGTTCGAATCGTAGGCGCCGGCCAGGTTGTAGTAGGGGAAGGATCCCGTGTCGGGGTTGCGCGTCCCGATGCCCTGATCGTCGCGGTGCTCGAAGGGCAGGGGCTTCGACCAGCCGCGGATGACGCCGCCGGCATGCGGCAGCAGCGCGGCGTTCACCGCATTGACCCGGACCTCCGCGGCCGAGATCGCGCGCACGATGCGGCGCGGCTTGGGCAGGCGCTTTCCGTGGAGCGCCAGCAGGACCATCGTCTCGATCAGGCGCTCGACCTCGAAGTAGTCGGTCGGGTCCTGCGGATTCGTGAAGCGCAGCTTGTAGGCCAGCTCGGAGCAGCCGTGCTCGACCTGGATGCGCGTGTTCATCTCCATGAAGAAGTGGTCGAAGCCCTCGACGATGCACTCGAAGGTCGAGACGTTGTCGAGCTTCACGCCCTGTCCGAAGCGGACGCCGTCCTCCTCCATGGCCGCGAGGGTCCGGCGCTCGCGGGTCAGGTTCTCGCGGTGGGCCGAGGTCTTCGCCTCGCGGGCTGCGACCTCGAGCAGCTCGTCGGTCAGCGAGAACTCGAGCTGCTTCTGCTCGCGCATCTGGATCGAGCAGTCGCGCCCGCCCATCGTGATGCACCAGTCGCCGTTGCCGACGACCTGGATCTCGTTGTGGCGCGTCGTCTCGAGGTTGAGCTCGATCAGGAAGTTCCGGTTCGAGCCCGGCTCGAGCACCTTCTGCTCGGCCAGGATGTCCATCACGGCTGCCGCCGCCTGCTTCGGCTCGGAGACGACGCGTTGACCCTTGCCGCCGCCGCCGCCGATGCACTTGTATCGGATGCGTCGACCCGGGTACTGCTTCCAGATCGCGATCGACTCGCGCTCGGCGATCTTCTGGAGCTCCTCGATCGTGACGATCTCGACCGACTTCGCATAGCCCGCCTGGAGCAGGCGCTCGGCGTTCTCGGCGAGGTCGACGGAGTCGGACCAGGCGAAGTCGAGGCCGCGCTCCTTCGCGATCGCCTCGAGGGCCTTCCGGTCGCCGGCCCGTTCGAGCAGGGCGAGGGCCGAGGGATTGTCGACGCCGGGGACGACGGCGTTGCCGAGGGCGCGGGCGAGCTTCTTCGCCTCGTCCTTCGCACCGGCGCTGCGCAGCACGTGGGCCGAGGGGCCGATGAAGCGGACCGACGACGCTTCGATCGCGGAGATGAAGTCGGCGTCCTCGGCCATGAATCCGTAGCCGGCGAAGATGTGGGTATAGCCGTTGCTCTCGGCGATCGAGAGGATCTCGCGGATGCGCGCGAGCTTCTCCTCCTGGCCGGCGCCCATGTAGTCGGCGACGCGGTGGACGTTGCTCGGGAAGCGCAGGCTGCGCAGCTCGGGCGCGAGGCAGCGGGGATAGACGATCGAGTCCTTCTCCGACAGAAGCATCCCGTACTCGCGGATGCCGATCTCGTCGAAGACGTCGAAGGCCTCCTTGCGCACCGGCCCGCGGCAGACGACGAGGCACTTCACGTCGCGGACGTCGAAGGATCGGACCCAGGCGGACTCGGATTCGTGGGCTTGGATTCGCGCGCCTTTTCGGTTCAGCATGTCTCTCTCGCTCTACTCGTGCTCTCGCTGCGGTCCACCCATCGGAGCGGGCTGATACCGGCGCATCAGGAAATCGAGGTTCTTGGCGAGCACCCGTCGGCTCTCGCCCGGCATCACGATCCGGGACACGCTGCCCAGCGACAGCGCCTCCTTGGGGTTCATGAGCTGCTCTTCGTAGCGGGCGTTGAGGGCCGCCAGCGCCTGGTCGCGATCGCGGTTCGCGTCGGCGACGGGCGTCCCGCCGGCGAGCGCCTTCTTGTGGGCGTCGGCGATCGCGCGCAGCTCGTCCTTGAAGACGAAGTCCTTGCCGGCGGCGCCCATGACGGCGACCCGCGCCATCGGCATCGCGAAGACGAGGTCCGCGCCGGTGTAGTGCGAGTTGTAGGCGGCGTAGGCGCCGCCGAACGCGTTGCGGATGATCATCGTCATGCGCGGCGTCCGGACGTCAATGATCGCGTCGAGCAGCTTGCGGCCGGCCTGGATGATGCCGCGCCGCTCCTGCTCGGTGCCGGGCAGGAAGCCGGTCGTGTCCTCGATGAAGACGAGCGGGATGTTGTAGAGGTTGCAGAAGCGGATGAAGCGGGTCGCCTTGAGCGCCGCGTCGATGTCGATCTGGCCCGACGCGACGGCGGAGTTGTTGGCGACGAAGCCCGTCACCCAGCCGCCGAGGCGGCCGAAGGCGGTGATCATGTTGCGGGCGCGCTGGGGCTGGATCTCGAAGAACTCGCCGTGGTCGACGATCTGCTGGATGTAGAGCGTGATGTCCATCGGCGCGTTCATGCCGGCGGGCGAGTTGAAGGTCCGGCGGAACAGCCGGTCCTCGTCCTCGGTCCAGCGCTCGACCGGGTCCGAGGTCGTGTGGAAGGGAGCGTGGACGCGGTTGTTGTCGGGCAGGTAGCCGAGCAGGCGCAGCGCGGTGCGCAGGCTGCCGAGCTCGTCGTGGGTGATGAGGTCGCAGACGCCCGAGGCGCCATGGACGCGGGGCCCGCCGAGCTCGTCGGCGCTGACGTCCTCGCCGAGGACGCTCTTGACGACGCCCGGACCCGTCAGCCCGATGAAGGTCTCGTCGCACTGGATCATGAACGAGCCCTGGCGCGGGAGGTAGGCGCCGCCGCCGGCGTTGTAGCCGAACATCAGGCTGATCGACGGGACGACGCCGCTGATCTTGCGCAGCGCGGTGAACGCCTCCGAATAGCCGTCGAGGCCGCCGACGCCCGCCGGCACGAACGCGCCGGCCGAGTCGTTCATGCCGATCAGCGGCATGCCCTTCTCACCGGCCATGTAGATCAGGCGCGCGAGCTTGGCGCCGTTCGTCGCGTCCATCGAGCCGGCGCGGACGGTGAAGTCGTGGCCGTAGACGGCGACGTCGCGGCCTTCGATCTCGAGGATGCCGGTCACGATCGACGCGCCGTCGAGCTCCGGGCCCCAGTTGCGCCAGAGGATCGAGGGCTCCTTGTCGGTCAGGACGCGGATGCGCTCCCAGACCGTCATGCGGTTCTTGGCGTGCTGGACGCGCACGCGCGCAGGGCCGCCGCCGGCGAGGGGGCGGGCGTGGAGCTCGGCGCCCATCTCGAGCGCCGCGTCGTAGACGCCCTTCTTGCGTGCGGGAGCCGAGGCGGCGCGCTCGTTCGGCTGCGGGGCGAGGGGGTTGCGGAGGGCGTATTCGGATTCGGCCATGGCTCTCACGTTCTGCGTGCGCCGGCTCGTCGCGCGGCGGCCCATCCACCTGCCGGCGAGCGGCACACGCCGGGTGGGCGATTCGGGCGTTCGGTTTGTCCGGGAACGGGGCGACTGCGCTGCGGGCTCGTCGCCTTCGACCAGAAGAAGCGGCGCCGAGTCTAGCCGCAGTTCCGCATCCCATCGAGGCGGAGCGCCGCCGACGGCCGGATGCAACCGACGCTCCGTCAACCAGCGAGCCAGGCCCCGGCGACCAGGGCGAGGGGGCCCCCGACGAGGTGGGCCAGCAGGTAGCCGATCACCCGCGATCGATGCGCAGCCCCGGACTCCGCACGGGCGAGGCGATCCGCGTCGGCGCACAGCGTCGAGAAGGTCGAGAGCGATCCGCAGACGCCGATCCCGACGAACGCGCCGAGGGGGCCGGACGGATCCGACCCGACGGTTGATCCGCTGCCTGCGGCGATCGTCGTCCAGGCGCCGAGCAGCGCACAGGCCGCCAGATTGGCCGCGAGCGTGGCGACGGAGGCGTCCACGCGCGGTTCCGATCCCCGCGCGCTCGAGCCCGACGCGAGTCGGGCGAGCAGGCCCCGCAGGACGGCGCCGATGGCGCCCCCGGCACCGACGGCGAGCCATTGCATCCAGTCGACGGAGCCGCTCATGTCGACGCGCGGCCGCGGGGGCTTCGAAGGCCCCCGAGCTCCGATCCGAGACGGTGCCCGGCCCGATAGGCGAGCAGGCCCGTGGCCAGCGAGAGCGCGAGGAAGGCGAGGGCGACCCCGGGTGATGCGGAGGCCGCGAGGGCCCGCCCGTCGTCGATCAGGGTCGAGAACGTCGTGAAGGATCCGAGCACGCCGACGGCGAGGAAGCGCCGCAGCGCCGGTCGCGGGCGGTCCGCCTCGAGCACCGCGAGCAGCACGCCGAGGCCGAAGGCGCCGACCGCGTTCACGACCTGCGTCGAGAGCGGGAAGGGCACGGACGTCGTCTCCGGGTGCGTCGCGAGGGCCGCCCGAAGGACGGCCCCGAGCATGCCGCCGGTGGCGACGAGCGCGGCCTCCCGGGCGAGGCCGAGCGGCGGCTCCGCGGCGCGACCGGACGTCGGAGGCGAAGGCGCGAGCGGCGGATTCGAGGCGGACATCGCCCGGAAACCTAGGGGCTCTCGGTGCCCGAGGCCGCCAGGGCGCCGCGCCGCATTCGGGCGCCCATTTCGCGGATCGGTCTTCGCCTTCTTATAGAGGGCGGGCGTCGGCGAACGGGGGGCGACGGGGGCCGCCCGCGCGGCGGGGGAGCCTTCCACGCGGGAAGCGACCGACTCCGGTGCCTCGCCCATCTAGCCGGAAAGGCAACGGATTTCCGGCTCGTTGAGGCGTTCGCGCCCCGCGTGCGGGCAAAACCGGGTCTTGCGAGCGACCGGGTGGGCTGTGCTAACCGGGTAGCCCGCCGGGTGTGGGGGTGGAAGTCAGCGCCTCAAGAATGACGGAGGCGCCTCCGATTCCGCTGCCACTCGGGTGCGCATCGAGTGCCGGTGCGGTCGCCGCCGCAGATGGTCGCTTGGAATTCACGAGGCAGCATGGGCAAGTCGCTGGTCATCGTCGAGTCGCCTGCGAAGGCGCGCACCATCAACAAGTATCTGGGTCGCGACTACGTCGTGAAGTCCAGCGTCGGCCACATCCGCGACCTCCCGGTCTCGGGCTCCGGCAAGCAGGTCGACGCCAAGGCCCGCGCCCAGGCGGCGGCGAAGACGCGCAAGCTGGCCGGAGCGAAGCGCGAGGCCCATCGCAAGGAGCAGTCGAAGAAGGCGCTCTTCGCCCGCATGGGCATCGATCCCGAGAACGACTGGAAGGCCCACTACGAGATCCTCCCCGGCAAGGAGAAGGTCGTCGGTGAGCTGCGCAAGCTCGCGAGCGGTGCCGACACCATCTATCTCGCGACCGATCTCGACCGCGAGGGCGAGGCGATCGCGTGGCATCTGCGCGAGGTGATCGGCGGCGATCCGAAGCGCTTCAAGCGCGTCGTCTTCAACGAGATCACCCAGTCCGCGATCCGCCAGGCCTTCCAGTCGCCGGGCGACCTCGATCTCTCCCGTGTCAACGCGCAGCAGGCGCGGCGCTTCCTCGATCGCGTGGTCGGGTACATGATCTCGCCGCTCCTCTGGGCCAAGGTCGCGCGAGGCCTCTCCGCCGGGCGCGTGCAGTCGGTGGCGGTGCGTCTGATCGTCGAGCGCGAGAAGGAGATCCGCGCGTTCGTCCCCGAGGAGTACTGGGAGATCCACGCGGACACGCGCACCCGCGCCCGCGACGCGCTCCGCCTCGAGGTCGCGAAGCATCGCGGCGAGGCCTTCCGCCCGACCCACGAGGCGCAGGCGACCGAGGCCGTCCGCGCCCTCGAGCTCGCGGAATTCGAGGTCGTCGAGCGCAAGGACAAGCCGACGAAGACGAAGCCCGGCGCGCCCTACATCACGTCGACGCTGCAGCAGGCCGCGAGCACGCGCCTCGGCTTCTCGGTCAAGAAGACGATGATGCTGGCCCAGCGGCTCTACGAAGCCGGCCACATCACCTACATGCGCACCGACTCGACGAACCTGTCCCGTGAGGCCGTCGAGGCCTGCCGCGGGACGATCTCCCGGGACTTCGGGGCGCGCTATCTGCCGGCCGAGCCCAACTCCTACTCGAGCAAGGAAGGCGCACAGGAGGCCCACGAGGCGATCCGACCCTCCGACGTGTCGGTCCGTCCGGGCCAGCTCCAGGGCGTCGAGCGCGACCAGGAGCGGCTCTACGAGCTGATCTGGCGCCAGTTCGTGGCCTGCCAGATGGTGCCCGCGGAGTACCTGTCGACGAACCTCGTCGTGAAGGCGGGCGAGTTCGAGCTGCGCACCCGCGGCCGCATCGTCGTCTTCGACGGCCACACCCGCGCCCAGCCGACCTCGGTCCGCGCCGGCGAGGGCGAGGCGGCCCTGCCCGACGTGCAGGTCGGCGAGCGTCTCGACCTCGTGAAGCTCGAGCCGATGCAGCACTTCACGAAGCCGCCGGCGCGCTACGGCGAGGCGAGCCTGGTCAAGGAGCTCGAGAAGCGCGGCATCGGGCGGCCTTCGACCTATGCCTCGATCATCTCGACGATCCAGGAGCGCGGCTACGTCCGCCTCGAGAACCGCCGCTTCTACGCGGAGAAGATGGGCGAGATCGTGACCGAGCGGCTGGTCGAGAACTTCGGCGAGCTGATGGACTACGGCTTCACGGCCGGCCTCGAGGAGGCGCTCGACGAGGTCGCGGTCGGGCACAAGCAGTGGAAGAGGGTGCTCGGCGACTTCTACGACGAATTCCGCCGTCAGCTCACGGTCGCGGAGCATCCGAAGAAGGGGATGCGCGCGAACCTGCCGACGGAGACGGACATCCCGTGTCCGCAATGCGGGCGGCCGATGCAGATCCGCACGGCCTCGACCGGCGTGTTCCTCGGCTGCTCGGGTTATGCGCTGCCGCCGAAGGAGCGCTGCAAGAGCACGATCAACCTGATCCCCGGCGACGAGGCCGTCGCGGTCCGCGACGACGCGGCCTACGCCAGGGACGGCGCGGGCGAGGAGGAGGAGGCCGGCGACGAGGTCGAGGCGCGCCTGCTCCTCCAGAAGCGCCATTGCCCGATCTGCGGAACGGCGATGAACAGCTATCTCGTCGACGAGACGCGCAAGCTCCACGTCTGCGGCAACAACCCGGACTGTCCGGGCTACGAGGTCGAGACGGGCTCGTTCCAGATCAAGGGCTACGACGGGCCGGTGCTCGAGTGCGACAAGTGCGGCGAGGACATGCAGCTCAAGTCGGGCCGCTTCGGCAAGTACTTCGGCTGCACCTCCGACGTCTGCAAGAACACGCGCAAGCTGCTCCGCAACGGCGAGGCGGCGCCGCCCAAGGTCGATCCGATCCCGATGCCGCATCTGCGCTGCGAGCGGTGCGACGACTTCTATCTGCTGCGCGACGGGGCGGCGGGGATCTTCCTCGCGGCGAGCCAGTTCCCGAAGCACCGCGAGACGCGCGCGCCGACCGTCGCCGAGCTCGTCGAGGTCAAGGACAAGCTCGATCCGAAATACCGCTACCTCGCCGACGCGCCGCAGACGGATCCCGAAGGTCGTCCGGCGGTCGTGCGTTTCGCGCGCAAGACCCGCGAGCAATACGTGACCTCCGAGGAGGACGGCAAGGCGACCTCCTGGCGGGCCCACTATCACGACGGGCGCTGGATCGAGGAGCGGGGCGCCGCCCCGGAGCGCTCCTTCCCACGGCGGGCGCCGGTCCGGGAGACGGCGACGATCGTCCCGCGCAAGCGGGCGGCGGCGCGCAAGCCCACGGCGCGCAAGCCGAAGGCCAAGGCGAAGGCGCCCCGACCGACGGCGGGAAAGCGCTCCAAGGCCTGAGCGACGACAGTCGAGCCGACTCCCTGCAGGTCGCGGCAGAGGTCGATCGATCGGTCGCGGCCTGCGGTTTCGACCGGGGGCCCCTCGACTTCGTGACCCGCTCCATGGGATCGCTGGTCGTGCGGGGTCCCCTCGCGCGGGACGGCCGAATGCCCCTGGGCGGGCGGGCCGTCCCGCTGGCGCCCCTGGCGCCTCGATTGGGGACCGACGAGGAGGACCTGCCGCGACGGCTCCCGCCGCCCTCGATTCCATTCGCGGTGGTGGCGGGGGGCGGGCCTGGAATCCCCTCGGCTGGCTCTGGCTCCCGGGCCCCCACGATGGCACCGTGATCGTGGCGGGGACGCGGCCTCCCGGGATGAGCGACCCCATCGTCCCGCCCTACACGCAACCGTTCATCGCCCGGGCCCCTTCGAGCGGGGTCCCGCGTCTCGCTTCTGGCGGCTCTTTGCAGGATCCATTACTCTGCGCAAGCCCTGAGAAGCAGGCGCTGCCCGATTGGCCCACCGAGATCTCTCGCCCTCAGTTCGAGTCCAACCGAGTCTGACCGAGTCGCAGTCGAGTCGTCGAGTCCAAATCGGATCAGTGTTCGTCTTCCGAGGTACGTCCATCTCCGCCGCAGCTCATGGGAGCTTCGGGGTGGGACAGACGTCGAAATTCTGATCCTTTCCCGAACGGATCTGAACGTCTCGAGGACGTCCGATCCGCTTGGGCAGAGCCGGGAGAGCCCGGATCTGCGCCCTCGCTGGCGACGGGATCGAGCATGCGCCCGGCGGAAGGCATCTGCTTCCCGATTCGGGCACGGAGTACGCGTTCGTGAAGAAGATTTACGTTGGCAACCTTCCCTGGAGCACGACGGACGAAGATCTGCGTGAGCTGTTTGCAACCTATGGACCGGTGCAGTCCTCGTCGGTCGTGAATGACCGCGAGACCGGCCGATCCCGCGGATTCGGTTTCGTCGAGATGGCTCCGGCCGATGCCGACAAGGCGATCAGCGAGCTCGACGGTCGTGATTACGGCGGTCGCGCGCTGCGCGTCAACGAGGCGCTCGACAAGCGCCGCGGTGGCGGCGGCGGCGGCGACCGGGATCACCGCGGTGGTGACCGCGGAGACCGCGGCGGACGCTGGTAGTCGCTGAAAGGGAGCCCCGATCGACGGATCGGGGCTCCCGCGTGTTTCCGCCCTTGCGCGCGATCCCGGACCCGGCTCGACGTGTCGGGCCGAGCGACGTTTGCGAAGCATGAACAAGACAGCGGAACGCGCACTGCTCGCCCGTCCCCTGGCCCTCGGCCTCGGGGTGATGGGAGTCGTCTTGCTGAATCCCGTCCTTCGGCAGGATGGGATGTTCCCCTGGCTGGCCGCGATCTTCGGCGGTCCGAGCCTTCTGCTTTGGGTCGGTCGCGACCTGCGTCCGATCCGGCACATCGCCCCCTTCGCGTCCCCGGCCATCTCCCTGCTCGGCTGGGGCACCCTCGCGACCTTCACACTCGGACTGAAGTCCCCCGTCCTCGCCGCCTTCTTCTTCGAGATCGGCCTCGCCGCGATCTCCGTCGGCCCGGTCGGCGTGATCGGCGTGACGGCTGGGGCGATCGCGATCCTCGTCGTCATCCAATCGCTCTTCGGGCTCGGCGCGGGCTGGCCCCTGCTGCTTCTCGAAGCGGGCTTCCTGGGCGTGATGGGCGGGCTCGGCTTCGCCATGGCCCGTCGCCGCGTCGCCGGGGACACCGCCTTGCGGACCCAGAGCGACGAGCTCGGTCGTCGGCTCGATACGCTCCAGCGCCAGCTCGACGACGAGCGGGTCGTGGCGCGTGTCGGCGAGAACGTCGCCCGCCTGGCCCATGGGCTCAAGAACGCGGTCCACAGCCTGCGCGGCTTCGTCAGTCTGATCGAGCCCGCGGTCGAGCGGGGGGGCAGCTCTCGCGAGGCCCTCGCCGGACTGCGCGCCGTGATCGACGACCTCGAACGACTCGCGCGCCTGACGCTGGCCGACGCGCCGACGAGCCGGCGCGAGCCCGAGACCGGTCGCGCGGGGGGCCGGTCGCAATCCGAGGGGGCGGGTGAATCCGCGCCGAGTGCGCCGGCGACGGCGCCGCTCGGAGCAGCGGGGAGCGGTCGATCCGCGGCGATCGTCGAGGTCGTCGAAGCGGCCGCCCGGGACCTGCGTCCGTCGAACCCGGACGTCGTCTTCGAGCTCCGGATCGCGCCCGATGCGCGGGAGCGGCGCGTCCCGATCGATGCGACACCGCTCCACGAGCTGCTCACGATCCTGCTGCGCAACGCCGCCGAGGCGATGCACGGCGCCGGGCGCTGTGCCATCGACGTCGAGACGCGCGCCGGACGCTGTCGGGTCGAGGTCGCGGACGAGGGGGACGGCCTCGCGCCCGACGCCCTGTCGCGCCTGTTCACGCCCGGCTTCACGACCAAGTCCGGTGGCAGCGGCTTCGGCCTCTTCCTGGCGCGGCGCATCGTCGAGGATCACGGTGGATCGCTGAGCCTCGTCTCGCGGCCCGAGAAGGGGGCGATCGCGGTGCTCGAGCTCCCGCTCGTCGGGGACTCGGCGGCCATGGCCGACGAACGGAAGGCGAGCGCAACGCCGCGGCGGGGCGCCGCACACGTCGGGGGAGACGCCGCATGAGCGACGCGATCCTCGTCGCGGAGGACGAGCCGGGCTCGGCCGAATACCTGCGATTGCTGCTCGAGGGCCGGGGCCACGTCGTCCGGCTCGCGTCGAACGGCGTCGAGGCGCTGCTCGCCCTCGAGGCACGTCCCTTCGATCTCGTGATCACCGACCTCCGAATGCCCTCGATGGACGGCTTCGAGCTGCTCGCCCATCTGGCCCAGCGCTGGCCCGATCTCCCGGCGATCGTGCTCACGGCGAACGAGGACATCGGCGACGTCGTCGAGGCCATCCGGCTCGGGGCTGTGAACTATCTGCTGAAGCCGGCGACGCCGTCGGGGGTCGGCGCGGCGATCGACCGGGCGCTGCTGACGCGCAAGCGCGCGAGCGTCGCGAGTCGGACGGTGCCCGAGCTGATCGGAACCAGCCGGGCGATGGTCGAGGTCCGCCACCGGATCCTGATGGCGGCGCGCAGCGACGTCCACGTGCTCGTGACCGGGGCGACGGGGACCGGCAAGGAGCTCGTCTCCCGCGCGATCCATACGCATTCCGGCCTCGCGAAGGGGCCCTTCGTCGCCCACAACTGCGCGCTCTCGCCGTCGGATCTCTTCGAGAGCGAGTTCTTCGGCCACCGCCGCGGCGCCTTCACCGGGGCCGACCGCGATCGCCGCGGCCTGCTGCGCGAGGCGCACGAGGGCGTGCTCTTCCTCGACGAGCTCGAGACCCTCGATCTCGGATTCCAGGCGAAGCTGCTGCGCGTGATCGACGACGGCGAGGTCCGCCCGGTCGGCGCGGAGAAGGCGGAGCGGGTGTCGGTGCGCTTCGTGGCGGCGACCAACCGCGAGGCGCGCATCATGATCGAAGAGGGCAGCCTGCGCGAGGATCTCTACTACCGGCTGCGGGGGATCGAGATCCAGCTGCCCGCGCTCTCCGAGCGCCGCGAGGACATTCCGCTCCTGATCCACCACTTCGACAAGCCCGGCTCGGCGGGCTTCACGCCGGAGGCGATCGAGGCGCTGTGTCGGGCGGATCTGCCGGGCAACGTCCGACAGCTGCGCAATCTGGTCCAGGGCGCGCGCGCGGCCGCGGGTGACGCGGTCGTCGGCGTTCGCCACCTGCCGATCGAGACCGGGCGCGGTCCGGCGCGGGCGAGCGCGTCCGAGGGCGTTCCGCGCGGGCTCACGCTGCGCGAGATCGAGCGGCGCGCGATCATCCAGGCGCTCGAGGACTGCCAGGGCAATCGCAGCCATGCGGCGAAGCTCCTCGACATCGATCGCTCGACGCTTCGGCGCAAGATGCAGGAGTACGGGATCGAGGGCTGAGGCGCGCGCGATCGACGGGCTCCGTCGTCGTCGTCGTCGCGGGGGCTACCGTCAGCGCGCCGTGTTGAAGGTCGCGCGGAGCGGGGCGGGCGCCGGGGCGCCGGCCGTCGGGTTCGACGGGGAGGCCGGCGCGGCCGTCGAAGGCGACGTCGCCGGCGGGGTCACCGTCGGTGGAGCCGGCTGGGCAGCGGTCGCGGTGAGCGGCGTCGAGCCCTGGGCGTCGAGGATCTGCTGGACGGCGGCCTGCTCGGCCCGGGTCACCCCGACGAACTCGATGCCGTAGCCCGGCGTTTCGAGCGAGCCCGCTCGGCCCGACTCGAGCCGGCGGCGGGTCCAGGCGACCTGGCCGAAGAGCGAGAGCTCGCCACCGGAGGGCAGATCGAGGGCGACGATGACGCGTCGGCCCGCCGCCAGCGGCTCCCAGGAGTGGACGAAGACGCCGCCGCGGGAGAGGTTCGCGGTGGTGGCCTCCGCGCTTCGGAAGAAGGGCTCACCGCTGTCGGGGTCGACCTCGGGATCGACCGTGGAGATCCGCACCGCGACGCAGGTCGCATGGCGCGGGAACTTCTGCTGTGCGGTCTTCGCCTGGCGCCAGCCGCTCATGGGGCACCCCTCTCGGGATCCCCATCGGCGGTCGGGCGGGTGGCTTGAGGTGCGTCGACTCGCGTCTGCGAAGCGATCGGGCGGCGAAGGACCGGGCGACGCTATTCCGAGGGTAAAGCAACGCGCTGGCCGCGAGCGAGGCCGCACCGCGGCCTGGCCGTCGCTTCGCGTGCGTTCCCCGAACGATCCCTCGGCTCGGGCCCTAGATCCCCAGGCCGAGGAACGGGAAGCGGATCATCTCGCTCTCGAGGGTCGGACTCGTCTCCTCGTCGAACAGGATGCGCTCGGCGGCGGTGTGGAAGTCCTCGGACTCGCGGGCGGGGGTCCGCCGGGTCAGCTTGCGGTGCTCGGCGAGGGCGTCGGCGCTGCGCGAGAGATCGGTCGGCGTGAAGGGCGCGACCTCGGCCTGGCGGCCCCGCTCCTCGCAGATCGCCACCATCATCGCCGTCGTGAGGCGCTTGCCGTCGGGCTTGCCGTTCTTGCCGATGGCGACGAGCAGCGGGCCGGGCCCGTCGCCGCGGTGGTCGAGCCAGTCTTCGAGGCAGATCAGCTCGTCGTTCGTCAGGTCGACCCGGCGACCGCGGCCGCCTCCGCTGCCGGCGCTCGCGGCGATCGTGCAGACGCCCGACTTGTTGCTGAAGCGGACGCTCTCGAGCGTCAGGCCGACGATCTCCGCGATGCGCAGGCCGCGGTAGACGAGGGCGAAGAAGACGGCGTCGCGGCAGCCCACGGCCGAGCCCTCGCTCGCGCTCGCGGCGACGAGGGCGCGCAGCTCGCCGTCGGCGAGCAGGCGGTTTCGGGCGGGGGGGCGCGGGGCGCTGCGGGCCGGTCGCCGCGTCTCCATCGAAGACACGCGGTGGACCTCCTGGCTCACCGTCTCGCCGCGCAGGAAGCCGAGCTGATCGCACTCCTCGATCACGCGCGTCAGGGTGCTGCGGATCTTCTGGACCTCGCGGGCCGGATAGCTGGTCGGCACCGCGCGGAAGCTGCGCGAGGAGTTCTTGCGGCAGCGCAGGGTCTCGATGCGCGCCGGAGCGCCGCGCTCCTTCAGGATCGTGAGTGCGGCGGCGCCATGGTACGGACGGACCTGCTGCCACGGGAACTCGACGCTGTCACACTTGCCCCCGCTGATGACGGTCGCGAGCGTCTCGAGCATCTCCTCGGCGGCGCGGCGGCTCTCTTCGGTGCGGAAGGTGCTGAGATAGTTTTCGGCGGCGCGTCGGCCCTTCGCGATCTCGCTCGGATGGAGCAGGAAGTCGACCGAGTCCTGCGGCGAGATCCGGGGCACCGGCGTCGTCGCGTCCGGGGCGGTCCCGACCTGCAGTGCGAGGCCTCCGTTCTGGTGCGCGCCGCTCGGGGCGTTCGAGGGATCGGAGGAGGTGGGCGGGATGGACGAGAGCGACGAGCGCGAAGAGAGGGCGTCGTCGGGCGAGCTGGCCTGGGGGTCGCGCGGAGATCCGGGTCCGGGGTGGGAGGAGGATCGGGCATTGGGCCGGCCCCGGGTCGGCCGGCGGCCGGCGGGGGAGGGGCTCTTCGACGTCGATCTGGACGAGGCGGGCGTGACTTCGGCGGCCAAGACAGTTCCTCCCGAGATGACTGAAATCTGTGGAACCGCATTTGGTCAGAGATCGCGGCGGATGTCAACTGAATGCTGCAGGGGGCTCCGGGCGGGATCGAAAATACGTGGAGAATCGGGGGCTTTCGGATCAATGAGCGGGTTTCCCGGAGGGATGTTGATCGTTGAATCACCGAGATTCGCCCCTTGGGGTCGATGGATTCCGGGTCGCGGGCCGGGCGTGCGGATCGGAGGGGGACGTGGCTGAACGGGGGGGACGGAGCGAGGCGATCGATTGGCTGCCCGGTTTCGTCTGGGCGGTGCCCGCGGCGTTCGCGCCGGCGGTCTCGGCCTATCGATTCGAGCAGGGAGACGTGCTCCACCGCGACGCCGCCGGATACGCTCCGCTCTCGGGCCGGATGCCGGCCGGCCTAACAGCGTTGCAGCTGCGCATGCCGCCTCGCAGCGCCCGGGCGCTGCCGAGCGAGTCCGACGGCGATCGCCGGCTCGCGAACTGGCAGAGCGAGGTCGAGCTCGAGCTCGTCGACTGCGCCGCGGGGACCGTCGAGGTCCTCACGACGACGCAGGGACGTTTGTTCCGAGCGCTGTGGAAGGGGGAGGAGAACGGCCTGCGCGGCGAAGGCGACGATCCGCCGCTGCCCCGTCCCGCGCGGGAGCTCGCCCAGGCGCTGCGCGATGGCGGGCTGGTCCTTCCGCGGCCGGCGCGCGTCCGGCGGGGCTCCCGGTTCTGCTTCGTGACGGACCTCGCGAGCGACGCCGCGCGAGCGAAGGCGGTCGCCATCGGAGAAGCGCTCGCGGCGCTCGCCCCGATCACGGCGATCGACCGGGATCCGGTCGGGGCCGGGGCCCGGGACGGGGAGGCGTTCCATCCGACGCTCGTCGTGCGGGAGCTCGTCGTTCACGGCGTGGACGGCGAGGCGGTCGAGGCGGCGCTGAAGCGCGCCCTCTACGTCGGAAGCGGGGAGAGCGAGCGCTTCTCGATCGCGCGGCACGGCGTGCTCGAGCCGATCGGGCCGGGGGGCGAGGACTGAGCGGCGACCGCGGCTTCGCGGCCGCCGCCCGGAGAGACGCAGCGCGGGCCCCGCATCGGCGGGAGCCCGACGCGTTCAGTCGATCAGGATCGTCGCCCGCTCGATCACGATCGGGCTCGACGGCGGGGCCGGATCCATGGGTTTGCCGAGCGCCTCCATCTTGCGAAGCGTCTCGAGGCTCTCCTTCGACTCCGCCTTCCCGAAGACGGTGTGGCGACCGTCGAGGGCCGGGGTCGCGGAGAACGTGATGAAGAACTGGCTGCCGTCGGTGCCCGGGCCGGCGTTCGCCATCGAGAGCACGCCGGGGCCGTCGTGGACGACCTTGGGATCGAACTCGCCGTAGTAGCGGAAGCCGGGCGTCCCGCGGCCATTGCCGAGCGGGTCGCCGCCCTGGGCCATGAAGCCCTTGATCACGCGGTGGAACCCGAGCGTGTCGTAGAAGCCGAGGCGGGTCAGGTAGAAGGTCGTGCCGACGTGGCGCGGGGCGACCTCGGGCATCATGCGGAACAGGATGACGCCCTGGTTGGTCTGGAGCTTCCAGTAGTACTTCTTCGCCTTGTCGAACTCGAAGAGCGGGGGCACCGTCAGCTGCGTCCGCCACTGCGGCTTCTTCTTGTCGACCGGAGCCGCCGCGATCGCCTTGTCGATCGCCAGGATCAACGGATCCGCCTCGGCCGCCTTCTCCTCGGCCGTCGCCCCCTCGTCGCTGCAGCCGATCAGGATCGCGACGAGCAGCGCGGTCAGGGCGGTGCGCAGCGCGCGCCGTCGGCTCGGGCGAAGGGCCTCACGCTCGGGGCCGATCGGTTGGACGGATTCGGCGGGTCTTCGGGCGATTGCGTTCCAGAGGGCGCTGGACATGGGGACACTCCTTCGTCGCGTTGCGTCGTCTCGTTGCGTCGCTGGACCGCGCCGGCGGCGGTCCTGCTCGCCCGACCGCGGTCTCGAGCGGGCGCCGAGCATATCGCCGATGGGCGGATCGCGGCAGTCTGCGAAACGACCCCGCGCAGGAGACGGCCCGCCGTCAGCGCGCGACTACCGCGCGACGGAGCAGACGCCGAGGGTGCGCAGCTCGCGTTCCGCGGTGCCGGCCCAGTCCCGATTGGCGAGGGGGCTCGCCGGGCTCGGGTGCAGGATGCGGCCGAAGCGCAGGTCGCGATCGGCGAGGGCCTCTCGCGCGCGCTCCTCGGCGAATCCGCCGATTCCGATCACCCACTCGGGCTCGAGCACGTCCACCACGCGGCGCAGGTGGTCGTCGCACGCCGCGTACAGGCCGCGGCGCTCCCGGGGCGGGAGCTTGTCCGGCGTGCGGTTGCGGCCCGAGACCTCCATGAAGACGAGCGGGCAGTAGTTGGCGACGAAGTGGTCCCGGAAGAAGCGCTCGGGCTCGCCGAAGTGGCGGGCGACCGTCCCCCACAAGCGCGCGCCGCTCACCTCGTTCCGGCGGCAGGCGAAGCCCTCCACGGGCCGGGCAGGGTGCTCGACGGGAGGCTTCCCGATCCGCTCCTCGATGCCCATCCAGTCGCGCACGCTCGCGACCTCGCCGAAAGGCACCCCGGTCTGGGCCATGCCGTAGGGACCCGGATTCATGCCGAGGAAGACGATCCGCTTGCGACCCTCGGCGAAGCGCCGCAGGTAGCGTCGATGGCCGCTCCCGGCGTACTCCAGCGGGTTGTAGACGTGGGTCACCGGCCGGCCGAAGCGGAGCGCTCCGACCTCCCGGCTGAGACGGCGGGCAGCCTGGACGAGGCGTTCGGCTCGGGACACGGACGGGATCTCCTCGCTCGGGGCGCGATGGGCGGGGGGAGCGGGTTAGACTGCCGCGCGCCATCCGACGCACGGGCCCGTCCTCCGGGTTCCGATCGGAGGGCACGGACCCCCTCGGACGCGGAGAATGATCGATGTCGAATGTTTTGTCCCTCCTGCTCGCGCTCGTCGCCGGGGCGGTCGCCGCATGGCTCGGTCGCGCTCGCGGTCTCGCCGAGCAGCGGGCCCGGGAGCTCGCGGCCCGGGTCGAGGCGCTCGAGGCCGAGCGCAAGGAGCTCGCCCGCCGCGTCGAGCACGAGAGCCAGGCGCGCAAGAAGCAGTCCGAGGAGCTCACGCTCCTGCGGAACAAGTCGGAGAAGTCGAAGCGTCGCGCGGAGAAGACGCCGGAGATCCCGCTCGGGACGGCGGCGCGGATCCGCGACGTGGAGCTCGAGGTCGAGCGCGCGGTGGCGGGGATGCGGCGCGCCGAGGCGGAGCGCGACGAGCAGACGCGTCGCGCCGAGGGGCTGCGCGCCGAGCGCGATCGGCTCGAGCAGCGCCTCGCCGAGGCGATCGCGCCCGTCGAGGTGGTCGCCGAACGGGGACGCGCCGAGGTCGAGAAGGTCGCCGCCGAGCTGGCGGTCGCGCGCGAGCAGGCGATCAAGCTCTCCGAGGAGCTCGCGCTCGCCCGCCAGACCGAGGCCCGCATGCGCAAGCGCATGGACAACCAGGAGCAGCTCTACGCTTCGCTGCGTGCCGAGCTCGACGTCAAGAAGGATCGGCTCCGCGCCCAGGAGGAGCAGATCCGGCGCCTCGAAGCGCTGAAGGCCGTCGTCGCGCCCTAGGCCGTCACCTCGGCGAAGGCCCAGTCGAGCCAGGGCAGCACGGCCTCGAGGTCGGCCCGCTCGACGGTGGCCCCGCCCCAGAGCCGCAGGCCGGGGGGCGCGTCGCGATAGGAGCCGACGTCGTAGGCGACGCCCTCGGCGTCGAGCTTCTTGACGATCGACTTCACCGCGTTCGCCACGGTCTTCGCGTCCTTGCCCTCGAGCCAGGGCCCGGCGAGCTTGAGGCACATCGAGGTGCAGCTGCGGGTCGCGGGATCGGCGGCGAGGAAGCGCGCCCAGCTCGAGCGCTCGACCCAGCGCGCCACGGTCGCGAGATTCGACTCGGAGCGGGCGATCAGCCCCGGCAATCCGCCGATCGACTCCGCCCAGCGCAGGCCGTCGAGGGCATCTTCGACGCAGAGCATCGAGGGCGTGTTGATGGTCGAGCCCTCGAAGATGCTCTGGTCGAGCTTGCCGCCCGAGGTCAGTCGGAAGATCTTCGGCATCGGCCACGGCGGCGTCCAGGATTCGAGCCGCTCGACCGCCCGCGGCGAGAGGGCGAGCATGCCGTGGGCCGCCTCACCGCCGAGCACCTTCTGCCAGGACCACGTCACGACGTCGAGCTTCTCGAAGCGCACGTCCATCGCGAAGACCGCCGAGGTCGCGTCGCAGATCGCGAGCCCGCGCCGATCGGCGGGGATCCAGTCGGCGTTCGGCACGCGCACGCCCGAGGTCGTCCCGTTCCAGGTGAAGACGACGTCGCGATCGAAGTCGACCGAGGCGAGGTCCGGCAGCGTCCCGTACTCGGACTCGAGGACGCGGGTGTCCCTCAGCTTGAGCTGCTTCACCGCGTCCGAGACCCAGCCCGAGCCGAAGCTCTCCCAGGCGAGCAGGTCGACGCCGCGGGCACCGAGCAGGGACCACAGGGCGAGCTCGACGGCCCCCGTATCCGAGGCGGGCACGATCCCGAGGCGCCAGTCCGCCGGAATCCCCAGGATCGCGCGGCTGCGATCGCTGATCTCCTGGATGCGGGCGCGGGCGGGCTCGGCGCGATGGGAGCGGCCGACCATGGCCGCCGCGAGCGTGCGCACGTCCCAGCCCGGTCGCTTGGCGCAGGGGCCGGAGGAGAAGTTCGGACAGGCGGGTCGGAGCGTGGGACGGGTCGGCACGGGGGTTCCTCGAATGAGGCGGCGCATTCTATCCGGGGGGGCCGGGGCGAGCCATGCCTCTCGACCCCCGCCGCGACGGGCTAGCCTGCACGCCGCCCGTTTCGGGGCGACGCAGGGAGGGGCTCGGGCGATGGGAAACGCGCAGGAACGACCGGACGCCGCACGCGTGCGCGCCTTCCTCGACGGCCTCCAGGAACGCATCTGCGGGACCCTCGCGCGCCTCGACGGCGGTCCGGGCTTCCGCGGCGAGGACCTGCCGCGGCCGGGGGGCGGGCTCTCGCGGCCGCGGGTGCTCGAGGACGGTCCGCTCTTCGAGAAGGCCGCCGTGAACTTCACCCACACCGAGGGCCGCGCGCTCCCCGCCGCCGCGACCGAGCGCCGCCCCGAGCTCGCCGGTCGGCGTTATGCGGCGATCTCGGTCTCGCTGATCGTGCATCCCCGCAATCCCTACGTCCCGACCTGCCACGCGAACTACCGCTTCTTCGAGGCGGAGGACGAGCGGACGGGGGAGGTGGCCTGGTGGTTCGGGGGCGGCTTCGACTGCACGCCCTACTACGGCTTCGAGGAGGACGCCCGGGAATGGCACCGCACCGCGCGCGCCGCCTGCGACGTCCACCCGGCGAGGCCCTATGCGCGCTTCAAGGCGCAGTGCGACGCCTACTTCTTCCTGCCCCATCGCGGCGAGCCGCGGGGAATCGGGGGGCTCTTCTTCGACGACTTCGACGAGGGCGGCTTCGAGGCGGCCTTCGCGCTCTGGTGCAGCACCGCCGACGCCTTCCTCGCCGCCTACGTCCCGATCGTCGAGCGGCGCCGCGGGACGACCTGGGGCGAGCGCGAGCGCGCCTTCCAGCTCTACCGCCGGGGTCGCTACGTCGAGTTCAACCTGCTCCAGGACCGGGGCACACGCTTCGGGCTCGAGTCGGGGGCGCGGACCGAGTCGGTGCTCGCCTCGCTGCCGCCGCTGGTCGCCTGGAAGTACGACTGGCAGCCCGAGCCCGGATCGCCGGAGGCCGCTCTGTACCGGGATTTCCTGCGGCCCCGCGACTGGGCCGGCTTCGATTGAGGCCGCGGCCGCCGGGGCATCGGGCCCGGTGCGCCCGCTTCGGCTCGTGGTCGGGGATCTGTTAGATTCCGCCCCGCTTCGCGCCCGCCGAGGTGTGCGGGGCCCCATCGAATGAGGACGAAAGCATGACTGCCATCGACCCGGCGGCGCCCGGCACGGGCGCGACCGGACCGTATCACCACCTTCGCGTGGCCCGCGTCATCGAGGAGACGGCCGACGCCCGTTCGATCGTGCTCGAGATCCCGGACGCGCTGCGGGAGCGCTTCGCCTACCGCGCGGGGCAGTTCCTGACCTTCCGGGTCGAGGTCGGCGGCCATCGACTCGTCCGATGCTATTCGCTCGCGAGCGCGCCGGGGCTCGAGGCGCAGCCCAAGGTGACGGTCAAGCGCGTCGTCGACGGCCGGGTGTCGAACTGGATGAACGACCACGTGAAGGCCGGCGACACGCTCGAGGTCATGCAGCCGGCCGGCGTCTTCTGCCTGCGCGATCGCGTGACGCCGATCGTTCTCTTCGGCGGGGGCTCGGGGATCACGCCCGTCATCTCGATCCTGAAGACCGCCCTCGCGACGGGCAAGCGGCCGGTCAAGCTGGTCTACGCCAACCGGGACGAGGCCTCGATCATCTTCGCGAAGGAGCTCGAGGCCCTCCGCGCGAGCCATCCCGATCGCCTCGAGATCGTCCACCGCCTCGACGTGGTCCACGGCTTCGTCGACGTCGCGCGCGTCGTCGCCGAGGTCGGGGATCGCAAGGACGCCGATTTCTACATCTGTGGCCCCGGCCCGTTCATGGACGTCGTCGAGAAGGGGCTCCAGAGCCTCGGCGTCGCTCGCGACCAGATCTTCATCGAGCGCTTCACCTCGCCCTCCGACGCGCCGGCCCCGGCCGCCGCGGTCGACACGACCGGAGGGACGAAGGTGACCGTCAAGCTCGACGGCAAGGAGACGGTCATCGCGATGGGCGAGGGCGAGACGATCCTCGCCGCCGCCCGACGCGTCGGGCTCGAGCCGCCCTTCGCGTGCGAGGAGGCCTACTGCGGCTGCTGCATGGCGAAGGTCGTCGCGGGTCGGGTCGAGATGCGCATGAACGACGGCGGCATCGACCAGCGCCAGATCGACGAGGGCTACGTCCTGACCTGTCAGGGCATCCCGAAGGGCGACGCGCGCATCGAGTGGCCGGACTAGCGCCGGCCGCGGACCTCAGAAGCTGCGTCGGAAGGCGAGGCTGAGCGAGCCGTTCGCGCGCGCCGGGATCCGCTGGTGGTCGCTGGCCGAGACCCGCTCCGTGTTCGGCGACGCGCCGAGCGCGAGGTCGAGGTTGAAGTCGGCGATGCGGAGCCCGAGGCCCGCGGTCAGGGTCACGTCGGCGAGATCCTGGCTCGCCGTGTTCAGATAGGCGCCGCCGCGAAAGGCGAGACCGACCTTGCCGAGCGGGAGCTTCCACTCGGTGCCCAGCGAGAGGATCTGCGAGCGGAAGCCGGAGATCAGCTGGGAGTCGTTCTTCGTGACGTCCGCGTCGAAGGCGACGACCCAGTTCGGCAGGATCCAGAGCGCGACGCCGGCGCGGACCTGGGGCCCGAGGCTCAGGCTCTGCTTGCCGCCGGGATTCGCGGCGTCGCGGGCGAGGTCGAATTTCGGCTTCGTGACGTCGCGGGCGGTGATGCCGAAGCGGAGCCAGTCCCAGGGCTTGAACATCGCGCCGAGATCGAGCGACGCGGTGTGCGTGACCTTGCGGTGGTCGCCGTTGGTCAGGGCGTTCGTGAAGTCGCCGATGCTGCTGACGTCGTCGTAGCGCAGGAACCGGTTGAAGGTCGTCCCCATCATGTACTTGAGGTTGCCGCCGATCCCGAGGCGCTTGCGCAGCAGGGGCTGGCCGTAGCCGAATCCGACCTGCTCGACGGCGAGGCCGCGGACGAAGGTCCCCGAGCGGTTGTCGGCGAAGGTCGCGGCGTCGGTCGTGATGGTCTGGTTCGCGATCTCGACCAGGTTCTGCGCCACGCCGGCGTTGCGCACGTCGACGCCGGCCTGCTCGGCCTGGTAGACGAGCTCCTCGGCCTGCAGATTCGGGGCCGCCGAGCCCGCATCGACGAAGAGCGCCTCGAGGTCGGCGACGACGGCGGGCTCGCTGCCGGGGGCATAGCGATCGGTCGCGGTGAGCGGATCGACGAGGCCGTCGACTGCGTTCGCACCGGTCTCCGCCGAGAGCGAGAGGTTGTCGCCGTCGAAGACCGGATCCGCCGCGAAGTGGCTCTGGCCGATGCCGCTCACGGCGAAGTGCTTGTAACGGAGCAGGAGCGACGCATCGATCCCCGCCGCGACGCCTTCGCCCTGTTCGTCGAGCCCGGGCAGCTCCTGGGCCCCGAGCCTCAGGGCCGCGCCGAGCTGGTCGCTCGAGAGGGCGTTGCCGGCGGCGACGTCCGAGAGCAGCTGGTCGAGAGCACCGCCGCCGAGATCGTCGAGGTAGTCGGCGACGCGGTCGACGTCCGCGAGGGTTCCTCCCTCGGCCCCGGCGTAGGACCCGACCGGCAGGGCCACGCCATAGGACTCGGTGAACGCGAGCGCACCGGGATTCCAGTAGGCGGCGTGCTCGTCGTCGACCACCGCGACCCCGGCGCCGCCCATGCCCTGGTAGCGCGCCCCGACGAAGGACCACTCCTCGGACCACGCGGGGGCGGGAACGAGGATCGTCGCGGCCATCAGGAGCCGGAGGACGTGAGAAGCGCGGATTCCGGACGTGGGACGAGCCGAGGGCGGCATGACGACTCCGATCGATCGTCGGGTCGGGTCCCGCCCGCACGGACTTGAGTCGCGCGCGCAACGCCGAGGCGGACGCGGGAGGCGTCGAGCGCGGTCGCCGCCGCTCGGCCCCCGTCAGGCCAGCTCGATCCCCACGAGCGCGGAGAGCGCGGCCAGGGCCGCGCCGGGCTCGTCGACCTTGATCGTCGCCATGCCGAGGGCGCGCGCCGGCTTCAGGTTGCCGCCGATGTCGTCCAGGAAGACGACCCGCTCCGGCGTCACGCCGAGCCGTTCGCAGGCGAGTCGGTAGATGGCCGGATCCGGCTTGCGCAGACCCTCGACGCAGGACTCGATGAAAACGTCGAAGTGGCCGCGCAGGGCTCGCGTCCCGTCCGTCGATTCCCCGTCGTCCGCCTGGGCCCAGTTGTTGGTGAGGGCACCGACCCGGAAGCCCGCCCCGCGCAGGCGCGCGATCGCCCCGAGCATGGCGGGCCGCGGCGCGCTCGCCCCCGCCATCGCCGCCATCATCGCGCGGGCGTCGATCTCGAGGCCCGCCTCGCGGCAATCGGCCTCGAAGGCGCCGTAGAAAGGGTCGAGGGGCAGCTCGCCGCGCTCGAGGCGCGACCAGGCACCGTGGGGCGCGGTGCGCGCGACGACGTGGTGGATCGCGTCGGGGGCGTAGCCGAGCGCGCGGCCGTAGTCCCGGATCGCCTGCAGCGGCGAGCCGAGCACGACGCCGCCCAGATCGAATAACACCGCCGTCCGCGTCATCGACTCCGTCTCCCGCGCCGAGCCTAGCACCCGCAGACGGCCCGGTGGGCCTCGCGCAGGGCGAGACGATCCGGGCCGAGGAAGAGCAGGGGACGCGGCTCGCCCGCGGCGCGTCGGGCGAGCAGCTCGATCGCCTCGGCACCGGGGCCGGCGCGGTCGAGGATCGCTCGGCGCCGTGCTTCGTCGTCGCGGTCGAGCTGGGTGAACAGGAAGGCGCGAGACCGATCCGAGCGCAGCGCGTGGTCGGGCGCGCGGGCCGCGAGCAGGCGCCGGATCAGCCCCCACGCCACGAGCCCCATCGTCGGTCGGGCGTTGAGCTCGACCGCGCCGCGATAGGCCTCGCCTCGACCCGCGTCGACCGGGTCGCCGTCCGCGCATCCGTTCTCCGCACCGCCCTCGCGGCCCCCGTCCGCGCGATAGCGGAACGAATCGACGCCACAGGGCCCCGTGAGCCCGGCGTCGCGGGCGCGCTCGATCACCGCCCGGGCGCACGCGCGCACGCGGACGTCGTCGGGATCGCCGGAGGCGATGCGGCCGTCGGCGTCGACGCGGCCGGCGTGGCCGCGGTAGACGCCGCTCGGGGTCGTGATCATCTCGAAGGACGCGAGGATCTCGGGCTCGGCCCCGTCGGGCGGGATCCGCGCCACGACGGAGAGATCGAGGGTGCGCGCGAGCCAGGGCTCGAAGAGCGCTCCGCCCTGGCGGGCCAGGCGCGGCAGCGCGCCGCGCAGGCCCGGCGAGTCGACGCGCCCGACGCCGCCGACGCGTCCGCGGCCGCTGGTGCCGAAGCGCGGCTTCAGCGTGAATCGGCGGCCCGTCCAGGCGGGCCAGGCCGCGAGGGCGGCCTCGAGGCGCGCGACGAGCGCATCGGCGTCTGCGAGGTCGGCGGGGTCGAGGGGCAGGATCAGGTCGTCGAGCTCCGGCGGATCGAGGCCCAGGGCCCGGGCGACCTCGAACGGAAAGCGCTTGTCCAGGAGCAGGCGCAGCGTCTCCGGGGCCGGACCCGCGAGCGTGAGGTGCCGTCCGCCGGGTCCGCCCCTGCGGAGCGCGTCGACGAGGGTGGGCGTGTTGAGCCAGGCGAGGCCGTCGGGGCGCGGGTCGAGCCAGGGCTCGACGGCGGCGCGCGCGGGCGGACCGAGGTCGGTGGGCCAGCTCTCGGCCACGCGCTCCTCGCGCCACACGCCCTCCGGCCCGGGATGGGCGAGGCGCGTGTCCACCGGCAGCAGCAGGCCGAAGAGCCGGGCCGCGACCCGGGCATGGGGCAGGCGAGGATAGGCACCCCAGTCCGTCCCCTCCTCGGCGCCGAGATTCGGGAGGAGGATCGCCGCGGCGGCTTCCGGAGTGGGCGCTGGATCGACGGCGGGGTCCGTCGCGGGGCGGCCGCGCTCCTGCGCCGAGCGCGCGCTGCGGACGTGCTCGACGAACGCCGGCGAGAGGCCGGCGCGGACGCGCGGCTTCGCCTCGAAGCGCTTGCCCTTGGCGCGCGAGGCGGCGAGGGGAAAGGGCACGCTCGCGAGATAGGCCTCGAGATCGCCCGTCGCGCCGGCTGCCGGCGCGGCCCCGGCCGGGGCGATGCGACCGATCCAGCGGGCGGCCAGCGCGACGTGGACGATCTCGTCGTCGTGCACGATCTGGCAGATCGCCGCGCTCTCGGCGTCGCCCGCCGCGGCGAAGCCGTCGCGGTAGGTCAGCGTGAAGTCGAGGTTCGCCTGCTCGAGCGTCAGGCCCATCGCCGCGAGGAAGGCAGCGGGGCCGGCGGGCGAGGCGGCGATGGCGGGGGCGTGGCGCCAGAAATAATCCGAGTGGTCGTCGCCGGCGAAGCGGCCGCCGAGCGCCTCGAGCCGCGCGAGATACAGACGGCAGTGGCGCTGTTCGTCCGCGAGGGCGGAGAGCCAGCCTCGCCGCAGGGGCGGCGGCAGCTCGGGCCAGCGCAGGAACGCCCAGGCGAAGTACTCGACGGCCATCAGCTCGTGATGGGCGAAGCGGGCGAGGCAGAGCCGTCGGCTCGCGACGTCCCGGAGCTCGCCCGGGCGCGGGAGCTTCTCGCGACCGCCGCGCATGCGCAGGCCGGGGTCGCGGGCGGGCAGATCGACGAGGATCGGCGGCCCCGAAGGGCCCAGGGGCAGGGGGTGACCTTCGGCGTCGAGGGGCGGCGTCAGCTTGGTGGCGAGGTCGCCCCGCTCGAGGATCGCGCGACAGAGCGCGGCGGCATCACCGGGCGGCGCGACGGCGGCTCGGGGGATCGTCGGGCCGGAGGGGGCGGCCTGGGACGGGTCGCTGGACTCGGGCGACGCGGGGGACATCGCATCGCACGATAGACGATCTCGGGGTGGCTCCGCGGACCGGCAGCGCTGGAACGTGTTTCAAACCGGGCCGGAACGTGATTCAATCGGGCGCCATGTCCGCAGAGCCCGTCGATCCGGTCCTCGAAGAACGAGCGCGGCGCATCGTCGAGACCAGCATCGAGCTGGCCGAGGGCGGCGGCTTCGAGGCCGTCCGCCTGCGCGACGTCGCGGCCCACGCGGGGGTCGCGCTCGGGACGCTGTACCGGCGCTTCCGCAGCAAGGAGGATCTGCTCGTCGCGGCGCTCGAGCAGGAGACGCGGGCGCTCGCGGCGCGGGTGCGGCAGCGGCCGCCGAAGGGCGCCGACGCGAGCGAGCGGGTCGTCGGGTTCTTCGTGATCGCGACCCGGGGCATGTTGCGACGGCCGAATCTGTCGCGGGCGATGCTGCGGGCGACGGCGGCCGGGGAGCCGGTGCTCGCGCAGAAGGTCGAAGTCTTCCACGATCTGATGCTGCGGATGATCGTCTCGGCGCTGCGCGACCAGCCGGTCGACGCGAGCGCGCCGGAGATCAGCGAGCGCGAGAAGCGCGTCGGCGAGCTGCTCAATCGGGTCTGGTTCGCGCTGATGATGAATTGGGCCGGTGGCGTCCAGTCCCAGGGCACCATCGGAGAAGAGATGAGAGCGTCGGTCGAGCTGGTGCTCGGCCGCGAGAATCGGTTCGCCATCCCCGAGTCGGGGACGCTGGAACCCAGCAGGGAAGCAACGAAAGGGTAGAGAGCCATGCGAGAAGCCGTCATCGTCGACGCGATTCGGACCCCCATCGGTCGGGGCAAGATGATCAAGGGGGATCTGTCGGGGCTCCACGCGGCCCATCTGCTGCGCCGCGTCCAGACGGCGTTGATCGAGCGCACCGGGATCAAGGCCTCGGACGTCGAGCAGGTGATCGGCGGCTGCGTGACGCAGGCCGGCGAGCAGTCGAACAACATCACGCGCCAGGCCTGGCTCTCGAAGGGCGACGACTGGACCTGCGGTGGCACGACGATCGACACCCAGTGCGGGTCCGGTCAGCAGGCGAACAGCCTGATCAACGCGCTGGTCAAGGGCGGGACGATCGACGTCGGCATCGCCTGCGGCCTCGAGCTGATGAGCCACGTCGGCCTCGGCGCGAACGTCATCAACGGCCCCGGCTACTTCATCCCGCCGAACTGGCCCTGGGACACTGCCCCCGACCAGTTCACGATGGCCGAGCGCATCGCCAAGAACCGCAAGATCACCCGCGAGCAGGCCGACGCCCTCGGCCTCGAGTCCCAGAAGAAGGCCGCGGCGGCCCAGGCGGCGGGCCACTTCAAGCGCGAGATCCTGCCGATCGAGGTCCCGATCCTCGGCGACGACGGCAAGCCGACCGGCGCGACCCGCGTCGTCGACACGGACCAGGGCGTGCGGCCTTCGACGATGGAGGGCCTCGCCGAGCTGAAGCCGATCCTGCCCGGCGGCATCCACACCGCCGGCAACTCGTCGCAGATCTCGGACGGCGCGGCGGCCGTCCTCTACATGTCGAAGGAGAAGGCGCAGGCCCTCGGTCTCAAGCCGCGCGCGCGCATCCTCTTCGATTGTCTCGTCGGCACCGATCCCTACTACCTGCTCGACGGCCCGATCGACGCGACGAAGACGATCGAAAAGAAGAGCGGGATGAGCATCCGCAACGACATCGATCTCTACGAGATCAACGAGGCCTTCGCCTCGGTCGTACTGTCCTGGGCCGGCGTGTTCGACATCGACATGGCGAAGGTCAACGTGAACGGCGGTGCGATCGCCCTAGGCCATCCGGTCGGGGCGACGGGCTCGCGGCTCATCGTGACGGCGCTCCACGAGCTCGAGCGCCGCGGCCTCGGGACGGCGTTCATCACGATGTGCTGCGGCGCCGCCGTCGGCACGGGCACCATCATCGAGCGGATCTGATGCGAGCGGGTCCGGGCGCGGCCCGGACCCCCATCCCCCACTCAATCGGGAGCAGGACATCATGGGCGTTTTGGAAGGCAAGGTCGCCGTGGTCACCGGCGCCGGTCGGGGTCTCGGCCGCGCGCACGCACTCGCGCTCGCGAAGGAAGGTGCGCGGGTCGTCGTCAACGACTTCGGGGTCTCGGCGGACGGGCAGGGCCGCGACGAGTCGGCGGGGCGCGGCGTCGTCGACGAGATCAAGGCGTTCGGGGGCGACGCCGTCGCGCATTTCGGCGACGTGGCGGACTGGAACGATTCGAAGGGCATGATCGAGACGGCGGTGAAGGCCTTCGGCGACTTCCACATCCTCGTCTCGAACGCGGGCTTCCTGCGCGACAAGATGTTCTTCTCGATGAGCGAGGCCGACTTCGATGCGGTGATCCGCGTCCATCTGAAGGGGCATTTCTGCGGCATGCGCCACGCCGCCGAGTACCTGCGCAACAAGGCGAAGGCCGAGGGCGGGCAGACCTACGGCCGGATCCTGTCGACGGCCTCCGAGGCGGCGCTCTTCTTCGATCCGGGCCAGCCGAACTACTCGGCCGCGAAGTCGGGCATCATCGCCCTGACCAACAGCGCGGCCCAGGCCCTGATCCGCGTCGGCGTCACGGCGAACACCTTCATGCCCCGGGCGCGAACGGCGATGACCTCGACCGGTCCCTCCGCCCAGTTCTTCCAGAAGCCCGATTCCGGCTTCGACGCCTTCGATCCGGCCCACACCTCGCCGCTCGTCTGCTGGCTCGCCTCGCCGGCGGCGGCGAACGTCTCGGGCAACGTGTTCATCGTCTGGGGCAAGGAGATCACGGTCCTCGGTCCCCCGACCAAGGTCGCGACCTATCACGCGGCGGAGGCCTGGTCCGTCGCCGAGGTCGGGAAGCACGTCGGCCGGCACTTCGAGGGGAAGCTCCCGATCAAGGACAGCTTCATCATGCCCAACAACTTCTGAGGCCGGTGGGGGAGCGAGCGATGGCGGCCCAGTTGCTTTCCTGGCAGATCGGCGACGTGCGGGTCACCCGCGTCCAGGAGCAGGAGGCGCTGCTCGCGCCCGAGAACCTGATGCACGTGCTCGACCCGGCGCGGCTCGCCGCCCACCGCGAGTGGCTGGTCCCGCGCTTCATGGACGAGGCGGGCCAGATCCGGCTCTCGATCCACGCGCTGGTCGTCGAGTCCGCGGGCCGCACGATCGTCGTCGACACCTGCATGGGCAACGACCGCCCGCTCCCGATGGGCCTCGGTACGCTCCAGACGGGCTTCCTCGACCAGCTCGAGCGGGTCGTGAAGCGCGAGCAGGTCGACGTCGTGATGTGCACCCATCTCCACTTCGACCACGTCGGCTGGAACACGATGAAGGTGGGCGATCGCTTCGTCCCGACCTTCCCGAACGCGAAGTACCTGATCGCCCGGGAGGAGTTCGAGCACTGGTCGACTTCGCAGGCGGAGCCGAAGACCGGCGACGTCAACATCGACCTCACCTACGGCATCGCGCCGATCGTCGAGGCGGGGCTCCACGAGCTCGTCCCGTCGCGTCACATGCTGACCGACGAGGTCTTCCTCGAGCCGACGCCGGGCCACACGCCGGGCCACGTCAGCGTCCGGATCGAGTCGCGTGGCCAGTCGGCGATCATCACCGGCGACATGGTCCACCACCCGGTCCAGCTCGCCGAGCCCGCCTGGGGCTCGCATCCCGACGCGCAGCCCGAGCGGGCGATCGAGACGCGCCGCGCCTTCGTGGCGCGCTACGGGGATCGGCCGGTGCTCGTGATCGGGACGCATTTTGCGGCGCCGACGGCGGGGCGGATCGTCCGGGTCGGGGGCAGCTGCCGCTTCGAGAACGCCTAGAGCCGGGGGCTGCGGACCGGGCGGCCGCGTTCGTGGTCGCGCTGTTCGCCGAGGGCATCCTCGCGGATCGTGGCGAAGCGCGCCTCCACCATCGGCATCGACATCTCCGGATGGGTCAGGATGTGGAGGCGGTTGGCGCGGATGCCGCGCACGACGATCGGCCCGACCTCCTCGGGCTGCATCGCGGTGCGGCGCATCGCCTCGGGCATCGGCCCGGGGACGGGGAGCGGGCCGCCGAAGCGCTCGGGCCGGTTGCGCGCGGAGGTCTTCGAGAGCTCCGTGTCGATCAGGCCGGGACAGAGCACCGAGACCCCGATGCCCTCCGGCGCGAGCTCGGCGCGCAGGATCTCGCAGTAGGCCGTGCAGGCGTATTTCGAGGCGGTGTAGACGCCGACCCGCAGCTCGGGCACCGCGATCAGCCCCGCCATCGAGGACGTGTTCACGATGTGGCCACCTCGGCCGTGGCGCCGCATGCCCGGGAGGAAGGCCTGGACCGCCTTCACGATCCCGAACAGGTTCACCGAGAAGACCCATTGCCAGTCGGCGTCGGACTTCTCGGTGATCGGACCCTGGGGCGCCGAGACGCCGGCGTTGTTCGACAGCACCGCGACCGGACCGAGCTCGGCCTCGACGGCCGCCGCCGCCCGGGCGAGGGAGTCCTCGTCGGTCACGTCGACCCGCATCGCGATCGCGCGCACGCCCTTCGACCCGAGCTCGGCCGCCGTCCGCTCCGCGGCCGCCGCCTCGATGTCGAGCACCGCCACCTGCATGCGTTCGTCGGCGAGCGCGAGGGCGATCCCGCGCCCGATGCCCTGGGCCCCGCCGATCACCACCGCCGTCCTGCCCGCGAGCGTCTCCATCAGCGGCCCTCGCTCGCGTCGGCGGACGGGGCGTCTGTGGCGAGCCGGTGGCCCGGGCGGTCGGGGCAGCGGCTGCCGGCGAAGGGGAGGGGCAGCGGTGCCGGCGTCACGTCGGGGCCCATGGGTTCTCTCCGGAGCGGGTGGGGGCGAAGGCGGGAACGGGGCCGAGCATCGCGGCTCGGTCGGAGAGGGGCAAGCCGCTCGGTCCCGCGTCGGGGCCGGGCGGCGAGGGGTGTTTTCTGTTAGCGTCGGGAGGCCCCTTTCGATTGGCGGGCAGATCGATTGGCGGGCCGAGAGATCGAAACAAGGAGAAGGCGATGAAGGTGGTGGTGGACTACGACCTCTGCGAAGCCAATGCGCTCTGCATGGAGGCCTGTCCGGAAGTCTTTCGTGTCGAAGAAGACGACACGCTCACGGTCCTGATGGACGAGGTCCCCGAGTCGCTCCGCAAGAAGCTGCTCGACGCCGAGCGGCTCTGCCCGCGGCAGGCGATCCGCATCGTCGGCTGAACGATCCGCGCGCTCGCGGGAAGCGGGCCGCGCGTGGTCGTCGTGATCGTTCCGGGGGCGCAGGGGATCGACCCTGCGCCCCCGGTTCATTTGTCGGTCCCGTCATCCCATGCGAGAAGCGCGAGAGAAGCCCGCGATGAGTGACACGGAAGCGCGTGCGGTCGGGTCGCACGACGCCGAGGCCCGCCGGCAGGAGCGCGCCACGCGGCGGACGCGTGAGCTGCGGGTGGCGGAGCAGCCCGAATGGCGCCGGCTCACCGACGCGATCCGCCGGCAGGTCGCGGCCTCGGTCGAGCAGGACGCCAGTCCTGCGCGGCTCGCCGAGCTCGCCGCCCGCGCCGAGGCGCTCGCGGCGGACCTCGAGCGGACGGCGACCGGCAAGCGCGTCGCCCTCGTCGACTCCGCCTGGCAGTACGTCGACGGCAAGATGGCCTATCTGCCGTTCAGCCCGGTGATGGGCCGGCTCAACCCGGCCTCGATCGGCCTCGAGATCCAACAGCAGGGCAGCGAGAAGGTCTTCGCCGAGCTCGTGCTCGGCGAGGTCTTCGAGGGGGCGGGCGGCCTCGTCCATGGCGGCGTCATCGCCGCGATCTACGACGAGATCCTCGCTTCGTCGAACATGCTGACGAAGTCGGGCGGTCCGACCGGGACGCTGACCGTGCGGTACCGCAAGCCGACGCCGCTCTACACGACGCTCCGCTTCGAGGCCTGGGTCGAGCGCGTCGCCGAGCGCAAGGTCCTGACCCGCGGCCACTGCCTCGTCGGCGACGTGGTCGTCAGCGAGGCCGAGGCCGTCTTCGTGCGCTTCTCGGCGGAGCGCCAGCTCCCGGGCTGGGCGCCCCCGGAGACGGGTCGGGATTGAGCCGCGTCGAGCGCGGCGGACCGCTCGCCTAGCGCAGTCGCTTCGGCTCGATCGTCCCGAGCCGCTCGAGGCAGGGGCCGAACGTCGCCTCGAGCCAGGCGGCGGGATCGTCGCCCGTCGCGCTCGCGACGAGCGTCGAGACGCCCACCGCGGCGAGGCCCTCCGCGACCCGCAGCAGGTCGTCCGCGCGGGCCCCGGCCGCGATCGGCGGATGCATCACCGTCACCTCGATCTCGTTCGGGTCGCGCCCGACCTCGTCGCAGTGGCGCCGCAGGATCTCGAGCTTCCGCGCGACCTGCTCCGGTCCGCCGAACAGGTTGCAGGCGTCGGCGTAGCGGGCGACGAGCCGGAGCGTCTTGCGCTCGCCTCCGCCCCCGATCAGGATCCGCGGGCGCGGCCGCGAGACCGGCATCGGGCTGCAGAGCGTCTCCTCGAGCACCGCATGCCGCCCCTCGAAGCGCCCGACCCGCCCGCTCCAGAGCGCGAGGCAGATCTGCAGCGCCTCCTCGAGGCGCTCGAAGCGCTCGGCCAGGGGCGGGAAGGGGATGCCGAGGCCGCGGTGCTCCCGCTCGTACCAGGCGGCGCCGAGGCCGAGCTCGGCGCGCCCCTCCGAGAGCACGTCGAGGGTCGTCACCGCCTTCGCGAGCACCGCCGGATGGCGGTAGGTCACGCCGCTCACGAGGGTCCGCAGCCGGATCCGCTCGGTCTTCCCGGCCAGGAAGCCGAGCGCGGTATAGGCCTCGAGCATCGGGTCGGTGGCGGGCGCCTGCGACTCCATCTGGAAGTAGTGATCCATGACGGAGAGCGTGCGCACGCCGAGCGCTTCGCTCCGGCGCGCGAGCTCGGCGAGGCCGCGCGCGAGGCTGCCCCGGCGCGCGGCCCACTCGAAGCGCCAGACGTGGAGGTCGAGGTGCACGATCTTCCTCCCCTTCGCCGAGCGCCCGCCCTCGGCGGCGCGGCTCCCGGCCGGGTCGCTGCTAGCCGAGGCGCGCCTGGCCGCCGTCGAGGGCGATGAACTGGCCATTCACGTAGCGCGAGCCGCTCGAGCAGAGCAGCGCGACGAAGCGGCCGATGTCCTCTTCGCAGTCGCCGGCGTAGTGCATCGGGACGGTCGCGAGGAATGCGGCCGACTCCTCGGGGCGCGTCTTGATCCAGTCGGCGAGGGCGGGGGAGGTCGCGAGCGGCAGGATCGCGTTCGTGCGGATGCCGTCGCCGCCCCACTCGCAGGCGGCCGCGCGGGTCAGCGAGCGGATCGCTTCCTTGACCGCCGCATAGCAGCCGTAGTTCGCCATGTCCCAGCGCATCGCCGAGCTGCTGCCGAGGTTCACGATCGATCCGTCGCCCTTGAGGTAGGGGTAGCAGAGCTTCATCAGGCGGAAGGTCGCGAGCGGTCCCGACTCCCAGCCGGCGGTGAACTCGGCGTCGCTCATCCCGTTCAGCGGGCCGAGCGGGACCTCCTGGGCGTTGTTGACGAGGATCTGGATGCCGCCGAGCTGGCGCACGACCTCCTTCACCGTCGAAGCGAGCGCCGCCTCCGACTTCACGTCGCAGGCCAGCGCGATCGCGCGACCGCCGCGCTCGGCGATCTGCTTACACGTCGATTCGACCTTGGCGGCCGTCCGACCGGTCACGGCGACCGCGGCGCCCTCCGCCGCCAGCGCGAATGCGATGCCCTGACCCACGCCCTGACCAGCGCCCGTGACGAGCGCGACCTTTCCGTCCAGCATGCCCATTTCCCGATCTCCTCTGCGGCGCCGAGCACCGCGTCGTCCGTCGTTTTCCCGAGTGGCAGCGCATTGTAGAGTGCTCGGACGCGGGTCGCCCCGCGCCCGGTGCGACGCTCGGGGCGCGCCGGACGGCGGTCTCGGCGGGGGGAGCATGCGATGGGAGAGCGGGAGATCGAGCGGATGGCGCCGATGGCGGCGCGCTACCGGCGGCCGGACTGGGTGCGCCGGATCAACGCGATGGGCGACTCGCTCGGGGGCGGCGTCGAGGGGGCGCGGCGGATGGTGTCGCTCGACCCGGACGAGATGCTCGAGCGGGCGGAGCGGAGCCTCGGCGGCGGCCGCTTCGGCGACTTCGGCGACCCGGACTGGCGGAGGCGATACCGCGCCCTCGTCGCCGCCTTCGAGGCGCGACCGCTCAACGTGGTCGGTCGCCTGATGACGCGCCAGGAGATCCTGCGCGCGCTGCGGACACGCCTGCGCCTCGCCCGCGCCTGGGACGCGAACCCGCGCCTCGACGACGAGGCGATCGTCGCCCCGATCATCGTGACGGGTCCCGCGCGCTCGGGCACGACGATCACCTTCGAGCTCCTCTGGCTCGATCCCGCCCTGCGCGGACCGACCGCGGCGGACGCCCTCCATCCCGCGATCGGCGAGGGCGCGGACGCGTCCGTCGCCGAGCGCCTCGCGATGAGCGAGTGCGAGCAGGAGCTCTGGGCCGACGTCCAGCCCGAGTTCGCGGCGATCCACGAGCTGCGCTCGGATCTCCCGGTCGAGTGCGTGACGCTGACGCAGCCCTCGTTCTGCGGGGGCCACTGGGCCATGGTCGGTGCCGCCGGCATGGAGATGGACGTGGTGGAGAACTACGCCTTCGAGAAGCGCATCCTGAAGGTCCTCCAGCACGGTGAGCCGCAGCGGACCTGGCTGCTCAAGACCCCGGGCCATCTCATGACGATCGACCTCGTCTTCGCGACGTTCCCCGACGCCTGGGTCGTGCAGACCCACCGCGATCCCGTCAAGACGATGCCCTCGACGGTCAGCACGACGGCGATGGTCCAGTGGCTGCGCGGCGACGAAGTCGACCTGCAGACGACGGCGCGGATGATCCACGGCGCCTTCGCCTTCGCGCTCAACTCGGTGGCCGAGCGCCGGGCGCGTGGCGAGCTGCCGAAGCGCTTCGTCGACGTCCACTTCCAGAGCCTGCTGCGGGACCCGGTCGCGACGATCCGCTCGGCCTACGAGGGCATGGGCCGCGCGTTCACCGCCGAGCACGCCGACCGCATCCGGACCTACCTCGCCGAGAAGCCGCGCGGCAAGTTCGGGGTCCACAAGTACACGCCCGAGGAGTGGGGCTTCACGCGCGACGAGCTGCGCACGGCGCTCGCGCCCTACGTGGGCCACTTCGCCATCGAGCTCGAGGACTAGCGCTTGCGATGGATCGCGCCGGTCGGGGTCGCTCGCGACGCGACCGGGCCGGCGGGGTCGCGCACCGCGAGGAGCCTCAGTCGCGGTCGAGGGCCTCGCAGGCCGGGGCGAGGCTCCGTTCGCCGAGGCGCGTCTGCACGCCGCGGGCGACGAAGCGCCGCATGCGCAGGACGCGCTCGGCCTGCGGGTCGTGCATCAGCCGGTCGAAGGCGCGCTGCTCGGTCAGCAGGTCGGCCGGGGTCGTCGCGTCGCTGACCGACTGGATCGCCTGCTTCGCCTCCCGGAGCGCCAGCGCCGGGAAGCTCGCGATGCGGCGGGCGAGGTGGGCCACGAAGTCGGGGAGCTCGGCGGGCGGGAGCGCGCGATTGATCCAGCCGTAGCGCTCGGCCTCCTCGGCGCTGAAGTCGTCGCCGCCGAGGATGATCTCGCTCGCCCGGGCGCGGCCGACGAGGCGCGCGAGGCGGGCGGTGCCCCCGGCGCCGGGCAGGATGCCGAGGGCGATCTCGGGCTGGCCGAACACCGCCCGGCCGCGGGCCGCGAAGCGCATGTCGCAGGCGAGGGCGAGCTCGCTGCCCCCGCCCCGGGCGTAGCCTTCGATCTGGGCGATCGTGACCTGGGGGAGGCGGCGGAAGCGCTCGAGGAGCTGGTGGACGAAGTTGAGCTCGCTGGTCTCGGGGACCTTCGCCTCGGGGACCGCGGCGATCAGCTCGACGTCGCCGTGGGCCACGAAGAAGTCGGGGTCGGCGCTGCGCAGGACGACGACCCGCGTCGCCTCGTCCCGCTCGAGCGACTCGACGAGGCCGTACAGGGCGCCCATCAGCTCGCCGCCCAGCAGGTTCATGGGCGGGAAGTCGATCGTGACCCAGGCGATGCCGCCGCCCCGGGCGATCCGGAGGGGCTCGTTCGTGCGCGGGGACTCGGTGCTCACGGGGCGACCTCCGGTCGGCTTCGTCTTCGGATTCGGACTCGGGTTGGGCTGCGGCTTCGCGCGAGTCTAGGCAGGGCCGTCCGCGCGACAAGGCCCGCTCGAGCAGTCGTCCGGGAGCTCGATGGATCGCCCGGTCCGGGCATCCCCGGCCCGCCTCGATTGAAACACGTTCTCTTCTCTGCTTGACTTCGCCTCTCTCGAGGAGACCCCCCGATGACGAAGCCCGCGACGGCGGCGCTGACGGCGCCCCATCACCTCTCCTACACCTACAAGCGCTCGCTCGGGAAGGTCCTGTCGGCCTTCTTCACGGCCCTGCGCGATCGTCGCTTCCTCGGTGTCCGGCGCGCGAACGGCGGCGTGCTGTTCCCCGCGAAGGAGTACGACCCGGAGACCAGCGAGAGCCTCTCGGACCTCGTCGAGGTCGGGCCGGGCGGGGTCGTCCGGAGCTGGGTCTGGGTCGCGAAGCCGCGCCGCCAGCAGCCGCTGGGCCATCCCTTCGCCTACGCCCTCGTGCAGCTCGACGGGGCGGATACGCCCTTCCTCCACGTCGTCGACGCCGGCAGCGAGGCGAAGATGGCGACGGGCATGCGCGTCCGCGCGCGCTTCGTCGACGCGCCGAAGGGCACGATCGGCGACTTCGTCTTCGAGCCGGCCTGAGCCGCGAACGCGGAGGTCGGTCCCGCGGAGGCGGCCGACGCCGACATGCAGGCGCACGCAGCTCCGATTCGCGCGCGCGGGAGGATGAACGTGAGTTCCAAGGAAGAGCAGGCGACCGGGCCGGTGACGGTGCTCTCGTGTCCCATCTCGCTCGACTACGCCTACAGCGCGGGCCAGTCGGCGTCGCGTTTCCTGCGCGCCATCGCCGAGGGGAAGCTGCTCGGCCAGCGTTGTCCCGTCGACGGGCGCGTCTACTTCCCGAGCCGCGGCTCGTGCCCGATGCACGGCGTGACCTTCGGCGACGACGAGGTCGAGCTCTCCGACAAGGGCACGATCGTGACCTTCTCGATCGTGCGCGTGCCGTCGCAGAACATCACGCTCCCGCTCCCGTACATCACGGTGAACGTGCTGCTCGACGGGGCCGACACGATCCTGATCCACGTGCTCGACGCGAAGCTCGAGGACGTCCACATGGGCATGCGCGTCCAGGCCGTCTGGAAGCCGCGGGAGGAGTGGACGACGTCGACGGCGAACATCCTCTACTTCCGCCCGATCGCGGAGCCCGACGCGAAGTACGAGACCTACAAGGAGCACATCTGATGCGGGAAGTCGCCGTCGTCGGATTCCAGCAGAGCCCCTCGTTGCGGCGGGAGCCCGACCGCAACGAGATCGAGATCCTGATCCCCGTGATCGATGCCCTGCGCAAGCAGACGGGGCTCTCGAGCAAGGACTTCGACTTCGTCTGCTCGGGCTCGAGCGACTACCTCGCGGGCCAGTCCTTCGCCTTCGTGTCGGGTCTCGACGCCGTCGGCGCGTGGCCGCCGGTCTGCGAGAGCCACGTCGAGATGGACGGCGCCTGGGCCCTCTACGAGGCCTGGGTCAAGATCCAGATGGGCTACGCGGACACGGCCCTGGTCTACGGCTTCGGCAAGCCCTCGATGGGCGATCTGCCGCTGACGATGGCGCTCCAGCTCGATCCCTACGTGATGATGCCGCTCTGGCCCGACGCGATCTCGATCGCCGGGCTGCAGGCGCGCCACTGCCTCGACGCCGGGCTGATGAAGCCCGAGGACATGGCGGCGGCGGCGGTGCGCGACCGCGGGCATGCGAAGGGCAACCCGTACGCCCAGGTGAAGGGCGACTACACCGTCGCGCAGATCCTGGCCGAGCCCTTCCTCGCGAACCCGCTGCGGCGCTCGGACTGCGCGCCGATCTCGGACGGTGCGTCGGCGATCGTGCTCGCCGCGGGCGATCGCGCCCGCAAGCTCTGCAGCCGCCCGGCCTGGATCCGCGGCCTCGAGCACATCTGCGAGCCGATGGATCTCGGCGTCCGCGATCTCGGGCGCTCGCGCTCGACGGAGCTGGCCGCCCAGAAGGCGGGGGTCGGCCGGGACAAGATCGACGTCGCGGAGCTCTCGGCCCCGTTCACCCACCAGGAGATCCTGGTCGAGCGGGCCCTCGGGCTCACGTCGAAGACGAAGGTCAACCCGTCGGGTGGTGCGCTCGCGGGCAATCCCCTGATGGCGGTCGGGCTCTCCCGCATCGGCGAGTGTGCGACGCGCATCTGGTCGGGCGAGGCCGATCGGGCCGTCGCCCACGCGACCTCGGGGCCGTGCCTGCAGCAGAATCTCGTCTGCGTCCTGGAGGGCAACTAGCGATGGCGGTTTTGACGGCGGTCGTCGGGATCGGACAGACGAAGTACGAGGCGAAGCGCCTCGACGTGTCGATGGCGGGACTGATCCGCGAGGCGGCCGAGCGCGCGCTCGCCGACGCGGACTGCACCTGGCGCGACATCGACGCGGTCATCATCGGGAAGGCCCCAGACCTGTTCGAGGGCGTCATGATGCCCGAGCTCTTCCTGAACGACGCGATCGGCGGGGCCTACAAGCCGATGCTGCGCGTCCATACGGCGGGCTCGGTCGGCGGCTCGACGGGCATCGTCGCCGCCAGCATGGTCCAGTCGGGGATCCACGACCGCGTGCTCTGCGTCGCCTTCGAGAAGCAGAGCGAGTCGAACGCGACCTGGGCCCTGTCGATCTCGCTGCCGTTCTCGCTCGCGACCGTCGCCGGCGCCGGCGGCTACTTCGCGCCGCTCGTGCGCGGCTACATGCGCCGCTCGGGCGCGCCCGAGGACACCGGCATCCGGGTCGCGGTGAAGGATCGCCAGAACGCGCTCCGCAATCCGCTCGCCCATCTGCAGCTGAAGGACATCTCCTTCGAGATGGTCGCGAACTCGCCCATGCTCTGGGATCCGATCCGCTACCTCGAGACCTGTCCCTCGTCGGACGGCGCCTGCGCGATGGTGATGGAGAAGGAGTCCCTCGCGAGCCGGCGCTCGGGCAAGGTGGCCTGGATCCACGCGACCGAGATGCGCAGCGAGCCGACGATGTTCTCGGGCCGGGACCAGGTCATGCCGCGGGCGACCCTCGACAACGCCGCCAACCTCTACAAGAAGGCCGGCATCACGAAGCCCCGGGAAGAGATCGACTGCGCGGAGATCTACGTGCCGTTCTCCTGGTTCGAGCCGATGTGGATGGAGGGCATGCTGATCACCGACCGCAATCAGGGCTGGAAGATGACCTACGAGGGGGCGACGGCCTTCGACGGGGACTTCCCGGTCAACATGTCGGGCGGGGTGCTGTCGTCGAACCCGATCGGGGCCTCGGGCCTGATCCGCTTCGCCGAGTCCGCGCGGCAGGTTCGGGGACGGGCCGATCAGCATCAGGTCGATGGGGCGAAGAAGGCCCTCGGCCATGCCTATGGGGGCGGCTCTCAGTACTTCTCGACCTGGATCGTCTCGTCCCAGAAGCCCTGAGCTGGTCCCCCCGCGCCGGGGGCCGCGCGCGGGACGGCTCGTCAGGCTGCATTTTCGGTGCAAGGCCTCAAGCCAACCGCCGGATTTTCCGAAGAAACCCCCGATGGGTCTCCGTCTCCGGACGGGCGGACCTGGAGGAGGTCGGATGAGCATGGCTGGACGTTTCGGACGGGGTGGGTCGACCTGGGGCATCCTGATGGCGGCGGCGCTCGCGTCCGGCTGCGGCGGCGGCAGCGCCTCGGGGCCGCTCAAGATGGCGGACGCCCAGTTCAATCCGCCGACGGCGGCGACGGCGTTTCGTCCGATCGACGAGGCGAATCGCGCGGTGGCCCAGACCTTCACGGTCGGTCTCGACGGTCGCTTCGACGAGTTCTGGCTCGTGATCACCGACGGCGAGTCCGCCGACGCGGGCGTCGTCCGCATCACCGTCCAGCCCGTCTCGGCCGGCGGGGTCATCGATCCCGACCCGAATCACTCCCTGATCAATCCGATCACGGTCAACACGTCGAGCCTGCCCGCCGTGCTCGTCGAGCAGTTCACCGAGTTCAACCTGACCTCCCAGACCGGGGTCCGGGACGTCGTCGTGGGCGAGAAGTACGCGCTCGTCGTCGAGTTCGTGAGCCGCGCGACGAATCACGACACGAACGCGATCGCTCGCGTCCTCGGGCAGCTGCCCAATCCGGGTGATCCGTATGCGAATGGGACGGGGGCGACGGGTCAGCTCGGCGTCAGCTTCACGAACAACACGGAAGACTACTTCTTCCGGACCTTCATCCTGCACTAGCCCAGCAGGCGACGAAGGCGGCGAGGGCGACGGAGCGGGAAGCCGAGAGGAAGGGAAGGGCTGGAAGAGAGCGGAAGGCGGACTGTGGTGGAGCCGGCGGGAATCGAACCCGCGACCTCTTGAATGCCATTCAAGCACTCTCCCAACTGAGCTACGGCCCCACAGGAGGGGCGGACTCTAACGACGGGGGCCGGCCCTGTCAAAGCTTTCCCGCTCCCTCTCGTCGTTGCGCGCATCGGCTGCGCGCGATCTGCACCGCCGCCCTGTGCCCGGCTGCGCCGCGGCCCCGCGTGGTATGCTGCCGGCCGCCGCCGGAGTGGCGAAATTGGTATACGCAGGGGACTCAAAATCCCCCGGTCGCGAGACCGTGCGGGTTCGAGCCCCGCCTCCGGCACCAGCCCCGCTCCGGGGTCCCCATCCGGCGAGAGGGGCGCCATGCCGAACGAATCCCCGCCGATCACCGCGGATCAGTACGCGCGCTACCGGCGCCACCTGACGCTGCCCGAGCTGGGGCTCGCGGGCCAGCAGAAACTGCTGGCCGGGTCGGTCCTGCTGGTCGGGGCAGGGGGCCTCGGATGCCCCGCCGCGCTGTATCTCGCGGCGGCGGGCGTCGGACGCATCGGGCTCGTCGACGACGACACGGTCTCCGCCTCGAACCTCCAGCGCCAGATCCTCTACTCGACCCGGGACCTCGGGCGCAGCAAGGTCGAGGTCGCCCGCGAGCGCCTGCTCGCGCTGAATCCCGACGTGCGCGTCGATCTCCATCCGACCCGCCTCGACTCGAAGAACGCCCTCGCGCTCTTCGCGGACTATGACGTGATCGTGGACGGGACCGACAACTTCCCGACCCGCTACCTGACCAATGACGCCTGCGTGCTGCTCGGGAAGCCGAACGTCTACGGCTCGATCTTCCGCTTCGAGGGGCAGGCCAGCGTCTTCGATGCGCGACGGGGGCCCTGCTACCGCTGCCTGTACCCGGAGCCTCCGCCGCCCGGGGCGGTGCCGTCCTGTGCCGAGGGAGGGGTCCTCGGGATCCTGCCCGGGACGATCGCGATGGTGCAGGCGACCGAGACCCTGAAGCTGCTCGCGGGCCTCGGGACCTCGCTGATCGGCCGGCTGCTCCACTACGACGCCCTCGAGATGAGCTTCCGCGAGTTCCGTCTCCAGAAGGATCCCGGCTGTCCTCTCTGCGGCGAGAAGCCCGAGATCCGGACGCTGATCGACTACGAGGGATTCTGCGGGATGCCGGCGCGCGAGGGGCCGGGGGCGGGCGAGGTGCCGGTGTGCAGCGCGAGCGAGCTCGCCCGGCGCCGGGCGGCGGCCGAGGCGCTCGCCCTGATCGACGTCCGCGAGGCCGACGAGGTCGCGACGGCCCGGATCGACGGGTCGATCTGGATTCCCCTCGGCGAGCTCGAGGCGCGCCTCGCGGAGCTCGACGGGCTCCGGTCGACGCCGATCGTCGTCCACTGCCACCACGGTGGCCGCAGCGAGAAGGCCGCCCGGCTGCTGCTCGACCGCGGCTTCCCGAACGTCGAGAATCTCGAGGGCGGAATCGAGGCCTGGTCGCTCACCGTCGATCCGCGCGTCCCGCGCTATTGACGAGCCCCGGGCTTTTGGTTCCGTCTGGGCGCTCGTCGTCGGGGCGTGTCGTCGCACGGCCGACGATCCGATCGGGCTCGACGAGCGTGGAGGTCCAGCGCGTGGCGACATCGAAGCTTCCGGATCCGCTCGCGCGGCGGCACCTGCTCGAGGCCCAGCTCGAGCCCGCGAAGGCGAAGGCCCTCGCGGACGCCTATCTCGCCCTCGGCCGCGAGATCGAGGCGATCGACTTCCTCGAGCGGGCGAAGGCCGTCGACGCCCTCGCGGCTCTCGAGGCCGCGGCGCTCGAGCGCGGCGACGTCTTCCTGATGCGGCGGGTCGCCCATGCCCTCGGTCGCGAGCCGTCGGCGGATCGCTGGCGGGCGCTGGCGGCGGCGGCTGCGCGCGCGGGCCGACTGCGCGACGCCGAGGCGGCGATGCGGCTCGCAGCCGTCGACGCCTAGCGCGCGATGCAGCGGGTCATCCGCATCGAGAACGCCCGGTCCCACAATCTGCGGGGCATCGACTGCGAGATCCCCCTCGGCCGCCTCACCGTCATCACCGGCCCGTCGGGCTCGGGCAAGACGACGCTCGCCTTCGACACGCTCTACGCCGAAGGCCAGCGGCGCTACGTGAGCTCGCTCTCCGCCTACGCCCGCCAGTTCCTCGATCGCCTGCCGCGCCCCGAGGTCGATCACGTCTCGAACCTTCCGCCGGCGATCGCGATCGAGCAACGCAACGGCGTCACGAACGCCCGGTCCACCGTCGGCAGCGCCACCGAGGTCCTCGACCAGCTGCGCCTGCTCTTCGCGCGGATCGGCACCACGATCTGTCCCGACTGCGACGAGGTCGTCGACGCCGGGGGCATCGTCGCGACGGCGGACCGCATCGCGACCGAGTGGCCCGGAGCGCGGGTCCAGCTCGTCGCGCCGGTGCGCAGCGGGCGCGGTCGCGCGGGCGAGGTCCGGGACGAGCTCGTGAAGGAGGGCTTCGCGCGGCTGCTCGCCGACGACGGGAAGATCGTCGACCTGCTCGAGCAGGCGCCGCGGGCGAAGCCGTCGCGCGAGGCGCCGTGGTGGCTGCTCGTCGATCGGATCGATCTGCGCGACGCGGACGGGGCGCGAGCGCGGCTCATCGAGGCGGTGTCCCAGGGCTTCGCGAAGGGGCAGGGGGAGCTCGAGGTGCGCGGGGCGGACGGGCTGCCCGCGAACGCGCGTCGCTACCGGGAGGGCCGGGTCTGCAACCGCTGCGGCCGCCGTTTCCCGGAGCCGAGCCCGGGGCTCTTCTCGTTCAACAACGCGCTGGGCGCGTGTCCGCGCTGCGAGGGCTTCGGACGGATCGCCGAGATCGACTGGGACCGGGTCGTGCCCGATCCGGGGAAGAGCCTCGCCGGCGACGCCGTCGCGCTCTTCTCGACGGGCTCGACCCGGGGCTGGAAGAAATGGCTCCTCGCCGAGGCGCGCAAGGCGGGCATCGACGTGGCGCGGCCGTTCGCCGCGCTCTCCGACGACGAGCGGCGCTGGGTGCTCGAGGGAGACGGCGCGCGCTTCGAGGGCGTGAAGGCCTACTTCGAATGGCTCGAGGGACGCCGCTACAAGGTCCAGGCGCGCGTCCAGCTCGCGCGCCACCGCAAGTACGAGCCGTGCCCCGATTGCGAGGGCACGCGGCTCTCGGAGGCGGCGCGCGCGGTCCGGATCGAGGGCCGCTCGCTCGCCGATCTCGGACGCTCGACCCTCGAGGCCCTGCAGGTTTGGACCGACGAGCTCGCCGCGCGAGGCGTCGGCGGCGAGGCGGCCCGGCGGCTGCTCGAGCTGATCGGCTCGCGCCTGCGCACGATCCACGCGGTCGGCCTCGGCTACGTCGCTCTCGATCGCACCGTGCGCAGCCTCTCCGGCGGCGAGGCGCAGCGCATCCAGCTCGCGACGGCGCTCTCCGGGAGTCTCACGTCGTCGCTCTACGTGCTCGACGAGCCCTCGGTCGGGCTCCATGTCGCGGATCTCGTCCGGCTGCTGCGGGTGCTCGAGGCGATCCGCGACCAGGGCAACACGGTGGTCGTCGTCGAGCACGCGCTGCCCCTGATCGAGGCCGCGGATCACGTGCTCGATCTCGGCCCGGGGGCGGGCCGTCATGGCGGCACCCTCGTCTGTGCGGGATCCGTCGACGCGATTCGCGCCTCGGCGAGCTCGAAGACCGGCGCGGCGCTCCGGGGCACCGCCCGCCCGCCGGCGCGCCGCCGTCGCGACCTCTCGCGCGCCCCGCGGCTGCGCATCGCGACCGGTCGGATCCACAACCTGCAGGACCTCGAGATCGAGCTCCCGCTCGGTGCGCTCGTCGCCCTGACCGGGGTGTCGGGGGCGGGGAAGTCGACGCTCGTGCGCGAGGTCCTGGTGCCGGGGCTCGCGGGGCGACGGGGGGGCGGGGCGGGCGGCGCGAGGGGAGCGGGGCGGTCCGGGCGCGCGGACGCGGGGCCGCGCATCGAGGGGGCGTCGGCGCTCGAGGGCGTCGTGCTCGTCGATCAGTCGCCGGGCTCGCGCAGCGCGCGCTCCAATCCGGCGACCGTCACGAAGGCCTGGGACGCGATCCGCACCCGCTTCGCCGAGACCCGCGAGGCCCGGGCGCGCGGCTACCGACCGGGCTTCTTCTCCTTCAACGTCGCGGGCGGACGCTGTGAGGCGTGCGAGGGCGCGGGCGAGGTCGAGATCGACATGCAGTTCCTCGACGATCTGCGGATCCCGTGCGAGGCCTGCGGCGGCAAGCGATTCCGCAAGGAGGTCCTCGACGTCCGCCTCGATGGGCGCTCGATCGTCGACGTGCTCGCCCTGCGCATCGACGAGGCCTGCGAGGTCTTCGCGCAGGACGCGAAGATCGTCGATCGCCTGCGGCCGCTCGTGCGAGTCGGGCTCGGCTACCTCTCCCTCGGTCAGCCGCTCTCGACGCTCTCGGGCGGGGAGTTCCAGCGCCTTCGCCTGGGGCAGGCGCTGCTCGAAGGCGCGGGGCGCACGCTCTACGTCTTCGACGAGCCCACGACGGGGCTGCACGCGAGCGACGTCGACGTCCTGCTCGACTGCTTCGACGAGGTGATCGAGGCGGGCGCGAGCGTGCTGGTCGTCGAGCACGATCTCGAGGTGATCGCGCGGGCCGACTGGGTCGTCGATCTCGGGCCCGGCGGTGGTCCCGATGGCGGGCGGCTCGTCGCGGAAGGGCCGCCCGAGCGCGTGGCCGCGAGCCCGGCCTCGCTGACGGGGCGCTGGCTCGCGGCGCATCTGCAACCGGGCGGATCGGGCGTCGCGTAGCGACGGCGCCGGGGCGTGTGGCGGCGAGGGACGGGAATCGAACCCGCCCGGATCGCGGTGAAGCGGTCCACTCTCGATTTGAAGTCGAGGCCGAGCACCAGCTGCGGAAACCTCGCCGCGGTCGAGCATACCGGCTCGCGCGCACGGCGACCGGGGGTCTCCACGTTTCCGCACGTTCCTCGTTCACAGCGGCCGGTCGACGTGCCATGCTGACCGCGTGACGGACTATTCGCTCGGCGACGTCGCCCGCATCCTCAAGGTCTCCCCGCGCCGACTCCGGTACTGGAAGAAGATCCGGCTGGTCGGCGCGTCGGCGGAGCCGCAGGAAGAGTCGGGCTACGGATTTCGCGATCTGGTCGTGCTGCGCGCGATCGTCTCGATGATCGAGCGCGGCGTCTCGATCCAGCGCATCCGCCGCCATCTCGAGACGCTGCGCGATCGGCTGCCCGATCTCGACGAGCCGGTCGCCGCGCTGCGCCTCGCCTCCGAGGACTCCGATCATCTCGTGCTGCGCCGCGACGGGCGCTGGGAGGAGATCGGCGGACAGCTCCTGCTCGAGTTCGCGGGCGCGTCGGATCCGGCGACCGCGAATCCGGTGACCCCGCTGGCCGGCGCGGGCGCATCCACGAGTCGAGGGCGCGACGCAGGGCCCGTCGATGCGGTGGGCTATTTCGAGAAGGGCTGCGAGCTCGACGTCGAGGCGCGGACCTGGCCCGAGGCGGCGGCGGCCTACGAGAAGGCGATCGAGCTCGATCCCGACTACGCCGACGCCTACTGCAACCTCGGCGCCGTCCGATACAACCAGGGCCAGCGCGCGGCGGCGCGACGGGCCTTCGAGGCGTGCCTCGCGCGCGCGGCCGACCACGTCGAGGCGAACTTCAATCTCGCGAACGTGCTCGAGGAGGCGGGCGAGGACGAGCAGGCCCTCGTGCTCTACCGCCGCGCCCTCGCGGTCGATCCCGTCTATCCCGATCTGCACATCAACCTGGCGCTGCTCTACGAGAAGCTCGGGCGCATGGCCCCGGCCTGTCGCCATTGGCGGCGCTATCTGCAGATCGATCCGCAGGGATCCTGGGCGGCGGTGGCCCGGCAGCGCCTGGCGCGGGAGTCGGAGCAGGCGTGAATCGTCTGCGCGCGGATCAGGACGCTCGGGACTCGATCGACTTGCGATAGGCCTCGGGGTCGAGCAGGGCCGTGAGCTGGCCTCGATCGCTCGGGCGCAGCCGGATCAGCCAGCCCGTTCCGTAGCACGACTCGTTGACGAGCTCCGGCTTGTCGGCCAGCGCTTCGTTGACGGCGAGGACCTCGCCCGAGACCGGCGCGAAGAGATCCGAGACCGCCTTCACCGACTCGATCGTGCCGAAGGGCGCGCCGGCCTCGGTCGTCGCTCCGACCCCCGGCAGCTCGACGAAGACGATGTCGCCGAGCTGGCTCTGGGCGAAGTCCGTCACGCCGACGACGACCTCGTCGCCCTCGACGCGGATCCACTCGTCTTCCTTCGTGTACCGCAGCTCACCCGGAATCTGATAGTCGCTCACGCGCCTCGCCCCCCATCACCGGCGTTGATCGATCGACGATCGGCCCGCACCGTCGGCGACGGGCCTTCGCTCATCGGCCCGGTCGCAGGAAGGGCAGGGCGACGACCTGCGCCGCCACGTCCTTGCCGCGGATCCGGATGCCGAGCGCCTGGCCGACGGCCGAGAGCGCGGGCGGAACGTAGCCGAGGCCGATCGACTTTCCGAGCGTGGGCGACGGCGCGCCCGAGGTCACGCGACCGACGACCCGGCCCTCGTGGACGATCTCGTAGTCGGCGCGGGCGATGCCGCGCTCGACCAGCTCGAAGCCGACGAGGCGGCGCGCTGGCGGCTGGCCCGCCAGGCGACGGAGCGCCTCGACGCCGACGAACGGGCGCGCGAGATCCTTCACGTATCGCTCGAGGCCCGCTTCGTAAGGCGTCGTCGTGTCGTCGAGCTCGTGGCCATAGAGCGCCATGCCGGCCTCGAGGCGCAGCGTGTCGCGGGCCCCGAGTCCGACCGGCTTGATCCCGTCGGCCTCGCCGGCGGCGAGCAGGCCCGTGAACAGGCGCTCCGCCGCATCGTTCGCGCAGGCGATCTCGAAGCCGGGGGAGCCGGTGTAGCCGGTCGCGGAGACGATCAGGTCGAGGCCCGCGAGCTTCATGCGCGCGGCACCGAAGCGTCGCGGCAGCTCGAGCTCGGCCCCGGCGAAGCGCGCGAGGATGCGGGCGGAGGCCGGGCCCTGGAGCGCCAGCAGGGCCGTCGACGCGCTTCGATCGTCGACGCGCACGTCGCCCGAGACGTGGCGCAGGATCCATTCGCGATCCTTGTCGATGTTCGAAGCATTCACGCAGAGGAAGAGCTCGCGCTCGCCGAGCCGCGTCGCGATCACGTCGTCGACGCAGCCCCCCGCGTCGTTCAGCAGCAGGCCGTAGCGCGCGCGGCCGATGGCGAGAGACGCGACGTCGCTGGTGACGAGCGCATCGACCGCGGCGAGGGCGTCCGGGCCCTCGAAGAAGATCTGGCCCATGTGGGAGACGTCGAAGAGGCCGGCGCGCTCGCGCACGGCGGCGTGCTCCTCGAGGATCGAGGAGTACTGGATCGGCATCTCCCAGCCGGCGAAGGGGACGAGGCGCGCGCCGAGGCGGCGGTGGGTCTCGAAGAGCGGGGTCCGGGAGAGCTCGCTCAAGCGCGGCTTCCGGTCGCGCCGCTCCGGGCGGGCCGTCCGGACGCCCCTTCGGCGCGCGGACCGGGATGCCGGATCGAGTAGGCCGTCAGGGTATTGCGCAGCAGCATCGTGATCGTCATCGGCCCGATGCCGCGGCGCGACGGCGTGATGATGCCGGCGCGGCCGATCGCCGCCTCGAAGTCGACGTCGCCGACGAGCTTGCCGTCGACCTCGGTGACCCCGACGTCCATCACGGCGGCGCCGGGTCGGATCCAGTCGGCCTTCACCATCCGCGGGCTGCCCGCGGCGGCGACGATCACGTCGGCCGTGCGGCAGAGCTCCGCGAGGTTGCGGGTCTTCGAGTGGCACATCGTGACGGTCGCGTTGCGCTGCTGGAGCAGGATCGAGACCGGCTTGCCGACGATGTTGCTGCGTCCGATCACGACGGCGTGGGCCCCGGACAGGGGGACGCCGTGGCGGTCGAGGACCGCGAGCACGCCGAGGGGCGTGCACGAGACGAGGCGGGCGTTGCCGAGCAGCAGGCGGCCGAAGTTGAGCGGATGCAGTGCATCCACATCCTTCGCGGGGTCGATGGCCTCGGCGACGGCCTCGGGCGAGATGTGCTTCGGGAGCGGGAGCTGGACCAGGATGCCGTCGACGGCGTCGTCGGCGTTCAGGCGGCCGATCAGGTCGAGCAGCTCCTTCTCGCTCGTCGACTCGGGCAGCAGGTACTCGGCCGCCGCCGCGCCGATGCGCGCGCAGGCCCGCTGCTTGCCCTTGATGTAGGAGCGGCTCGCGGGATCGTCCCCGACGAGCACGACCGTGAGCTGCGGGGGGCGGCGTCCGCTCGCGACGATCGCCTCGATCTCCGCAGCCATCTCGGCGCGCAGCGTCTCGGCGAGGGCGAGTCCGTCCACGACGACGGTCTGGATCGCCTCGGCCACGGCTACGCCGCGCTCGCGCTGGACTTGCCGCTGCCTTCCGAGCCGGAAGAGCCCGAGCTGGAGGAGGAGCCGGAGGAAGACGAGGAGCTCCCGCCGCTGCTGCCTTCGCCCCCGCCCCCGGACTTCTTGCCGCTGCTGCTGTAGAGGTCCGAATACCAGCCGCCGCCCTTCAGGATGAAGCCGGGGGCGGAGAGCAGGCGCTTCACCTGGCGGCTCTTGCAGGACGGGCAGGTCTTGACGGGCGGCTCGGTGATGCGCTGTTCGCGCGAGAACTCGCTGCCGCATTTTCCGCATTGATAGTCGTACGTCGGCATCGCGTGGCATCCTCGGGAGGCTCGATCGGGGCCTCTTGATATCCCATTGGCAAGGGCCTGCCAACGGTGGCCACGACCGGCTCCGAGTCAACCCCGCCGCGAATCCTTGCCGAGATCCGGATGCACCGCCCCGACCTCGGTCGCTCCGGCCGGGGGCCGACCCGGCCCGGCGAGCGAATCGGGCTGGCCAGGATGGGCGCTCGAGGAGGGCGCGTCCGCGGCTGGTCGCCGGCGGTCGGCCTTCAGGTAGGCGACGGTGCCTTCGGCGAGTCCCTTGACCAGCGGGTCCTCCGCGGGGTCGGCCTCGAGGGTCGCGAGCAGGGCGATGTGGGTCTCGGCGGCGCTGCGGATCGACTCCCCGAGCCGCGTGCGCAGGACCCGCATCTCCCGGATGTCCTGGGCGAGCTGAGCCGCCCGGCGATGGGAGGCGTCGAGGATCTTCTCGGCCCGGACCTCGACCTCGGCGAGCCGGAGCTCGGCGTCGCGCTCGGCGCTGCGGCGCAGCTCCTCGCACATCGACTGGGCCGAGAGCAGGGTCTGCTTCAGGAGCTGCTCCTGGGCGGAGAGCTCCTCGATCCGGCGCTCGAGGCGGTAGAGCCGATCGGCCTGGGTCGCGTTCTCCCGGACCAGGCCCTCGTAGTCCTCGGCGACGATGCGGAGGAAGGCGTCGACCTCGTCGGCGTCGTAGCCGCGCCAGCGACGGGCGAAGGAGTGGCTCTGGACGTCGAGGGGGGTCATGCGCATGCGTGGGCTCCTTCCGGGCGGGATCTCGCTGCGGCAGGGGATCGGCCAGGTGGCCGATCAGCTTGAGAATTCCGATCGGACGCGGGCACCGTCGGGCCGACGGTGGGACCCCGTGCGGGGCCCGGGGTGCCCTACTTCCGGGTCCGGAGTGCCCGCGAGCGCTCGGTCGCGGCCCGGACCGCATCGTACAGGGCGGCCCGGACCCCACCGGCCTCGAGCCGCTCGAGCCCGGCGATGGTCGTGCCCCCCGGTGAGGTGACCTGGTCCTTGAGCACGCCGGGATGGGATCCGGTCTCAAGGGCGAGCTGGGCCGAGCCCAGCACGGTCCGGATCGCCAGGGCCTGGGCCGCATCCCGCGGCAGCCCCTGGCTGACGCCGGCGTCGGCGAGCGCTTCGAGGATCAGGAAGACGTAGGCGGGACCGCTGCCCGAGAGGCCCGTCACCGCGTCGAGCAGGTCCTCGTTCGGCGCGCGCCAGACGAAGCCTGCGGCCTCGAGCACCGCCTCGACGAGGGCGAGGTCCGCGGCGTCGACGCCGGGTCCCGGGTAGTAGGCGGTCGCCCCGGCCCGGACGAGGGCGGGCGTGTTCGGCATCGTGCGCACCACGCGCGCGCCCTTCGGCAGCGCCGCGCCGAGCGCCTCGAGCGGGACTCCCGCCGCGATCGAGACCCAGATCGGGCGCCCCGCCGACTTCGGATCCAGGCCCTTCAGCACGCTCTCGACCGCCCCCGGCTTGACGGCGAGCAGGACGAGATCGGATCCGGAGACGACCTCGTCGTTGTCCTCGAAGACCCGGGCCCCGATCGCCGCCTCGAAGGCCTTGCGCGCGGCCGGGACCGGATCGGAGGCGCGGATCCGGTCGCCCGCGAGGCCCGCCTCGACGAGGCCTCCGGCCAGCGCCTTCGCCATCGCCCCGCAGCCGATGAATCCGATCCGGCTCTGCTCGAAGCTCGTCTTCGCCATCGGTCGGGCCATCTCCCTGCGCTCGGGCTCGTCGCCCCTTGCGCTCGCATTCGTTTCGGTCGCCCGTCGTTCCAAGCGAGGGGCATTCGGTCGCTCGGGCACGGCAGGCCCCGTCGGCCGCCCGGCATCCGCCTCGTCCGGTCGGCGATCAGGCCGCGCTGGTCCGGGGCCCGAAGAGCGCCGTCCCCACGCGCACCAGCGTAGCGCCCTCCTCGATCGCGACTTCGAAATCGTTCGACATGCCCATCGAGAGCGCCGAGCCGGCGAGGGCGGGGATCTCCGCCGCCCACGCGTCCCGCGCCGTGCGCAGCCTTCGGAACCACGGGCGCACCGCCTCGGGATCCTCTGCGGCGGGCGGGACGGTCATGAGACCGCCGAGCCGCAGCGCGGGCTCGGCGGTGATCGCCCGAGCGAGGGCCGGGACTGCCTCGACGGGGCAGCCGCCCTTCTGGGGCTCGTCGCCGAGATGGACCTGGACCAGGACCTCGAGCACCCGGCCCGCCCGGGCGGCGTGCTCTCCGAGGGGCGCGACGAGCTCGATCCGGTCGACGCTCTCGATCGCGTCGAAGAGGGCGACGGCGAGCGCGAGCTTGTTGCGCTGCAGTCGGCCGACCATGCGCCACGCGAGCCGCGGCCCCGGCCCACCGCCGGCGAGGGCGGCCTCGAGCTTCGGACGCATCTCGCGCGTCTCCTGGACGAAGTTCTCGCCGAGCACGTGCAGGCCCGCCTGCACGGTCGCCGCGATCCGCTCGAGGGACTGGCGCTTGGCGACACCGACGAGTGTGATCTCCGCCGGATCGCGACCGGCGCGCCGGGCCGCCGCCTCGATGCGATCGCGGACGGCGGTGAGGCGGGCCGCCGCGTCGCGTCGCAGGGCGTCGGGGATCGCGAGGGGGGCTGTCTCGCTCATCGTCGCCGCCTCGTGTCCATCATTCGGGCTCGGCGAACCGGCGCGCACCGCCGCGCTCGAGCAGGGCCAGCGTCTGCTCGAGGGGGAGCCCGATCACGTTCGTCCGACTGCCGGCGACCTCGGTCACGAAGCGGGCGGCCCCGCCCTGGAGCGCGTAGCCGCCGGCCTTGTCGAGGGACTCGCCGAGGGCGACGTATTCGGCGATCTCGGGCCGCGAGGCGGCCCGGAACACGACCCGGGTCGTCACGACCTCGGAGGCGAGGCTCCGTCCGTCGGTCCAGGCGAGGGCGATCCCGGTCGAGACCTCGTGGCTGCGGCCGACGAGGCGCGAGATCATCTCGATCGCGTGGGCCTCGTCCCGGGGCTTGCCGAGGATCTCGCCGTCGACGGCGACGATCGTGTCCGCGCCGAGCACCGGCCGCGCGGGCCCCGCCGCGAGGGCGTGGGCGACGTCGAGGGCCTTCTCCCGGGCGAGGCGCTCGACGAGGGCGAGCGGCGTCTCGCCGGGATGAGGCTGCTCGTCGATCGTCGAGGGCTCGACGGTGAAGCGCAGGCCGGCCTCGGCGAGGATCTCGCGGCGCCGCGGCGAGGCGCTCGCGAGGACGAGGCACGTCGGGGAGCGGGTCGGCTTCGGGCCGGACGGAGGAGCAGGGGCGCGGTCGTTCACCCCGCCGAATTAACGGCGCGCTCCCGCCCCGTCAACCGGGGCGATCGGGTGAGGGGGTCGGTCGGGCCGCGGCGCGCCGCCCCGGTGTTCGATTCGTTGCCAACGCCAGGGGCTTTGACTACGCTCGGGCGCGCTCTGCTTTCCGCGCGCAAGGCGTCGGAATTCCACGCGTTTTCAGTGTCTCGCGTCGCGAGAGGGGCTCGGGCGGACGCGCCGGGCGGGCGCATCGCCGCCGGGGCGGGTCGCGGCGAAACCTCAGGACCGCGGCGCCGTTTCGCCCCGCGACGGGAGCCGCGGGGCTTCGTCGTACGGCGGCGTGAGCGTGAGCGTGAGAAGGCCGCAGGGCGACGGGAGAACGTCGCGGCGCGACAGGAGAAGAGGTCGGGGACATGGACCAGGTCGTGATCGCCAATCGCCTGAAGGACGGGCTGGTCGTGTTCCTGAAGGTCGAGGGGGCGCCCGGTCGCGGGCGCGCCGAGTGGAGGCTCCGCCTCGACGAGGCGAGCGTGGCCTCGGACGACGCGTTCGCGAAGGCCCTGCTCGAGGTCGGCCTCGCGTCGGCCCGCCAGGACCACCAGGTGATCGATCCCTATCTGATCGAGGTCGAGCGGACGCCGACCGGACTCAGCCCGACGGTGTACCGGGAGCGGATCCGCTGCCTCGGGCCCACGGTGCGAACGGATCTCGGCAAGCAGGCCGAGGCCCGGGAGGTCTAGACGAGATGTACCGCTACGACGAATACGATCATGCGCTGGTCCAGGACCGGGTCGCCCAGTTCCGCCGCCAGGTCGAGCGCCGGCTCGCCGGCGAGCTGACCGAGGACCAGTTCCGGCCGCTGCGGCTGATGAACGGGCTCTACCTCCAGCTCCACGCCTACATGCTCCGCATCGCGATCCCCTACGGCACGCTCGACTCGCGCCAGATGCGCAAGCTCGCCTTCATCGCGCGCCGCTACGACAAGGGCTACGGCCACTTCACGACCCGCCAGAACCTGCAGTTCAACTGGCCGAAGCTCGAGGAGACGCCCGACATCCTGGCGGAGCTCGCCGAGGTCGAGATGCACGCCATCCAGACCAGCGGCAACTGCATCCGCAACGTGACCTCCGACCAGTATGCGGGCGCGGCCGAGGGCGAGATCGAGGATCCGCGCATCTGGTGCGAGATCATCCGGCAGTGGTCGACGCTGCATCCGGAGTTCTCGTTCCTGCCGCGGAAGTTCAAGATCGCCGTGACCGGCAGCGAGCACGATCGCGCCGCGGTGAAGGTCCACGACATCGGCCTCATCATGCGCCGCGACGGGTCGGGGCAGGCCGGCTTCGAGGTGATCGTCGGTGGCGGCCTCGGCCGCACGCCCTTCATCGGGAAGTCGATCCGACCCTTCCTCCCGAAGGAGGACCTGCTGACCTATCTCGAGGCCGTGCTGCGCGTCTACAACCAGCTCGGTCGCCGCGACAACAAGTACAAGGCGCGCATCAAGGTCACCGTCCACGAGACCGGCGCCGAGGAGTTCACGCGCCTCGTCGAGGCCGAGTGGGCGCAGATCAAGGACTCCGCGCTCAAGCTCCCGAAGCAGGAGGTCGACCGGATCGCGCGCTTCTTCGAGCCGCCGGCCTTCCGTGCGCTGCCGAAGGCGACGCCGGCGACGGACGCGCGCGTCGCCCGGGACCGCGACTTCGCGGCCTGGGTCCGCCACAACGTCGCGGCCCACAAGGTCGCGGGCTACGCGATCGCGAACATCTCGCTGAAGCCGGTGGGCAAGCCTCCGGGCGACGCGACGGCCGAGCAGATGGACGTCGTCGCCGACCTCGCCGACGCCTTCAGCTTCGGCGAGATCCGCGTGACCCATGCCCAGAACCTCGTGCTGCCCCACGTCGAGCGGGACCGGCTCCCGGAGCTCTACGATCGCCTCGCGGCGGCGGGGCTCGCGGCGGCGAACATCGGCCTGATCTCCGACATCATCGCGTGCCCGGGCCTCGACTACTGCTCGCTGGCGAACGCCCGCTCGATCCCGATCGCGGAGCGGATCACCGAGCGCTTCGCCGATCGCGAGCGCTCCGAGCTGATCGGCGAGATGCAGATCAAGATCTCGGGCTGCATCAACGCCTGCGGCCACCACCACGTCGGCCACATCGGCATCCTCGGCGTCGACCGCAAGGGCGAGGAGCACTACCAGATCCAGATCGGCGGCTCGGCGTCGGAGGACGCCGCGCTCGGGCGGATCCTCGGGCGCGGTTTCTCCGCGGACGAGGTCGTCGACGTCGTCGAGAAGATCGTGGACACCTACCTCGCCAACCGGAAGGACGGCGAGAGCTTCATCGAGACCTACCGCCGCATCGGTCAGGATCCGTTCAAGGAGCGGGTGTATGGCGCTGCTTGAGAGCCGCAAGGACGGACCCGCCCTCGTCGAGGATCGCTTCGCGCGGGTCGCGGACGACGCGGCGCTGCCGGCGGAGGGGGCGGTGCTCGTGTCGCTGGCCCGCTTCGAGAAGGAGCGCGCGGCGCTGCTCGCGCGCAAGGCGCCGCTCGGCGTCTGGCTCGCCTCGAATCAATCGCCGACCGCGATCGCGAGCGACCTCGATCGGCTGGCGCTCGTCGCCCTCGACTTCCCCGTCTTCTCGGATGGCCGGGCGTTCACGTCCGCGCGCCTGCTGCGGGAGCGGTACGGATACGAAGGCGAGCTGCGGGCGATCGGGGACGTGCTCTGCGAGCAGCTTCCGTTCATGCTCCGCAGCGGCTTCGACAGCTTCGACATGAAGAGCCCGAAGGCCCTCGAGGAGTTCCGCGCCGTCGTCGGCGAGGTCCGCGTGGTCTATCAGCCGACGGGCGACGGACGGGCGACGGCCATCGATCGCCGGCTCGGTCGACGTTAGGCGGCGATCGCGGTGGCGACGACGGACGCGACCATGGACGTGCGCAACGGCTTCCTCGGCTCGATCGGTCGGACGCCGCTGATCCGCCTCGAGCGCGCCTCCCGCGAGACGGGCTGCGAGATCCTCGGCAAGGCCGAGTTCCTGAACCCCGGCGGCTCGGTCAAGGACCGCGCGGCGCTCGCGATCGTCGAGGACGCGGAGGCGAAGGGGCTGCTCCAGCCCGGCGGGACGATCGTCGAGGGGACGGCCGGCAATACCGGCATCGGCCTCGCCCTCGTCGGCAACGCCCGCGGCTACAAGACCGTGATCGTGATTCCGGATACCCAGAGCCAGGAGAAGAAGGACATGCTCCGGCTCTGCGGGGCGGATCTGCGCGAGGTCCCCGCGAAGCCCTACAAGGATCCGGGCAACTACGTCCACGTCTCCCGGCGCCTCGCCGAGGAGCTCGCCGCGACGCTGCCCCAGGGCGCGGTCTGGGCGAACCAGTTCGACAACGTCGCGAACCGCGAGGGGCATCGCCGCACCACGGGCGTCGAGATCTGGGAGCAGACGAACGGGCGGGTCGACGGCTTCGTCTGCGCCGCCGGGACCGGCGGCACGATCGCCGGCGTCGGCCTCGCGCTGAAGGAGCGCAAGGCGAAGGTCACGATCGGCCTCGCCGATCCGATGGGCGCCGCCCTCTACCACTACTACACCCACGGCGAGCTCAAGGCCGAGGGCACGTCGATCTCCGAGGGCATCGGTCAGGGCCGGATCACGGCGAATCTCGAGGGCGCCCCCATCGACGTTGCCTATCAGATCCCGGACGACGAGTGGCTCCCGATCGCCTTCGACCTGCTGAAGCAGGAGGGGCTCTGCCTCGGCGGCTCGTCGGGCGTCAACGTCGCCGGAGCGCTCCGGATGGCCAGGCAGCTCGGCCCGGGCCACACGATCGTGACCATCCTCTGCGACTCGGGGACCCGCTACCAGAGCAAGATGTGGAACCCTGCCTTTTTGAAGGAGAAGGGGCTTCCGGTGCCCAGCTGGCTGTAGGCTGGCTGCAGGAAGCGGATGCACCGGACGACTCCGGGATCGGGGCCGTTTCGAAGATCGCCGCCGGTTGGCTTCGCCAGCCGGCGGCTTTTGCTTTGGGCGGCGACCGGGCGGGGCATTCGGCGGATCGCGGTGGCGCGGAGTCGCCGATGATCCGCTGGCCGAGGGGGCGGACGCGGGGCGCCGCCCGATGGTCGCGGAGGTCGCGGCGGCGTCGGTCTTCTCTCGGGCTCGATCGCTTTCGGTCGACGCGGCCGCTCAGAAGCGGATCGGCAGGTGCTCCGGTCCTCGGATCAGGGAGCCCCGGCGCCAGTCGATCTCCCCGTCGAGGGCCAGGTCGGGCATGCGCTTCGCCAGCATCGGGAGGACCTCGGCGACCTCGAAGCGCGCGAGCGAGGCGCCCAGGCAGAAATGGACGCCGCCGCCGAAGGTGAGCTGGGGCTGGGCGTGCTCGCGGAGCAGGTCGAAGCGGTCCGGGTCCGGGTAGACCTTGGGGTCGCGGTTCGCGGCGGGGGCCGAGGGCAGGACGACGGTGCCGGCGGGGATGTGGAGGCCGCGGTAGTCGATGTCCTCGAGGGCGGTGCGCGGATTGCCGGAGCCGGAGCCCTCGTAGCGCAGGCATTCCTCGGCGGCGCGCATCGCGTGCTCGGGATGGGCGGCGAGGAAGTGCCATGCCTCGGGATGGCGGGCGAAGGTCGCGATCGAGCAGGCGATCTGACACTGGGTCGTGTCCTGGCCCCCGAAGATCAGCACCGTGATCATGGCCCGCAGCTCGTCGGGGTCGAGGCAGTCGCCGCCGGCGGACTCGAGGGCGATCAGCGCCGAGGTCAGGTCCTCGCCGGGCTCCCGGCGAAGGCGCGCGACGAGCCCGTCGGCGTAGTCGCACAGATTGCCGAGCGCCGCCTCGATTCGCGGCCGCTCGGTCGCGATCCGCGAGCCGAAGGCGAGGGAGAGGTCGCGGGACCAGGCGTGGAAGCGGGCGAAGTCGCTCGCGGGCACGCCGAGCAGCGAGCCGATCACGCGCACGGGGTAGGGGGCGGCGAAGTCCTCGACGAACTCGCAGGCGTGACGCCCGGCGAGGGAGTCGATGAACTCCTGGGCGGTGGCCCGCATCATCGGGCGCAGGCGTTCGATCTGGCGCGGGGTGAAGGCGCGCGAGACGAGCCGCCGCAGGCGCTGGTGGGGCGCGCCCTCCTTGTTCGAGAGGATCTTGTCGAACCAATCGCGCAGCGGGCCTGCCGGGACGCCGGCGAGGTCGAGGGCGTCGTTGCCCTGGAGCCGGAAGCGGCGCTCGTGGAGCAGCCAGTGGACCGCTTCGTAGTCGAGGAAGATCAGGCCGAGCGGCGTGCGGGCGTAGAAGGAGGTCTCGCGCGCGCGGCGGTGGGCGGAGTGGATGTCGAAGTCGTACTCGGCGGAGAGGGTGTCGATGAAGGGGGCTTCGGGGCCGGTCGTGGAGGGGGCGGCGCTCATCGTCGGGCCTCCGCGCGGCCGACCTTGCGGGCGCCGGTGAGGTCGAAGAAGGCGCGCAGCTTGACGAGCCGCCCCGCCTCGTCGAGCTCGGCCACGTCGATGACGTCGACCTCGAGCAGCTCGCCGTCCCGCGCGATCGTCGCGCACATCGGGACGGCGCCCTCGCGGCCGGCGACGCAGGCCGGGCCGGTGATCTCGAGCTTGCGCGCGAGCTCGTTGTCGCGGTAGAAGGCGCGCACCGCGTCGATGCCGGCGTGGACGGGCCCGCCCACCGGGATCTGGATCGTCGCGTTCGGGGCATAGAGCGAGACGATCCCCGCGACGTCGTTCGCGCTCACGAACGAGGCATAGCGTCGGAAGACTTCGGCGAGGTCGGCCATCGATTTCTCCTGCGGGCCCGTGCGGGGGCTCGGGTCAGGACCCGAAGGTGTCACAGTCGTCCGGGTTCCCGCTCTCGAGGCCCCGCCCGAGCCATTGCCGGCGATCGGCCGACGAGCCGTGGGTGAACGACTCGGGATGGACGCCGCTCCCCGACATGCGCTGGAGCCGATCATCGCCGATCGCGGCGGCTGCGCGCAGCCCCTCCTCGATGTCGCCCGGCTCGAGCACGTCGCGGCGCCCGGCCTGGTTGCCCCAGACCCCGGCCAGACAATCGGCCTGCAGCTCCAGGCGGACGGAGAGGGCGTTCGCTTCGTCGGGCCGGCGCTGCTGCGCATCGCGGACCCGGCGCTCGAGTCCACGCAGGGCCTGGACGTGGTGGCCGATCTCGTGGGCGAGGACGTAGGCCTGCGCAAAGTCGCCCGGGGCGCCGAAGCGGCGCTGCAGCTCGTCGTAGAAGGCGAGGTCGACGTAGACCTTCTCGTCGGCGGGACAGTAGAAGGGACCCATCTCGCGCTGGCCGACGCCGCAGGCGGAGCGCGTGGCGTCGCGGAAGAGCACGAGCTTCGCGTCGCGGTAACCGGGCAGGAGCCCGGCCCAGGTCGTCTGCAGGTCGTCGAGCACGAAGGAGACGAAGTCGACCTGGCGCTCCTCGTCGGGGGTCGCGTCGCTCGGGGGCGCGCTCCGTCCCGACCCCGCGATCGCACCGTCGTCGGTCTCGTAGCCGGCGCCCCCGACGCCCGTCGTCGCGGTCGGATCACCGCCCGCCTCGAGCCCGGCGCCGCCGAGCAGCGCGAGGGGGTCGATCCCGAGGAACCACATCACGAGGAGCAGGACGAGCAGACCCGTCAGGCTGAACCGTCCGCCCCGTCCGCGCGGGATCGGGACACCGATCCGCGGCCCGTCGAGCCCGCCCGGCAAGCCGCCGCGCAGGCCGCCGTCGTGCTCGCCGCGGCGGTCCTCGAGGTTCTCGCTCCGCCCGTTCCGCTCCCAGCGCATGCCGACCTCCAGGCGAAGGGATGGATCGCCGCCGACTACGCCACCCGCTCCCAGAGCGGGCTGCCGTCCGCCGCCTCGCTGCGGCGCGCGCGCCCCTCGCGCTCGAGCTTCACGAGGTGGGCCGTGACGGATTGTCCGGCCGCGGCGAAGAGGCTCTCGGGGTAGCCGACGTAGATGCGGCGCACGATCGCCATCACGTCGTGCAGCCCCGCCGCCAGGGCGGCCACGATCTGTCGCTCGCGCTCGCGGCGGTGGGCGATGTACTCCTCGATCTTCGCGACGCCGCGATCGATGCGCGGTCCATGGGCGGGGTAGATCTGGCGCGGCTGCTCCGCGAGCAGCCGCTCGAGGGAGGCCATGTAGTCGCCGAGATCCCCCGATCCGCCCGGGATCACCGTCGTCCCGACGCCGAGCACGTTGTCGCCGCTGAAGAGATTGCGCTCCTCCTCGAGCACGAAGCAGAGATGGTCCGGGGCGTGGCCGGGGGTGTAGACGGCGCGCAGCCGCGCGCCCTCGGTCTCGACGACGTCGCCGTCGTCGATCGACTCGAGCCGGCAATGGGCCTGGCGATCGGGCTCGGCGACGGAGATCGGGCTGACGCCGCCCCCCGGCCCGGCGAGCCCCCGGTCGCTCGGCCACGGGCGCTTGTAGACGGGCAGCTCGCCGAAATGGGCGCGGATCTGATCGACGCCCCCGATGTGGTCGGGGTGGGCGTGGGTCACGACGATGCCCTCGAGGCCGTCGCAGCCGACCCGGGCGAGGGCCTCCTCGAGCACGGGCAGGTAGGCGTCGAGGCCGGAGCCGGTGTCGACGATCAGGCGCTTGCGCCCGCGGCCGACGAGGTAGGTGTTGGTCCCGGGGCCGGTGAACATGGAGGGGTTCTGGCCGAGGGCGACGGCGACGAGCGCGGAGAGCTCGAGCACGTTCGGCAGCTGCGTTCCGCCGAGGATCGCGGGATTCGGGTCGGCCATGGCTCGGGCTCCTCTCAGGCTCCGGCGACGGTCATGGCGGCGATGCGCAGCGGCGGCGAGGCCGTGCGACCGTGCCACACGAGCTCGCCGCCGATGCGGTCGATCGACTGCAGCATGCCGAGCAGGTTGCCGGCGATCGTGATCTCCTCGACGGCGTGCACGATCTCGCCGTGCTCGATCCAGAGCCCCGCGGCGCCCCGGGAGTAGTCGCCGGTCGTCGGGTTGAAGCCCATCCCGATCAGCTCGGTGACGAGCAGGCCCCGGTCGAGCTCGGAGACGAGCTGCTCGAGGGTCCCGTGGCCGGGCTCGAGCCAGAGGTTCGTCGTGCCGACGCGGGGCGCCGAGCCGGTCCCGCGCGCGGCGCTGCCGGTGGAGGCCAGGCCGAGCTTGCGGGCCGAATAACAGTCGAGAAGCCAGCTCTCGAGCCGCCCGTCGCGCACGATCACCGTCCGCCGCGTCGGCAGCCCCTCGCCGTCGAAGGGCTTGCTGCCGAGGCCGCCCGGAAGGCGCCCGTCGTCGACGATCGTGACGCCGTCGCTCGCGATCGCTTCGCCGAGGCGACCCTCGAGGAAGCTCGACTGCCGGTAGATCGAGTAGCCGCTCGCACACGAGGCGAGCTGACCGATCAGGCTCGGCGCCGTGCGCGAGTCGAACAGCACGGGGACCTCGCAGGTCGCGACGCGCTTCGCCCCGAGTCGGCGCAGCGCCCGGCGCGCCGCCTCGCGGCCGACCGCCGCGGCGTCTTCGAGGTCGCGTAGCCGGCGGCCCGTCGTCGACCAGTGGTCGCGCTGCATGCCGCCGTCGCCCTGGGCGATCGGCTCGCTGAAGAGGCCGTGGGACGCGGACTCGTACTCGCCGACGAAGCCCTGGGAGTTCGCGTAGACGACCCGGGCGAAGCCCGAGCTCGCCTGGCTCCCCTCCGAGTTCGTGATGCGCGGGTCGGCCGCGCGGGCGGCCGCCTCGGCGCGGCGCGCGTCCTCGATGCGGGCGTCGATCGGGACGCCGCGGTCGGCGGCGTCGAAGAGGCCGAGCGCGGGCAGGTCGCTCGCGAAGCCGGACTCGGGCAGGCCCGCCAGCGGATCGGGCGCCGTCTCCTTCGCGAGGGCCACCGCCTCGTGGGCCATGCGCTCGACGACCTGCGGTGCGAGGTCGCTCGTCGAGACGATCGCGGTCTGGATGCCGCCGGCGCGGGCCACCAGGGCGCGGATGCCGAGCCCGCGGCCCTGGGCCTGCTTCACGAACTCGATCTCGTCGCCACGGACGCGGACCTCCCGGTCGTCGCCCTCGACGAGGAGCACGTCGGCCTGGGTGGCGCCGGCCTTGCGGACGGCCTCGAGGGCGTGGAGCGCGATCGATTGGAGGGTCGGACGCTGCGTGTCGTGGCTCATCCCTCGGTGCCTCCGACCGTCAGCGCGTCGACGCGGATCGTCGGGAGCCCGACGCCGACCGGGACGCCCTGGCCGTCCTTGCCGCAGGTCCCGACGCCCTCGTCGAGGGCGAGGTCGTGGCCGATCCGGCTGACCCGCATGAGCACGTCGGGGCCGTTGCCGATCAGCGTCGCGCCCTTGACCGGGGCACCGATCCGACCGTCCTCGATGCGATAGGCCTCGGAGGCGCTGAAGACGAACTTGCCGCTCGTGATGTCGACCTGGCCGCCGCCGAAGGAGACGGCGTAGAGGCCGCTCTTCACCGAGCGCAGGATCTCCTCGGGATCGTCCTGGCCCGCGAGCATGAAGGTGTTCGTCATGCGCGGGAGCGGCAGGTGGGCGTAGCTCTCGCGTCGGCCGTTGCCCGTCGGCGAGACGCCCATCAGGCGCGCGTTCAGGCGGTCCTGCAGGTAGCCGGTCAGCACGCCGTTCTCGATCAGCACGTTGCGACGGGTCGGCGTGCCTTCGTCGTCGACGTTGAGCGAGCCGCGGCGGCCGGGGATCGTGCCGTCGTCGACGACGGTGACGCCCGGGGCGGCGACGCGCTGGCCGAGCTTGTCCCAGAAGGCCGAGGTCCGCTTGCGATTGAAGTCGCCCTCGAGGCCGTGGCCGATCGCTTCGTGGAGCAGGATCCCCGGCCAGCCGGGGCCGAGGACGACGTCCATCGTGCCGGCGGGGCAGGGCTTCGCCTCGAGATTCAGCAGCGCGATGCGCACCGCCTCGTCGACGAGCGGCTTCCAGCGCGCCGGATCCTCGAGCCGCTCGAGATCGAAGCGCCCGCCGGCGCCCTGGTAGCCGACCTCGCGTCGATTCCCGTCGGCGGCGATCACCTGGACGTTCATCCGGACCAACGGCAGCACGTCGGCGACCCGCGTCCCGTCGCTCGCGGCGACGAGCATCCGCTTGTGCTGGCAGACGACGCTCGCCATCACCTGCTTGATGCGCGGATCCCGGGCCCGCGCATAGCGGTCGATCTCCGCGAGCCAGGCGACCTTGCGGGCGACCGGGATCTCCGTCGGCGGCGTCGAGACCGGGTAGAGATCGCGTCCGCGCGCGCCCGGCGAGATCGCGACCGGCGCCAGCTCGCGCCGCGCATCGGCGATCGCACCGGCGGTCGAGGCCGCGAGCCGGGCGCTCGCCTCGCTGATGTCGTCGGAGTGGGCGTAGCCCTGGCGCTCGCCGCGGATCGCGCGAACCCCGACGCCCTGCTCGACGTGGCGATCGCCGGACTTCACGATGCCCTCCTCGAGGGCGACCGAGTCGGTGGTCGTGTGCTCGAAGTAGAGGTCGGCGGAGTCGACGCGGCGCTCGAGGGCGGTGCCCAGGATCTTCTCGAGCAGGCCGTCCGTGAGGTCGTAGCGGTCGTGGAAGAAGTCGAGGGCGCGCGCCTCGGCGGGCGCATCCGGCGCGGTCGGCTGACTCATGGGTTGGCACTCATTCTTCTTCGGCTCCGGGGCGGGCCGGGCTCGGGGGGGCGGCGGATGAAGCGAGCTTAGCGGCCTCGGCGCGGGCGTCCGGGGCGGGGGCCGCGGCGAGCCGATCGCCGAGGGCCTCGAGGTCGGGGAGGGTCCGTACGTCGAAGACGCGAAGCCCGTGGCCCGCGATCGCCTCGAGGACCTCGGGTGCGTCGTCGCCGACGTAGGCGAGCTCCTCGAGCCGCAGGCCGAGCGCCGCCGCGAGGCCTGCGAAGACGCCGCGATCGGGCTTGCTGAGGCCGTTCGTGCTGGGAATCGAGCGCGCCTCGAAAAAATCATTCAGCTCCAGCGCTTCGAGGATTTCCGGCAGGCGATGGTCGAAGTTGCTGGCGACGCCGAGGCGGTAGCCCTCGCGGCGCAGGCGCGTGAGCAGCGGGCGCACGCCCGGTCGGACCTGCCAGGCCTCGGCGTGGCGGTAGTGGTCGAAGAGCGAGCGGAACAGCGCCTCGGGATCGGCGAAGCGGACGGTGCTGTCGGTCGCCTGGAAGGTCTGGCGGACGCGGTCGCGCCACCAGGCGAGCTCGGCCGCCTCCCGCTCCGCCTGCGTCGCGCCGGCCGCGCCGGCGGCGGCGAGGCCCGGTCCATGGCGCAGGACCCGGCGGAAGGCGTCGTCGAGGCGCCACGCCGGGAGCTTGACGCCGGCGGCCAGGGCGGCACGGCTGTAGACGGTGCCGATGGACTCGCGCGTCTCGAAGAGGGTTCCGGTCGCGTCGAAGCAGAGGCCGCGGATCGTCACGGGCGCGGGGCCTCCGGCCGGCGGGCGACGGCGACGAAGCTCGCCGGCAGGTCGCGCTTCGCGTCGGGCTCCTCGCGCGAGAGGCGCGCATCGACGAGGCCGGCGGCGGCGAGCCATTCGAGCACGCGCGCCGCGTCGAAGCCGAGCCAGAGCAGGCCGAGCTCCTGCTCCATCCAGGCGTGGTCGTGGGCGAGGAAGTCGACGAGCACGACGCGTCCGCCGGGCCGCACGACCCGCGCCATCTCCCGCACCGCCCGCTCCGGATCCTCGAGGGAGTGGAGCACCATGTGGGCGAAGGCCGCGTCGACCGAGGCGTCGGCGAGCGGGAGCGCGTGGGCGTCGCCGGGGCGCAGCTCGATCGAGCCGCGGGCGTTCGCGGCCTCGAGCTGCCACTTCTGGCGCGCGGTCTCGAGCATCGCCTCGGAGCGATCGATGCCGACGACGTCGAGGCCGAGGCGGGCGAGCTCGAGGGCGAGCACACCGGTCCCGGTGCCGATGTCGGCGACGCGCAGGGGCGGAGCGACGAGCGCGTTGATCGCCCGGGCGCGCAGCAGGTCGTCGCCGAAGACGCGCCGCAGCGCATCCCAGTCGGGGCCGACCTCCTCGAAGAAGTCCCGTCCGGAGCGCGCCGTGCGCGCGGCCAGCGTGCGCCGCAGCAGCGCGTCGTCGCGGTCGGCGGTCGGATCGCCCTGCAGGCTCGCGCGGGCGAGCGTCCAGGCGTCGTGCCAGGGGCCCGACTCGGGCAGGCTCGAGTGATAGGCGACGTAGGTCCCCTTGCGGCGATCGGTGAGCAGGCCCGCCTCGCGCAGGATCGCGAGGTGGCGCGAGACCCGGGACTGGGCCATCCCGAGGATCGCCATCAGCTCGCCGACGAGCAGCTCCTGCTGCTCGAGCAGGCGCAGGATCCGGATGCGCGTCGGATCCGAGAGCGTCTTGAACACCTTCTGCAGCAGCTCCGAGGCGTTCGTCGTCATGGCGGGCGGACGCTCCCGCGCGGACTCGACTTCATGGCGCCCCCGGTGCGCCGGGCGCGCCCGAGCCGGGCGGCGACGGGAAGCCGGGTTGCGGCGGTCCCGGCGGCAGGGCCAGGCGATCGCCAGGCCGGGGACCCGGCCGGCCTCCATTCCCGGCGCGCCGGCCTGGAGCGCCGGCGGCAGGGCCGGCGGCAGGGCGAGGGCCACCGGCCGGCAGCAGCATCGGCGCGGCGGCGGTGCCCCGGATCTCGAGCGACGCGCGGCCGTCGGGGGGGATCGGCAGACGCGCGGCCTGGGCGAGGGCGCGCAGCTCGGGGTCGACGACCTCGACGTCGGCGCGCAGATCGAGGGGCGGGGGCTGGCTGCGGTGGACGAGGCCGATCTCGCCGGAGAGCGTCCCGCGCACCTGCTCGCCCTCGAGCTTCACGTTCTCGATCCGCGTCGCGCCCGTCTCGAGGATCGCGAGCGATCCGGTCGCGCTCGTGAAGGCGAGGGGCTTCGGGAGCAGCATGGCCTCGATGGCGAGCCTCGGCGACTCGAACGCGACTTTGCCATGGAGCGTTCCGGCCGGATCGAGGGCGACGTCGGCCTCGGCCGAGAGCTCACCGGCGACCCGGACGCCGGCGGCGGAGAGCCGCAGCGGGAGCCGCTCGATCGTGACGCGCTCGACGCGGCCGTCGAAGGCCGGCGCCGCGCCGAGCACGAGCACGCCGTCGACGACGCCGAGGTCGCTGTCGGCGAAGATCCGCAGGCGGGGCTTGCCCCCGAGCCAGGAGGTTCCGAAGCGCGGCGCGACCTCGAGGTCGGCCACGCGCAGCAGGCGCACCGACGGGTGCTCGATGACGACGTTGCGCGCCCGCAGCACGGGGCCGCGCGCGGTCCAGGCCGGGGCGAGGTCTTCGAGGGTGACCCGCGCACCGCTCGCGGCGCCGATCTCGAAGGCGAGCCGCCGGGCGACCGCCTGCCACGGAAACAGGATCGCCACGAAGACCAGGACCAGCGCGATCGCGAGCGGGACCAAAAGGAGGAGCGACGGCGTTCCCGAGGCGCTGCGTTTCGAGGCGATCGAGTCGGACACGCGCGTACTCTAGGTCAATCCGGGGGCGCGCTCCTAGGCCGAGATCGGCTTGAAGCCCGAGACCGAGAAGGTGACGTCGATCAGGTCGGCTCCCGCGCCCGCCGCGCCCGCGGCCGCCCCGCCCGAGCTCCGCCGCTTGATGCGCAGGCTCTTGACCGAGAGCGGCTGGGCGGCGGTCTCGATCGAGGCCAGATAGCTGACCGCCTGCTGGAGCGTCACGTTCTTGAGGCTGACCTCGACCTTGGTCTCCTCGTAGCGCGCGCTCTCGCCCGACTGGCGCTTCTCCATCGAGGTCGGCTTGACTCCGGCGCGGGCCGCGAGGGACTCGAGCAGGGTCAGCAGGTTCTGCCCCTCGCCGCCGCTCTGGATGCGGCCTTCGACGGAGGCGAGGCGGGTGTGGAGGTCGTCCCACTCGCGCTTCATGCGCTGCATCTGGACCAGCTGCTGCTCGGCGTCCTGGGCCCCTTGCTTCGCGCTCTCGACGGCCCCGCGGATCGGCAGGATCACCCCGAGCACGAGCAGCGCGAAGGCGGCGGCGGCCCCGGCTGCGCCGACCAGCACCCGCTCGCGCGGCGCGAGCCCGTCCCACAGGACCTGGATGCGCCCGATGATCTCGCTCATGCGTCCTCCGAGGCGCCTCCCTCGTCGTCGACGACGAGGGGGATGCTGACGTCGAAGCTGACGCCGCCGGTCTTGCTGTCGGTCTTGATCGAGCCCGCGACCTTGGCGCCGCGGAAGGCCTCGTTCGCCGAGAGCACCGCCGTCAGGCGGTCGGCGGCCTCGTAGCCGCCGGCGGCGACGTCGAGCCGGATCTGGTTGCGGTCGATGCTGACCTCGTTGATGCGGACCTCGAGGTCCTTCGGAATCGTGCGCGAGAGCTCGGCGAGCAGCTGGAGGGCCGAGCGGTCGTCGCTGTAGAGGCCGAGGAACTCGGCGCGCTCCCGGGCCGAGCGCAGCTCGCCGCCGAGCGCGCTCGCCGGCTCGGCGGGGACAGGCTGCTTGTCGGGGAAGGCGGCGGCGTAGAGCGCCTGCATCGCCTTCTCGTGGCGGCCCTCGCGGCGATGCTGCAGCACGATCGTCGAGACGGTGCTGACGACGAGGAGCCCCGCGAGCACGGCGGCCAGGATCACCGTCGGCCGCAGCTCGCGCCCGAAGAAGGCCGCGAGGTCCTGCCGGAACGCGAGCTCGCCCTGGCGGAAGTTCATCTTGGTCACCGACTCCCCGGAGAGCCGCAGCGCCAGCGCGATGGCCGGCGCGAAGAGCACCGGATCGATGCCCTCGACGAGCTTCGCGTGGGGCGCGTCGGCGGGCATCCGCAGGCGGTGGGTCGGGAGGCCGGTGCGCTTGGCGAGCACCTCGTCGATCCGATCGAGCCGGGCGCTGCCGCCGAGGAGCGTGAGCTGGGCGTCGCGGAAGGAAGGGCCGGCGCCCTGGCGGGCCTCGGCGGCCTCGAGGGTGCGGACGGCCTCGCGTGCGATGCGGTCGACGATCGCCGCGACGCCGGGCGAGCCCGCGGCGCCGGCGCGGCCGAGCACGGCGCCCTCGCATTTGCGCTGCTCGGCGGCGTCGTACGCGAGCCCGGTCTCCTCCGCGATCGCCTCGGTCATCGCGCGGCCCGCGACGGGGATGCTATGCGAGAGCACCGGCCGGCCCTCGAAGAGCGCGCAGAAGGTCGTCTTCTCGTGGCCGATGTCGACCAGCAGATGGGTCCCCTCGAGCCGGAAGACCGGCGCGAGGTTCGCGAGCACGAGGCCCTCGGCCTCGATCACGTGGGGATCGCAGCCGCCTTCCTGGAGCTTGCCCAGCAGCTCGGCGACGTGGCTCCGCTTCGCGAGGGTCGCGGAGACGACCGACTGGTTCTTGTCGGAGCGCAGCAGGTTCCAGTCGACGAAGATGTCGTCGAGGCGGAAGGGCGTCTCGGCCTCGATCTCGAAGGGGATCGCCTGGGCGAGGCGCCGGGCATCGGCGAAGGGAAACTCGAGGCGGCGCGTCGAGAGCTGGCGGGCGGGCAGCGCCGTCGCGACGTGGCCGATCGGGAGCTTGTGCATCGCGACGAAGCGCTGGAGGTGCTCGGGCAGGGGGGTGCTGGCGTCCACGCGCGGGTGGACCCGGAACTGGCCGGGCTCGAGGCTGCGCGGGGAGACCCGCAGCTCCACCGCCTTCAGGGTGTGGGCGCCGACGTCGAGGCCGAGCACGCTGCGCTCGAAGATCGCCATGCCTGGAAGGACTCCCTCTCTGACCTTGCTCGCCCGCTCCGCTTCCCGATCCGGACACCGCCCGACCCGGATGCTTCCCGACCCGCTCGTCGTTTCGTCCGACGCAGTCCCCAGCCTGTGGCCTGGGACGCGCCCGCCGCTATTCGGTTCCCCGCAGGCGGCGCCAGGATAGCAGCAGGGGCCCCTCGGCAGCGCGGGTATCGATGACCGCCTCGATCCGGCGGACCAGGTTGTCGACCCGGGCCTCGGCGATCACCCGGAAGACCGTCGGCTTCGCGGGCAGCTCGACGGGGGGAAAGATCGGGCCCTCCGCCAGCTCGCCGTTCCCGACCTCCGCCATCGGCACACACCGCTTCGGATCCCCGGCCTCCTCCCCGCAGAGCATCTTGCCCTTCCGGCGCAGGTCCCAGATCGCCCGCACGGTCTTCTCCCCGACCAGGCGCCGGTCGCCCTCGACGCCGGCGTAGACGAGGGAGAGGACCCAGGGCGGGGCGCGGTTCAGGTTGATGCCGGCCGTGGCGCCGACGGGATGGACGGTCACCGACTTGCGGAGCGCCTCGAGCAGCCGGCCGTCGACGCCCTCGACGAGGCCGATCTCGTCGACGGAGAGGAAGGGGCCGTTGCGGGGGCGGTAGGGCGGCGACTGCTCCTGGTAGTAGACGTCTTCGTCGCGGCCGTCGCGGGCGGTCGAGTCGGCGTCCATCCAGTCGATCAGGTTGCGGGCGATCGCGACCTCGTCGTAGGGCTTGTCGTCCCGGGTGCCCTCCATGCCCTTGACGACGTACTCGAGGACCGCGGTCAGGTACTGCTCGGCTTCGTCGAGGGACTCCCCGTCGTCCTCGGGCGGCTCGGCGCCGATCCCCGTCGGCTTCGGCTCCGCGCCGGGCTCTGCCTCGCCGTCGGGCGGCGGGGGCGGAACGAGGGCATTCAGGTTCAGCAGCGAGCCCTCGTCCTCGATCACGATGCGCAGCGTCCGCTCGCGCGGGAACTCGAGGGGGAAGTCGCCGATCCGCTCCCACAGGTCGGCGCCCGGGAGCGCTCCGCCCGCGGGCCCCGAGGCCGCCTTCGCGGCGTCGGCGCCGGCAGCGGCCGCGGCCGCCCCGGCGAGGGCGGGATCGCCGCCCGCCGACGAGGCCGACGCCTTCAGGCGCGCCAGGAAGACGACGGCCTCCGCGATCCGGATGCCACCGCGGGCGAGGGCGTCGGCCTCGGCGGCCGCCATGCGATTGTGGGCGACGGTCGTGTCGATGATCGCGCGGCGTTGGAATGCATAGACGGCGGTGATCAGGGCGAAGATGAGCACGAGCACGATCGCGAGCACGATCCCGCGCTCGTCCCGCGCTCGCCGCGCCGGTGCCGCTTCCGTTCCGGGGCGCGTCATTCGCCGCACCCCGCCGGCGCCCGGGCGGCGACCGCCGGATAGGTCGTCTGGATCGTGCTCCAGCAGGTCTTCGCGGAGTCCTTCAGGGTCTGGCAGAGCTTGTCGTCGCCGCCGCAGCCGTCGGCGAGCAGCTGCTGGTACCAGCTCGAATCGCCCTGGGCGAGACACTGATCGATGGTCACGCAGTCGGGCTGCTTGCCGCCGTCGCTGGCGAGGGCGATCAGGGCCTCGACGTCGAGGGGCTTCATCGCGAGGGCGACGCGTCGGGCCTGGAGCACACCGGGGACCTCGGTCGCATCCGGATCCTCGGTCGCCTCGCCGGGCCGCGCACGCCGCATGAGCTGCAGTGAGATCTCGACCGCCTCCGGCATCGCCTGCTCGGGGGGCGTGAAGGTCGAGTCCCACTCGTCGAGCCAGGTCCCCTCGGCGTCGAGCCAGCGGACGCCGAAGTTCGCCACGTGGATCGCGACGCGGGAGGATCCGGGGTCGTCGGGGCCGGGCAGGTCGCGGGCGGCCTCGCTCGGCGGGCGCGGCGCGCTCCAGCGCCAGAGGGTGATCGCGCCGTCGACGTCCTCGGCCAGGAAGTAGGCGACCTCGACCCAGGCCGAGGACCCGCTCGCGGGATTGGCCCGAGGCCCGGCCTGGGTCACGAAGCGCAGCGCCGTCGAGCCGAGCTCCCCCGGCGCCGAGCCCATCACGCGCCAGGCGTAGGCGTCGGGGTCGTCCTCCTCGCCGCGCTTCAGGAAGATCGCGCCCGCGAAGTCCGCGCGGATCAGCTCGAGGGCGGCGACCGTCGAGAGGCGCTCGTGCATGAGCGCCGTCGCCTGCTCGCGCTGGCGTCCGTTCTCGACGAAGGTGCCGGTCACGAAGAACAGGATGAGCACCGTCATGAAGAAGGCGCCCACGACCTCGATCAGGGTGAAGCCCGTCGGGCGTGCGGTGCTCACGGTCCCACGCCCCCGCGCGGCAGGCTCGGCCTGGGCGTCCCCGGCGTCGGACCGGTTCCGGTCCCGTCCTCGTCTTCGTCCTCTCCCGTCCCGGCATCGCCGCCCGCGGCCGAGAACAGGTCGGCGTACTCGGCCTGGGCCGCCTTCCAGTCGAAGGCGAAGGTCGTCCGCGTCACCGACTCGGGGCCGGCGGGGCCGTTCCAGACGACCTCGACGTCGTACTGGCGAAGATGTTTGGCGGCCTCGGGGAGCTCGGTCGCGAGCATCGCACCGATCCCGCTCCCGCCGCCGATGCGCGTCGCGCCCGGGCCGCCCGACTGGCCGACCGGGTTCGCGCCGGCGGCCTCCTCGCCGACGGTGGTGGCAGGGGCGGCGAGGGCCTCCTGGAGGGTGCGGTTCAGGACGCGGATGGTGTAGGCGTCCTCCTCGCTCTCGGCCTCGGTCTGCCACTCGGTCCGCTCGATCACCGGCGCGACCCCCGCGCGCATCTGGATCTCGAGATCGGCGACGACGGCCTCGGCGACCTGGTCGGCCTCGAGCCGGCGCAGGGTCTGGCCGACGCGGTGGACGCCGGAGGAGCTCGTGCCGATCAGCGCCGTCATCACGAGGCTGAAGATGAGGGTCGCCGCGAGCACCTCGAGCAGCGTGAGCCCGCGCTCGTGCGCCGGAAGCGCGCGCGCGTTCGTCACGAGCGGGCCGCGCCTTCGCGGCGGCGGATGCGGTCGAGCAGGGGCTCGATCCTCGAGGGTGAGGTGGCGATCCTCGGCGTCGGCGAGCTCGAGCAGGGCGAAGTCCGTCGTCCCGTCGGCGTCGAAGACGATCTCGACGTGACCGCCCTCGACCCAGCCCGACGGCCCCTCGAGGCCGACGAAGTAGATGACGTCGTCCGCGTCGAGCTCCGCGAAGCGCCCGAGCCGGCTCGGGATCGGGTAGTAGTCGAGGCCCGCCTTCGCCGGCGGATGCAGGTCGATCGGAGCCCGGGGATCGGGCTCGCCCCCGTCGTCGGCCCCGCCGCCGAGCGCCCCGGCGAGGGCGCCCGCGAGCGAAGCACCGCCGCCGCCGCCTCCGAGCTCGCCCGCCGCGGCCTCGTCCTCGCCGACGAGCCACTCGACGCGCCACTCGCCGTCCTCGAGGTCGATCAGGACGCGATGGGGCACCCCGGTCATGACGGCGCGCTGACGCGCGTACTCGAGGCTCGCGGCGAGCGCCTCCGCCGCGTCGCCGAGCGCCCTCCAGCGGGCGCTCGAGAGCCGCGGGATGCCGAGCGCGAAGATCATGCCGACGAGGGTGATGACGGCCATCATCTCGATCAGCGTGAAGCCGGCTCGACGCACCGCGGCCACGACCTAGCCGTTCCCGCTCTCGGACGTCGACCAGTTGGTGATGTCGTCGCCGCCCTCGACGCCGTCGGGGCCGATCGACCAGATGTCGAAGGTCTGGGGGTTGTGCTCGCCGGGAATGCGGTACTGGAAGGGCTGGTCCCAGGGATCCTTCAGCGCGTCGGCCTTGATGTAGCCGGCGGGGTTGTAGGAGCGCGGCTCCGGCGGCGAGGTCGGGCGGGTGACCAGCGCCTGCAGCCCCTGGTCCGCGGTCGGGAAGCGGGCGTTGTCGAGCTGGTAGAACTCGAGCGCCTGCTCGATGCGCAGGATCTGGGCCTTCGCGTTGCTGACGCGCGCCTTGTCGAGCTGGTTGGCGATGCCGACGGCGAGGGTCGCCATCAGCATGCCCATGATCACGACGACGGCCATGATCTCGATCAGGGTGAACCCGGCCGAGCGGACGGCGCGAGCGGGCGAGGCGGGGAGGGCGGAAGCGTTCATGCGATCTCCGAAAGGGGGTCTGCGCGCGGGGCGCAGCCCGGGGCTTTTGCAAGTGGACTAACCGATGCTCTCCGTCAGCTGGAGCATGGGCATCAGGACGGCCATGATGATGATGCCGACGATCCCGACCATCACCAGGATGAGGATCGGCTCGAGCAGCGAGGTCAGGCGCGTCACGCTGGTCTCGACCTGCTCTTCGTAGGTGTCGGCGACCTTGACGAGCATGCTCTCGAGGGTCCCCGAGCGCTCGCCGACCTCGACCATCGTCGTGACGAGCGGCGGAAACTGACCGCACGCGCGCATCGGCTTGGCGAGCGCCGCACCCTCGAGGATCGCGTCGCGGGCCATGTCGCTGGCCTCCTCGAAGACGGTGTTGTTCGAGACGTGGCGGGCGATGTTGAGGGCCTGGACGATGTTGACGCTCGAGGCGAGCAGCGAGCCGAGGGTTCGCGTGAAGCGCGCGATGGCGAGAAAGCGGACGATTCGGCCGACGACGGGGACGCGGAGCCAGAAGCGGTCGAGGATCCCGCGCCCTCGCTGGCTGCGGCCGAAGGCGCGGTAGCCGAAGGCCGCGGCGATGATCGCGAGGATGACGGCCCACCAGTAGCCGCGCAGGAAATCGGAGAAGCCGATCACGGCCTTCGTGTACCAGGGGAGCGCGATGTTCTGGGAGATCAGGAGCTCGGTGATCTGGGGCAGGACGAGGGTCGCCATCACGCCGACGACGACGCCGGCGAAGGCGAGCATGAAGAGCGGGTAGGTCAGGATCGACATGACCCGGCTGTTGAGCCGGACCTGATCCTCGAGGTAGTCGGCGATCCGCAGCAGCACCGCGTCGAGGGCCCCCGACGCCTCGCCCGCGCGCACCATCGACACGTAGAGATTGTCGAAGCGCTTCGTCGCGATCAGCGCGTCGGCGAGCGCGCTGCCCTCGTTGACCCGCTCGCGGACCCGGGCGAAGACGGCCTTCAGCGCGCGGTGCTCCGTCTGCTCGACGAGGGCCGAGAGGGCCTCGACGAGGGGCACGCCGGCGTTGACGAGGGTGGCGAGCTGGCGCGTCGCCATCGCCTTCTCGAGGGGCGGGATGCGGGTCGGGAGGCTGAACTCGACGTTGAAGCCGCGGCCCTTCGTCGTCTCGACGGCGGCGCTCGCGCCGTCGCCCTCCGCCTCGGTCAGCTCGGTCAGGAAGACGCCCGAGGAGCGCATGCGGGCGCGGGCGGCGCGCGGTCCTTCGGCGGTGATCGTGCCCTTGGTGGGCCGACCCGCCTGATTGACGCCCTTGTAGGCATAGACCGGCACGCGCAGTCTCCGAAGTCGTTCGAGGGCTCACCGCGCCTAGACCTGCGCGGCGCTGCCTTCTTCTTCCGTCGCGCGGACGACCTCGGCGACCGAGGTCACGCCCGACAGGACCTTGCGCGCCCCGTCCGCGCGCAGCGTCCCCATGCCCTTGCGCATGGCCGTCGCCTTGATCGTCTTGGCGTCGACGTTCTGGGTCAGCAGTCCGCGGATCTCGTCGTCGATCTGCATCAGCTCGAAGATGCCGAGGCGGCCGCGGTAGCCCGTGTGGCTGCAGGCGGGGCACCCGACGCCGCGGTAGAGGGTGACCGGCCGGCCCGGGGGCTTGACGCCGATCTCCCGCAGCTCGTCGTCGGTCGCGGTGTAGGCCTCCTTGCAGCCCTTGCACAGCACACGAACCAGCCGCTGCGCCAGCACCGCGACGAGCGAGCTGCCCACCAGGAAGGGCTCGACGCCCATGTCGACGAGGCGGGTCAGCGCGCTGGCGGCGTCGTTGGTATGCAGCGTCGAGAGCACGAGATGGCCCGTCAGCGACGCCTGGATCGCGATCTCGGCGGTCTCCTTGTCGCGGATCTCGCCGACGAGCACGACGTTGGGATCCTGGCGCAGGATCGCGCGCAGGCCCGTCGCGAAGGTCAGGCTGATCTTCGGGTTGACCTCGATCTGACCGACGCCGGCCTGGGTGATTTCGACGGGATCCTCGATCGTGATGATGTTCTTCTCGGGGCCGTTGATCTTGGCCAGCGCGGCGTGGAGCGTCGTCGTCTTGCCGCTGCCGGTCGGGCCCGTCACGAGGAAGATGCCGTTCGGCCGCTTGATGATGCGGTCGAGGGCGGCGAGCTGGACCGGGTTGAAGCCGATCTTCTCGAGGTCGAGCAGCTCCTGGGTATCGGGCAGGAGACGCAGGACGAGGCGCTCGCCGTGGGCGACCGGGACGGTCGAGAGGCGCACGTCGTAGTCGCGTCCGGCGATCTTGAGGCGGATGCGGCCGTCCTGCGGCAGGCGCTTCTCGGCGATGTCGAGGTTGCCCATGATCTTGATGCGCGAGGCGATCGGGGCCTGGAGTGCGCGGGGCAGGGGCTTCATCGGCTCGTAGAGCACGTCGTCGATCCGGAAGCGGACGCGCACCTCGCTCTCGAAGGGCTCGACGTGGATGTCGGAGGCGCGCTCCTTGACCGCGTGCTGGAGCAGCGAGTTGACGAGGCGGATGATCGGCGCGTCGTCGGTCGACTCGAGCAGGTCCTTCGGGCCGGAGATCTCGGTGGCGAGCGCGTCGAGGTCCTCGTTCGCCTCCTCGGCGAGCTGATCGGTCGAGGTCACCCCGCGGTCGTAGGCCGCGTTGATCGCCCCCATGATCACCGGCTCCCGCGCCAGCACGAGCTCGAGCTCCGCCCCGTCGAAGAGCAGATGGAGGTCGTCGAGGGGCGAGACCGCCAGCGGGTCGGCGACGGCGACGCGCAGGACGCCGTCCCGGGACCAGCCCAGGGGGAGCACCCGATGCTGCTTCGCGAAGCCGATCGGCACCGCCGCGAGCAGCGTCTCGTCGATGTCCCCCGGCTCGATCGCCGACACGACGGCGAGGCCCTGCTGATGGCCGAGGGCGGCGAGGACCTCGTCGGGGTTGAGCAGGCCCTCCTCGACGATCAGGTCCGCGAGGCGCTCGTTCTTCTCGCCCTGGAGCGCGCGCACGCGCTCGAGCTGCTCGGGCGTGAGCCGCGTCTGGCGGAGCAGGATCTCGCCGAGCTCGAGGCTTCCCTCGGCCAACGCGATCACGGCTCTTCCCGCCTCTGCAGCGCGACCGTCGACTCGAAGCCGTAGGCCTCGTCGAGGGTCTGGGCCGCCTGCTCGGCCTCCCACAGGTCTTCGAAGGGGCCGACCTGGATCGTGAAGACGACGCGCCCGTTCGACTCGCGCGAGGAGAGCGAGCCGTCGTAGCCCGCGTCGATCAGGGTCACGAGCTGCTCGGTCGCCTCGGTCTCGTCGACGTAGGTCGCGACGTCGATGACGTAGCGCTGGATGCCGGCCTCCGCCTGGCGCCGTGCCTTCTCCGCCCGGGCTTCGCGCTCGGAGACCTGCTTTCGCTCGAGCTCCTGCATCCGCTCGACGGGGTAGCGCTCGGCATGGGCATTGAGCTTGTCGGCGGCGGCATAGCTCTGGGACGTATGCTTCTTGTCGACCTTCGCGAGCTCGGGGTAGTGGCGGCGCTCGTCCTCGTCGGTGGAGTCCTCGAGCTCGATGCGCTTGCGGATCGTGTTCTGCTCGAGGTCCTCGGCGCTGCGCACGATGTGGGGCGTCAGGAAGACGATCAGGTTGATCTTGCGGAGGTTCTTGCCCTTCGTCTTGAAGGCCCAGCCGAGGAACGGGATGTCCGCGAGCCAGGGGACGCCGTTCACGTTGTCGGAGAAGACCTCGCTGATCAGCCCGCCGATCGCGACGGTCTCGCCGTCGTGGACCACGACCGTGTTCTCGACCTTGCGGCTCGTGAGCGTCGGGCCGACCTTGTTCACGTCCGCGCCGGCGGCCGATTCGGCGACCTCGGTCAGCTCCTGGAAGATCTCCATGCGCAGCGTGTCGCCTTCACTGATCTGGGGCGTCACGCGCAACGTGACGCCGACGTCCTGGCGCTGAACGCTCTGGGCCACGGCCAGGCCACTGCTGCCCGCTCCGGCCGTCGTCGTCGGAGCCTGGGTCGTGCCGCTGATGATGGGGATGTTCTGGCCGATCTTGATCTCGGCCTCCTCGTTGTCCGAGGTCAGGATGTGGGGCGCGGACACGATGTTGACGTCGTTGTTGCTCTTGCTCGCCGTGACGCCGATCTGGACGTTGCGGCCGTCGTCCTGGGCGGGCTTCGTGACGTCGTCGATGTCGCCGGGGTTCGTGAAGGAGGGCGACTTCACGATCTGCGAGACGAGGCCGGCGCCGGGGACGACCGAGGTCACGCCCGTCGCGAGCAGCATGTCCACGTCGCCGTTCACGAAGCGGTAGGCGGCGCTGAAGCCGAGATTGAGGGCGTCGGTCACGTCGACCTCGACGATCAGCGCCTCGACGAGCACCTGCGGCCGCGACACGTCGAGCTTCTCGATGACCTGGCGCAGCGTCTCGTAGGCCTCCTTGCTGGCCTGGATCACGAGGGCGTTCGTCGCCGGGTCGGCGGTGATCGTGACGCCCTCGGAGAGCGGGGTCACCGTCGAGCGCAGGTTCTGCATCGCGTTCGACGCGGCGCCGGGGAGGGGAGAGCGACCGCCGCCGCCCGATGAGCCGCCGCCGCTGCCGAGCAGGGAGTTGAGCGTGTCGGCCAGCTCCTCGGAGTCCGCGAACTTCAGGTAGTAGACCTGGATGCGGCCCTGGCCGCGGACCGGGACGTCGAGCTTGTCGATCAGGCCGCGGATGTCCTCGATCTGCTGGCGCGAGGCCATGATGAGCAGGGAGTTGGTCCGCTCGTCGGGCAGGATCGAGATCTCGGGGCCGATCGCCCCGGTCCCGGGTGCGCCCACGACGCCGTTCTGGACCTGGCCTGCGGCGGCGGCCTGGCGCGCCCGCGCCCGGCGCTGGCCCGCGTTCGCGCCGCCGGCCTGGGCGGTCACGCTGCCGCCGTAGATCTCGGAGAGCTGGTCGCCGAGGGTCGCCGCGTCGGCGTGCTCGATCTTGATGACGGCGAGCTCCTGCCGGAAGCTCTCGACGTCGATCGCGTCGAGGATCTGCATCAGGCGGCGGATGTTGCTCTCGCTGTCGGTGACGATGATCGTGTTCGTCGGCTGATAGGCGACGATCAGGGCGTCCTTCGAGACGAGGGGCTTGATCGTGTTCGTGATCGCCTCGGCGTCGATGAAGCGCAGCGGGATCAGGCGCGTCACGAAGCGATCCCGGTTCGGCGAGCGGCCGCCCCCCTGGATCGTGTCGATGCTCGATTCCTTGACGTCGCGGATCGGGATGACCTTGTAGGTATTGCCCGGCCCGAGGACCAGCGAGAAGCCCTTCACCTTGAGCACCGACTCGAAGACCGCGAAGGCCTGGTCGACGGTCACTTCGGTCGGGGAGACGATCGTCACGCGGCCGCGGACGCGGTCGTCGTAGATGAAGTTGTACCCGGTCATGCGCGAGATCGTGTCGATCACGACGTTGAGCTCGACGTCGTTGAAATCGAGGTTCACGAGCTCGCTCTCGCCGCTCGGCCCGCCCGCCTGGGCGCGCGCCGAGGGGGCGAGGCCCGCGAGCAGGGCGAGCGTGGCCACGAGGGCGAGGACGGCGACGAAGGCGCCGATCAGGGACTGGGAGCGGAGGTTCGGTCCACGCACGCTAACGCTGCTCCAGCAATTCGGCTGCGGACGCCGACAGTCGGACGGAGGCCCCGCCGCGCAGGGCGGCGATCTCGATGGTCTCGGCGGTCGCGAACTGGTCGAAGACCGCGCTGGTCGCTTCGGGGCGGTCGATCATGATGCCGTTCACTTCGGTGATGACGTCGCCGTTCTGCAGCCCGACCTTCTGGAACATGCTGTCGGTCTTGATCGAGTCGACGAGCATGCCCATCATCTGGCCCTCGTTGTACTGCGGCACGATGCGCGCCGAGGACAGGATCTGGGAGATGCCCTGGCCGTCGGGGCCATTCAGGGTCTGCAGGCGCTGGTTGAGCGCCGCCTGCCGATCCGCCGGGGCCACCGCCCGCCGCGCACCGCGCCGGACCATCGCGCCGCGCTGCACCGCCGCGGCGACCTGACCCTCGTGGAGCACGAGCTCCTCCGCGCGCCCCGCGTTGTCGAGGATCACCCGCGTCCGCTCGATCGTGCGCACCGTGACCCGCGGATGGCCGAGCAGCTCGTCGCCGACGCCGACCACGAGATGCTTCTGGTTCTTCTCGTCCTGGATCGCGGCCCGCGAGCGACGCTCGTCGGTGGCCGCGGCCGTCCCGAGCAGCTTCAGCGGGAGCTTCGTCGCGGCGACCGGCTCCTCCGGGTTGATCGCGGCCTGGGCTTCGCCGGCGAGCTGGGCACCGAAGAGATTGCGGTCGAGGATGACCGTCGGCGCGGCCGCGGCGGCGTTCGCCGCCGTCTCGACGCGCGACGCGGCGGTATCGGTCGGGACCGGCTCGAGGGTCTCGGCGCCGATCTGGGTGATCATGTTGGCCACGACCAGGCAGCTGCCTGTGAACAGGAAGGCGTTCAGGGCCATGATCAACCACGATCCCATGCGTTCCCTGCTCCTCGGGCCGGCCGCTGCCCGCGGCACGCCGCCTCCGTGACGGGCCGGGGTCGGCGTCCGGGCGCCGGCAATATATAGCCGCGCCCCCGGTGCTGCTCCAACCAAACCATCGGAATTTCAGGCGGTTACTGGAGCACTTTCACGCGATTCGCCGCTCCCACCGCGAGCCGCCGACGTGTTCCAGCAGACCCCACCCGGCGAGGTGGGTTCCGCGCCACGCCGCCCGATCCGGGCGCCGCACGGCGGGTGCGGCATCCCGATCCTTCCTCGGTCGCCGCCGACGGCTTCCGAGGGGATCGTCGTCACAACAAATTCACCGTCCTCGATTGACACCTCCGGCATCGGCCCCAGGTTCCGCCGCGAATTTGCGGGCGGAGCGGCAATCCAGCCGGGCCGGCCGAGCCAGATGGCGATCTGACGGACAATCTGACGAGAGGCGGACATCCATGGCAACGACGGGCAAGATCATCGGCATCGACCTGGGCACCACGAACTCGGTGGTCGCGGTGATGGAGGGCGGGCAGCCGACGGTGATCGCGAACGAGGAGGGCGGTCGGACGACCCCCTCGGTGGTCGCGTTCACGAACGACGGCGAGCGGCTGGTCGGGGCGATCGCCAAGCGCCAGGCCGTGACGAATCCCACCCGCACCATCTACTCGATCAAGCGCTTCATGGGCCGCCGCCGCTCGGAGGTCCCGGAGGAGATCAGCCTCGTCCCGTACCCGGTCGTCGAGGGCAAGGACGGGAGCGCCGCGGTCAAGATCGGGGACCAGACCCTGACCCCGCCCGAGATCTCCGCCATGGTGCTCGGCAAGCTGAAGGCGGCGGCGGAGGCCTACCTGGGCCAGCCGGTGAGCGGCGCGGTGATCACCGTCCCGGCCTACTTCAACGACGCCCAGCGCCAGGCGACCAAGGACGCGGGCAAGATCGCGGGCCTCGAGGTCAAGCGCATCATCAACGAGCCGACCGCGGCGGCCCTGGCCTACGGCCTCGACAAGAAGGGCGACGAGAAGATCGCCGTCTACGACTTCGGCGGCGGCACCTTCGACATCTCGATCCTCGAGGTCGGTGACAACGTCGTCGAGGTCAAGGCGACCAACGGCGACACCCACCTCGGCGGCGACAACCTCGACCAGCGCCTGATCGACTACCTGGTGGACGAGTTCAAGAAGGACCAGGGCATCGACCTGCGCAAGGACCCGATGGCGACCCAGCGCCTGCGCGAGGCGGCGGAGAAGGCGAAGATCGAGCTGTCCTCGGCCCAGTCGACGGACATCAATCTCCCCTACATCACCGCCGACCAGACCGGCCCGAAGCACCTCACCCTGAAGCTGACCCGCGCCAAGTTCGAGCAGCTGATCGACGACCTCGTCGACCGCAGCCTCGAGCCCTGCCGCAAGGCGCTGGCCGACGCGGGGCTCAAGGCCAGCCAGATCGACGAGATCGTGCTCGTCGGCGGGACGACGCGCGTGCCGCTGGTGCAGCAGAAGGTCAAGGCGCTCTTCGGCAAGGATCCGAACCAGACCGTGAATCCCGACGAGGTCGTGGCGGTCGGTGCGGCGATCCAGGGCGGCGTGCTCGCCGGCGACGTCAAGGACGTGCTGCTGCTCGACGTGACCCCGCTCTCGCTGGGCATCGAGACCCTCGGCGGCGTCATGACGAAGCTGATCGAGCGCAACACCACCGTCCCGACCAAGGCCCAGCAGACCTTCTCGACGGCGGCCGACAACCAGCCCCAGGTCGAGATCCGGGTCCTCCAGGGCGAGCGCGAGATGGCGGCGGACAACCGCGAGATCGGGCGCTTCATCCTCGACGGCATTCCGCCGGCGCCGCGGGGCATCCCGCAGATCGAGGTGACCTTCGACATCGACGCGAACGGCATTCTGTCGGTCGGCGCCAAGGACAAGGCCTCGGGCAAGGCCCAGCAGATCCGGATCGAGGGCTCGGGCGGGCTCAGCTCGTCCGAGATCGATCGGATGGTCAAGGAGGCCGAGGCCAACGCCAGCGCCGATGCCCAGCGCCGGGAGCTGATCGAGAAGAAGAACCAGCTCGACAGCCTGATCTACCAGGCGGAGAAGACGATCAAGGAAAACGAGGCCAAGCTCGACGAAGCGGACAAGCAGGCCGTATCGTCCGTGCTGACCGAGGCCCGGGCCGAGCTCGAGTCGGGCGACGTCGCGAAGCTCGACGCTGCGCGCCAGCGGGTGGAGGCCCAGATGCACAAGCTCGCCGAGAAGCTCTACAAGGACGCCGGGGCGGCGGGGGGAGCCGATGCGGGCGGGGCTGCGGGTGCGACCGGCGGCGCAGGCGGGAAGAAGGGCGGCGACGACGTGATCGACGCCGAGTTCACGCAGGAGAACTAGGATTCCGGAGAAGAACCGACCGCGCCCGCTCGTCGAGCTCTACGGCGAGTTCTCGGATCGGCTGCGCAGCGGGGACCGCTGGCAGCCGGCGGCCGACGTCTTCGAGACGCAGGACGAGGTCGTCGTGCGCTTCGAGGTGGCGGGGGTCCGCGGTCAGGATCTGCGGGTCAACGTGACGGGGTCGGTGGTGCGGCTGCGGGGCGTCCGCCGCGCGCCGCCGACCGGGGCGATCGATCGACTTCAGCAGATGGAGATCTCGTTCGGGCCCTTCGAACGGGAGATCGTGATCCAGACGACGTTCGATGCCGACGCGGTCCGGGCGCGGCTCGAGGACGGGTTCCTCGAGGTGCGGATCCCCAAGCGGGGACCCCTGCGCCGGACGCTGCCCATCGAGACGGAATGAGCGCTTTCGGAGCGGGCCGGCGTGCGAGCCGGACTCGCGCCGGGATCGAGGAGAAATGGACGAAGAACGGGAAGACGAGAAGGCGCCGATCGAAGAGCGGCGCGGGGGGACCGAGATCTCGGTCGCGAGCGGCCTCGCGGACGACGTGGAGGAGCTCGCCGAGCTGCCGGCCGAGCTGCCGGTGCTCCCGCTCAAGAACACGGTCCTCTTCCCGTACCTGCTCTCGCCGCTGCTCGTCAACACGCCCGCGTCCCAGCGCCTGATCGACGAGGTGCTGGTGCGCCCCGACCGGCTGCTCGTCTGCACCGCCGTCAAGCGCGACGTCGAGGGGCCCCCCGGCGTCGACGACGTCTACACCGTCGGGACGGTGCTGCGCGTCGTGAAGATGCTGAAGTTCCCGGACGACTCGTACCGGCTGCTCGTCCAGGGCGTCGCCCGGGTCCATCTCGACCGCTTCACCTCGAGCGACCCCTACCTGCGCGCGACGCTGAGCCGCATTCCGGACGTCGGGCAGGCGGCGGACTCCGTCGAGATGACGGCGCTCGTGCGCAGCGTCGCCCAGCAGTTCAGCGCGCTCGTCGCCGAGAGCCCGCGGCTCTCCGACGAGCTCCAGGTCCTGGTCGCGAACCTGACGGATCCCTCGAAGCTCGCCGACCTCGTCGCCTCGAACCTCGAGCTCGACGTCGCGGGCAAGCAGCAGATCCTCGAGGCGGACCACGTCGGGATCCGGCTGCGGCTCGTGCTCGACCAGCTGTCGAAGCAGACCGAGGCGCTCCAGATCGAAACCGAGATCAAGCAGAAGGTCCAGAACGAGATGGGCCGGACGCAGCGCGAGTACATGCTGCGCCAGCAGCTCGAGGCGATCCGGCGCGAGCTCGGCGAGAGCGAGGACGACGAAGAGGAGGTCGAGCGCCTGCGCGCGGCGGTCGAGGCCGCCGGCATGCCCGAGGAGGCCCACAAGCAGGCGCTGCGCGAGCTCGAGCGCTTCGAGCAGACGCCCTCCGCCGCGGCCGAACACTCGGTCATCCGCAACTACCTCGACTGGATGACGAACGTCCCCTGGAGCCGGACGAGCGAGGACCACCTCGACGTCGCGGCGGCGCGCCGGGTCCTCGACGAGGACCACTTCGGCCTCGAGAAGATCAAGGACCGGATCGTCGAGTACATCGCCGTGCTCTCGCTGAAGCGCGACCTGAAGGGGCCGATCCTCTGCTTCGTGGGGCCGCCCGGGACGGGCAAGACCTCGCTGGGCAAGTCGGTGGCCCGCGCGCTCGGTCGCCAGTTCGTCCGCATCTCCCTCGGCGGCGTGCGTGACGAGGCGGAGATCCGTGGCCATCGCCGGACCTACGTCGGGGCGCTGCCCGGCCGCTTCATCCAGGGCCTGCGCAAGGCCGGGACGCGCAACCCGGTCGTCCTGCTCGACGAGATCGACAAGATCGGTGCGGACGGGCGGGGCGATCCGTCGTCGGCGCTGCTCGAGGTCCTCGATCCCGAGCAGAACAGCGAGTTCTCGGACCACTACCTCGAGGTCAGCTTCGATCTCTCCCAGGTGCTCTTCATCGCGACGGCGAACGTGATCGACCAGGTCTCGCCGCCGCTGCGGGATCGCATGGAGGTGATCGAGCTGCCGGGCTACACGCTCGAGGAGAAGCTCGAGATCGCGAAGCGCTTCCTCGTCCCGCGCCAGATCGAGCGCAACGGCATCCAGGCCGCCGCCATCTCGTTCACCGAGCCCGCCCTGCGCAAGCTCATCGAGAGCTACACGCGCGAGGCCGGCGTGCGGCCTCGAGCGCGAGATCGGCTCGGTCTGCCGCAAGCTCGCGCGCGAGGTCGCGGAGGGGACGGGCGTCGTCCAGCCGGTGATCGACGACGCGCGGGTCCAGGCTCTGCTCGGGCCGATCAAGGCCGAGCCGGATCTGGCGGAGGACGACGTGATCCCGGGCGTCGCCGTCGGGCTCGCCTGGACACCGGTCGGGGGCGACATCCTCTTCATCGAGGCGACGCAGATGGCGGGGAAGGGCGACCTCAAGCTGACGGGCTCGATGGGCGACGTCATGCGGGAGTCCGTCGAGGCCGCGCGCTCGTGGCTCCGCAATCACGCCGGCGACTATGGCCTCGATCCGAAGGGCTTCGATACCCACGACCTCCACGTCCACGTGCCAGGCCGTTCCGGCGGACGGGCCGTCGGCGGGGATCGGGATGGTCTCGTCGCTGGCGTCGCTGCTCACGGGGCGGACGACGGTGCCCCGGGTCGCGATGACGGGGGAGATCACGCTGCGGGGCAAGGTCCTGCCGGTGGGCGGGATCAAGGAGAAGGTCCTCGCCGCCAAGCGCGCGGGCATCGAGCGCGTGGTGCTCCCCGAGCGCAATCGGCGCGACATCGAGGAGATCACCCCGAGCTGCTCGCGGGCCTCGACCTGCGCTTCGTCGGCACGATCGACGAGGCGCTGCGCTACACGCTGGCGGCGCCGCGCGTGAATTGACGCGCCGAGCGGATAGAGTCCGGAGCACAGCACAGCAGAGCAGGAGGAGCGGGGGTGCCTCGAGTCCGATCGGATCGGTTCGTCTCTGGGGTGGCGGCGGCGATCGTCGCTTCGACCTTCGGCTGCGTGACGCGGTCGTCCTACGACGCCCTCGACGCGCGCTACGAAGCTCGACCGCGAGCGCGTCGCCTTCGAGGCGCAGGTCGAGCGGCTGCGGCTCGAGCGCCAGAGCCTCGAGGCCCAGTACGTCGAGGCGCAGAGTCCTACGAGGACGAGCGCGAGGCCCGCTCGAGCCTCGAGACCAACCTCCAGAAGGTGCAGCGCGAGGCGAGCCGGCTCGACGAGAACCTCGACGCCGAGCGGCTGGCGCGCATGGAGGCCGCGGCGGCGCTCGCCAAGCGTGAGGCCGAGCTCGCGAAGATGCAGTCGACCTACGACGACCTCGTCACCGACCTCGAGGCCGAGGTCGCGTCGGGGCAGATCGAGATCCAGCGCCTGCGCGAGGGCTGCGGCTCATCGCCCCGACGAGGGTGCTCTTCGCGTCGGGCTCGGCGGAGCTCGACGAGAAGGGCGCAAGGTGCTCGTGAAGGTCGCGAAGCAGCTGAAGAGCCTGCACGACCGCATCCAGGTCCGGGGCCACACCGACGACCGTCGCATCGGCGGCGCGCTCGCCCAGCGCTATCCGACCAACTGGGAGCTCGCTGCCGCCCGCGCAGCCCGCGTGGTGCGCCTGCTCGAGGAGCGCGGCATCGATCCGAAGAAGCTCTCCGCCGTCTCGCTCGGTCCGAACGCCCCGGTCGCCCCGAACGACAGCGCCGAGAACCGCGCGCGCAACCGGCGCATCGAGATCCTGCTGATTCCCGAGCGCCCCGAGGCCGCGCAGCCGGAGGCGTGAACCCATGGCGAGCGCCCGTGGTCCCTCGGCGTTCGCCCTGTTGCGGCGGGGGATCGTCCTCTCCGGCCTGATCGCCGAGGCCGCCTGGATCTATCTGCTCTATCGCCTCGTGCGGCGGGGCACCCTCGTGCGCGACGACGCCTGGCTCGCCCGGCGCTTCGGTCGCTTCGCGGCGCGCTTCGTGCGGGTCGCGACCCGCTTCCGCGGCGGGCTCATCAAGCTCGGTCAGGTCGCGAGCCTGCGCGTCGACGTGATGCCGGAGTCGATCACGGCGGAGCTCGTGCGCTTGCAGGACCGGGTCCCGCCCCAGCCCTGGGCGGTGATCGAGAGCGCGCTCGTGGCGGAGCTCGGGCGGCCGGTCGACGAGGTCTTCGCGGCCTTCGATCCGACGCCGATCGCCGCAGCGAGCCTCGGCCAGGTCCACCGCGCCCGGGACCGCGAGGGGCGCCCGCTCGCGGTGAAGATCCTGTATCCCGGGGTCGAGCGCTCCGTCGCCGTCGACCTGCGGATGCTGCGGCTCGCGCTCTGGCTCTTCGATCCCCTGGTCGCCCCGGACCTGCTCTCGCTCCACGCCCAGCTCGCCCGCTCGCTGCTGCGCGAGATGGACTACCAGGCCGAGGGCCGGGCGGCGGAGCGCGTCGCCGAGGGTCTCGCCCGGGACGAGAAGCTGGGTGCCCAGGTCCGCGTGCCCCGGATCTTCTGGGAGACGACGCGCCGGCGGGTGCTGACGATGGAGTTCATCGAGGGCGACAAGATCAACGACCGCGCGGCGCTCGAGGCCCGGGGCGTCGACGTCGCCGACCGGGTCGCCTGGGCGACTCGCGCCTTCCTCCACCAGATGTTCCGCGAACGCTTCTTCCACTGCGATCCCCATCCGGGCAACCTGCTCGTCGACCGCGAGGGGAGGGTGGCGATCGTCGACTTCGGCATGCACGAGGCGATCGAGCCGGAGATCATGGAGGGGGTGCGTATGAACGTGCTCGCTGCGGTGACCCGCAACGAGACGCTCTGGGTCGACAGCCTGATCCGGGTCGGGATCCTCAAGGAGCGCGACCGCGAGGCGGCCCGGGCCCTCGCGCGAGTCTCGTTCGATCCCGCCTACTACAACCTGACGCCGAAGGAGATCGTCGAGATCGACTTCAACGACTACTTCGCGAAGGTCCGGGAGCACCTCTGGCTGATCGAGGGTGCGCGCATGCCGGACGGCCTGCTGGCCTTCGGTCGCGCCTTCTCGCTGCTCTACGGACTCGCCGTCGAGCTCGCGCCGGGCATGCGCCCCCTCGACGTGGTCGGGCCCTACGTGCTCGCGTTCCTGCAGCCGCCGCGTCCCGGCGCGGCAGCTGCAGGCGGACGCTGACGGTGGGCGGGGCGAGAGGGACCGGCGGGACGGGAGGGGCGCGACCGGGGGGCCTTCGTGTTAGCGTTTCGGAACGAGCCGACGGCACGACCGACGGCGGGAGAGAAGGCCCCGATGGCGATCACGGCAGACGAGTTCAAAGCGGCCCTGGCATCCTGGGCGAGCGGGGTCACGATCATCACCGCGCGCGCCGGCGATCGGATCCACGGCATGACGGTTTCCGACTTCAGCGGCGCATCGCTGGCCCCGCCGCTCGCGCTGGTGTGCGCCTCGAAGACCTCGAACACGACGGCCCTGATCCAGGAGGGACGCTGCTTCGGCGTCAACGTCCTGCGCGCCGGACAGAACGCCCTGTCGAACAAGTTCGCCTCGAAGAAGGAGGAGTGGACGCGCTTCGAGGGGGTCGAGACCTTCAGCTCGAAGACGGGTGCCCCGCTGCTCGCCGACGCGCTGGTCAATCTCGACTGCCGGCTCGTCGCGGTCCACGAGGCGGGGGACCACCTCCTCTGTGTCGGGGAGATCGAGTCCTCGCACGTCCGGGAGGGGGAGCCGCTGCTCTACTTCCGGGCGAGCTACGGTCGGTTCCAGAAGGACGCCTGACCCCGTCGTTCCAGGGTCTCGAGCGCTGCCCGGCGGCGCCCGAAGGCCGCCCGGGGGCGCCCCCCCAGCATCCCGGGCCGACGGTCGTGACGGCGCAGTCGAGTGGCGCATTGGATCGGTCGATGACCGCTTCGAGCGGGCGGCTTCGCCGGGCGGTCGGGGGGGAGCGATGGGCAGTCTGGTCCGATGGTTGACGGCGCCGGCGATCGAGCTGGCCTCGATGGTCAACGACACCGCCGCCGTGCTGCGCCGGGAGCAGCGCTACCGGGACGTGCCCGCCGTCGAGCCCACCCCCGGCCTGATCGCCGAGGCCCTCGCGGACGGGACCTTCTCCCTGATCGTGAGCATGCTGGTCGGCGTGCCCGATACCCAGGACGTGCGGCGCGGGCATCAGGAGCTGCTCGCGATGCGCGACTTCCTGCAGCGCAACGACTGGTTCGAGAACCCGGCCGGGTACCACCGCACGCCCCAGCGTCCCCGCGGTGCGACCCTGAGGCCGAGGACGATCCGACACCTCGGTCGCCCGGTCGAGCTCGCCGAGCTGTCCTTCGAGAGCGAGTACGAGCCCCATCCCGGGGAGCCCGCGCGCGAGCGCTGGCTCTCCCTGGACGAGAACGCGACGGCGGTGGCCTGGGTGCTCGAGCATCCGACCGGGCGGCGGCCGTGGCTGGTGGCGACCCACGGCTTCGGCATGGGGCAGGCGAGCGTGAATCTGACGGGCCTGATGGCGCGCTGGATCCACGAGGATCTCGGGCTCAACGTCCTGATGCCGGTCCTGCCGCTCCACGGTCCACGCTCGTCGACGCGCATCAGCGGCGGCGGGCTGCTCCAACCCGAGTTCGCGAGCGTGCTCCACATGTTCTCGCAGGCCGTCTGGGACATCCGGCGGATGGTCGAGTGGATCCGCGGACGCACGGATGCTCCGGTCGGCCTCTACGGCGTGTCGCTCGGCGCCTACGCCATCTCGCTCGCCTCGGCCTTCATCGACGATCTGGCCTGCGTGATCGCCGGCATTCCCGCGGTCGACTTCTCGTCGCTGGCCCGCGACAACGAGCCCTGGGCGTTCAAGGCCTACGGGGGCGATCTGCGGACGGACTGGGGGCTGGTGAACCAGGTCATGTATCCGGTCTCGCCGCTGACCTTCGAGCCGCGGCTCCCGGTCGCGAAGCGCGCGATCTACGCGGGCGTCGCGGATCGCGTCGCGCGACCCGATCAGGCCCGCGGGCTCTGGCGCCACTGGGGGCGACCCGAGATCGAATGGATGTCGTCGGGCCACGTGATGGCCTCGATGAAGCCGAGCCTGAAGCCCTTCCTGCGCCGCCTCGCGGCCGAGCATCTCTTCGCCCGGGGCGAGGCGCCCTTCGCGACCCATCTCGACGGGCTCGACCCGCGCGAAGGGGAGGCCGCAAGCGAGCGCGAGCGATCGGTCGCCGGGGGCGGAGCGCCGGCGGCGCCCACCGCGGGCCCGGGGACGACGGAGAGGAGCTAGGCGATGGCGCGCGTCTACTACGAGCCCCTCGACGACGACGGCGCGGCCGCGCTCGCGGTCGAGACGTCCCGGCGTCGCAGCCATACCGGCATGATCCTGATCTTCGAGGCCGGCGTGCTCGCGACGCCGGAGGGGGGCGTCGATTTCGCCCGCATCCGGGAGCTCGTCGCCTCGCGCCTGCCCGAGCTGCCGCGGCTGCGGACCAAGCTGCGCTGGATCCCGATCGAGCGGCATCCGATCTGGGTCGACGATCCCGAGTTCGACCTCGACTACCATCTGCGGCACTCGGCCCTGCCGAAGCCCGGCAACCGTGATCAGCTGAGCAACACGATCTCCCGCATCGGAGCCTCGCGCCTCGATCGCTCGCGCCCGCTCTGGGAGTGCTGGGTGCTTGAGGGGCTCGAGGGCGGCCGCTTCGCGCTGGTCTTCAAGATCCACCAGGCCCTCGATCGCCTCGAGGGCGCCGACCTGATCCGGTCGATCCTGTCGGCGAGCCCCGACCGGGCGGAGATCGTTCCGCCGCGCTTCACGGTGCGGCCTGCGCCGGCCCCGATCGAGCTGTTGCTCAGCGAGGTCGTGCGCGAGTGGAACCCGACCAAGCGGGCGATCCGGCAGGTGCTCGGCGTGATCCGCCATCCCCGGCGCGCGACCGACGGCGCCCAGGAGCGGATGCGCGGGCTGCTGAAGGCGATGGGCTACCGGCTGCGGCATCCCTCGCGCTCGCCCTTCGACGGCAATCTCGGGCCCCACCGCGCCTTCGCGCTCCACGCCCTCGACCTCGAGACGGTGAAGCAGGTCCGCCAGTCGCTCGGCGGCTCGATCCACGACTGCGTGCTCACCCTCCTGACCGGCGCGCTGCGCCGCTATCTCGAGGATCGCCGCGTGAGCCCGGTGACCCTCGACTTGCGGGCGGTGGCGCCGGTGCTCGAGGCCGACGGCGCGACGGCGCGACCGTGGACGATCGAGCTCCCGCTCTGGGAGGCGACGCCGGCGGCGCGCCACGAGCGGGTCCACGAGCAGACCCGCCGGCTGCGCACCCAGACCGACGTCGCGCCGGGTGAGGCGCTCGTCGCCGGCAGCGACTGGATGACCTCCCTCCGCTTCGCCCTCGGCGCTCGCGCGATCGGGACGCTCGAGGGCGGCCAGCTCGCGGTCCTCCAGTCGCCGGGGCCGCAGCAGACGCTGTATCTCGACGGCGCGAAGCTCGTGGAGTGCTACGGGATCCTGCCGCTGCGCGATGCGTCGGGGCTCAACGCGACGGTGATCGGCTATGCGGGCGGGCTCTTCGTGATGTTCAACGGCGACCCGGATCTCGGCGTCGACGTGCACCACCTGCGCGATGCGCTCGCGGCCGAGCTCGCGGCCGTAGCCCAGCCCGGCGCCGCCGGCGGTGCGCGCAGCCGCCTGCTGCGGGCCGTCGGGAGCCCGGCGGGCTCGCGCGTCTAGCCGACGGGGCGCGGGCCGGGCGGCGAGTCCGTCTTGGCGGGGTTCTCGAGCGGCAGGCTCGGGATCGTGAGCGTGATCGTCGAGCCCCGGCCCGACCGCGAATCGATCGCCAGCTCGCCGCCGTGCTCGAGCGCGATGCCGTGGACGACCGAGAGGCCGAGGCCGGTCCCGCCGGTCGCGCGGCGGGTGGTGTAGAAGGGCTCGAGGATCCGCAGCCGATCGGACTCCGAGATCCCGATCCCGTCGTCCTGGACCGAGATCGTGACGAGCCGCTCCTCCGGGCGCGTCGCGACGCGGACGTGGACCTCGCTGCTGCCGGACTCGACTGCGTTGCGGATCAGATTGACGATCGCCTGCTCGATCTGGGTCGGGTTCGCGCGGATCCGCGGCGAAGGCTCGGGGAGCTCCGACCGCAGGCGCGCACCGTTCCTGTCGGCGAACGCCGTCGTGAGTCGGATCGACCGGATCACGAGATCGCGCACGTCGCACTCCCATTTGTCCGTCCGCTCTTCGCGGGCGAACTGGAGCACGCCGCGGACGATGTCGCCGCAGCGCTTCGCTTCGCTCACGATGTCGTGGAGGGCCGCGTCGATCTCGGTCGAGGCCGCCTCGTCGTGTCGCAGGAGCTGGGCGAGCTGGGCGGCCGCGAGGATCGAGCCGACCGGATTGTTGATCTCGTGGGCGATGCCGGCCGCGAGCGTACCGATCGAGGCGAGGCGCTCGGAGGCGCGCAGCTGGGCCTCGGACTGAAGCAGGGCGTCGGTCGCGCGCTTGCGCTCGTCGATCTCGCGCACGAGGTGGTGGTTCGTGGCGAGCAGGCGCGCCGTCCGCTCCTGGACGCGATCTTCGAGGATCTCGGCGTGGCGCTCGAGGCGGGCGTAGGTCATCGCGTTTTCGAGGGCGAGGGCGATCCAGGGCAGCAGCAGCGAGAGGACGCGCGTGGCGCCCGGGTCGACGTGGGCCGGGAGCATCCCGCCGTCCCGCTCGGTTCCGGCGTCCGGATCGGCGTCGGGCTCGGAGCTCGCCTCGGCGGGATGGACGACCAGCTCGCCGAGGCGGCGTCCGGCGGCTTCGAGGGGGTAGTGGTCGGCGGCGGGGCCGGTCGTCGTGCCGTCGGTGCGGACGCAGCGCAGCGCGCTGCTCTCGACGAGCGCGATCTCGCCCGGGCCTCCGCGCAGGTCCGCGAGCCAGATCGAGGCCCCGGCGAAGCCGAGATCGGAGCGCAGGATCCGCACGAGCACGTCGAGGACGCGGTCGAGGTCGACGTCCTTCGACAGCTCGCGTCCGATCGAGTCGACGCGGGCGAGGTCGGTCGCCTGGGCGGAGATGCGTTCGTGGGCTTCGCGCAGGTTGCCGTACGAGGCGTTGATGGCGCGCTGCTGATCCTCGAGCTCCCGCAGCATCGTGCGGAAGGCGAAGCGGGTCTGCACCGCGCGCACGATCCCCGAGAAGGGGCCGCGGCGCAGCGTTCGGGGGCGGATCGAGTAGATCGCGCTGCCGCGGCCGAGCTCGAGGGTGACCTCGGACTGGCCGTGGCCCCAGGTGCGGGGCAGGACGATCAGCGCGCCGTGGAGGATGTGGAAGAGGACGGGGCAGTCGCGGTGGCCGGGCTGCAGGGTCAGGCGCTGCATCAGCAGCCCGTCCGTCCCGTCCCAAATCTCCGCGTGGATCATCGGGAACAGGCTCGGTCCCATCCAGCGCGCGCCGACGGAGTAGAGGTCCCGGGGGCTCGTGATCACCCGACCGACGACGCGGAAGATCCCGAGGCCGTCCGAGGCGAGCTGCTCCTCGCTGAATCGCCGGATCGCGTCGGCGTCCCCGATCTCGAAGGCGATGCGGTCGAGGATGCGCGTGAAGCTCTCCCAGGGCACGCGCACCGAGGGCAGGGCGAGGGCCGGGACGTCCAGCCCGAGCTCTCGCGAAATTCTCGCAATCGAAATCCCGCGGCGCATGGCGCCCGCGACCACGATGCCCAATACGCGCCCGGATACGCCGTTCACTCACCCATCCTTCCGAGGGAGCTGGCTCCGAGTCCTCGATCGATCATCAGACCGTGCAGCATAGCCCCTCGTCCGGGATGGAAAGGCCGTGGGTCTGATTGGACTCACACACCCGAATTCAAGATCGGCGCCTCAAGGCACCTGCAACTCCCGCCGAAAGCGACCGCGAGGAATGGGGATCGGCCGCCGCCCGCCGGCCCCTCGAAGGGGGCGCACGTGCAGACTCAACGGGATCGCAAGAAGCTGCTCGAGCGGGCCATCGACTCGAGCGTGGATCTCGGGATCGGGAACTGCGCCGCCGAGGACGCGCGCTTCGACGGTCGCCACGTCCGGATCCGGGGACGCGATCTCGTGAACTACGCGTCCTGCAGCTACATGGGCCTCGAGCTCGATCCCCGCCTGATCGAGGCGGCCGTCGACGCGACCCGTCGCTACGGGATCGAGACGAGCTCCTCGCGCGCCTATCTCTCGTCGCCGCTCTACACCGAGTTCGAGGCCCTGATCGAGGAGGTCTTCGGCGGGGCGTTCGTCGCGGTCGCACCGACGACGACCCTCGGCCACCTCGCCGCGCTCCCGGCGCTGATCGACGACGACGACGCGATCATCCTCGACCACCAGGTCCACTCGAGCGTCCAGCTCGCGTCGAAGCTCCTGCACGCGAGCGGCACGACCCTCGAGGTCCTGCCGCACAACCATCTCGATCGCCTCGAGGACCGCGTCGTCGCCCTCGCGAAGACCCATCGCCACGTCTGGTACATGGCCGACGGCATCTACAGCATGTTCGGCGACCGGGCGCCGGTCGAGAAGATCGAGGCCATCCTCGACCGCCACGAGCAGATGCGCTTCTACGTCGACGACGCCCACGGCATGAGCTGGTGTGGACCGAACGGCTCGGGCAGCGTCCTCGACTCGATCGGGCTGCATCCGCGCATGGTGCTGTCGACCGGCATGGCGAAGGGCTTCGGGACGGGCGGCGGGCTCGTCGTCTCTTCGAGCCCGGAGATCCGGAAGAAGGTCCGCCGCTTCGGCCCGACCCTGATCTTCGCGGGGCCGCTCCAGCCGCCGATCCTCGGGGCCGCGATCGCGTCGGCCCGGATCCACCTCAGCCCGGAGATCGGCGCGATGCAGGCCGAGCTGCGCGAGCGGCTCGAGCTCTTCGCCGCGCGCGTCGGCCGGCATCCGATCCCCGTCGTCTCGCCGGGCAACACGCCCGTCGGCTTCGTCGGGACGGGGCCGACGCAGGTCTGCCAGATCCTGTGCGCGCGCTTGATGGACGCGGGCTTCTTCACGAACCCGGCGCAGTTCCCGGCCACGCCGGCCCGCCGCAGCGGCAATCGCTTCCTGATCACCCGCCACCACACGCGGGAGGACCTCGAGGGCCTCGCCGACGCGCTCGCCGAGCACTGGGAGCCCGCGGTCCGCGAGGCCGGCGTCGAGCCCTACGAGATCTGGCGCGCCTTCGACCTCGAGCCGCCGGTCGCCCCCCTGGTCCGCGCGCGCGGGCGCTCGACCGAGCTCTACCTCGAGTCCGCGGACTCGATCGACAAGCTGAATCACGCCGAGTGGGACTCGATGATGCGCGACCGCGGCTGCCTGGGCGCGGCCGGGATGGCGCTCTTCGAATCGATCTTCGGACCGGGCGCAGAGCCCGAGAATCGCTGGGACTTCCGCTACTACGTCGTGCGGGACGGGAAGGGGGCGCCGGTGCTCGCGACCTGCTTCACGGCGGCGCTCTGGAAGGCCGACATGATGGCGCCCGCGCAGGTCTCGGCGCGGGTCGAGCAGCGCCGCGCGATCGAGCCGCTCTTCCTGACCCATCGCGTCTTCTCGATGGGCTGCCTGCTCTCCGAGGGCAATCATCTCTGGCTGCGCGATCCGGCCGATGCGGCGACGAGCCAGGCGGCGATCGCGCTGATGCTGCGCGCGGTGCGCAGCGATGCGGATCGGCTGCGCTGCGGGGTCCGCGTCCTGCGCGACCTGCCGAGCGACGACCTGACGCTCGCCCACCGCTTCGCCTCCGAGGGCATGATGTCGATGGCGGCGCCCGAGAGCCTCGTCGTGCCCGACGTCCTCGAGAGCGAGGAGGCCCTCGTCGCGAGCCTCGGCCGCAAGCACCGCTACCACCAGGCCCGCTACGTCGCGCCCTTCGACGACGTCTACGAAGTCGAGGTCGTGCACGCGGGCTCGCGGCCGCTCGACGACGCCGAGGTCGACCAGCTCTACCGCCTGTACGAGAACGTGCGCGCGGAGAATCTCGAGCTGAACACCTTCCCGCTGCCCCGCACCTTCCTGCGCGCGATGGCCGGCTCGCCGGGCTGGGAGCTGCTGCTCTTCCGCCTGCGTGGGGCCCCCGAGCGCGGTCCGGTCTGCTTCCTCGCGAGCCATCTCGGCGACGAGGTCTACACGCCGCTCCTCACGGGTCTCGACTACGACCTCGTGCGGGATCGGGGCCTCTATCGCCAGATGCTGCGACACGGCACCCTGCGCGCGCGCCGCCTCGGCAAGCGCCAGGTCCACTTCGGCTTCGGTGCGAGCCTCGAGAAGCGCCGCTTCGGCGCGCGCCCGCTCGCCTCGACGATGTATCTCGAGGCCGACGATCACTACGCGTTCGACGCGCTCGCCCACATCGCCGCGGAGGCCGGGTGACGCGAAGAGCGGGCCAGGCGCACCGGATCCTGCGGCAGGTCGGGTTCGCGCTCGGCGCCGTCGGGCTCCTCGCCGCGGGCTCGCTCGCCGTCGTCTACGCGACGAGTGAGCGCGCGCTCGAGCGACGCCATGCGGTGTCGACGGATCGGTCGGGGACGCATGCGCGCGACGTCTTCCCGAAGCTCGCGGTCGCCACGCCCGAGCTGCTCGAGCGGGGCCGCCATCTCGTCACCGTCGTCGCGCAGTGCACCACCTGCCATGGGCCGGATCTCGCCGGGCGCGAGGTCGCCGACGATCCCTGGATCGGCCGGCTGTCGGCGTCGAACCTGACGCGTGGCGAGGGCGGAGTCGGTGGACAGCTCACGGATGCGGACTGGATCGCTGCCCTGCGTCGGGGGGTGCGGCGCGACGGGCGCTCGCTGCTGCTCATGCCGGCGGCCCAGCTCGCGCGGCTCTCGGACGCCGATCTCGCCGCGATCGTCGCCTACGTCCGGCAGGTGCCGCCGGTCGATCGGGTCTGGCCCGAGCGTCGGACGGGCTGGCTCACGCGGATCGTCGTCGCGGCGGGACTCGCGCCGGATCTGATCGCGGCGGAGCAGGTCGCGCGGGAGGCGCCGGTGGCGCGCGACGTGACGCCCACGGCGACGGTGGCGTACGGCGAGTATCTCGTGGCGGTCGGCGGCTGCCGGGTATGTCATCGCGCGGATCTCGGGGGCGGGCTGCATCCGCTTTCACTCCCGGGGGAGCCGGTGCCCCCGGCGCTGACGGGGCGCGGGGCGATCGCGGGCTGGAGCCGGGACGAGTTCGCGCGGGCGATGCGGGACGGGACGACGCCGGACGGGCGGCGGCTCGATCGGGAGTTCATGCCCTGGCCGGCGTTCGCCGGGCTCGCGGACGTCGAGATCGAGGCGCTCTGGCTCTATCTCGGGACGCTGCGGAGCGACGAGAAATCTGCAGGGTCGCCGGGAACCGAATTCGCCGTCAGCGGCGAGGGACGCGCGCGGGGATAGTCGCGGCAGCGATCGCCGTCTGGATCCGCATCACGCTGACGCGTCCCCGGGTCCGAAGAGGGCCTCCGAGGCGGTCCGGGGCGATCCGAGGCGAAGAAAAAAGTGGTGCGGCGAAGAAGACTCGAACTTCCACGGGATTGCTCCCGCCAGCCCCTCAAGCTGGTGCGTCTACCAATTCCGCCACCGCCGCACGCGGGCGCGCATCATAACCAAAGCTGCGGGGCACGCCCAGAGGCGGCCGCCGGAATGATGCGCAGCGGGGTCCATTCCGGACCGGATCAGGGCTGTCCGGCCGCGTCCTTCGGCGCGCTCGCCGCGGCCGCAGCGGGCTCGGCCGCCGGGGTCCCGCCCGTCGCCGCGTCGCCTGCGGGCGCGCTCTCGGCGGCGGGGGCCGCTTCGCTCGCCGCGGGGGCTGCACCGCCCGCCGGGCTCGAGGCCTCCGCGCCCGGCGCCGGGGCCAGGGCGGCTCCCGTCGAATCGGCCCCGCCGCTCCCGGCCGTCGCATCGGCGGCGGCAGCCGAATCCGAGGCTGCGTCGCCCGCGGTCGCGCCGGCCTCCGGGCTCGGGATCTCGACCAGGCCGCCCGCTTCCTCCCCGGCGTCCGGGGCGCCGGCCGCCGCCGGGATCTCCTCGAGCCCCGCGTCGGCCTTCGGCGCCGCGCCCTCCGGCACGAACGGCTCGGACTCCTCGAAGAGGCGCGCGTCGGAGGTCTTGTACCCGAGATAGGAGAGCGAGAGCGAGGTGATCATGAAGATGATCGCGCTGCCCGTCGTCATCTTCGTCAGGAAATTCCCGGCGCCCCGGCTCCCGAAGATGGTATTCGCGCCGCCCCCGCCGAGGGACGCGCCGAGGTCCTGGCCCTTGCCGCGCTGGAGCAGCACGACGCCGATCAGGATGAAGCAGACGAGGAAGTGGAGGACGTAGAGGAAGGTCAGCATCGAGAGGGCTCCAGTCTGGTCTCGCGGCAGGTCGAGACGATGCTCGCGAATTGAAGGGGGTCGAGGCTCGCGCCGCCTACGAGGGCGCCATCGACGTCGGGCAGCGCGAGCAGGCTTCGCGCGTTGTCGGGTTTCACGGACCCACCATAGAGAATCCGGATGCGCTGGCCCGCCTCCGGCCCGAGGCCGGACTCGAGTCGTCGCCGGATCGTCGCATGGGCCTGCTGCGCGATCTCCGGGGTCGCGACCCGGCCGGTTCCGATCGCCCAGACGGGCTCGTAGGCGATCGCGATCTTCGAGGCCGGGTTCCCGGCCCCCGTCTCGAGGCCGCGTCGGAGCGCGGCGATCGGGGCCTCGAGCTGGCGGGTCAGGACGCTCTCCGCCTGGCCCGCTTCGCGCTCGGCGAGGGTCTCGCCGACGCAGAGGATCGGGCTGACGCGCGAGGCGAGGACGCGGTCGAGCTTCGCGGCGATCCGCGCGTCGACGTCGCCGAAGAGGGCGCGCCGCTCGCTGTGGCCGATCAGGACGAAGCGGCAATCGAGGTCCTCGAGCATCGCCACCGAGACCTCACCCGTGAACGCACCGGCCGGGCTCTCGTGGACGTTCTGCGCCGCGAGCGCGATCCCCGAGCCGGCGAGCGCGCGGCCGAGGCGCTCGAGCGCCGGAAAGGCCGGGGCGATGGCGACCTCGAGCCGGCCCGTCGCGAGCGCGCGCGCGCAGGCCAGGACCTCCGGCACGAGGCGCGCGGCGAAGGCGGCGGCGTCGGTCGCGGTGTGGTTCATCTTCCAGTTCGCGACGACGAGCGGGGGGCGATTCATCCGTCGCGGTCCAGCGCGGCGATCCCCGGCAAGGTCAGGCCCTGGACGAATTCGAGGGAGGCGCCGCCGCCGGTCGAGAGATGGCCGATCCGATCGCCGACCCCGACCTTCGCGACCGCGGCCAGCGAATCGCCGCCGCCGACGATGCTGCGGGCGGGCGACGCGGCGACGGCACGGGCGAGGCTCTCGGTGCCCTTCGAGAAGGCGTCGATCTCGAAGACGCCCATCGGGCCGTTCCACAGGATCGTGCGCGCGGAGGCGGCCGCCGCCGCGTAGCGCGCGGCCGTCTGCGGGCCGATGTCGACGCCCAGGCGATCGGCGGGGATGGTGGTCACGACCTCCGCGAGGGCGCCGGTCTCGACGCGATCGCTGACGACGTGATCCGTCGGGAGCAGCAGCGCGCAGCCCCGCGCCTCGGCGCGAGCGAGCATCCGGCGCGCATCGTCGAAGCGATCCGGCTCGACCAGCGAGCGTCCGATCGGCTCACCGCGGGCCGCGAGGAACGTGTAGGCCATGGCCCCACCGACGGCGACCGAGTCCGCCCGCTCGATCAGGGCCTCGAGCACACCGAGCTTGTCGGAGACCTTCGCCCCGCCGAGGAAGCAGACGAAGGGTCGCTCCGGGTGGAGCGCGGCGGAGAGCGCCTCGACCTCTTCGGCGAGCAGGTCGCCCGCCGCGACGATCGGGACGTGGGCGACCATGCCGGCGGTCGACGCGTGGGCCCGGTGGGCGGTGCCGAAGGCGTCGTTGACGTAGACGTCGGCGAGCGACGCGAGGGCCCGGGCGAAGCCCGGCTCGTTCTTCGTCTCCTCGCGGTGGAAGCGCAGGTTCTCGAGCAGCAGGACCTCGCCGCTCCCGAGCCGCGCGACGGCGGCCTCGACCTCGGGGCCGACGCAGTCCGGGGCGAGGGTGACGGGAACCCCGAGGGCCGCGGCGAGGGCCTGGGCGACGGGGGCGAGGGAGAGCTTCGGGTCCGGGGCGTCCTTCGGCCGACCGAGATGGGAGGCCAGCACGACCCGCGCTCCGGCCGCCAACAGCTTGCGCAGCGTCGGAAGCGAGGCCCGGATGCGGCTATCGTCGCTGATCTGGCCGCCCTTCAGCGGCACGTTCAGGTCGGCGCGCACGAAGACGCGCCGTCCGCGCAGCTCGGTCGTCTTGAGCAGGGCTTCGAGGGAACGGATCGACACCGGGTGGCTCCATCGGCGGAGGGGGGCGGGGCCGCGCAATGTACCCGCCCTCGGATATGCTCTCAAGTATTCGACTTGACATCCGTTTTTCCCGTGACGACCGGGCCCGCGGAAGAGGGCTCGGGCGGGCCCGATCGCGCCGGGGGGGCGGGTCGGGTCGGAGCGCGTGGGTCGGGTCGGGGGGTGATCGGAGATGGCCGTTCGGCCGGGAGCGAAGAGCGGACGCGGGGCACCGGGTCCGCGGGAGCTGGGCCTGCGCCTGCTGGGCGGGGCCGCCCTGATCCTGCTCGCGCTCTTCGCGCTCCAGCGCTGGCGCAGCTTCGGTCTCGACGCCCGGGGCTCCCTGGCCGAGTCCTCGGGCACGATCCGGATCGCGGGCCTCGGGGGGCCGGTGGAGATCCTGCGCGACGGGCGCGGCATCCCCCACATCTACGCGCGCCGGGAGCCCGAGCTCTGGTTCGGCGTCGGCTTCGCCCACGCCGAGGACCGCCTCGGGCAGATGATCGCCCTGCGCCGCCGGGCCTACGGCCGCAGCGCGGAGCGCGAGGGGGAGGCGGTGCTCCCCGCCGATCGGCTCGCCCGGCTGCTCGAGATCGAGCCGGCCTCCCGGGCCGCCGCGGAGAGCCTGCCGGCGGGCTCGCGGGCGGTCCTCGCCGCGTATTCGGCGGGAGTCAACGCGCGCATCACGCGGATCCGGGGCGATCGGGCGTCCGCGCCCTCGCAGCTCGGGGAGCCGATCGCCGAGGTCGAGCCCTGGCAGCCGGCCGACTCGCTCGCCGTCGTGAAGCTCCTGTCGTGGTGCATGGGCGGCACGCTCGAGACGACCCTCGTCCTCGACGAGCTGATCCAGCGCCTCGACAGCGTGCCCGCGCGGCCCTTCTTTCCGGGACGCGCCTCGGTCGACTTCGGGGTCGCACCGTCCCTGCCGATGCTGCGCTCCTTCGAGTCGGGCGGTGCGCGCCCGCCGGCGCCGTCGCTCGCCCTCGACTCGACCCGGATGCTCTGCCGCGGGATCGGTCAGCCGACGGGCGGGGCGTGGATCGTCGGCGCGGGAGGGAGCGCGAGCGGTGCTCCGCTGCTGGTCGCGGACTGGCAGGTCGCGCCGAGCACGCCGGCGCTCTTCCACGAGCTGCAGATTTCGGGCGGGGGGCTCGACGCGCTGGGCGCGACGGTGCCGGGCTCGCCGATCTTCTGGATCGCGCGCACGCCCCGCCTCGCCTGGGCCGGCCTTCCGGCGGGTGCCCCGATCGCTGATCTGTTCATCGAGACCCTCGGCCCGCAGCCCGGCTCGTACCAGAGCGGGCGCACCCGCGCGCGCCTGGTCGAGCGCGAAGAGGTGCTGCGCTTCCTCGATCGCGGCGGCTCGCTGCGCGAGGAGAAGCGGGTGCTGCGCTCGACGCGCCACGGCCCGCTGATCGACGGGCTCACGGGCGAGGGCGAGCGCCCGGCGACGGACGCCGCCGCGGGGGCGGAGGGCGCGGCCCCGCCCGCGGAGCGGGAGACGACGGCACGCTCCCTCGCCTGGACCGGGGCGCGGGCCGGCGACGGTTTGAGCTCGATGCTCGCGCTGCTTCGGCTCGACGGGGTCGAGGGGATCGCGTCGGTGCTCGCGGGCCACCACGAGCCGGTGCTCGCGCTCGTCTACGCGGATCGCAGCGGGCAGGGCGGCGTCCAGGTCGCCGGCTGGCTGCCGCACCGTCCGCTTCCGACCGGGCTCGTTCCCGTCGAGGGCCGGCTCGAGAGCTTCGACTGGCGTCATCGCGTCGCGATCGATGCGCTCCCGGCGCTGCGCCTCGCGCCGGGGCCGCGGCCCTATCTCGTGATGGCCGATCAGGCCTGGCCGAGCGGCGAGGGGCGCGGCGACGTCGAGTTCCTCTGGCGTCCCGGCGACCGCGCCGAGCGGATCGAGGCCGCGCTCGAGGCGCGGCTGCGCGTGCGCGCGCTCGACCTGCGCGAGGCGGCGGAGATGCTCGCGGACGACGGGACGCAGCGCGCGGCGGCGGTGGTCCGGGCGCTGCTCTCCCTCGCGCGCCGAGAGCGCGCCCTCGACATCGAGGCCGAGGAGATCGCCGGGATCCTCGAGCGCTGGGACGGCGATGCGTCGGTCCACAGCGCCGGGGCCGCCGCCTATCATCTCGTGGTCGACCGCCTGCTCGAGAACCTGCTGCGCGAGCCCTTCGGGCCCGAGCTCTATGCGCGCTACCTGAACGCGCCGCACGTGCGGCCGCAGGACGCGATCGAGCGCCTCGTGATGCGTGCGGAGGAGCTGCGCAGGCCCGGCGGATGGACCGACGAGGCGCGGGTCACGGCGGCCGCGCGGCGCAGCCTGCGCGAGGCGTGGGTGGCCCTGGGCCATCGCCTCGGGCCCGCGCGGGAGCGCTGGGAGTGGGGCGAGCTGCATCGCATGCGCTTCGAGCCCTTCGCGCCGTTCGGGGTGATGGCCGACTTCCTGTTCAAGGGCCTGCGCACCGGCGGCAGCGCCGCGAGCCTCGACGCCGCGGCCCACCGCCCGGGCGTCTCGCTCGAGGTCGAGTCCGCGAGCCTGTACCGCGTGGCCATGGATCTCTCGGCGGGCGATCGCGTGCTCTCGAGCCTGGCCCCTGGACAGAACGAGCAGCCCGGTCATCCCAACTTCAGCGACGGGATCGCCCGCTTCCGGTCCGGACGCCTCGCGCTCTTCACGACCGATCGGCTCGCGGTCGAGGAGGAGAGCGTGGCGCGGCTGGTGATGGAGCCGGCGCGATGAGCCCGCGACCGACGCGCACGTCGCCGGTGGGGTTCGCCGAGGTGCCCGACTTCCACGTCGCGGTCGCGCGGCGCCTGAAGCCCGAGCTCGCGGACCAGTCCGTGATCGTCGGCGGGGATCCGGCGAAGCGGGGGCGCGTGGTCGGCCTGACCGCCGAGCTGCGCGCGAGCGGCGTCGAGGAGGGCATGGCCGTCGCCGAGGCGCTCGCCCGTGCGCCCGGGGCGCGCTGGGTGCGGACCGACATGCAGGCCGCGCGGGAGATGTCGGGCCACCTCCGCGCCGCCATCCGGCGGGAGATCGGCGCCGTCGAGACCTCGGGGCTCGCGGCCTTCTACTTCCGCGCCCCGGGCGATCCGACGGAGGCCCAGCGTCTGGGCGATCAGCTCGTCGCGCTCGTCGAGTCCGAGACGGGTCTTCCGCTCCGGGTCGGGATCGCGCCGGCGCGCTTCGCGGCGCTGCTCGTCGCCGAAGACGTCGGTGCGCGTGGCGTCGGCGTCTGGACGGCCGACGACTTCGAGGCGCGCCTCGCGGCGCTGCCGGTCGAGCGGCTCCCGTCGGTCGGACCCAAGACGACGACCCGGCTGCTCGAGCTCGGTGTGACGACGGTGGCGGGGCTGCGGGAGCTCGGGGCCGAGCGGCTCGAGCTCCTGCTCGGCAGTGCGGGGCGCGCGCTCTGGCTGCTCGCCGGCGGCGAGGACCCGAAGCCGCTGCGCGTGCGGCGTCATCCGACGACCCTCTCCCGGGAGGAGAAGCTCGAGGACGGCGCGGGGCCGGCGGTGCTCGAGGCGGTGATCGCCCGGCTCTCGACCCGGCTCGAGAAGGCGCTGCGCCGCGACGGGCTCTGGGCCGGTCGGATCGCGCTTCGGCTCACCGCCGTCGACGCCCGCAGCCTGACCCGCAGCCGCGCCCTGTGGCCACCGGCGACGAACGCCGCGGACATCGCCGCTGCGGCCCGCGACCTCTTCGACCGGGCGGACCCGAAGCCGGCCGCCCTGCGGCGGATCGCCATCGTCTTGAAGGGGCTCGAGATCGCGGGCGCAGAAGATCGGCAACTCGACCTCTTCTGAGGGCGATCCGAGCCGGACCTCCGCATTCGGAGCCCCGACCAGCCGCCATCGCTGCCGACCGGACCGCCGTCCGGCAATCCCCGCTCAAGGCTTCTCCCGGCAGGGCCGAAAGCGCCGGCAGGCGCCCATCCGAGGCGCCGCGGGGGCGAGCGGCCGATGGCCCACGAGCCGGCTTCCAATCGACGCAAATATCTCCGCATCCCGACGGATCAGGTCATCTCCTTCGCGGAGCTCGACCGCCCCGATCAGCTCGCGGTGTCACGGGACGTCTCGACGGGGGGCATCCGCTTCGAGGCGGTGGGCTGCGAGATCAACCTCGGGGATCGCCTGCGCGTGACCTTCAACGTCGGACGGCGGACGATCATCGCGACGGGCCGTGTCGTCTGGTCCGTCGAGACCGATCCGATCACGCAGGAGGTCGGCATCGAGTTCGACGAGATCGATCCGGCCGAGCTGCGCGTCCTCGAGGAGGCGATCGAGCCCGCCCTCGAATCGCCCGGGCCCTACTGAGCCCACCCCGCGCGACGATCCCCGCACCGGCCCTCGCGCCCGGCGCCTCGAACGCACACGTTCTGCGCTTGACATGATGGAAGGCCGGATGTCACCGTCCCGCGCATGGCGGACTTCCACCAGACGGGCGTGATCAGCACCCTCCACCGCCTGGGGGAGCCGAACCTGGCCCGTCTCGAGCGCGAGCTGCTCGACTACAGCCCCCAGCGCCCCGTCGCCCTCGTGCTGCCCTCGCTGTACTCGGAGATCCGCGGCCCCGCGCTCGAGCGGATCGTCGACGAGCTCTCGCGGGTCCCGTACCTCGCGCAGTGCGTCGTCAGCCTGTCGGGTCGGGCGACCCGCGACCAGTTCGCGGAGATGCGCGATCTCTTCGATCGCGTCCGCTGCACCGACGGCTCCGGGGCGATGGTGATCTGGAACCAGGGGCCCCGGGTCGACGCGCTGATCGAGCGGCTGCGGGGCGAGGGGCTCACGCCCGGGGACGACGGAAAGGGTCGCGCCAACTGGATCGCCTTCGGCTACGTGCTCGCGACGCAGCGGGCGAGGGTGGTCGCGACCCACGACTGCGACATCCTCGACTATCGTCGCGACCTGCTCGCGCGCCTCTGCTATCCGACCGCGAATCCGACGCTCGCCTACGAGTTCGCGAAGGGCTACTACAGCCGCGTCTCCGACCGCATGCACGGACGGGTCACGCGGCTCTTCATGACGCCGTTGATCCGCTCGATGAAGACGGTGCTCGGGCCGGTGCCCCTGCTCGAGTACATGGAGTCGTTCCGCTACCCGCTGGCGGGCGAGTGCTCGATGACGACGGAGCTCGTCCGCGTCAACCGGATCCCGGCGGACTGGGGGCTCGAGGTCGGCGTGCTGGCCGAGGTCTACCGCAACTGCTCGCTCAAGCGGATCTGCCAGGTCGAGCTGGTCGAGAACTACGACCACAAGCACCAGGAGCTCTCCGAGCACGATCCGTCGGCCGGCCTCCATCGCATGGTGCGCGACATCGCCGCCTCGTTGATCCGCAACCTCGCGAGCTACGGCGTCGAGTTCGACTCGGGCTTCCTCAACACGATGATCGCCGCCTACGTGCGCACGGCGCAGGACGCGATCGCCCGCTACAGCGACGACGCGAAGCTCAACGGTCTCGCCTTCGATCGCCACGAGGAGGAGGTCGCGGTCGAGACCTTCGCCGGTGCCCTGCGCGCGGCGGGTCTCGGCTTCGTGCAGGATCCGATGGGCTCGCCCCAGATCCCGAACTGGAATCGCGTCGTGTCGGCGATGCCCGACTTCCTCTCGGACCTGCGCGCGGCGATCGAGGCCGACGCGCGGGACGTGCGCTGAAGCCCGTGTGATCGAGGCGGATCGTCCTTCGACGGGGGCCGGGCTCGGCACGCGCGATCGCGCCGTGCTCGTGCTGCTGTTGATCGGCGCGGCGATCGTCCGCGCGATCGCCTGGTCGCGCACCGCCGTCCTCTTCAACGACGGCCCGATCTTCCTCGCCCTGGCCGAGGCCCTGCGTGCGGGGCGCACGGCGGACGTCCTGGCGCATCCCCAGCATCCGCTCTACCCGGCTCTGGTCGCCGTCGTCGAAGCCCTGGGCGTCGCGCCCGAGCCGGCGGCGATCACGGTCTCGATCGCGGGTGGGCTGCTCGCCGTCGCGGCCGTCCACCGCCTCGCCTTCGCGTGCTTCGGTCCGGCGATCGCGGCAGCATCCGGTGCGATCGTCGCGCTCCATCCCTGGGCGGTCGACTTCTCGGCCGACGTGATGAGCGACGGCCTCTACGGGGGCCTCTTCCTCGCGGGCCTCGCCGCCCTCGTCGAGCTGCTCGAGCGGCCGAGCGCGGTCCGCGCCGCGGCGTTCGGCCTGATCGCAGGGCTCGCCTATTGGACGCGACCCGAGGGTCTCGTGCTCGTGGTCGCCGCGGTCGTCCTGTTCGCGCTGCGCATCGCGACGCGGCCCGCGGAGCGGCGCGCGCTCGTCCGGATCGCCGTCGTCTTCCTCGCGCTGGTGGCGCTCTTCGTCGGCGTCCTGCGGGCGAGCGAGGGCGACGGGGGGGATGCGTTCTCCCCGACCGCGAAGAAGTCGGTGTCGGTCCTCCTCGAAGGCGGGCCGAGCCCGTCGGCGATCGAGGCCGAGCGCAGTCGTCGGCGCGCGGCCCGGCGGGACCCCGATGCGCTCCCCCTGCCGGAGGGCTCGATCCGCATCGACGGGGGCGAGGTCGCGCGGCCGCCGCGCACGCTCCTCGGCGGAGTCGAGGCGATCGCGCGGGTTGCGGCGACCACACTCTCCGCGGCCCGGCACGAAGTCGTCGTCTTCGCGCTCCTCGGCATCGTCCTCGTCGCGCGAGGTCCGGGGCGCGGGCCGGGGCGCACCTTCGAGCAGGCCGTCCTGGTCGTCCTCGCCGTCCAATCGGCCGTCCTCGTTCTGCTCGTCTGGGGAGCGGGCTACGTCAGTCGACGGCATGCCCTCGCGGCGGGGCTCGCGCTCGCTCCGCTCGCCGCGCTCGGCTGGCAGGGCGTTCTCGCGAAGCTCGACCCCAACGTGGTCCGCCGGTTCGGCGTCCGACCTGGACCGGCCGGCGCGGCACTCCTCCTCGTCGTCGTGCTCCTCGTGAGCTGGGTGCCCCGGGATCTGCGGGCCCGGCGACTGGACCGGGTGGCCGAGCGGCGGGCGGCGGAGTGGCTGGCGGCCCGGTCGGACGGGGTCGCCCCGGTCGCCGCCCAGAAGCGGCGGACCGCCTACTACGCGGGCGCCGTGTTCGTCCCGATCCCCGACGGCCGGGCCGGCGACCTCGAGCGCCAGCTGCGAGGCCGGCACGCGGCGTATCTGATCATCGATCAGGCTCGGCTCGGGGATCATCTCGGCCTGGCCGAGGGGGTCGGGCGCTGGCTGGTGCCCCTCCACGTCGAGCGGAGCCCGGACCAGGAGGTCGTCGTCCTCGCCCTGACCCCGCCGGCAGGCTGAGCCGGGATCTGGCACCCTTGGGCGACCCGCAGCCGAAGCAGGGGATCCACGGCCGCATGCTGCACCGCTACAGCGAAGTCTTCCGGACCCTGCTCGGCCTGCTCGACCTGACGCTCGTCGCGCTCGCCTGGCTGGCGGCCTACGGCCTGCGCTTCCACGCGGGCATCCCGGCGCCGCTCGGGACGCCGCCGCTCGCGGCCTATCTCTATCCGCTGCCGCTGATCCTCCCGCTCTTCCTCGTGGTCTTCCACGCGCACGGTCTGTATCAGGCCCGGCGCATGGACTCGCCCCTCGGCGAGGCGGGGGCGGTCGTGCGCGCGACGGCCGTCGCGATCCTGTTGCTCGCGGCGGCGACCTTCTTCGCCCGCGGCCAGGCCTACTCGCGGCTCGTGATCGGAATCTTCAGCGTGCTCGTCCCGACGCTCGTCGTCGGCTGCCGCTCCTCGATCCGGTTCGTCCTGCGCCAGGCCCGGCGCCGCGGATTCAATCTTCGCTACGTGCTGCTCGTCGGGTCGGGCCCGCTCGCCGAGAGCGTGATCGCCCGCATCGCGGGCCGGCCCGAGGCGGGTCTCCGGATCCTCGGCGTCGTCGCCGACGGCGCTCTCGGCGGGCAGGTCGCCGGGGCGAAGGTGATCGGCGGCTACGGCGACCTGAAGTCGATCCTGCGTGCCCATCGCGTGGATCAGCTCATCATCGCGCTCTCGCGCCACGAGGCCGAGCGCTTCGAGAAGGTCGTGGCCTCCCTCGCCGACGAGGTCGTGAACGTCAAGATCGTTCCCGATCTGCTCCACGGCTACGGCCTGCGGAGCACGGTCGAGAGCCTCGACGGGATTCCGGTGATCGGGCTGCAGGAGACGCCGCTGGTCGGCTGGCCGGCGATCACGAAGCGCGCCTTCGATCTCGTGGTGGCCTCGACGGCGCTCGTCGTCCTGTCGCCGCTGCTGGCGGCGATCGCGCTCGCGATCCTCCTCGGGTCGGGGCGGCCGGTGCTCTACCGGCAGACGCGTATGGGCCACGACGGTCGCGTCTTCGAGATGCTGAAGTTCCGCTCGATGCGGCGCGACGCCGAGGCCACGGGCGTCGGCTGGACGCGGCCCGGCGATCCTCGGCTCACGCGCATCGGCCGCCTCCTGCGGCGCTTCGACCTCGACGAGCTGCCGCAGCTCGTCAACGTGGTCCGCGGCGAGATGAGCCTGGTCGGCCCGCGACCCGAGCGCCCCGCCTACATCGAGTCGTTCCGGCGCGAGGTCCCCGGCTACATGCTGCGCCACAAGGTGCGCGCGGGCATGACGGGCTGGGCGCAGGTCCACGGCTGGCGCGGCGACACGTCGATCCAGGAGCGCCTCGAGCACGACCTCTACTACATCCAGAAGTGGTCCCTGTCCCTCGACCTGCGGATCCTCGCGATGACGCTGCTGCGCCTCGGTCGCCACGGCCGCGCGCTCGGCGCGCCGGACCGCGACTAGCGCGGCGGACCGGGACGAGCGCCGCGGCTCAGCGCGCGAGATGGCGGAACAGCGCGTCGACGACCTGCTCGACCTTCGCGCGTCCGAGCTCCGGATAGAGCGGCAGGGCGAGGCACTCGCGCGTGGCCCGTTCCACCTCGATCAGCGCCCGCGCGGGCGCCCAGGCGGCGAGGGCGGGCTGCTGGTGGAGACCGCGCGGATAGTAGACCTCGCAGCCGATGCCCTCGCTGCGCAGCGCCTGCATCAGCCCGTCGCGGCGCTCGGCTTCGATCCGGACCACGTAGCGGTGATGGGTATGCCGCGCCGGTGCGGGAGTCGGGGCGAGGAGCTTCACGCCGGGCCGATCCGGCGAGAAGGGCTCCTCGGCCGAGAGGGCGCCCCGCTCGCGGAGCAGCGCGTCGTAGTGGGCCGCGAGGTCCCGGCGTGCCTCGGTCCAGCGCTCGAGGTGACGGAGCTTGATCGAGAGCACCATCGCCTGGAAGGAGTCGAGCCGGGAGTTGATGCCGAGCTCGTCGTAGACGCCGGGTGCGGACTCGCCGTGGGAGCGCAGGCGCGCGACCCGCGCGGCGAGCTCGCCGTCGGCCGTCACGATGCCGCCGGCGTCGCCGAGGGCGCCGAGGTTCTTCGTCGGATAGAACGAGAGACAGGCGACGCGCGCCCGCGCGCCGACGGGGGCCCCGCCCGCATCGCGCGCCCCGATCGACTGGGCGGCGTCCTCGACGATCGGGATGCCGCGCTCGCGGCAGTGGTCGGCGAGGGGACCGAGCTCGCAGAGCCGGCCGAATAGATCGACGCTCAGCACCGCCTTCCAGTCGGGATCGCCCGCGGCGCGCCGGAGTGCGTCCTCCGGATCGAGGTTCAGCGTCCCGGGCAGGACGTCGCAGAAGATCGGTCGCGCTCCGAGGCGGACGAGGGTCGCCGCGCTCGCGAAGAACGAGAAGCCGGGGCACACGACGGCGTCCCCCGGTCCGACGTCGAGGGCGCGCAGCGCGAGCCAGATCGCGTCCGTGCCGGAGTTGCAGGTGACGGCGTGGGGCGCCTCGCAGGTCCGCGCGAGCTCCGCCTCGAAGGCGCGCACGGGCTCGCCCTGCACGAAGCGTCCGCTCGCGAGGAGCTTCGCGAGCCCCGCGAGCAGCTCGGGCTCGAGGGCTTCGTGGGCGAGGGCGAGGTCCTGCATCGGGATCGAGATCTCGCTCGCGCTCAAGCCGCCGCGCCTCCCAGGAGCGCCGCCACCTCGGCGTCGAAGGCTGCGTCGAAGCGCGCCGGTGAAAACTGCTCGGCCCACGCTCGCTGCGCCGTCGGCTCGAACTGGAGCTCGGCCTTCTCGAAGCGGGCGATCGCCGCTTCGAGCGCCTCGGGCGTCTGGCGATCGAAGAAGATCCCGGTCGCCGGAGCCGGATCGTCGAAGCGGGCCGAGGCATCGCTCTCGCGATCGCGGGGCAGGGGTCGGACGCTGTCGAGTACGCCCCCCGCGCCGAAGGCGATGACGGGTCGACCGGCGGCCTGGGCCTCGACCGGAACGAGTCCGAAGTCCTCGCGCTGCGGATAGATCAGCGCACGACACCGCCGATAAAGCTCGGCGAGCGCCGCGTCGTCCACGCGGCCCACGAACTCGACGTTCGGCGGGGCGCTCCGCTCGAGGCGCCGGCGGCCGGGTCCGTCCCCGACGACGACGAGGCGTCGCCCCGAGCGCCGGAAGCACTCGATCGCGAGATCCTCGCGCTTGTAAGGCACGAAGCCCGCCACGAGCAGGAAGAAGTCGTCCGGCGGACCCGAGGCCGGCTCGATCCAGGCAACGTCGACCGGTGGGGCGACGACATGGGCGCGCCGGCCGTAGTGGCGCTCGATCCGGCTCGCCACCTCCCGCGAGATCGCGACGAAGCGCGACACCGACTCCGGCCCCGAGCAGGCCCGGTCGAACCGGCGCAGCGCCGAGACGAGCGGACGCGCGAGCGTCCGGCGCAGGCCATCGCCGAGATATTCCGCTTGCGCATCCCAGACGTAGCGCATGGGGGTGAAGCAGTAGTCGAGGTGGGGAATGCCGGCCGGGACGGCCACGCTCTTCGCGAAGGCGTGGCTCGTCGAGAGGACGAGGTCGTAGCCGCGCAGATCGAAGCGCCGGATCGCCCAGGGCATCAGGGGCAGGAGCTTCCGGTAGTGGCGGTGGGCGAAGGGGAGCCGGTCGAGGGGGCTCGTGCGGATCCGGCGCTGCTCGATCACCGCCGGCACCCGGCCCGGGGCGTGGAAGAGCGTGAACAGATCGGCCTCGGGATGGCGCCGGGCGAGGTGCTCGAGCACCCGCTCGCCCCCGCGATACCCCGTCAGCCAGTCGTGGACCAATGCGATGCGCAAGGCGCGCAGTCTAGCGAAGGCAGGCCCTCAGGCCGCCGTCGGGGCCCCCGCCGATCGGGCGTCCGAGAGGGTCAGGGCGAGCGCCTCGTCGATCGTATCCACGAGGTGGATGCCGAGCGCGTCGCGGACCTCCTTCGGCACCTCCGCCAGGTCCTTCTCGTTGCGCCGCGGGATGACGACCGTATCGATCCCCGCGCGCTGGGCCGCCAGCAGCTTGCCCTTGATCCCGCCGACCGGCAGCACCCGGCCCCGCAGCGAGATCTCCCCCGTCATCGCGACGTTGCTCCGGGCGCTGCGATCGGAGAGCAGCGAGACCAGGGCCGTCACCAGGGCCACGCCCGCCGAGGGGCCGTCCTTGGGCACGGCGCCCGCCGGGACGTGGAGATGGATCTCCCGCGGCGCGAGCGCCGCCTCCGAGAGGCCGAGCTCCTTGGCGTGGGCGCGGACCCAGGAGAGCGCCGCCTCGGCCGACTCGCGCATGACGTCGCCGAGCTGGCCGGTGAGCCGGAGTCGGATGCCCTGGCCGCCCGGGTTGGCCGCCGCCTCGATGAACAGGATGTCGCCGCCGTGGGCCGTCACCGCGAGCCCGACCGCGACGCCCGGAATGCTCGAGGCCTCCGCCGTCTCCGGCAGGTGCGGCGGGGCACCGAGCGCCTCGGCGACGTCGGCCGGGCCGACGGTGATCACGCGATCGCGCTGCTCGGCGATCTTGCGGGCGCTCTTGCGCATCAGGGTCGCGACGTGGCGCTCGAGGTTCCGGACACCGGCCTCGCGCGTGTACTCGCTGATGATCTTGTCGAGGGCGGCGCGCTCGACGACCACCTGGTCGGGCTTGAGCCCGTGGGCCTCGATCTGGCGCGGCACGAGGTACTTCTCGGCGATCGCGAGCTTCTCCTGCTCGGTGTAGCCGGAGAGCTCGATGATCTCCATGCGGTCGAGCAGGGCCGGCGGGATCGTCGAGAGCGTGTTCGCCGTCGCGATGAAGAGCACGCGCGAGAGGTCGAAGGGCGCCTCGATGTAGTGATCGGAGAAGCTCTTGTTCTGCTCGGGGTCGAGCACCTCGAGCAGCGCCGACGACGGATCGCCGCGGAAATCCGAGCCGACCTTGTCGATCTCGTCGAGCAGGAAGACGGGGTTGCGCGAGCCGGCGCGCTTCAGGCTCTGCAGGATGCGGCCCGGCATCGAGCCGACGTAGGTCCGGCGGTGGCCCCGGATCTCGGCCTCGTCGCGCACGCCGCCGAGGGAGGCGCGGGTGAACTGGCGGCCCATGCAGCGGGCGATCGAGCGGCCCAGCGAGGTCTTGCCGACGCCCGGCGGACCCACGAAGCAGAGGATCGGGGCCTGGGCATCCGGCGCGAGCTTGCGCACGGCGAGGAACTCGAGGATGCGGTCCTTGATCTGGGCAAGGCCGTGGTGGTCCGCGTCGAGGATCTTGCGGGCCTCGGCGAGGTCGAGATGATCCTCGGTCTGCTTGTTCCAGGGCAGCTCGAGCAGCCAGTCGAGATAGGTCCGGATCAGGTGGCGGTCCGGTGCGTGCTGCGGCAGCGAGGACAGCCGCTTGAGCTCGCGCTGCGCGAGGGCCTCCGCCTCTTCGGGCAGATTCGAGGCGTCGAGGCGCTCGCGCAGCTCGTCGATCTCGCGGGCCCCGGCGTCGGTCTCGCCGATCTCCTTCTGGATCTCGCGCATGCGCTGGCGCAGCATCCGCTCGCGCCGGCGCGGGTCGGTCTCGCCGCCGGTCTCGCCCGCGAGGGTCCGCTGCGTCTCGGCGATCGTGACCTCCTTCTCGAGGTGGTGCTCGACCAGGCCGAGGCGCGCTTCGGGATCGGCCTCGGCGAGCAGGCGGATGCGATCGCGCGGCGTCATCGCGATGTTCGACGCGATCAGGTCCGCGAGCAGGCCGGGCGAGGGAATGCCCTGGAGGAAGGTCTTCCACTCGTCGGGCATGTCGTCGCGCAGCTCGATCACGCGCTGGGCCAGCATGACGACGCGTCGCCACGCGGCCTCGAGGGTCGGCGTCAGCCCCTCGGGCTCGGTCAGCGGGAGGACCTGCACGCGCAGGGTCGGCTCCCACGCGACGGTCCGGGTCATGACCGCCCGGGCGAGGCCCACCACCAGGGCCTGCTTGCCCTCGCGCCGCGCATCGATGATGCGCATGACGCGGACGATCGTGCCGACCTCGTGGAGCTCGGGAATCCCGGGGTTCTCGGTCAGCGGGTCGCGCTGGGCGACGACCAGCATGTAGCCGTCCTGCCCGGCCTCCTCGAGGGCCGCGAGCGAGCGCGGGCGACCGATCGCGAGGGGCATCGTGACCCCTGGAAAGACGACGACGTCGCGCACCGGGAGCACCGGCAGGATCGCCGGCACCTCGAGCGTCTCGGAGCCCGCGACCTGGACCGCCAGCGAAGCCACCGGGCCCGGGCCCGTCGAGGCCCCCTGCGCACCGTTGCCCGCGGCCTTCCGCTCGTCGTTCGAATCGTCGTTGGCCACCGGTTTCGTCGCGCCTCGCCCGCTGCTCGGAGTTGTCTTTCCTCGAGGCGACGCGACCCGACCCGGGAGCCTTCGCCCCATCTTGATCGGGGAGGCTTCGCTCCCTTGGCCCCGCCGGGCCGAGGGCAACCATAGGCGCGAGCGGGGGAGGGTCAACCAGGCGCTGCGAAGGAATCCCGGTCGGTCCGTTCAGTCCTTCGGCCAGGCCGGCCAGTCGCGGGAGACCCGGAGCTTCCAGTCCGGTCGGCGCCGCTCGACGTGGGCCATCGGGCCCTCGATCGCGTCCGGGGCGGTCATGATGTGCTTGTGGAGCTCGGTCTCGCGGTGGAGGACCTGCTCGGGGGTCAGCTCGGAGGACTCCCAGAGGAGGCGCTTCGAGACGGCGACGGAGAGCGGGGCGGCGTGGATCGCGGTGTCCCGGGCCAGGGCGAGGGCGGTCGGCAGGACCTCCGCGGCCGGGACGACCTGGCTCGCGACGCCGAGGCGGTCGAGCTCGTCGCCGGCGAAGGTCCGGCCGGTCAGCATGATCTCTGCGGCGCGGGCGAGGCCGACGAGGCGGACCATGGTCCAATGGGAGTACGCGTCGCCCATCACGCCGCGGCGGACCTGGACGATCCCGTACTTGCCCTCGCGGGCGAAGATCCGGACGTCGCACTGCATCGCGATCGTCATGCCGAGGCCGATCGCGTGGCCGTTGACCGCGGCGACGACGAGCTTGCGCAGGCGGAAGGCCGGCAGCGCGAGGCCCGCCGCGCTGAAGGCCTCGAGGCCACCGCTCTTCGAGAGGTCGAAGGTCTTCGCGGCGTCGGTCATGTCCGCGCCGGTGCAGAAGGCGCGGCCCGCGCCCGTCACGACGATCGCGCGGACGGCGTCGTCCTCGTCGCAGCGGCGATACAGCTCCGCGAGCTGCTGGAGCATGGGGCCCGAGCAGGCGTTCAGCTTGTCGGGGCGGTTCAGGGTCAGGAGCGCGACGCCGTCGGCGTCGAGCTCGAACAGGACGGGGTCTTGGCTCGACATCGCGGCAGTCTAGCGGGCCCGTCGGAGGGCCCGTTCGAAAGGCGAGTAGAGTAGGGGGTGTGGTGCCCGGGACTGGAGTCGAACCAGCACGTCTTTTCAAACACTGGATTCTGAGTCCAGCGCGTCTACCAATTCCGCCACCCGGGCAGCGGGCGGCAGATTACGGTGATCGCGCGGACGCGTCAAACCCGAATGGGCTCGTCGGAGTGGGATTTGGTCAAGCGTTCGGGATCGGGCGGAGGGCGCGGCCGGGCGGGGAGGAGCGGAGGCAAGGCCTCGCGCGCGCGCGCCGGCTCGGGCCGGGGCGGACGGCGGGAGCGCGCCGCCGGTCGCGCGGACAAGGGGCGCTCCGAAGGGCGGCCCGGGCGCAGCGGAGAGCGCGGCGGTCCGGGCGGCCGCCCGGGCGTGTCCGGTGGGCCGCCCGTCGGGCGAGGGCCGTCCCGTCCCCTCGACGGGCGGGTCGTCGCCATCCACGAGACCGCGAGCCAGGGCCAGCGGATCGAGGTCGAGGACGCGTCGCGGATCCGCTGGCAGGTCGACTGCCTCGGCGAGGCGGTCGGGCTGGGCGCGCGCATCCGCTTCGAGCCGATCCGCGGGGAGGGGCGCCGCGAGGGGGTGCTGCTGCGGGTGCTCGACGACGAGCGCGAGCAGTGGATCTGCACCCTGCGGCGCGTCGGGCCCGGGCTCGCGCTCGTGCCGTTCGGCGACGTCGAGACACCGCCCCTCGTGCTCGCCCCACGCGAGGACGGACGGGCGCGGGAGGGCGATCGCGTCGTGGTCGTGCCCGATCGCGAGGTCGGGGCGGGCCGCAAGGCGAAGGCTCGGGGCGCGCGCACGCGCCGTCGCCCGGTCGCGGAGCGGGCCGGAGCGGCGGTCCCGGTGCGGATCGTCGCGGTGCTCGGGCCGGCCGGCCATCCCGACGCGGATCACGCGGCGATCGCGTGGAAGTACCGCCTGCCGGACCACTTCTCCCGTCGCGCGAGCCTCGAGGCCGAGGCCCTGACGGAGGAGCCGACGGCCGCGGAGCTCGCGCGCCGCCTCGATCTGCGCGCGCTGCCCTTCGTCACGATCGATCCCGCCTCGGCACGCGACCACGACGACGCGCTCTTCGCGGAAGCGGCGCCGACCGGCGCCGGGGGCGGCGATGCGGATCGGCTCTGGGTCGCGATCGCGGACGTGGCGCACGCCGTCGTCGAGGACGGCTTCCTCGACGCCGAGGCGCGGCGCCGCGGCAACAGCTTCTACTTCCCCGACCGCGCGACGCCGATGCTGCCCGAGCGGCTCTCGAGCGATCTGTGCTCGCTGCGTCCCGACGTCGATCGCCTCGTGCTCGCGGTCGAGCTCCGGATCTCGGCGCGCGGCGAGATCCTGGAGGCGCGCTTCCACGAGGCGGTGATCCGGAGTCGGGCGAAGCTCGCCTACGAAGAGGCAGCCCGGCAGATCGCGCGGGGGGACGCGAAGGGGACGGAAGAGGGGGCACCGCCGTGGCGGGACTCGCTGCTCCGGCTCGCGCGCATCGCGGAGCGCCTCGGCGCCGCGCGCCGCGCCGCGGGCTCGATCGAGCTCGAGCTGCCCGAGGTCGAGATCGAGGTCGATCGCGGCGGTCGGGTCGCGGACGTCCGGCTGCGGACGCGCAATCCCGCCCATGGGCTCGTCGAGGAGGCGATGCTCGCGGCGAACCGAGCCGTCGCTTCGGCCCTCGACCGGGTCGGGCTCGAGACGGTCCACCGCATCCATCCGCCCCCGGACCCGCGCCGCCTCGACGACCTCGCGCGCCTGCTCGAGCGCCACGGCCTCGTCGTCGACGAGGACCTCGACGAGCCGGGGGCGATCGCCGCCGTGCTGCGGAAGGTGCGCGGCCTGCCGTCCGAGGAGCGCATCCACCTCGCGACCCTGCGCGCGATGAGCCAGGCCCGTTATGCCGCCCGCCCCGGCGGCCACTTCGCGCTGCGCTTCGATCACTACCTCCACTTCACGTCGCCGATCCGCCGCTATGCGGACCTGGCGGTGCACCGCGTGCTGAAGCGCTGGCTCCGCAGCGGAGCGGGCGGGCGCGGCGCGGCGTCGAGCGCGGCGGTCCCGCACGAGGCGCCCGGGGACGCGGGGCGGGCGAGCCGGCTCGAGCGGCTCGCGAGCTGGCTCTCGGGGCGGGAGCGGGTCGCGATCGAGGCGGAGCGGGAGGCGGCGGCCTTCGCCTGCTGTGCGCTGCTCGCGGGGCGTGAGGGGGAGCGCTTCGAGGTCGAGGTGACGGGGGTGACGGAGCACGGTCTCTTCGTCCGCGGGCTCCGGCCGGCCGCGAGCGGGCTGATCCCGCTGCGGACCCTCGGGTCGCGCTACGAGCTCGACGTGGAAGCCGAGACCCTCGTGCTCGCGGGCGTGCCGCGCCCGATCGAGCTCGGCACGCACCTCGACGTCCGGCTGCTCTCCGTCGACGGGGATCGAGGCCGGATCGCCTACGCCCTCGCAGCCGGTCCGCGACAGGGCACCCGCATCGAGCGAGGGCGCGCCGGCGCCGGGGGTCACGGCTCCGCGAGGGACTCCGAGAGCGATTCCCACTCGCGGTAGAGGCTCTCGAGCTCCGCCTCGAGCCCGCTCTGCTCCGCCTGCAACGCGCGCAGTCGCTCGAAGTCCTGGTAGACCTCGGGCTGGGCGAAGGACTGCTTCAGCGCCTCGATCCGCCCCTCCTGCTCCGCGATCCGGGCCTCGAGCTTCTCGAGCTTGCGCGCGTCGCGCTCGCGGGCCTTCTTGCGCTCGCGCTCCTGCTGCCGGTCGAGCTTGTCGCTGCGGAGCTCTCCGCCGGTCTTCGCGGCGTCGTTCGCCTGCCCAGCGGGCGCGGCGCGCCCCGCGTCCGCGCGGGCCCCACCCTCGTCCGCGTCGCGGCCGGCGCGCTTCTCGGCGCGCTCGACCCGCTCGAGGTAGACGTCGTAGTTGCCGAGGTGGCTCTCGAGCCGGCCGTGGTCGACGTCGACGACGCGGGTGGCGAGGGCGTTGATGAACGAGCGGTCGTGGGAGACGAACAGGATCGTCCCCGCGAAGTGCTGGAACGCTTCTTCGAGGACTTCGCAGGCCTCGATGTCGAGGTGGTTGGTCGGCTCGTCGAGGATCAGGAGGTTCGCGGGCCGGAGCAGCAGCTTCGCGAGCGCGACGCGCGCCTTCTCGCCGCCCGAGAGCACGGCGATCTTCTTGTCGACGTCGTCGCCGCTGAAGAGCAGGGCGCCGAGCAGCCCGCGGATGCGGGGCACGTCCTCGAAGCGCGCGCTGCGCTCGACGTCCTCGAGGATCGATGCGCTCGGGTCGAGGGCCTCGAGCTGGTGCTGCGCGAAGTAGGCGAGCTCGACGTTGTGGCCGAGAGTCCGACTGCCGGCGTCGAAGGACAGTGCGCCGGCGGCGATCCGCAGCAGCGTCGACTTGCCCGCACCGTTGGGGCCCGCGAGCGCCACCTTCTCCCCGCGCAGGACCTCGAGGTCGACGCCGGCGTAGATGATCTCGTCGCCGTAGCGCTTGTGGATGCCGGAGAGCGTGAGCACGCGCTCGCCCGAGCGGGCGGGCTCGGCGAGCCGGAGCCGGATCGACTTGCGGCGGTCGGGCTCGATCTCGATGCGCTCGATCTTCTCGAGGGCCTTGAGGCGGCTCTGCGCCTGACGGGCCTTGGTCGCCTGGGCGCGGAAGCGCTCGACGAAGCGCTCCATCTCGGCGATCTGACGGTCCTGATTCGCCTTGCGCGCGAGCAGCTCCTCGCGCCGGGCGACCCGCTCGCGGAGATAGGTGTCGTAGTTGCCCTCGTAGAGGGCGAAGCCGCCCTGGCCGTCGAGCTCGACGATCCGGTTCGCCTGACGGCGGAGGAAGGTCCGGTCGTGGGAGACGACGACGACGGCACCGGGGAAGCGGGCCAGGGTTTCCTCGAAGAAGCGGATCGAGGGCAGGTCGAGGTGGTTGGTCGGCTCGTCGAGCAGCAGCACGTCGGGGCGGGCGAGCAGCAGCTTCGCGAGCTCGACGCGCATCAGCCAGCCGCCGCTGAAGCTCGAGAGCGGCCGGTCCGCCCGCGCGTCGTCGAAGCCGAGGCCCGCGAGCACCGTCGCGACCCGGGCGTCCCGCTCGAAGCCGCCGGCGAGGCGGTATCGGTTGGCCAGCGCGTCGTAGCGCTCGCCGAGGCCGCTCGAGAGCGCCTCGCCGTCCCGCCCCCGGCGGCTCATCTCCTGCTCGAGGGCGGCCAGCTCGGCCTCGAGGGCGTCGAGCTCGGCGAAGGCCGTGCGGGCCTCTTCGCGCACGCTGCGGCTCGCGCGCGGGTCGATCTCCTGGCGTAGCATGCCGATCCGCGTCGTGCGCGGGCGCTGGACGGCTCCCCCGTCCTGGGGCTCCTCGCCGAGGATCAGGCGCAGCAGCGTCGACTTGCCCGCGCCGTTGGGGCCGACGACACCGATGCGGTCGCCCGCGCGCAGCACGAACGACACGCCGCGGAAGAGCACGCGGTCGCCGATCGACTTTTCGAGCTCTTCGAGTCGCAGCAGCACGGCGGGATCCGATGGGGTGGGCAGGCGGCGGCCCGGGGGCGCCAGAACATGACGGTCGGGGCCGGCGCAGGCAAGTCGCGCGGATGGCGACGCGGGGGTGTGTCCTGCATGCTGCGGGCGCGATGCGTCTCTCGCGCCAGGTCCAGTACGCGCTCTGCGGCATCTTCGATCTCGCCTACAACGGGGCGGGCGAGCCGGTCCACGTCCGGCGCATCGGGGAGCGCCAGCGCATCCCGCACGCCTTCCTCGAGCAGATCTTCCAGCGCCTGCGTCGGGCGGGGCTCGTGACGGGCAAGCGGGGGCCGGGGGGCGGGTTCCTGCTGACGCGTCCGCCCAGCCAGATCAGCCTGCGGGACGTGGTCGAGGCGATCGAAGGGCCGATCGTGGGCGAGGGGATCCCGGATCCGCCCGGGCCGGCCGATCCGGCGGCGGGCGACTCGGCAGCGGAGGCGGGCGGGGCTCTGCACCGGCCAGACTTCCTCTGGGACGAGCTGGCCGAGCGCTTCGCCGGGGTGCTCGGCGAGATCCGCGTCGCCGACGTCTGCCGCGAGGCGGTCCGTCGCTCCGTCGCCCGGGATCTGCCCACCCGCTTCGACTACGAGATCTGAGCCCCGTGCCCGGCGGTCGGGCGTCGCCGGCACCGGCCGAGCCGTTCCGGCGGACGCACCGGGCTCCCTTCGCCGGGACCGGAATCGGCCGTCGCGAGGGGGGATCGCGTCGATTAGACTCCGCGGCGCTTCCGCCCCCCGCGTGAAGGAGCCCGGTCCCGGGCTCTCGTGAGATGGAATTGGCAGTCGCACGCGTCGATCTCGATCCGGAGCGGGGCAGTCGGCTCGTGGCGAGTGAAGTCCTGCTCGAGCTCTGTCGACACGCCCTCGACGTCGCGCCCGAGGAGTGCTGCGGGCTGGTGCTGGGCAACGCCGAGGAGCGCTTCGTGCGCGCGGTGCGCATCACGAACGTCATGACCAAGATGCACGTCGAGGATCCGATCGCCTTCCCGAAGGACGCGCGCCACGCCTACTACATGGCGGAGCTCGAGTACCAGCGCGCGCTCGGCGAGGCGGAGGCGCGCCACGAGACGGTGAGCGCGGTGTATCACTCGCATTTCGGGCAGGGTTGTTATCTGTCGCAGGACGATCTCGCCTTCGCGGCCCATCCGCTGTTTCCGTTTCCCGAGGCGGCGCAGATCGTCGTCTCGGTGCTCGCCGACCGGGTCCAGGAGGTCGGCTGCTTCGAGCCGACCGGCAATCCGGCCTCGCCCTTCGTCGGACGGCGCCTCGAGGCCCGGCCATGAAGCGAAGCGGCGTCGCGGACGGGCGGAGCATGCGGACGGAGGCACGAGGCATGGCGGGTGGGCTTTCGGTCGTTCGCGCGGGGCGGGTCCTCCCGGTCCTCGCCGCTTGCTCGATCCTCGGGCTGCTCGGCTGCACGTCGACGCGCGTCGCGATCGAGACGCTCCCCGACCAGCCGATCGCCTTCCTCTACTGGGTCGACAAGGCTTCGCAGAAGCGGAGCGACGCCTTCGGAAAGGTCGCGGAGCTGCCGCCGCTGCCGCCCAACAAGACCGATCCCGACGGCCAGCAGGAGCTCGAGATCCGGGCCCACCTCCGGGCAGAGGAGGCGGTCCAGCTCGGCCCCCAGCTCGCGAAGAATCCCGGTCGCCTGATGCTGTACTGGCCGCGGACCGGCAAGCTCGAGCGACTCGAGGCGGCGCCGCCGAACGCGCGGCCGCTCGCCTGGTCCCGGGACCACCGCCGGCTGCTCTTCGCCTCCGCCCATCGCGGCGAGCGCGAGCAGCTCTACGAATACCATCTCGACCGCCGCGACCTGCGACCGCTCACGCACGGCCCCGACGAGCATCCCCGCGGCGACTACGGCCCGGAGGAAGGGCTCATCACCCTCTCGCTCCACCGATCCGCCCCGATCGGTGCGGCGGAGAGCACGGTCCACCTGCGCGGCGCGGGTGAATTCGAGGGACGCCCCGTGGCCGACAAGGTGCCGCCGGGGACGCTTCGCCTCACGCCGAAGGGCGACCAGATCGTCTACGAGCAGGTGGTCCCGCGTCGGCGCACCGACGGACCGACCCAGTACGACTCCTTCATCGCGACCCGGTCGCTCGCGCCGGGCTCCGAGGAGCGCATGCTGCTCGGCGGGCGGGAGCCCACGCTGACGCCGGACGGCGAGTGGATCGTATTTGCATCGGAGTCCACCGCGGGCTATCGACTGCGGCGCATGCGACTCGACGGGACCGCCCGGGTGGCGATCCGTCCGGGCACCGACGAGGAGCGCATGCCCACGGTCTCGCCCGACGGGGAATTCATCGCATTCATCGTCGTGGAGAGCGGGAAGCGCCACCTCGCCGTGCGCCGCTTCGACGGCAAGGCGGAGCGGGTCCTGCTGAAGGACGGGTGGAGCGAGTTTCCGGTCTGGTAGCGCGCCGGTCCCGTTCGAAGAGGGCGCGCGAGACCATCCCGTGCAGGGCCGGTGCATGGCCCATGGCTGGATGGACGACAATCATCGAGTGACGAGCGACTCGGGCGCGCAGCGCGCGTGAGTCCGATCAGAGAAGAGAGAGGATCCCAAGCCCATGAGCCCGGCGACCCAGCGCGATCTCGTTCCCGTCCACGGCGGCCTCGAAGAGCCCGTCGATCGGATCGTTTCGTTCAAGCACAAGGCGGCCTTCCTGGCCGAGGCCGCGGGGCTGCCCGCGATCCGCGTGACGGCGGCGGACCTGTCGACCGTCCACCGCCTCGCCGACGGGGCGCTCTCCCCGTTGACGGGGCCGATGAAGCGCGACGCGTTCACGCGGGTGCTGCAGGAGAAGGTGATCCTCTCGAACGGGAAGAAGTACGCCTGGACGATCCCGATCAGCCTGCCGGTGACCGACGCCGAGGCGGCGAGCCTGAAGAAGGGCGGCGCCTGCGCGGTCAAGACCGAGGACGGCCAGATCGTCGCGATCCTGTCCGACGTCGAGACCTTCGACTGGGACAAGAAGACCTACCTCCAGTCCATCTACGGCACCGACCGGGTCGATCATCCCGGCGGCCGGATCGTCGACAACGACGCGCGCACGAAGCTCGTCGGCGGCGAGCTCCGCGCGCTGCCCCAGCGCCTGCCGAAGGACTACGCCGAGTTCATGCTCTCGCCGCGCATGACCCGGACCTTCATCCGGGACAAGAAGTGGGAGCGCGCGCTCGCCTTCCAGACCCGCAACCCGCTCCACCGCGCCCACGAGTACGCGCTCGTCTACGGCGTCGAGGTGCTGACGGCCCAGGGCTTCTTCGCCGGCGCGGTGCTGAACCCGCTGATGGGCGAGCTCAAGGGCGACGACGTCCCGGCCGCGACCCGCATGCTCTGCTACCGCAAGCTCCACAGCGAGCGGCTGCTCGGCCAGGGTGACAAGGACGAGTCGATCTGGAAGAAGGCGGGCTGGGACATCTCGGACGTCTTCGAGCTGATCGGCCTCGACATCAAGATGTTCTACGGTGGGCCCAGCGAGGCGGTGATGCACGGCATCTACCGCCAGAACTACGGCTTCTCCGACATCGTGATCGGCCGCAAGCACGCGGACGCGCCCTTCGAGGACGGCAAGGCGATCTGGGGCGACTTCGATGCCCACGAGATCTTCGACAACCTCCCGGGCGAGCTCCACATCCAGCCCTGCAAGGTCGGCTTCGCGGCCTTCTACGAGAGCATCGGCCGCGTCGACCTGACCGAGCGGCACGAGGGCGAGAAGCCGTACTCGATCTCGGGCACGAAGGTGCGCGAGCAGCTGCAGGCCGGCGAGCGACCGGACCCGCGCATCATGCGGCCGGAGACGTCGGACGTGCTGATCGAGGCCTATCGAAAGTAGGCGCGGCCGCTCGTAAGTAGGTGCGGCCGCTCGTAAGTAGGCGCGACCGCTCGCAAGTAGGCGCAGCCGCACGCGAGGGCGCGCGGACGCCGGTAGACGGGCAGAGCCGATCGCGAAGACGGGCAGCTGCCGGCGGGCGGGCGCGTCGAGGCGGATGAAAGACGATGGCCGCGGGGGATCCGATCCCTCGCGGCCATTCGCGTTTCGGGGTCGGGGCCGGCGGCCGGCGCCGGGCGCCCGTCAGACCATGCGGATGCGCGGGGTGCGGGCGTGGGAGAGCAGGGTCTCGCGATCGACGCCGTCGGCGGGGTGGACGGCGTAGCCGAAGGCGAGGCCGACGCGGACGGGCTGGTTCGCGGACTCGTGCTTCGACACGACGTCGGCGACGGCCCGCGCCAGCTCGAAGATGCGCTCCCCCGGCAGGCGCCCGGGCTCGGGCATGAGCACCGCGAACTCGTCGCCGTCGAGGCGCGCCAGCACGTCGAACTCCCTCAGCCGCCCGCGCAGCGCCTCGGCGAGCACCGCGATGACCTTCGCGACGTGGCCGGGGCCGGCCTCGCTCGTGATCTCGGCCCGGTTCTCGAGGCGGCAGACGCACAGCACGAGCGCGCTCTCGCGACCCGCGGCGCGCGCGATCTCCTCGTGCAGGCGCTGGCCGAGGAAGGCCGCGGAGGGCAGGCCCGTCTCCTCGTCGAAGTTGCGGTGCTGCAGGTTCTCGCGGTGGGCGAGGGCATGGTCGAGGCTGCGTTCGACGTAGGAGACGAAGCGGCCGAAGACCTGCAGATCGTCGTCGTCGAAGCGGCTCGCGAAGAAGCGGTCGAGGGCGACCTTGTCGTAGATCGAGAGCGTGCCGATGACCTCGCCCCCGCGCTTGAGCGGTGCGGTCAGGATCGAGCGCATCTCGTCGACGAGGGGCGCGAGGTCGCGGTCCTGGCTCGCGTCCTGGATCAGGTGGGGCGCGCGCCGGCGGATCGAGCCGACGGTCACCGCCTTGTCGAGGCGGAAGAGCGCCTCCTGCGCCGGCCCCTCGGCGGCCCCGAAGTACGACCGGATCGCATAACGCCGCGTGCTCGGATCCTGCAGCCGCAGGATCGCATGGTCGGCCTCGAGGATCATTGCGGCCGAGGAGGTCGCGAGCCGCGCGACCTCGGCGGGCTCGGTCGACGAGAGCATGCGGATCGAGGTCTCGTTGATGGCGTTGATCCGCTCCGAGCGCTTCCCGAGGCGCGCCTCGCGGTCGCTGCGGGCGATCGTCTCGGCGGCGGCGGCGGCGATCTCCTGCCAGCTCGCGAGGGTGCCGCGGTGGGCGGCGAGCTGCGGGCCGGCCTGGATCGTGAGCAGACCGACGAGCTGGCCGCCGGCGATCAGGGGCAGGGCGGCGTAGCCGACGGTCCCGTCTTCGCGCTGGAGCACGAGCGTCCGCTCCTGCCGCAGCGCCTCGCCGTCGAGGCCGGTGCCCGGGGTGAGCCGGTATTCGCCGCCGAAGGGGCCGCCGGAGAGCGAGGCCGCGGAGAGGCGATGCCGCCCGTCGGACTCCTTCAGGTAGAGCTGCGCGATGCCGCCCCCGGCGCGCTCGGCGACGAAGCGGCAGAACGTCTCGAGCCGCTCCGAGAGGATCGCCGGCCCGCGCAGCAGGCGCTGGACCTCGCGCACCGCGTCGTAGCGCGCGGCCTGGCTGCGGAGCGCCTCGTGCTCCTGGGCGCGGGCGATGATCTGCGCGTCGAGGCGTGCGAGCTGCTCCATGAAGCGCAGGTCGTCGTCGCCGAAGGCGTCGGGGCGGGTCGAGTGGTGGACGTTGAGGACGCCGAGGACCTTGCCGGCGTGGATCAGCGGGACGCAGAGCGCCGACTCGACGTCGACCCGCTCGCGCAGCAGGTCGTAGCTGTGGCGATCGGCGCGGCCGCGCAGATGGATCGGGCGCCCTTCGGCGGCGACCTTGCCCGAAATGCCCTGGCCGAGGGCGACCTTGATCTTGGGCCAGAGCTCCGCCTCGACGCCGCGGGCGACGCGGATGCGCAGGGCGTGGGACTCGGGATCGAGCAGCATCAGGCTGCCGCCCTCGGCTCCGGTCACGCCGACGGCGATCTCGAGCATGCGCTCGAAGAGCTCGTCGGTCTCGATCGTCAGCTCGACGGACTCGACGACCTCGTGGAGCGCCTGCAGCAGCTCCGCTTTGCGATCGCGCGGGGCGACGCCGTAGCCCCAGAGCAGCCGGGCCGTCAGCGGGGTCACGATCTGCGGGGAGGGCTGCGGACGGGCGCGCAGGTGGGCCGCCACGTCCCCCGTCGCGTCGACGATCGCGTCGTAGGTCTGCTCGCCGAAGAACGCCGCCGACTGGTCGACCAGGATCGGGGCGACGTGGCCCGAGACGGCGGCTCCGAGGCTGCGGGCGCGTTCGAGCGCCGCGGGGATGTCGGCGTCGTAGATGCGGGGCACCTCGACACCGGGGTTGGCGAGCAGGAGTCGCAGCAGCCGGAGCGACTCGTCGGAAGCACCCCAGATGCCGACGCGCCGGCGCATCATCCACCCCCGCTGCGGGCGAGATCGTCGAGCCGCAGATGGAGCACGACGGAGCGGGTCTGGCCGCTGCGGTCGCCGAGGACGATCGGGAGCGAGAGGGTGCCGTCGACGGCGATCGTCGCCTGACCCGCCGAGACGATGCGCAGCGCTTCGCCGAGGCGCTCGTCGCTCTTCTCGAGCTCCTGCTGGACGCGTCCCCAGTCGGGCTGGGTCGTGCGGTCGAAGTCCAGGGAGAGCGCATCGCGCCCGTCGTCCGCGCCGGCATCGGCCAGGATGCCCGCCTCGAGGATCTCGTGGGCCGCCCGCGGTGTGCCGCCGTGTGCGGCAGGGGAGCCGGGCGGTCCCGCTGCGGCGGACGCGGACGTCTGAGCGGCGTGTGTGGCCGGCCGGGCCGTCGCCGGTGCCGCCGGCGCGGTCGCGCTCGCGGCGGCCGTCGGGGTCGTCCCGGCCGTCGTCGTCGCGCGAGACGAGCTCCCGTCGCGGTGCAGGCGGATCACGTGCTTCGAGATCGTCGTGAGCGTCGGGAGCACGCCGTGGCCCGTCGTGGCGATCGTCTCGAAGACGGCGGCCTCGCGCAGGCCGATCTTGCGGTGGAGCGACTCGATCGCGAAGGGATCGGCCACGTCGCGCTTGTTGTACTGCAGCACGACGGGCAGCGACTCGAGGCGCTGCCCGTAGGCGGCGAGCGACTGGCGGAGCTCCTCGATCGCCGAGGCGTTCGCGTCGATCCGGCCCGGCGAGCAGTCGAGCACGAGCACGACGCCGTCGACCTGGTCGAGCAGCTGCTTGCGCGTCATCGCCTGATCCTCGCCGCCGGGCACGGCCACGACCTCGATCTGCATCGCCCGGCCGCCGAGATCGCCGAGGGAGATCGCGAGGGACTCCGCGAAGACGGTGGGATCGAGGCGCGAGGGCAGGCGGACGAGCTCGCCCCGGGACTCGGGGCGCAGCCGGGCGTGGATCGTGCGGAGCGTCGTGGACTTGCCCGCGCCTTCGATGCCCCAGAGCACGATGCGGGCCTGCGCCTCGCTCATCTCAGACCTTCCCCTTCTTCGTCAGGATGCGGCGGGCGTGGGTGCTGATGTTGCTCGGCACGTCCTTGCTCTTCATCAGGTGGCGCAGGTCGCGCTCCTGGAGGTAGTTGAGGAACTTGATGGCCTGGGGCTGGGGCGTCTTGGGATTCGAGGCGAGCGCCAGCTTGATCTGATAGTTCTTCGTCCACTCGCGGTTGTTCGCGATGACGCGCAGCAGCTCGTCGCCCATCGAGCGGCTCTGGGCGAAGGCGACGACCTCGGTCTCCGTCAGCTTCGGGCTCGCGAGCACCGAGGAAGCGACGATCCGGTTGCGGTCCTTGATGAGGAGGGCGCGCGCCTCCTTCCCGCCCACGCGGGCCAGCTTGATCTTCTGCATGACCGACATCTTCTGCACCGCCGCGAAGAGGCTGCTCTGCAGCGTCTCGTCGTCGATCTCGCCCGCGTTCTCGGCGGCGAGGAGCTTCGCGATCTCGCCCATGTCCTCGCCGAGCAGCTCGAGCACCGCCGCCTCGGCCTCGGCCTCGTCGACGGCCTCGACCTCGCGCACGGCCTCGCGGTCCTCGAGCCCGAGGAACGAGAGGATCCGCTCGATCACCGAGCGACCCGTCAGCGGATTCGCGCCGAGGGCGTCGACGATCTCCTCGTGGCGCATCATGCGCTCTTGATTCTGGCTGATGATATCCACCACCCGGGAGTGGGGCAGGGTCGCGAGCCAGGCGATCGTGGCGTCGTCGGCGGCCGGATTGAGGGCGATGGCCTCGCAGTGGGCCTCGTTCGACTTGTGGATCTGGGCGAGCAGCGAGAGCAGGGCCGGATGGGCGGGACCGCGCAGGACGGTGCCCAGGACGGGCTCGGGGAGCTGCTCGAGGCTCTTGCGGGCGGTGTCCTTGACCGCCGCGTCGGGATCGTTGGCCAGGACGAGCAGGACGGTCGCGAGCTCGAGGGGCTCGAGCGGGAGGGCACCGCGGGCGGCCATCCGACGGACCTCGAGCGGGGCGTCCCGGCGCGCGTACTTCTCGGCCTGGGCCGAGAGGCGCAGGCGGACCTTGGCCCGGCCCGGGGCAGCTCCGGGCGTGGACGCGGACGGCTCGGACGGCGCGGACGGCTCGGACAAGGGGCCCCCTCTGGACCGGGCGACATGGGCGTTTCCGCCCGACTGCCGGGTCAGGTCCAGGGTTGGATCGGCCGCGCCCGGACCCGACTTGATGCCGGCCCCGCCTCGCGGCGGGGGCAGGGCCGCGCCTCAGCCCCGGTCGTGCCGGTTCTTCTCGAACAGGATGCGCAGGCCGTCGAGGGTCAGGAAGGGGGCCACGTGGTCGATCGTGGTGCACTCGGTGGCGATCAGCCGGGCGAGGCCGCCGGTCGCGATGACCTTGGCCTCGGCGCCGAGCTCGTGGCGGATGCGGGTGTTCATCGAGTCGACGAGGCCCGCGTAGCCGTAGAGGAGCCCGGACTGGAGGGCCCCGGTCGTGGTCCGGCCGATCACCGACTTGGGCCGGGCGATCTCGACGCGGTGGAGCTTCGAGGCCCGCTCGAACAGCGCCTCCATCGAGATCTGGATGCCGGGGCAGATCACGCCGCCCAGGTACTCGCCCCGGGCGGAGATGCAGTCGAAGGTCGTCGCGGTGCCGAAGTCGACGGCGATCGCCGGGCCGCCGTAGATCTCGTAGGTCGCCACCGCGTTGACGATGCGGTCGGCCCCGACCTCGTGGGGGTTCTCGTAGCGCACCGGCATGCCCGTCCGGATGCCGGGGCCGACGATCTGCGGGGCCTGCCCGAAGAGCTTGGCGCAGACGCGCTCCCAGATCGGCACGACCGGGGGCACGACGCTCGACAGGATCGCGTGAGTCACGTCGCGCGGCGCCCGGCCCTCGCTCGCGAAGAGCGAGGTCATCGAGATCACGACCTCGTCGGAGGTCTGGGCCCGTTGCGTCGAGAGGCGCCAGTGGTGGGACAGGGTCGCGTCGGAGCCCTGGTAGTCGAAGACGCCCAGGGTGACGTTGGTGTTGCCGACGTCGATGACGAGGAGAACGGGATCGCCCACCGGCTGGTTCCTTATCTCGGGCCCACGCATCGGGCCCATTTCGGGCGTCGGATCATCGCCCGTCCCGGGGCGGCTTCGCCAGGGTGACGTCGCCGGCCAGGACCTGGACGATTTCGCCCGACCGCTCCCCCGACTCGACCTCGATTTCGAGGGCCCCGTTGGCCGCGATGCCCCGGGCCCGTCCCTCGATCCGCCTTCCCGCGAGCTCGTCGACGGCGACCCGGGACCCGGCCATCCGGAAGTAGGCCTCGAAGCGGGGTCGGATCGACTCGAATCCGCCGGCGGCGTGGGCGTCGAGCTCGCGCTCGAGGGCATCGAAGAGCCGGCGCGTGAACTCGGCGCGGTCCACCGGCCGGCCGAGCTCGCTCGCGAGGCTCGTTGCCAGGGACCGGAACTCGTCGGGGAACTGCTCCCGCTCGACGTTCAGGTTGACGCCGATGCCGAGCACGGCGAAGGCGATGCGGGCGCCCTCGGTGCTGCTCTCCATCAGGATGCCGGAGGTCTTGCGCCCGCGGACGAGGACGTCGTTGGGCCACTTGATCGCGACCGCATCCCGGTCGCCGACGACCTCGGCGACCGCGTCGGCCACGGCGACGGCGGCGCCGAGGATCAGCGTCGGGGCGTCGGCGAGCGAGCAGCTCGGTCGCAGCACGATCGAGGTGTAGAGATTCGCATGGGGCGGCGAGTAGAAGGAGCGCCCCAGGCGGCCGCGCCCCGCGCTCTGGGCCTCGGCGACGACCGCCGCGCCGTGGGGCGCGCCGGCGCGTCCGAGCTCGAAGGCGAGGCGGTTGGTCGAGTCGGTCGTCTCGTGGTGCTCGTAGGCGCGGCCGAGCCAGCGGGTCGTGAGGCCGGGCAGGATCTCCTCGGGGTAGAGCCGATCCGGCGCCGCCTGCAGGCGATAGCCGCCGCCGGGCTCGCCCTCGACGACGTAGCCGCGCTTGCGCAGGGCCTCGACGTGCTTCCAGACCTGGGCCCGCGACACGCCGAGGCGCTCCGAGAGCAGCTCGCCCGAGAGCGCGCTTCCCGGGCTCGCGCGCAGGGCTGCGAGGACCGCATGGGCACCGCTGGTCGCGCTGCTCATGCGCGCCGCTCCGCCGCGGTCGCCGCTGCGGGCAGCAGGTCGATCTCGAGGGCGACGTCGGCGACGTGGACCGAATGGGTGAGGGCGCCCATCGAGATCCGTGCGACGCCCGTCTCGGCGTAGGCGCGCAGGTTCCCGCCGTTTATGCCGCCCGAGGCCTCGAGCACGACCTGCGGTGCGTGGCGCGCGACGATCCGGCGGATCGTCGCCGGGTCGAGATTGTCGAGGAGCAGGAAGCGGCAGCCGAGCTCGATCGCGCGATCGGCCATCGCATCGGACTCGACCTCGACCTGCACCGCGACGCCCGGCGGTGTCCCGGCGAGCGCGCGGCGCACCGCCTCGTCGAGCCCGCCCGCGGCGGCGATGTGGTTGTCCTTGACGAGCACGGCGTCGTAGAGCCCGAAGCGATGGTTGACGCCGCCGCCGACGGCGACCGCGTACTTCTCGAGGGCGCGCCAGCCGGGGGTCGTCTTGCGGGTGTCGACGAGGGCGGTCGGCAGGCCGGCGATCGAGTCGACGAGGCGCCGCGTCTGGCTCGCGACGCCGCAGAGCCGTCCGAGGAAGTTGAGCGCCGTCCGCTCGGCCGTCAGGATCGACGCATAGCGTCCCCGTACGCGCAGGAAGACGTCGCCCGCGCCGAGCCGGCTCCCGTCCCGGACTCCGTCGACGCGCTCGATCGCGAGGTCCGGGTCGACCTGACGGAACACCGCCTCGGCGATCTCGAGGCCGCAGACGACGAGGGGAGCCCGGGCCTCGACCCGGCCGCAGCCTTCACGCCCGGCATCGACGACGATGCGGCTCGTGAGATCGCCGGGGCCGACGTCCTCGGCGAGGGCGAGGTCGAGCAGCGCTTGCCAGTGCGCCGGGGGCGGGAAACCGGGCATCCAGGACTCCGCAGCAGGGGATGGGCGCGCGAGTCTATCGCAGCCCGTCGGGCCGACGCGGAAGGGGCCAGGCGCCGGCTCGAGCGGGCTCGTTCAGTCGCCTTCGCCCTTCAGCTTGCGGATCTCCTCGCGCACGAGCGTCTCCGCCATCTGGGGGATCACCTCCCAGGCGATCCGCTCGACCCGTTCGATCACCTGCTTGACGATCGTCTCGGAGAGGTCCGAGAAGGCCTCCCAGGCGACCTTCTCGAGGGTCTCGTGGACGCGCTGCTGCAGGATCGGCGAGAGGTCGTCCACCGCCCGGCGCTCGCTCTTCGCCGCGAAGGCGGCCGCATCCCCTGCGGCGGGGCCGCGGTGGGCGGGCTCGCTCGGGGCGCGGGGCGTGTCGAGGAAGAGATCGAGATCGAGCTCCGGCCGCGCGACCCGGGGCGGCAGTGGCGGCGGGGTCGTCGGCGAAGCGGCCGGCGGGGGCGGCGGAGAGAAGGCCGGCGCGGCGGGCACGGGCGGCATCGCCTCCGTCCTCGCGACCGGGGCGGGCTCCACGAACAGCGCCGTCGAGGTCGCGAGATCGCTCGAGGAGACGTCGAACTCGGTCGCATCCGAGGTCTCCACGAGCGGATCGAGGGCCAACGGCTCCGGCACGAGGGGCTCGGCGGCGAGGGGGGCGCGCACGGGCGTCACGGCGGCAGAGGCGGTCGGCGTGCTCGCCGGCATCGGTGTCGGCGGATCGGCCAGCAGCTGGGACTCCGACACGTCGAGCAGCGACGAGAAGGACTCCTCGAGCAGGTCGACCTTCGCGATCGGGGCCTGCTCGGAGACGTCGAAGCCGAAGTCGAGATCGCCGGCAGCCTGCTCGGCGGGGCCGAAGTCGAGGGCGACCGGGGGCTCGGGCCGGCGCTCGATCCGGTCGCTCGGCGTCGGAGCCGGAGCCGGAGCGGGGGCGGGGGCGGCGAGCAGCTCGTCGAGGTCGGTGACGCCGGCGCTCCGGCCGAGGCTGCGGGAGGTCATCGCGTTCGCGTCGTCCTGGGCGACCTGGATCTTGGCGGACCGCGGCGGCTCGGGATCGAAGGCGGCGTCGAGGTCGAGGGCGGCGGTCGGCGTCCGATCGAGCTCGAGGGGCTCGTCGAAGCCGAGGTCGTCGTGCAGGGAGGCGAGGGCGTTCGGCTGGGATGCGTCGGCGACGGTCGCCTCGTCGAGGGGCGTCGCGGCGATCGGACGCGGCGCGGGGATCGGCGTGGGATCGAAGCGCGGCGTCGCCTCACCGGGCCGGGCGGCCGGGACGGTCGATCCGAAGCTCGGTCCCCCGATCTCGCCGGGCGGACCGAAGAGGTCCCCGTCGAGCCCTTCGGAGAGATCGGTCTCCGAGAGGGAGGGCGTGACGTCGAGGGAGTCCCCGAGCCCGAGGAATCCGTCGTCGGTGGTGGTGAGGTCGTCGCCGAAGCCGGTCGCGGGGACGGGGCTCGGCGGCGCGAGCAGCGCCGCGTCCTCCTCCGCCGTCTCCGCGGCGTCGAAGAAGAGGCCATCGGTCGGCGGGCTCGGGGCCGCCGGCGCGGCCGCCGGTCGGGCGGCCGCGTTCTTCATCACCGTCTTCACGCGCTCGACGAGGGCCTGGGCCTCGAAGGGCTTCGTGATGTGACCGTCCGCACCGACGCTCGCCGCCCGCGACTCGTCGAAGGCCTCGAAGGTCCCGGTCAGCAGGAGCACCGGGACGTGGGCGAGGGCGGGGTCCTTCTTGATCGCCTCACAGACCTCGTAGCCGCTCTTGCCGGGCATCACGACGTCGGCGAGCACGACGTCGGGCCGGATCTCCCGCGCCTTCAGGACCGCGTCGTCGCCGTTGTCGGTCGAGACGAGGTCCACGTCCTCGTTGGCGAAGGACAGGCCGACGAGCTTCTGGATCACGACCGAGTCATCGGCCAGCAATAGCGTCTTGGACATCCATCCCCCCGGTTCGGGCGCGGGGCGCCCGGCGCAGCCGATGAGCGTACCGCTCGAGTGCCCTATCGTCGCGGTCTGCCGCGGGATTGACGGGATTTTTGCGCATGGCTGAGCCCGTCCCCTCCCTCGCGGTCAAGCCGCCCGACGCCCGCTCCGATAGCGGGTCGGGCCCGGCCCTCCGCCGCTGCGCCCGGGGAGCTCCGCATGTGGCTTCGTTCCGCCGCCCGGACCGACGTCGGCATGCGCCGACAGGCCAACGAGGATCGCTATGCGATCGTTCCGGATCTCGGCCTGTTCCTGGTCGCGGATGGGATGGGCGGTCACCGGGCCGGGCAGGTCGCGAGCCAGCTCGCGGCCGAGGCCGCGATCCGGGCCATCGAGACGCTCGAGGGGGCCTCGGTCTCCCTGGCCGAGCGCCTGCGCCATGCGGTGGCCTGCGCCAACCGGGAGATCTTCCGCGCGGCCGAGGGCAAGGCGGACCTCGCCGGCATGGGGACGACGCTCGTCTCGATGCTCTTCGGCGCCGAGCGCCTCGCCCTGGCCCACGTCGGCGACAGCCGCGCCTATCTGCTTCGCAACGAGCGGCTGCGCGCGCTGACCGACGACCACTCGATCGTGGCGGAGCTGCTGCGCCGCCAGGCGATCAGCGAGGAGGCGGCCCGCGCCCATCCCCATCGCCACGTGCTGACGCGGGCGCTCGGCGTGCGGCCGCGGATCGAGCCGGATCTGGCGGAGATGACGCCGCAGCCGGGCGACGTCTTCGTGCTGTGCTCCGACGGGCTCACGACCCACGTCGGCGACGCGGCGATCGCGGAGGTCGTGGGCGCGGAGGCGGATCTCGAGCGCGCCGCCGCTCGCCTGGTCGAGGCGGCCAACGCGGCGGGCGGCCTCGACAACGTGACGGTCCTGCTGGTGCGGGTCGAGAAGGAGGACTGAGGCCGCGGCCGGGGCGGGGCCCCGGTCGGTGGATCGGTCCCGGTCGGGCGACTAACGGTCGACCATGCCCTTCAGCTTCGAGCGCAGGCGCATGACGGCCTTGGTGTGGATCTGGCACACGCGGCTCTCGGTGATCCCGAGGATCGTCCCGATCTCCTTCATGTTGAGATCCTCGTAGTAGTAGAGCGAGATCACGAGGCGCTCCTTCTCCGGGAGCGAGCCGATCGTGTCCGAGATGACGTGCTTCGTCTCCATGTGCTTGAGGGAGGCGAAGGGGTTCTCGGACTGCACGTCCTCGATGATGTCGGCGAAGGTGCCCGAGCGATCGCCGTCGGAGTTGGTGCCGCGGATCTCCTCGAGGTTGACGAGCGAGATGCCCTTCACCTGGTTGATCAGCGTGTGGAACTTGTCGAGCTCGAGGCCGAGCGAGTCGGCGACCTCGTCCTCGTTCGCCGAGCGGCCGAGGCGCTGCTCGACCTCGCCGTAGGCGCGCTCGAGCCGGCGGCCCTTCTGGCGCACGCTGCGGGGAACCCAGTCCAGGGAGCGCAGCTGGTCGAGGATCGCGCCCTTGATGCGGAACTCGGCGTAGGTCTTGAACTTGCAGTTCTTCTCGGGATCGTATTTCTCGATCGCGTCCATCAGGCCGATGACGCCCGTGTTGTGCAGGTCGTCGAGGTCGATGTGGGAGGGCAGGCGCACCGCGATCCGGTTCACGATGTATCGGATCAGCGGGGTGTGCTCGAGGACGATCTCCTCCTTCAGGTTCGCGGGGATCTCGTCGTGGAGTTCCTTGGCCTCGCGCAGCAGCGTTTCCATCTCGATCGGTTCCTCTCGTCGGTTCGCCATGTGCCCGCCCATCTCGTCTGCGGTCCTGGTCGTGAGCCGGTTGCGCCTTCGTGCCGCCGCCTCGGTCCTCGTCCCGCTCGCGCTGCGATCGCGCTGCCGGACATGCGCACCCCCAAAGCAGGGCGCGTGCCAAGCCGAAGCGTGTTTCACGGGACTTGACCCGGAATTCACCGGAATTCCGGGGGCGGGCGGCAGGGCGCCGGGGAAAGTGCTCGGAATCGAAGGGGATTCCCGAGCGCGGCGACGGGCCCGACTACGCAGATTTTTTCAGGAAGGGGGCACCGCGGGCCGCGCTCGACCCCGGATCGAGGGGTTCGGAGGCGGATCGGCCGAGTTCAGATCGGAATCGTCGTTCGGATCGGTACGCCTGCGTTCCGATCGCGAACGCCCGGGCCCGTGCGCCCGGCCGGTCCGCTCAGAGCAGCGGGCCGCGGGGCGCGAGCCCGCGCTTCTTGATCTTCTCGAGCAGGGTCGTCCGGTTGAGGCGCAGGAGCTGCGCCGCGCGGTTCTTGTTCCAGCCCGTCCGCTCGAGGGCCTGCTCGATCAGGTCGTTCTCGAAGCGGGTCACCACGTCGTTGAAGTCGAGGCCCGAGGACGGGAGGCGGGGCGCCCAGGTCCGCAGCGCGGGCTCGGCACGGATCGGGTCCGGCAGGTCCGGGGCGTCGATCTCGCCCACGCCGACGACGACGGTCAGGCGCTCGATCAGGTTCTCGAGCTCGCGGACGTTGCCCGGCCAGTCGTAGTCCATCAGGCGCTGCAGGGCCTCGTCCGAGACGCCCGTGACCTGCGAGCCGCGCTCGTGGCGGGCGCGATCGAGGAAGTGGTGGACGAGCAGGGGCAGGTCCTCGATTCGCTCGCGCAGCGCCGGAACCTCGATCGGGACCACCGCGAGCCGGTCGTAGAGATCCTCGCGGAAGCGGCCCTCTGCGATTTGCTCGGGCAGGCTTCGATGGGTCGCCGCGATGACCCGGACGTCGACCCGTCGCGGGGTCGAAGAGCCGACCGGCTCGAAGCAGCGCTCCTGCAGCACGCGCAGCAGCTTGACCTGGAGCGCCGGGCTCATGTCGCCGATCTCGTCGAGGAAGATCGTGCCGCCGTGGGCCGCGGCGAAGCGGCCGTCGCGGCTCGCGTGGGCGCCGGTGAACGCGCCCTTCACGTGGCCGAAGAGCTCGGACTCGAGCAGCGCCTCGGGGATCGCGCCGCAGTTGACGGCGACGAAGGGGCGCTCCGCACGCCGGCCGTTGTCGTGGAGGGCGCGGGCGAAGAGCTCCTTGCCGGTGCCGCTCTCGCCGGTGATCAGGACCGTGCTGTCGGTGTCGGCGACCTTCTCGACGAGGGCGAGCGTCCGGGCGAGGCGCGCGCTCTTGCCGATGATCGCGTCGAATTTGAGGCGCTCGAGCGCCTGAGGATGGAGCGCGTCGTCGTCGAGGACGAGGATCGGGGTCTTGCGCAGGGGACGCTCCGCGGTGCGGAGGGGGCAGCGGCAGTCTAGACGAGACCGCCGGCGCGGGACAAGCACCGGGGACGCGTGTGGGGTGTGCGCCCGATCGGCTACGCTCGGCCCACCCCCTGCCGACGCCTGCCCGATCGTGATCGGACACGGACCGGAGTCACCGGACCGCGATGAGCCCTCGCGCCCGTCGTCCTGCACAGCCATCGAGAGCGCGGACGACCGTCCTGCCGGGGGGTGCGGTGATCCGCATCGTCGTCGTCGCGGGCGGCCGCGCCGTGGGCGGCGGTCCGCCGGCGATGGCGCCCGAGACGACCGCTGCGCTCGCGCGCCTCGGCGATCCCGTCGAGCTGCTGCGGGCGCGGACGCCCGCGGAGCTCGCGCGGATCTCCGCGTATCCGGCGGTCGATCTCGTGCTGATCGATCGCGTCGGCGCGAACGAGCTCGAGCCGCTCGTCGCGGCGACCGGGCCGGCCGGGCCGCCGGTCGTGGTCGTCGTCGCGGAGGAGGCACGCGAATCCGCGCTCGAGGCGTTTCGCGCGGGGGCGTCGGATTGCGTGGCGACCGGGCCGGACTACGCGGACGTGCTTCCGGTCGCGCTGCTCGAACAGATCCGACGCGGCCGCACCGAGCGCCAGCAGCGCGTCGCGCTCGAGCGCATCCGCTGGCTCGAGGGCGTGAACGCCGCGATCGTCGCCGAGATGCCCGCCGGCCTCGCGGTCGCGGACGACGCCGGCCGGATCGTCGCCGCGAACCCGGAGTTCGAGCGGCTCTTTCCACCGCACGCGTCGCGCCCGACGGGCGGCGAGCGGCTCGTGGACCGGCTGCCCGCGGAGTTCCGCGACGTGCTCGGCGCGGGGGGCAGTGGGGGCTCGAGCGGGGCGAGCCCCGGCCGCTCGGTGGTGCTCGTCCGGGTCGCGCAAGGCGAGGGGGAGACGCGGACCTACGAGGTGCGCCGGCGGGGCCTCGACGGGCCGAGGGGCCGCGAGCTGGTCCTGGTCTCCGACGTGACCGAGAGCGAGTGGCTCTCCCAGCGGCTCGAGACCCTCCAGCGCGATACGCGCGACATCGTCGAGAGCCTGAGCAGTGCGCTGCTCGTCGTCGATCTCGAGGGGCGCATCCGTTATGCGAATCCCGCGGCGGAGGCGATCCTCGGCGGCGAGGGGGGCGACCTCGGAGGCCGCGCGATCGGGGATTGGTTCGGTCATCCCGGCGACGCTGCGGATCCGATCGAGGCCTGTCGGACGCGCGGGCTGCGGAGCCGCGGTGCGGAGATGCGCCTGCGCCGGAGCGACGGGACCTGGATCCCGGTCGGGATCTCGTGCTCGCCGCGCCTCGACGAGACCGGGCGCTCCCAGGGCGTCGTGGCGATCTTCCAGGACCTCTCGGCGGTGAAGGTGCTCGAGCAGCAGGTGCGCCAGGCGGAGAAGATGGCATCGATCGGGCAGCTCGCGGCGGGGCTCGCCCACGAGGTGAACAATCCGATCGGGTTCATCCAGACCAACCTCCACCAGATGCGGGAGTACCTCGCCGATCTCGCCCGCCACTTCGAGGCGCTCGACGTGCTCCAGCGCGCGATCGCGGAGGGCGAGCCCGCTGCCGTGGCCCGCGCCTCCGCCGTCCTCGAGGCGGTCGCCCGGGAGATCGACCTCGACTACGTGCGCAGCGACTTCGAGAAGGCCCTCGGCGAGTCGCTCGAGGGGGCGGATCGGATCCGGCACATCGTGAAGGACCTGCGCGACTTCTCGCGCCCGGATCTGCCGGAGCGCGTCCCGACGGACGTGAACGCGGCCCTGGAGTCGACGGTCCACATCGTGCAGGCGACGCTCGCCCGCGGCGTCGTGATCGAGAAGGACTACGGCAGCATCCCGGAGATCGAGGGCTACCCGATGCAGCTGAAGCAGGTCTTCATGAACCTGCTCGTGAACGCACACCAGGCGATCGAGGAAGCGCGCGCCTCGGCGGGCGAGGCGGGCGAGTCGGTTGCGTCGCGCGGCCTGGTCCGGCTCGTGACGCGGCGGGAGGGCGGGGAGGTCGTCGTGCGGATCGAGGACGACGGGGTCGGAATCCCGCCCGGCGATCTCGATCGCATCTTCGAGCCCTACTTCACGACCAAGCCCGTCGGGACCGGGACCGGGCTCGGTCTCGCGACCTGCTTCCAGATCGTCGAGCGCCACGGCGGACGCATCCGCGCCGAGAGCACGCCGGGTCGGGGCTCGGCGTTCGAGCTGCGGCTGCCGATCCGGACGCCCGGGGCCGGCGAAGGCGCGGACGCGAGCGGTCGTCCGACCGGGAGCCGCTGCTAGTCTCCCGCGCATGCGAGTCGTCGATCTCGACCGGGACATGAGCGACGTGATCCCGACCAACCTGGCCCGGGACAGCGAGTTCCTGTTCGCGCGCATGACGGAGGTCACGCTCGATGCGACCGGCGCGACACGCGGGCGGCGTGTGCTCGACGTGGGCAGCGGCGTCGGACAGGACTCGGTCGCCCTCGCGCGCCGGGGCGCGCGGGTCGTGGGCGCCGAGCCCTCCGCGCGCATGGCGGCGATGGCGAAGCTGTTCCAGTCCGCGCCCCTGCCCGACGGGCAGAGGGCGCCCGACTGGGTCCGGGGCTGGGCGGACGCGCTGCCCTTCGCGCCGGGGACCTTCGATGCGTCATTCTGCAAGGGCGCGCTCGACCACTTCGACGATCCCGAGTCCGCGATCGCCGAGATGGCCCGCGTGACCCGCCGCGACGGCGTCGTCGTGCTCGCGATCGCGAACTTCGACTCGCTCGCCTGTCGGGTGACCCGCGCGATCGACGGTCTGCGCCAGGACTGGCTCGACCTCCCGCCGCTGCGCCCGCGGCGGGGCTACGATACGCCGAGCGACCACTTCACCCGCTACGAGCTCGACCTGATGCGCGAGCAGGCGGAGCGCGCGGTCGCGGTCGACCGCGTGATCGGGATCTCCCTCGGCTGGGGCATGCCGGGCTGGACCGCCTTGCTCTCGAGGCTGCCGGCTCCGCTCGCGAACGCCGGGCTGCGCACGGCCGACTGGCTGGCGCGGCGGCTCCCGTCGCTCGCCGACGTGATCGTCCTCGTCGGTCGGCCCGCCGCCCCCGGCCGAGCGCCCGGCGCGCGCTAGTCGAGCTGCTCCTGCCGACCGGGCGCCCGAGACCCGCGCCGCGCGATCACAGCCCGGTAGGCGTCCTCGGTCGTGCGGGCGATCTGCGGCCAGGAGTAGGCCTCGACGACGCGCCCACGCCCGCTCCGAGCGAGGGCGTCCCGCCGCGCCGGATCCGCCATCAAGGTCGCGATCGCGGCGGCGAGGGCGTCGGGATCGTCGCGCGGGGCGAGCAGCCCGCCGCCCGTCCGCTCCATCACCTCGGCGAGCGCACCGGCCCGGGTCGCGACGACCGGCGTCCCGCAGGCCAGCGCCTCGACCGCGGGCAGGCCGAACCCCTCGTAGCGCGAGGGGACGACGACGAGCTCGGCGCGGCGGTAGAGCCCGAGCAGCTCCGCCGAGCCGACGCGCCCGGTCAGGGTCAGGCGGTCGAGGACGCCTTGCTCGGCGGCCCAGCGCCGGACCTTGTTGTCGCGGTTGTCGTCGTCGACGAGGGTCAGGCGGATCTCGGCGGGGAGCTTCGCGAGGGCGCGGACGAGGGTGCGGATGCCCTTGTTCGGGTCGGAGGAGCGGCCGACGCAGAGGATCTCGCCGGGCCGCTTCGCGACGCCGGGATCCGGTCGGAACCAGTCCGTGTCGAGGCCGTTGCGGACGTTGACGAGGCGATCGGGGGCGACGCCGAAGTCCTGGACGATCTGTCTTCGGCTGACCTCGGAGGAGGTGAGGACGGCGTCGAGCCTTCGGGCGACGAAGGACTGCATGCCGATCGGGTAGAACTTCATGGTGCCGATCGCCTGGAGCAGTGATTCGTCGCGGATGAAGGAGGCGCGCCGGTCGACGGTGAGGGGGTGGTGGACGGTCGTCACGACGGGCAGCCCCAACGCCCGCAGGCCGAGCAGCCCGTAGCCGAGGCACTGGACGTCGTGGACCAGGTCGTAGCGCGCTCCGGCTCGCAGCTCGTCGGCGATCCGACGGAAGGCCCGGAAGCTGAAGGCGAAGAGCTCCGGCAGGAAGCCGATGCGGCTCGCCGCGAGCTCGTAGAAGTTGAGGGGCGAGAGGACCTGGAGCGGCCGCTCCCGCGGAACGATCTGGTCCGTCTGTCCGAGCACCCACTTCGCCCAGAACTGCTGGTTCGGGAGCTCGGTGACCCGGGCGAAGGGCATCGGGTCGGGATAGGGGGGACCGACGTAGACGTCGACGGCATGGCCGAGGCGGGCCATCTCGCGGGCGAGGAACCAGAGGTAGATGCCCTGGCCGCCGGAGTTCATGTTGCCTCGATAGGCGACGAAGGCGATGCGCAGCGGACGGGGCATGCTAGGCGGGCGCCGCCGCCCGCTCGCGCGAGGGCCCAGCCGCCCGCTTGCGCGAGAAGGCGGCCCGCAGCCCACCGGATCGGCGCGTCGCGACCGGCTTCTCGGCGTAGAGGATCACGCTCTTCGGACAGACGAAGTCGAGGACCTTCTCGACCTTCGCGATCGCCGGCGAGACGGTCGAGCGGATCAGGAACTCGCGATAGGCGCGCACCAGCCGGCTCGCGTCGGCGGTCGGCAGGTGCATGATCGAGCGCAGCATCCAGTAGGGCGTGTGGAAGCCGTGGGCGAAGCCGCAGCCCACGGTCGAGAGGCCCGCCGCGGCGAGGCCCTCGGCGAGGTCGCGGGGGCGGAAGATCCGGATGTGGCCGCCGGGGCTCTCGAAGTAGTCGTCGCCGAGGCGGAGATAGAGGTTCTCGCTCGTCGCCGTGGGGATCGTCACCGCGACCTTCGCGCCGGGCTTCGCCACGCGCGCGAGCTCGCGGGCGGCGGCGCGGTAGTCGTGGACGTGCTCCATGACCTCCGAGCAGATGATGCGATCGAAGCTCGCGTCGGCGAAGGGCAGATGGAAGGCGTCGCCCTGGAGCATCGCGCCGAGCGTGCCCCGGGCGCGGCCCTGCTTGGCGAGGACCTTGCCCGGCATCCGCATCGCCGGCAGGTCGAGATCGAGGCCGACGACGTTCGCGCCGCGGTTCTGGCTCCCGAAGCAGTGGCGCCCCTCGCCGCAGCCCGCGTCGAGCAGCCAGTGGCCCGGTCGGACGTCAAGCCGCTCGAGATCGACCGTGAGCAGCACGGATCACCTCCTCGAAGACGTCGACGAGCCCGGCCGCCGCCTGATCCCACTGGAAGAGCCGCTCGACCCGCGCGCGCGCGGCGCGCCCCATGCGCTCGGTCTCCGCCGGATCGCGCAGACACTCCCACATCGCGTCGGCCAGCGCTCGGGCATTGCGGCGCGGGACGAGGCGACCGCTCTGGCCGTCGGTGCCCACGACCTCGGGCAGCGCGCCGGCAGCGTTCGCGATCACCGAGAGGCCGCAGGCCATCGCCTCGCTCGCGGGGAAGCCGAAGCCCTCGAAGAACGAGGGCACGATCGCGACCTTCGCCGTCGAGTACTGCTCGACGAGCTCGGGCACCGTCAGCATCCGGTCGACGATCTCGACCCGGCCCTCGAGGCCGTACTCGCGGATGAAGCGCGGCACGAGGCCATGGGCCGGGATGCGGCCGTCGACGATCTTGAGCGTGACGTGGGGCGGCAGCATCGCGAGCGCCTCGAACATCGTGCCGATGCCCTTCTTGCGGTCCTCGGTCCGCCCCACGAAGAGCAGGTCGGCTTCCTTCGCCACGTGGGGCAGCGGGCGGAAGATCTCGGTGTCGGTCCCGTTGTAGACGACCGAGACGTCCTTCTGCGGAATCCGGAAATAGCGCTCGATCGCCTCGCGCGAGGCCTCCGAGACGGTCACGATCTTCGCGAGCCGCGGGGCGACCGTCTGTTGCATGAAGAGCGGGAAGTAGAGCGTCCGGCTGATCCGCTTCTTGAGCGAGTGCTCGATCGTGAAGTCGGCCTCGCGATCGATGTGGAGCGGGTGGTGGATCACCGAGACGACGGGCACGCCCATCTTCTGGATCCCGAGCAGGCCCCAGGAGAGGCACTGGTTGTCGAACACGACGTCGAAGCGGTACTTGCGCTGGAGCTCCGGGAAGCGGCGCATCAGGCGGAAGCCGAAGGTCTGCATCTCCGGGAAGACGCCGAAGCGGGAGACGCCGAGCTCCCAGAGCGAGAGCGGCTTCAGGATCGACCAGGGGTCCCTCGGATCGAAGGCCGTCCCGAGGCTGCGGCCGAAGACGTTGTCGTTCGGGATCGCGTGGAGCGGGATGCCCGGGGCGAGCTCCGGGAGGGGGGGGCCGGCGAACACGTGGACGTCGTGGCCGGCCTTCTTCCATTCGCGGGCGAGATAGGCGGCGTAGATGCCCTGGCCGCCGCAGAACATGTTGCCGCGATAGGTCAGCAGGGCGATGCGCACGGGGGGTCTCCTGGCGACGAGCCGGGCGCGCGGCCGGCCCGCGGAAGGCTCAGGCCGCGTCTCCGGTCGCGCCCGAGCGGCCGGCGCCCGTCGCGGCGGGCGCCGGAGCGGCGCTCCCGGCGGCGTCGGCGGTCTGATCCGCCTCGACCTGGATGGTCGCGATCGTGTAGCCGACCCAGGCGACGAGGCCGAGCGCGAAGAGGGTCACGATCGCCACCGGGATCGCGAGCGCCCACCAGTTCTGCTTCACGATGCCGATGAGGAAGAGCAGCGCGGCCAGTCCGGCACCGCCGCAGATGGCCCAGCCCTGGGCGCGCGTGGTCTCGTGCATGATTGCCTCGTCGTCGCGCCGGGAGGGGCCCGCGCAGGCCGGGCAGTATCCTGGATTCGCCTTGCCTGTCAACGAATTGCCATGGGCAGGCGAGCATTCGGTCGAGCTTCCCGGCAGGCCCCGTGCGGGCTCCTCGGGCGGGCGGGCGTGGAGTAGGCTTGGCCTCGATGTGGGTCGTCGGATTGATGTCGGGGACGTCGGCGGACGCGATCGACGCCGCCCTGGTCGAGTGGCCGGAGGGGGCCTCTGCGCGCCCGTTCCGCCTGATCGCCTATCGCGAGTTCCCCCACGCCCCCGAGCTCCAGAGCGAGATCCACCGCCTGGCGGCGGGCGAGCTCCCCGGCGAGGCCATGCTCGGCGAGCTGGTGCGCCTCGACCGCGTCCTCGCCGACCGCTTCGCCGACGCGACCCTCGCGCTGCTGCGGGAGGCCGGGGTCGCGCCGGAGCGGATCGCCGGAATCGGCTCCCACGGCCAGACGGTGGCCCATCATCCGGAGCACGGGGGCACCCTGCAGATCGGCTGCCCCGCGCGACTCGCGGAGCGGGTCGGTCGGCCGGTCGTCGCCGACTTCCGGCGGCGGGACATGGCGATGGGGGGCGAAGGGGCGCCGCTCGCCCCCTTCTTCCACCACGCGGTGTTCGGCGATCCCGAGGAGGATCGCGGCGTCCTCAACCTCGGCGGCATCGCGAACCTGACCTTCCTGCCGGCCGGCGACGGGGGCGGACGGGCGATGGCGTTCGACGTCGGCCCGGCCAACTCGCTGATCGACGGCGTCGTGACCCTCGAGAGCGGGGGGCGCGAGCGCTGCGACGCCGACGGCGCGCGGGCTCGGCGCGGTCGGATCGTCGAGGCGTGGCTTTCGGAGATGCTCGCCGATCCCTACCTCGCGCGACCGGCGCCGAAGTCGACGGGCCGCGAGCGCTATGGACTCGCCCTCGCGCGGGAGTGGCTCGAGCGCGCGCGACGCGAAGGCATCGCCGTCGACGATCTGCTGGCGACGCTCGTCGAGTTCTCCGCCCGCGCCGTCGCCCACGCCTGGCGCGGACTCGCCGGTCAGGGCGATCGCGCGCCTCGCGGGCGCATCCTGGTCGGGGGCGGGGGCGTCCGCAATCGCTACGGGATGGAGGTCCTGGCGCGGGTCTTCGAGGGGCTCCCGGTCGAGCCCATGGAGGCGGCCGGCGTCCCAGCCGACGCCGCGGAGGCGATGGCCTTCTCGCTGCTCGCGCGCAACGCGCTGCTCCGGATTCCGAACCAGCTGCCGCAGTGCACCGGCGTCGCGCAGGCGCGCGTCCTCGGTGTCGTCCATGGCGTCGAGTGGCTCGAGCCGCGCCTCAGAGCTTGACCGCGAATCCGTCGTCGGCGGTCTCGAGCTCGATCTGGCCGCGGCGGCCGATCATGGTCTCGCCGAGGTGGGTCAGGATCAGACGGCCGCAGTCGAGGTCGTCGCGGTGCTCGCGGAGCTCCTCGAGCGAGAGATGGAAGTCGAGGCCCGCGCGCTCGAGGGTGCACTCGCAGATGAAGAGGCCGCTGCCGGCGATGGCGCGGGGCAGGGCTTCGAACCAGCCGGTGTCGCCGGAGTAGGCGATCGACTCGGCACCGAGTCGGATGCGATAGCCCTGCGGATGCGCCTCGAGCTGGTGGGCGGTGGCGAAGGCCTCGATCGCCGCGGGGCCGACCTCGCGGGTCTCTCCGGGCCGGATCTCCCGATAGCGGATCGGAAAGCTCCACTCGCGGTTCCCGAGGTGGTGGCCCATGGCGTTGGCGAGGGCGTGGACGCGCGCCTCGATCTCGGGCGGGCCGACGATCTCGAGGGGGTGGCGACGCCGATCGGCGTAGAGCGCGGCATACAGGAAGCCGGGGATGCCCCCGAAATGGTCGCCGTGGAAGTGGGAGACGAGGATGACGTCGACCTCGTCGCGCGAGATCTCGAGGGCGGAGAGGCCGGTGTTCGTCGTCGCTCCGCAGTCGATCAGCATGCCGCCGCGCTCGCCCCGGGCGAACACCGCCGATTGTCGCCGGCCGCCCGCACCGAAGGCGTCGCTCGTTCCGACGAAGACGACCTCGCTGCTCATGCCGCCCCCCGCTGATCCGCCTCGGTGAGGGCCGGATGGAAGCCGCGGGCCCCGAATACGCCGTCGCTCGCTCGCACGCCGGTCGGGACCACCGCGTCCTCCCAGACGACGCAGCGCGCGAGCCGCGCATCCGTCGGGATCCGCACCGAGCGCGCCGCCACCACGTCCCGCCCGCTCCCCACGACGTCGACGTCGCCGGTCCAGCGCGTCGCGTCGCCGCCGAGCGACGGCAGGTCGGGGGGCGTCAGGTTGACGTCGAGATATTCGGCGGGCGTCCCCACCGGCTCCCAGACGCACTCGCGCGCGTCGAGGACCTCGGCTCCGAGGGAGAGCTCGCCCCGCGCCGCCCGCGGCATCAGCCAGTCGCGCAGGTCCTCGAAGACCTCCCGCTCCGGCCAGTCGCCGAGCACGCGGCGTTCGAAGAGGCGGACGCTCGTGAAGAGGCCCCGCGCGGTCTCGGCGCCCGGCGTCGTCGCGCCCGTTCCACCGACGGGATGGCGTCCGATGCGGGCGACGCGGCCCCCCTCGTCGACCCCCACGCTCCCGAACGACGCCTCCCGCGGATCGCGTCGGAGCACGAGAGTCACGTCGTGGCCGCGGGCGCGGTGGCGGGCGGCGAGCGCCGGCAGATCGACGTCGATCAACATGTCCCCGGCCAGCACGACGCAGGTTTCGCTGCCGCGCAGGAACTCCGCGGCCCGGCGGATGCCGCCGCCGGTGCCGAGGGGCTTCTCCTCGTCCGACCAGGTCACGTCGAGCGAGGCCGGGCAGTCGGCGGCCACTGCGCACCGGATCGTCTCGGGCAGATAGTGGAGGTTGATCATGACCTCGCGGATCCCCTGCCGCGCGAGCAGGTCGAGGAGCAGGCTGATCACCGGCCGCCCGCGCACGGGCAGGGCCGGCTTCGCCCGCTCGTCGGTGAGCGGGCGCATGCGCGTCCCCAGGCCGGCCGCGAGGATCATCGCACGCACGCGGATTCCCCGGCCGCTGGTCCTGTCGCGGTCCTCTCGTCGCCGATCATCGCTCGATTCCCTCGCCGGGAATATCGGCCGACGGATGGGCCATGGTAAGTGCGTGGATCACAGAAATGAGGGTCGGGATCCCGGGAAACCCCGACTCGAGGCGTCGGGCGGCCCGCTCGAGCAGCGCGAGGCCGCGGGGGATCTCGTGCCAGCGCCGCCGATCGCCCCGGGCCAGGCCGGCATGGACCACGTGGGCGACGTCCTTGCACAGCCGGCCGACGGCCAGGGCGTCGAAGCGGCGGCGGGCGGTCTGGGAGGAGGGGTGGTCCGGGAGGGCGGGGACCACCTCGGCGAAGAGGCGGGTGGCCAGCGCCTCGTCGAGGTCGGTCTGGAGGTCGTAGAGCAGGCAGACCAGGTCGTACTCGGGCGGGGCGACGAACGCGCCCTGCACGTCGATCAGGACGAGAGTCGGGCGTCCACCCGCCGCGCCCGCGCGCAGATGGAGGTTCTCGGCCTTGTAGTCGCGGTGGGCGAGGCGCCGGGGCGCGGTCTCGAGTTCGTCGCGAATCGCGGCGAAGAGCGCGTCGTGATCGTCGAGCTCGCGCGTGGTGGGCTCGCGGCCGAGCAGGCCGGGGATCGCCCAGTGGAGCCACTTCCAGAGCTTGGTCTCGAGCAGCGCCGCGTCGTAGCGGCGGCCGAAGGCAGGGATGCGCTCCGGCGGCGCCGTGAGGCGCTGCAGGCGCGGGACGATCGCGCAGGCCTCGCGGTAGAGCGCTTCGCGGTCGGCGGGCGCCGCATGGAGCAGGTTGCGGGGGCCGACGTCCTCGAGCAGCTCGAGACCGAGATCCGGGAAATGGCCGTAGCTCCGCGGGACGGGGATCCCCGCGTCCTCGAGGAACGTGCGCAGCGGCTCGAGCGGCGGCTCCGGGAGCCAGGCCGGCGCCGGTGGCAGGACCAGGCGCGCGATCGGCTCGGCCTTGCTCTCCGCGCCCCGCGCGTTCGCCGTGGGCGCCGTCGCCTCGGGCTCGCAGCGGGCGACGACGGTGCGCGGCTCGCCCTCGGCCAGGTGGATCCGGTAGAACCGGCGCGTCCCCATCCCCGCGGCGATCGGCTCGAGCGAAGCCACCCGCCGCCCCGTCCGCTCTCCCACCACCGCCGTCAGTCGATCCGCTTCCACACGACCTCAGCCAAAAAAGGAGCCCTCAGCCGAAAAAGGAGCCCTCAGCCAAAAAAGGAGCCCTCAGCCAAAAAAGGAGCCCTCAGCCAAAAAAATAGTGACACGCCGCGACGGCGCCGAGGAAGCCCGCGACGTCCGCCATCAGGCAGCAGGCGAGGGCATGTCGTCCATCGACGACGCCCGCGGCGCCGAAATACACGGCGAGCACGTAGAAGGTCGTTTCGGTCGAGCCCATGATCGTGCAGGTGAGCATGCCGATGAACGAGTCCGGTCCGTGGGTCGTGATGATCTCGCTCATCACGCCGAGCGCGCCGCTGCCCGAGAGCGGGCGGATCAGCGCCATCGGGAGGACCTCGGCCGGGACGCCGATGCGGCTCGTGAACGGATCGATCCAGCCGATCACCGCGTCGAGCGCCCCCGACGCCCGCAGCATCCCGACCGCGACGAGGATGACGACGAGATAGGGCACGATGCGCGTCGCGACCTCGAGGGCCTCGCGACCGCCGGCGACCATCGCGTCGTAGACGGGCACACGGCGCGCGAATCCGTAGGCGAGGACGGCGAGGAGCAGCGCAGGCAGCGTCCAGTGCTGCAGGGCGTTGCGGGCCGCGATGCCGGGGCCGTTCGCCAGGGCGTCCGAACGGATGGAGACCGCGACGGAGACGGCGAAGGCGAGCAGCGCGAGCCCGACGAGCGCGCGGCGGGCACCGCTCCGCCAGCCGGACTCCGGCGCGCTCGGCGGGGCGGTCGGTGAGGGCGGCTCTTCGCGCTCGGGGGCCGGCTCGGCCGCATTCGAGGGGGCGCTCTCCGTCGAGGCCGTGGCTCCCGTGCTCGTCACGGCGGCTCGCCCTGCGGCGGTGCGCGAGGCGGGTGGGGCGAAGAGCGGGAGCGGCTTCAGGACGAAGTAGGTCGCGACGGCGGCGGCGGTGGAGCAGAGGGTCGCGAAGAGGGTCGGCATCCAGATCGCCCACGGATCGGCGGAGTTGGCGGCCGCGCGGACGCCGATCGTACCGAGAGGGGGCAGGAGCGTGATCGACGACGCGTTGATCGCGAGGAAGAGGACCATGGCATTCGAGGCCCAGGGCGCGCCGTGGTTCAGGCGCGCGAGCTCCTTCATCGCCTTGAGGCCGAAGGGCGTCGCCGCGTTGCCCATCCCGAGGATGTTCGAGGCGAAGTTCATGACCATCGCGCCCATCGCCGGATGATCCGCCGGGATCTCGGGGAAGAGCCGCCGCATCAGCGGCGCGAGCCAGCGCGCGACCGCGTCGCGCAGACCCGCGTCGAAGGCGATCCGCATCAGGCCGAGGAAGAAGACCATCACCCCGACGAGCCCGATCACGAGCTGGACGGCGGACTTCGCGCTCTCGAAGACGGAGTCCGTGACCCGCGCGACGGCCTCGGGACCCGACGCGGCCGCGACGAGCAGCGACGCCGCGACGAGCGCGAGCCAGATGGCATTGAGCATCGGTCCCCCCGAACCCGAATCGCACGCGGGTCGACCCCCTCGTGGCGATTGCTCGGCCGCAGGCTCCCCGATAAGCTCGGCCCCGTCAAGCGCGCAAGCGCTCCTCCCCCCATGTTCGTGCTCGCCTCCGGGCGACGGGGCTTCGCATGGCGCGGGCTTCTTCCTGGATCCCGGCTTCGATCCGGATCGCGATCGGCGCGCTGCTCGCGAGCGTGTCGGTGGCCCGTGCGGAGCCGCTCGCGGAGCGCGTCGACCGGCTGCTCGCCCGGGGCGTGCTCGCCCAGGCCAGCGTCGGCGTGCTCGTCGTGCGCGCCGACGATGGATCGGTCGTGCATGCGCGGGGCGCGGACCAGCTCTTCATCCCGGCCTCGAACCAGAAGATCCTGACGGTTCTCGCGAGCCTCGAGCGCTTCGGTCCGAGCCACCGCTTCACGACCCGCGTCTGGGCACCGGAGGCGATCGATGGCGAAGGCCTCGTCCGCGAGCTCGTCGTCGAGGGCGGCGGGGATCCGGCGATGAGCTCGGAGGACTGGTGGCGGCTCGCGGCGGACCTGCGCCACACCGGCCTCCGCGCGGTCCAGGGCGACCTGCGCGTCGACGACCGGCTCTTCGCGGGGCCGGCCTGGCATCCGTCTTGGGGGGACCTGACGGCGCGCGCCTATCATGCGCCGATCGGTGCGCTGACCGCGAACTTCGGCGCCTTCGCCGTCTCGGTCTGGCCGCGGGCGGCAGCCGGCTCCGCGGCCCGGGTCGCCGTCGACCCGCCGGTCGACTACCTGCGTCTGCGCAATCTCGCGCGCACCGTCCCGCGCCGCAGCCCGCCCGAACTCGTCGTCGATCGCGTGGCGGGCGGCTCATCGGAGGGGCTCGCCGAGGAGATCGTGCGCGTCGAGGGCCGCGTCCGGCGCGGGGATTCCGGCGATCTCTTCCCGCGCAGCGTCCTCGATCCGGGGCTCTATGCCGGCTCGCTCCTGCTCCATCAGCTGCGTGCGAACGGGATCCGCGTCGACGGGAGCGTGCGCCGCGCACCGCGCGAGGAGGCGGGCTTCGTCGCGATCCTCGAGCGCCCCGGGCGCAGCCTCGCCGAGATCGCACGGTTGTGTCTCAAGACGAGCAGCAACGCCGTCGCGGAGACCCTCGTGAAGGACCTGGGCGCCTGGGCGGGGGTCGACGCCGCGGGGCCTCCGAGCGGCTCGGGCGACTGGGCCGGGGGCATCCGGGCGCTGCGTGAGACGCTCGAGGCCCGCGGGCTCGATCTCGCCCGCGCACGGCTCGTCGACGGCTCGGGGCTCTCGATCCAGAACCGCCTGAGCCCGCGCATGCTGGTGGAGGCGCTGGTCCTGGCCTCACGCTCGTTCCGCTCCGGGCCCGAGCTCGTCGCCGCGCTCCCGATCGGTGGTCGCGACGGTACTCTCGAGCGCCGTCTCGACGGGACCGACGGGCGCATCCGCGCCAAGACGGGGCTGCTCTCCGATGCGGGGGTCACCGCCCTCTCGGGCTATGCCGAGCGCCGCGACGGCACGCGGCTCGTCTTCTCGATCCTCGTGAATGGTCCCGGTGGCGGCGCCGAAGCTTCGATGGCGGCCGTCGACGACCTCGCGCGCGCGCTGCTCGAAGCGGAGCTTCCGTCGAAGGTCGAGCAGCCCGCGAAGGCGCGCGAGCCCGGCGGACCGCCCGAGCCGGGCTCACCGCCGGCGGCGGCCGAGCCCGGCGATCCGAGTCCGAGCGCGGATCCGGCGGATCCGGCGGTTCAGGAAGGCCGCGTCGCGCCGGCCGGCTCGCGCACGAACGCCCGCATGACCGAGTCGATGTACTCGGAGGGCAGCGTGTCGCCGTCGCGCAGCCGGCGGTCGATGACGCCCGGGCCCCAGTTGTAGGCGGCCAGCGCGATCGACACGTCGCCGTATCGGTTCGTGAGCTCGCGCAGGTAGGCGGCACCGAGCTTCACGTTGATCTGCGGGTCGAAGAGGGTGTCCGGGCCGGACCACGGGACGCCGTGCTTCGCCGCGAGCTCGCGGCCGGTCTCGGGCAGGATCTGCATCAGGCCGAGGGCGCCGACGTGGGAGACGGCGCGGTGGTGGCCGGCGCTCTCGACCTCGATCACGGCCGCGACGAGATGGGGCTCGAGGCCCTGGGCGCGCGCCTCGCGGACGATCGTCTCGGCCAGCATGCGCTGGTCGCGCTCCGAAAGCGTCGCACGGCGCGACGCCAGGCGGCGCACGATGTGCTCGACGAGCTCCTCGTCGCGAGCCGCATCCTCGCCCGACGTCGACGCGTAGGCGGTCGAGTGGACGGCGTCGCGGCCGGCGAAGTCCGGCTCGTAGGTCGTCGACAGCAGGGCGCAGGTCGCGAGCAGCGCGAGATGGATGCGATTCATGTTCAGAGACTCCCCGACCAGGGCGCGATGCCCATCTGGGTCACTGCGCCAAGGTTGCACAAGACCGCGTATCCGGTGGTGAGCGTGATCACAGCCAGAAGCCCGATCTTGATTTCGTGGGCGAGGTTCCGGGTCGAGGCGAGGTAGGCAATCGCCCCCAGCGTGAGCAGGGTGTCGATCGCCAGGCCGGCGGCCAGGCCGGCCCGCTGGAAGAGCCACTCCGCGACGGGATTGGCTTCGACCACCTGCCATCCCTCGACGGGGGCGTGCAGACAGACCCAGGTCGTCCAGTGGTCCGCGCAGGTGAGCGCGATCGTCGTCCACACGAAAAGCCGCAGCATGCCCCGCTCCGTTCCGCCCCGTTGAACGGGCGCCGCCGACGGTCCGGTCGGCGTCCGATCGCGGGATCAAGGAGCAAGAGGCATGCCGCACCGGGCCGATGGCGGGCTTTCGTGAGACGCGGAGCGGGCCTGGCCGGCGTGCTGCCGGCTGCCGGGCCCGGGGGCTCTCGTTCGGCGGGAAGCGGGTTGCCCAGGCTGGGGAAGAGAGCGTGACCGGGCGCACCCGATTGCGGTGCAGGTCGTCGGCAGGAAGCCGGCGGGTCTGCGCGCCGCGGAGCCGATCTCGACGACGGCTCCGCGGCGCTCGGACCTAGCGACCGCGGCGCATGCGGCCCTTGCCGAGCAGCAGCCAGTCGAGGGAGATGTTCTCCTTCGTCGACAGCGTGATCAGGAAGTCGGTGTGCGGCGTGGTTCCGTTCTCGTAGCGGTTGACGTTCTGTTGGAAGACGCCGAGCTCGCGCGCGAACTGGCGCTGCGAGCGCTCGCCCCGAACCTCGGCCAATCGTTCCGGCAGCTTCTTCTTGAGTCGTTCAACCGCAGAATTCGACATCGATCCGAGACCTCACTTGACTTGGCGTGTGTTGGCTTCGCAGGGATCCGTTCGCCACCGGATCCCTCCACGACGTCGCTGCACGGTCGCGCGACGTCGTCGTTTCCTTTAATGAATCCGCCGGAAATCCGACGGCTCCACGCGCTCGAACACGGCGAGATCGCTTCGCCGCGAAGTGTGGAGGAGCGACACTTTGAGGTGTCGCGCTTTCACCCCCGGATTCGAGACGCGCGCATTCTAGGCAGATCGTGGGAGGGCAGCAAGACTCGCTTCGAACGGGATCGGAGCGTCCAGCGCATCGCTCACTCGAGCGTGTCCATCGCGCGGCCCGCGTGCGCCGCGATCGGATCCGACGGGTCGGACTTCTCACGCGCCGCGGCGACGCGGGCCCGCCGCCGCGCGAGTCGTGATGCACGTCGCGCGTTCGGGGCCGGGCGAGTAGCGTCCCGCTCGATTCCTCCGAGTGGAGCAGCCTCGATGCGCATCATCGCGGGACGATTCCGGGGCCGCGATCTCGGCGCCGTCGCCGAGGGCGTTCGGCCGACCGCCGACCGGGTCCGCGAGTCGCTCTTCTCGGTGCTGGGATCGGTCGACGGGCTGCGGGTCCTCGATCTGTGTGCCGGAACCGGGGCGCTCGGCCTCGAAGCCTGTTCCCGAGGGGCGGCGAGCGTGATCTGGGTCGAGCGTTCGCGGGGGGTGGCCCGGGATCTGGCGAAGCGGCTCGCCGGCTTCGGCCTCGAATCCGAGCCGGGCCTCGAGCTGGTCGTGGCCGATGCGCGGCAGGCGATCGCCCGCCTGGCGCGAGCCGTCGACGGGCCCCGCTTCGACCTCGTCTTCTACGACCCGCCCTATGCGGCGACCGACCGGGTCGAGGTGCTCGAAGCGCTCTTCGCTTCCGGGCTGCTCGCGTCGGGCGCGACAGTGGTCGTCGAGGGAGCGAGGCGCCATTCTCTGCCGGCCGTGCCGGGGGCTCGGGTCGTCGATGAGCGGCGGTACGGGGAGACCGTCCTGACCTGGCTCGAGCCGGTCGCACACGGGGGAGGCGCTTGAGATCATGACTGGCGGATCCGGAAGACGAAGGTTGGCCCTGTTCCCGGCCAGCTTCGACCCGATCACGAACGGCCACCTCGACCTGATCCAGCGGAGCCGCGCGATCTTCGACGAGGTCGTGCTCGCGCTGGCCCGCAACGTCTCGAAGACCGCGGCCTTCACGACCGAGGAGCGCCTCGAGATCCTGAGCGAGGTCACGAAGGACATGGACGACGTCTCGGTCCAGGTCTTCGACGGGCTCGTCGTCCACTACGCCCAGCAGATCGGGGCCACGGCGATCATCCGCGGGCTGCGCGCGATCGCGGACTTCGAGTACGAGTTCGAGATGGCGCTCATGAACAAACATCTGGCGCCGGACGTCGAGATCGTGTTCTTCATGACGAGCCAGGAGTATCTCTACGTGAGCTCGTCGCGTCTCAAGGAGCTCGTGCGCTTCGGGGCCAGCATCGACGAGTTCGTCCCGCGCGTCGTCGCCGACGCCCTCGAGCGAAAGCTTCGCAACGCGCGATGACGGCGCGGCCGCGTCGGCGGACGGCAGGCTTGCGACCGCGCGCGAAGGGCGCGGGCGGACGGGTCGGCGCCCCGGTGCGCGGCCCGCGCGAGGAGCCGATCCGGTTCGGGACGAGCGGCTGGCGCGGCGTGCTCGGGGAGGAGGTGACCTTCTCCCGGTTGCGGGTGCTCGTGCGCTCGATCGCGCAGTGGGTGCGGGAGACGCAGCGGACGAAGCGCGTGCTCGTCGGCTGGGACGGGCGGTTCGCGAGCCGCGCGATGGCCGGGATCGCCGCCGACGTGCTCGCCGAGGCGGGGCTCGTGCCCGAGCTCTCGCCCGTCTGCACGCCGACGCCCGTCGTGACCCATGCCCTCGCGCGCGGGCGCCATGCCGCGGGCCTCGTCCTCACCGCGAGCCACAATCCCCCGGCCCACCACGGCCTCAAGGTCTTCGCCGCCTCGGGCGCCGGCATCGACGATCGGGCCGCGCGGCGGATCGAGGCGATCGCCCGGCGGCGCGCCGCCGCGTCGGCGCCCGCGCCGCAGCACCGCCACCGGGCCCCTGCCCGCGAGCTCGCGAGCGCCTATCTCGAGGCGCTGTCCGCCGCGCTCGAGGTCGATTGCTGGCCGCGCACCGGTCTCACCGTCGTCTACGACGCGATGCACGGCGCCGCGGGCGGACTGCTCGACGCGTGGCTGCGACGCGCGGGCGTGTCGGTCGAGGCCCTGCGCGCCGCTCCCGACCCCGGCTTCGGTGGCGGCGTCCCCGATCCCGTGGCGGAGAATCTCGCAGGCCTCGTCGCTGCGACGCGAGCCCGTTCGGGGCTGGTGCTCGGCGTCGCGAACGACGGCGACGGAGATCGGGTCGGCGCGGTCGACGGCCGCGGTCGGATCCTGACGGAGACCCAGCTCGTCGCGCTGCTCGTCGACCACCTCGCGGCCCGCGGTCGCCTCGCCCGCGGCGTCGCCATCGGTGCCGCGACGGGCAGCCTCGTCGAGAAGGTGGCCCGACACCACGGCCTCGCCGTCGAGCGCCATCCGATCGGCTTCAAGTACCTCTCGAGCGCGATCCTCGCCGGCCGGGTCGACGTCGCCGGCGAGGAGTCGGGGGGCTTCGCCTGGGCTCCGATGGGGCCCGACAAGGACGGCCTTCTCGCCGCTGCCCTGCTGGCCGAGCTCGTCGCGACGAGCGGGCTGCCTCTCGAATCCCACGTCGACCGTCTCGAGGCCCGGTTCGGTCCCTCGGCCTGCGGGCGCATCGCGCTCGTCGCCTCGCCCGTGCGCGGTCGCGGGCTCGAGCGGCTGCTCGCCGCGCCCCCGGCGCGCGTGGATCGGCAGCGGGTCTGCGCCGTCGAAGGGGATCACGGTCTGCGCCTCGAGCTCGGCGACGGCGGCTTCCTCATGTTCCGCCGCTCGGGCACCGAGTCCGTGCTCCGCATCTACGCGGAGGCCGGGGACGGGCCGCAGCTCGAGCGCAGGCTGCGTGAAGGGGTGCGTCTGATCGAGCGCGCGGGGCGCTGAGCAGGGGCGGTCGCGGCTCTCGATGCAGTCCCGAATTGGCTCCGTCCGGCGGCGATCGGTTAACGTACGGGCGAGCCGGGCCGCGACCTCGGGTGCCCCGTCGTGCCTTCGGAGGACCGTCGATCATGGATCCGCGCCGCATCCTGCTCGCGATCTCGGGCGGGATCGCCGCCTACAAGGCGCCCGAGCTGCTGCGCGCCCTGCGCAAGGCCGGCCACGACGTGCGCTGTGTCCTCACGCCCGACGCCGAGCGCTTCGTCTCGCCGCTGGTCCTGCAGACCCTGTCCGGGCGCAGCGTGCGAAGGAACCTCTTCGACGCCGGAGAAGAGGGCGAGATCGACCACATCGGCCTCGCGGACTGGGCCGAGCTCGTGCTGGTCGCGCCGGCGACGGCGCACCTGCTGGCGCGGATGGCCCACGGTCTCGCGGACGATCTGGTCACGACCGTGCTGCTCGCGACCCGGGCGCCGGTGCTCGTCGCGCCTGCGATGAACGTGAACATGTGGGCGCATCCGGCGACCTCGACCAACGTCGCGATCCTGCGCTCGCGGGGCGTCGCGTTCGTCGGCCCCGAGGCGGGCGAGCTCGCCTGTGGCTGGGAGGGCGTCGGGCGCATGAGCGAGCCCGCGCAGATCGCCGAGGCCGTCGCGACCTGCCTGACCCCGAAATCCCTGGCCGGCGAGCGGGTCCTCGTCACCGCCGGCGGCACCGCCGAGGCCATCGACAGCGTCCGGACGATCACGAATCGCTCCTCGGGCAAGATGGGCTTCGCGATCGCGGCCGAGGCGGCGCGGCGGGGGGCCGAGGTCGTCCTGATCGCGGGGCTCTCGTCGCAGCCGACGCCCTTCGGCGTGCGTCGCATCGACGTGGGCAGCGCGCTCGCCATGCGCGAGGCGGTGCTGGCGGAGTTCGAGACGGCGGGGATCGTGATCAAGGCGGCCGCGGTGGCGGACTTCCGACCGGCGGTGTCGGCGGATCGCAAGCTCAAGAAGGAAGACCTGCCGGAGTCCGGCAAGCTCACCCTCGAGCTGGTCCAGAACCCCGACATCCTGGCCGAGATCTCGCGGCGCAAGGGCGATCGGATCGTCGTCGGCTTCGCCGCCGAGAGCCACGACGTCGTGGCGGCCGCGCAGCGCAAGCTCGCGCGCAAGGGCTGCGACCTGATCGTCGCGAACGACATCTCGCGGCGGGACGCGGGCTTCGAGGTGGACCAGAACGCGGTGATCTTCGTCTGGCCGGACCAGCAGGTCGAGGAGCTCCCGCTGCTCGACAAGTCGGGCGTGGCGGCCCAGCTGCTCGACCGCGTCGAGAAGCTGAGATCGCGCCGATGAAGCCGGTCCCGACCGGTCGCATCGCGAGGCGCGCGGGCTGGCTGGCGACCCTCGCGTGCTGGGTGCTCGGATTGGTGTCCCTGGGCGCAGTCGGCGCGGTCGCTCCGGCGCAGGCCGGCGAGATCCTGCTCGTCGAGATCGACGGCTCCATCAATCCGGCGAGCGCGGACTACCTGATCGGCGCGATCCACCGCGCGGAGCAGAGCGGCGCGGCCGCGGTCCTGATCGAGCTCGATACGCCGGGAGGCCTCGTCTCTTCGACCCAGGACATCATCCAGGCGATGCTCAACTCGAGCGTGCCGACCATCGTCTACGTGAGCCCGCGCGGGGCGACGGCGACCTCGGCGGGCACCTTCATCACCCTCGCCGCGAACGTCGCGGCGATGATGCCCGGCACGAGCATCGGGGCCGCCCATCCCGTCAGCCTGTTCGGCGGGAGCCCGCCGCCGGCCCAGGAGGAAGGCGAGGGGGCGGGCGACCGCGCGGCGCAGGACGTGGTCGGCCAGAAGATGGAGAACTACCTCGCGGCCTACGTCGAATCGATCGCCAAGCAGCGCGGGCGCAACGTCGAGTGGGCCCAGGAGGCGGTGCGGACCTCGCAGGCCGTCACCTCGGAGAAGGCGCTCGAGCTCGGCGTGATCGATCTCGTGGCGTCGAGCCGGGCGGAGCTGCTCGACGCGATCGAGGGGCGGGAGATCCTGGTCGGCGACGCGAAGCAGAGGCTCGCCTTGTCGGGGCACGTCGTCGTGCCCGTCGAGCCGACGGTGGTCCAGGCCATCTTCGACTTCCTGACCGATCCGAACCTCGCCTTCATCCTGTTCGCGATCGGGGCGCTCGGCCTCTACATGGAGTTCCAGCATCCGGGACTGATCGTGCCGGGGGCGATCGGCGTCGTGGCGCTCGTCCTGCTGGGATTCTCGATGCAGATCCTGCCCTTTTCGTGGGTGGGCGCGATGCTCGTCCTGGTGGGGGTGGCCCTGCTCGTGGCGGAGATCTTCGTCGTCTCCTTCGGGCTGCTCTTCGCCGCAGGGCTTGCGTGCTTCCTGATCGGAGGGACCATGGTCTTCGATCGGCCCGAGGCGTCGGACCTGACGGTCTCGTTCTGGGAGACGCTGGTGCCGATCGCGGCGGCGATGGCGACGGTGGGGGGCGTGATCGCGGTGGTCCTCGGCCGCAGCTTCCTGTCGCGCCAGACCGCCGGGGTCGACGAAATGATCGGCATGGTCGGGCGGGTCGAGGCGGCGATCGGACCGGGTCGGGGACGACGCGGGAAGATCTTCGTGCACGGCGAGTACTGGAACGCGGAGGCCGAGGAGGCGATCGCGGTGGGCGAGTCGGTCGCCATCGAGGCGGTCGAGGGGCTCACGGTCCGCGTGAGACGGGTGGATCGGTCGGGCTGAGGGGCGAGGCGGAACTCCGGATCCGGCCGCGCGAGGAGTGGGCTCTTGGGCTTCTTCATCTTCCTGGTCATCGGGCTGCTGGCGCTGCTGGTGGCCGGAGCGCGCGTCCTGCCCGAGTACGAGCGGGGCGTGCTGTTCCGGCTCGGGCGCTATGCGGGGACCCGCACGGCCGGCTTCAACTGGATCATCCCGGGCGTCGACCGCATGGTGCGCATCGGCCTGCGCGAGATCGTGATGGACGTGCCGGCCCAGGAGGTGATCACGCGGGACAACGTCTCGGTCAAGGTGAACGCCGTCCTCTACTTCCGGGTGATCCACCCCGAGAAGGCGGTGATCCAGGTCGAGAACTATCTCTACGGCACCTCGCAGCTCGCCCAGACGACGCTCCGCAGCATTTGCGGCGAGGCCGAGCTCGACAACCTCCTCTCCGATCGCGAGCGCATCAACCAGCAGCTCCAGGAGATCATCGACCAGCAGACGGAGCCCTGGGGCGTGAAGGTCCGGGCGGTCGAGCTGAAGCAGATCGACCTGCCGCAGGAGATGCAGCGCGTGATGGCGAAGCAGGCCGAGGCCGAGCGCGAGAAGCGCGCCAAGGTGACGCTCGCCGACGGCGAGTTCCAGGCGGCCCAGCGCATCGCCGACGCCGCAGGCGTGCTGTCCGCGGAGCCGTCGGGCCTCCAGCTCCGCTATCTGCAGACGCTCGCCGAGATCGCCGGCAGCGGCCGCAACTCGACGACGATCTTCCCGATCCCGATCGATCTCGTCCGGCCCTTCTACGAGCAGCTCGTGCGGCACAACGCGGCGGACGCGAGCGGAGCCCGCGTCGATCCGGGCGCCTCTGGCCGCGGCCGACGCGAGGACGCCTGACATGGCGGCCATGGGCGCAGGGGCGGAGAGCGGCGGAGCGTCCGGCCGGGCCGGGAAGGGAACGGCCCGGCGGGTGATCGACGGGCTGCTGCTCTTCGTGTCGATCACGATCCTGGCGGGCTGGGCGTGGCAGGGCGTCTTCGAGCTCGCGCCCGAGGAGTCGGCGGTGATCCTGCGCCTCGGGGCCTACGATCGGACGCATGCGGTGCCCGGCTACTGGGTCCACCTCCCGCCTCCGCTCGAGACCCACGTCGTCGTGAACACCCGCGAGCTGCGCACCGAGTCCTTCGGCGAGAACCCGACGCGCTCGACCCCCGGCGAGCCCACCGACGTCGAGGAGGGCGAGGTCGCCGCGGAGATCCGGCGCGAGGCGATCCAGACCGCCGACCACAACGTGCTCCACGTGACCTACGAGCTGCAGTACAAGATCGCGGACGGCTACGCGTGGGCGTTCTCGATGGCGGATCCCGCGGCGGTGCTCCACGACGCGACCGAGGCGGCGATGCGCAACGTCATCGGGAAGAGCGACATCGAGTCCGTCCTGTCCCAGGACCGCAGCGGGGTCACGAGCGAGGCCGCGACCGTGCTGACCCGCATGCTCGCCGAGTACGCGAGCGCGGTCGGCCAGGCCCCGGCCTTCGAGGTGAGCCGCATCAACCTCGACAAGCCGCTCGCGCCCGAGCCGGTCCGCGACGCCTTCGTCGACGTCGTGAGCGCGGGGCAGGACGAGAAGCGCTCGAGACTCGAAGCCCAGGGCGACGCCGCCGAGATCCTCGAGCGGGCGCGCTCCGAGGCGGCCGAGATCCACGAGCAGGCCGAGGCCTATCGGGCGGCGAAGATCGTCGAGGCCCAGGGCGACGCGGCGCGCTTCGATGCGCTGCTCGTCGAGTACAAGGCCGCGCCGGAGGTGACGCGCAAGCGGCTCTATCTCGAGACGATGGAGTCGGTCCTGCCCGGCATGGAGAAGGCCATCGTCGACAAGGACGCCGTCCATCTCTGGTCGAGCTGGCCGCCGACGCGGGGCGGAGGCGAGGCGGGCGCCGCGGCGACGCCCGCGGAGACGAAGGGGGAGGGCAAACGATGAGACTCCTCTTCGCACTGCTGGTCGTGGGGGCGGCGATCGTCGCGATGCTCTGGGCCTCCCAGATCGATCGCGGTCCGCTCGTGATCAATCGGGCCGACGAATACCGTCTGGTCCTGCGCCTCGGGCATCCGGTCGCCGAGCTGAAGGAGGCCGGGCTCGCCGGGATGTGGGGGCCGAGGATTCCGTTCCTCGACACGGTGCTCGTGTTCGACAAGAAGATCCAGTATCTCTCGGCTGCGGCGACGGAGGTCGAGATCGAGAACCACGACCGCGTCATCATCGACTACTACGTCCTGTGGAAGATCGAGTCGCCCCTCGCGTTCCGGAGCAGCTTCCCCTCCGGCATCCCTGCGGCCCAGGAGCGGATCCAGCGCACGGTGGGCGCGCTCGTCGGCAATGCGGTCGGGACGCTCTCGATGCAGGCGATCCTGTCGCGGGCCGGTGCCCTCGAAGCCCTCGCAGGTCGGGCGACGGAGGAGCTCGCCGAGGACGGCGTGCGCGTGATCGACGTCCGCATCAACCGCACCGAGCTCCCGATCGCGAGCCAGAAGGCGACCTTCGATCAGATGCGCGAGCAGCGCCGGGCGATCGCCCGCGAGAAGCGGGCGCGCGGCGCGCGCGAGGGGCGGGAGATCCGGGCGAAGGCCGAGCGCGAGGCGCGCGAGATCCTGGCGGAGGCGAACGCCGCGGCGCAGGTGACCCGCGGTGCCGGGGATGCCGAGGCCGCCCGCATCTATGCGGCGGCCTACGGCAAGGATCCCGAGTTCTTCGCGTTCACGCGCAGCCTCGAGGCCTACCGGCGCTCCTTCGGCGACAAGACCTCGCTCTTCATCTCCCCGGAGCACGAGTTCTTCCGCTACTTCGAGTCGAGCGCGCCGGCGCGTTAGTCGGGCCGGGCGGGCCGAGCCGCCCGGCAGGTCCGGACCGGAGCGATCAGATCCGGCGGCGCGCGAGGGCGACGCCGCCGAGCAGCAGGGCGAGCAGGGGGAGCCCCCAGCAGGCCAGGCCGACGGGGATCGCCGCGAGCCGGGTCAGCGCCGCGCCGGCGCTCGCCGCACCGAAGTATGCGGCGAGGGCGAGGAGCGCTCCGCCCGCGGCCGGTGCGATCCGGCCCCGCCGATCGACCCGGAGCCCGAAGGGCATGGCCAGCCAGCACAGCGCGACGACCGCGGCCGGGCGGCTCAGACGCTCGTGATAGGCCTGCGCGAGCCGGCGCCGGTGGGGCGAGGCCGCTGGGGGCGTCGCCGACACGAAGCGGGAGAGGGTGCCGAGCGGGGCGATCGCCGGATCGGCGTCCGCGAGTGGATGGCGGGGCACGGATTCGAGGTCGAGCTCGAGGTCGCGGACGCTCTCGAAGCGGGGCTCGGCGACGGGGCTCGTGGGATCGAAGCGCCAGACCGAGGCCCGGTCGAAGTGCCAGCGACCGTCGGGGAGGATCCGGACCACCGGAGCGCGGACGATGCGGAGGATCCGGCCGCTGTCGTCCCCGATCCCGCGCTCGAAGAGCTCGACGTCGTGGAGAGTGCGGTCCTCGGGATCGGCGTAGCCCACGTTGGTGATGATCGGACCCCTGTGGTACCAGAACGCGCGGCGCTCGAGCGAGATCCCGTCGGGATCGAAGCGGTCCTCGACGAGGCGGGCGTGGCGGGCGCGCAGGACGACGGTCTCGCCGAGGACGCCCGCGACGCCGCCGAGCAGGCAGGCGGCGCCGACGATGGGCAGGATCGCGCGAAGGGGCCGGATGCCGCTCGCCTCGAGCGCGACCCATTCGAGCCGGCGGCCCGCGACGGCACAGGTCAGGAAGCTGGCGATGAAGGCGGCGACCGGCAGGAGATCGTTCAGGTAGAGGCTGGCGAGGCGGGCCCAGAGAAAGGCCAGGGACGTGGCGAGATGCCCCGCGAGCCCGGTCGGTGCACCGGCCGCCCGGAGGCTCGCGAGCTCCTCGAGGTTCAGGACGAGCTCGATCGTCGCGAGGATGCCCAGCGCGGCGACCAGGACGGTCAGGAACAATCCGTAGAAGCGGGCAATGAAGTAGTGCGAGAGAATCCGCACGCCGCGAGTCTAGCGGACGAGGACATCGCTTGGAGATCTTTCGAGGCGTTTCGAAGCTCGACCGCCCGTTCCGGCGGGCGGTGCTCACGATCGGCAACTTCGACGGCGTCCACGTCGGGCACCAGGAGATCCTGCGTCAGATCGTCGAGCGGGCCCGGGCGCGGGACGGCGAGGCCGTTCTCTACACCTTCGAGCCCCATCCGCGACGGGTGCTCCAGTCGGAGCAGGCGCTGCGGCTGCTCGAGACCTTCGAGCAGAAGATGGAGACCGTCGAGGCCCTGGGCGTCGATGCGGTGATCGCGGAGCCCTTCGATCTGGCCTTCGCGCGGGTCAGCCCCGAGGAGTTCGTCGAGCAGTACGTCCACGCCCGCATCCGCCCCGTCGAGGTCCACGTCGGCTACGACTTCCATTTCGGGCGCGACCGGGAGGGCTCGATGCGGCTCCTGACCGAGCGCGGCCCCCATCTCGGCTTCTCGGTCACCGTCGTCCCGGAGGTCCTCGTCCAGGGGCGGGACGTCAACTCGACGCGCATCCGGCAGCTGCTCGCCGCGGGCGAGGTCGAGGAGGCCGCGATCCTCCTCGGCCGCCCATTCCGCTCCCGGGGCCGGATCACCGTCGGTGATCGCCGCGGCCGGACCCTGGGCTTTCCCACGGCCAATCTGGCTCCAGAGACCGAGATCCTGCCGGCCCCGGGCGTCTACACCGGCCACCTGAAGCGCCTCGATCGGGACCGCTCTGCCCCCGGCCTGCCGGTCGTGACCAACGTGGGCTACCGCCCGACCTTCCGGGACGGACGCGACCTCGTCGCCGAGGCCCACGTGATCGACTTCGAGGGCGACCTCTACGACCTCGAGGTCGACCTGAGCTTCGAGGGCCGCCTGCGCGGGGAGGTCCGCTTCGCGTCGGTCGACGAGCTGCGGGCCCAGATCGCCCGGGACGTCGAGGCGGCGCGCGCCCGGCTCGGGGTGTGAAGCCGACTTCGTAGCGCGGGGCGCGATCCTTCCATCCTGAACGGAGACCCGTCCGTCGAGGCGCGGGCGTTCTCGGCGCGCGGCTCGCCTCGCCGACCCCGACCGCCGGTCGGACCGCCCCGCGTGCAGGTCGCCCCCATCGCCCCTCGCGGCTGTAAAGCTCCCTCCGACCGCCGCCGATAACTCGGCGAGTTTGCGTTCCTTTTGCCGCGCAGGCGGCGACGCGAAAGACCCGTCGACCCTTCGCCGCCCGAGCCGGGCGATGCGGGGCACGCGGGGGAGGGTCGGCGTTGAACGAGCGGATTGGCGAGCTGCTGGTCAAGGAGAATCTCCTCTCGTCGGAGCAACTCCACAAGGCGAGGGAGGAGGCGGCTGCCCAGGGCAAGCGCCTGGGCGCCCAGATCACCGCCCTCGGCTTCATGGACGAGAACGAGCTCTCCGAGTTCGTCGCCAAGCAGTACGGCGTCCCGTCGATCAACCTCTCGGACTTCACGATCGAGCCCGAGGTCATCGCGCTCATTCCCGAGGACGTCGCGACCAAGCACAACGTCGTCCCGGTCAATCGCGCCGGCTCGACGCTGATCCTCGCGACCGCCGATCCCTCGAACATCTTCGCCCTCGACGACATCAAGTTCCTCACCGGCTACAACATCCAGCCGGTCGTCGCCTCCGAGCAGGCCATCCGTCAGGCCATCGAAACCTACTACGCGGAGCCCGAGGAGGACATCCTCGACGACGTCATGGCGGGCTTCGACGACGCCGGCATCGACTTCGTCGCCGGCGAGGAAGAGGACGACGCCCGCAAGATGGCGAAGGAGGCGGAAGACGCCCCCGTCGTCAAGCTCGTCAACCTGATCCTCACCGACGCCATCAAGAAGAACGCCTCGGACATCCACATCGAGCCGTACGAGAAGTCCTTCCGCGTCCGGTACCGGATCGACGGCCTGCTCTACGAGGTGATGAAGCCGCCGCTCAAGCTGAAGAACGCGCTCACGTCGCGCCTCAAGATCATGTCCGAGCTCGACATCGCCGAGCGCCGCCTGCCCCAGGACGGCCGCATCAAGCTGAAGCTCGGCAAGGGTCGCGAGATGGACTTCCGCGTCTCGGTGCTGCCGACGCTCTTCGGTGAGAAGGTCGTCCTCCGCCTCCTCGACAAGGGGAACCTGCAGCTCGACATGACGAAGCTCGGCTTCGAGCAGAAGCAGCTCGACGACTTCCAGCACTCGATCCACCAGCCCTTCGGCATGGTGCTCGTGACCGGCCCGACGGGTTCAGGCAAGACGACGACGCTCTACTCCGCGCTCTCCGAGCTCAACAAGACGAGCGAGAACCTCTCGACCGCGGAGGACCCGGTCGAGTTCAACCTCGCCGGCATCAACCAGGTCCAGATGCACGAGGACATCGGCCTCAACTTCGCGGCCTGCCTCCGTTCCTTCCTGCGCCAGGACCCGGACATCATCATGGTCGGCGAGATCCGCGACTTCGAGACGGCGGAAATCGCGGTCAAGGCCGCGCTCACCGGCCACATGGTGCTCTCGACCCTCCACACGAACGACGCCCCGTCGACGATCAACCGGCTCCTGAACATGGGCATCGAGCCGTTCCTGGTCGCGTCGGCCGTCAACTGCATCGTCGCCCAGCGTCTCGCGCGCCGGATCTGCAGCCAGTGCGTCGCGGACGATCCGGAAGTCGATCGCCAGCAGGTGATCGACGCCGGGCTCAGCGAGGAAGAGGCGCGCAGCTACAAGCCCAAGCGCGGTCGCGGCTGCAGCAACTGCTCGGATACCGGCTTCAAGGGCCGCGTCGCCATCTACGAGGTCATGGTCATGACGGACCAGCTGAAGGAGTTCGTCCTGAACGGCGCCTCGGGCACCGAGATCAAGCGGGAGGCGATCCGCGGCGGCATGTGCACGCTCCGCCGCAGCGCCCTCAACAAGATGCTCGAAGGGGTCACGACCCTCTCCGAGGTCTTCCGCGTCTCCACGTCGGATTCCGTCTAGGTCGTCGAGCAGGGAAGGATCGAAACTTGGCCAACATGCATCAATTGCTGAAGGCGATGATCGAGAAGGGCGCCTCCGACCTTCACATCACGACCGGCTCCCCGCCGCAGCTGCGCATCGACGGGAAGCTCGTGCCCCTCAAGATGCCGCCGCTCTCGCCCCAGGAGACGAAGCAGCTCTGCTACTCCGTCCTCACGGACGCCCAGAAGCACAAGTTCGAGGAGACGAACGAGCTCGACCTGTCCTTCAGCGTCCAGAAGCTCTCCCGCTTCCGCGGCAACGTCTTCGTCCAGCGCGGCAACGTCGCCGGGGCTTTCCGCGCGATCCCGTACAAGATCCTCACCTTCGACGAGCTCGGCCTGCCGCCGGTCGTCGAGACCCTGGTCCAGAAGCCGCGCGGCCTGATCCTGGTCACCGGCCCGACGGGCTCCGGAAAGTCGACGACGCTCGCCTCGATGATCGACCGCATCAACCAGGAGCGGAACGAGCACATCGTCACGATCGAGGACCCGATCGAGTACCTCCACCCCCACAAGGGCTGCATCGTCAACCAGCGCGAGATCGGGGCGGACACGGGCTCGTTCAAGAACGCCCTGAAGTACATCCTGCGGCAGGACCCGGACGTCGTGCTGATCGGCGAGATGCGCGACCTCGAGACGATCGAGGCGGCGCTGACGGTCGCCGAGACCGGCCATCTGGCCTTCGCAACGCTCCACACCAACTCGGCGGTGCAGACGATCAACCGCATCGTCGACGTATTCCCGCCCTACCAGCAGTCGCAGATCCGCCAGCAGCTCTCGTTCGTGCTCGAGGCGGTGATGTGCCAGACGCTGATCCCGCGGTCCAACGGGCCGGGCCGCGCGCTCGCGCTCGAGATCATGGTGCCGAACGCGGCGATCCGGGCGCTGATGCGCGACGACAAGATCCACCAGATCTACTCGTCGATGCAGATGGGCCAGGGCAAGTCGGGCATGCAGACCCTGAATCAGTGCCTCGCGATGCTGGTCGCGAAGCGGCAGATCGACGCCGAGACGGCGCGCTCGCGCAGCCCAGACATCGACGAGCTGAACGCGCTGATCGCGAAGGGGGCCGATGCGATCGGCGCGGCGGGCGGCCGGCGCCCGATGAAGGCTTGAGCGGAGCGAGATTCGGGATCGCGGGGCGGTGACGCCCGGGATCCCAGGGAGTGGCCAGGATGGCGATCTACGTTTGGACGGCACAGACCCGGTCGGGCGAGAAGAAGGCCGGCGAGCTCGAGGCTTCGGGGCCGGATGCCGTCGCGATCCACCTGAAGAACATGGGCCTCGTGCCCGGGAAGGTGAAGGAGAAGCCGAAGGACCTCTCCGAGATCTTCCCGTTCATGGCGCCCCGCGTCACGATCAAGGATCTCGTCGTCTTCACGCGGCAGTTCGCCGTCATGGTCGACGCCGGCCTGCCGCTCGTGCAGTGTCTCAACATCCTGGCCGAGCAGCAGCCGAACGTGACGTTCAAGACCGTGCTGCGCAGCGTCAAGCAGAACGTCGAGCAGGGCTCGACCTTCGCCGACGCGCTGCGCAAGCATCCGAAGGTCTTCGACGACCTCTTCACGAACCTGATCGCGGCCGGCGAGGTCGGCGGCATCCTCGACACCATCCTGAACCGCCTCGCGATCCAGCTCGAGAAGCAGGAGAAGCTCCGCAAGCAGCTGAAGGGCGCGATGGTCTATCCGGCGACGGTCTCCGTCATCGCGATCGCCTGCATCGTGCTCCTGCTGGTGAAGGTCATTCCGGTCTTCGAGCAGATGTTCGTCGACTTCGGCGGGACGCTGCCGGGGCCGACGCAGGCCGTGATCGACCTCTCGAAGTGGCTGCAGTCCTACATCCTGTATCTGCTGGTCGCGATCGTCGGCGGGGTCGTCGCCTTCGGTCAGTCCCGCGCGAAGAGCCCGAGCTTCCGCTTCAAGACCGACGCGCTGGCGCTCCAGCTCCCGATCTTCGGCAACATCATCAAGAAGGTCGCGGTCGCCCGCTTCACGCGGACGCTCGGGACCATGATCTCCTCCGGCGTGCCGATCCTCGACGGCCTCGACATCGTGGCCCGGACCGCGGGCAACATGGTCATCGAGGCGGAGATCCAGGCGACGCGGAAGTCGATCTCCGAGGGCAAGACGATCGCCGAGCCGCTGCAGGGCTCGAAGATCTTCCCGGGCATGATGGTGCAGATGGTCTCGGTCGGTGAGGAGACGGGCTCCATGGAGGCGATGCTGAACAAGATCGCCGACTTCTACGACGACGAGGTCGACTCTGCGGTCGCGGCCCTGACGGCGATGCTCGAGCCCCTGATGATGGTCTTCATGGGCGGCTCGATCGGCACCATCCTGATCGCCATGTATCTGCCGATCTTCACGATCGCGGACACCATCGGCTAGTCGGCCCGGAGACGACGCCCGTGGCCTCAGACGCCGTCCTGCCCGAGCCGCGCGCGGGGTCGGGGCTCGGATGGTTGCTCGGGGCCCGGCTGCTGCTGGCGGGCATGAGCCTCGGGCTCGCGGTGACCCTCGATCGGATCGAGGGGACGCAGGGACCGGGGATCTGGGGCGTCTATTGGACGATCGTCGCGGCCTTCGTCGCGACGATCGCCTCGGCGCTGCGCCTCGACCGGACCCGCAATCCGGATCGATTCGCGACGCTCCAGGTCGCGATCGACGTCGCGATCGTGACCTCGCTGGTCTACTTCTCCGGCGGTCGCGAGTCCGTCTTCACGTTCCTCTACGCGCTGGTCGTCCTCTACGGCGCGCTCGTGCTCGATCGCGGGGGCGTCACCTTCAGCGTCGGGCTCGCGGCGATGGGGTACGGCTTCGTGCTCTTCGGCGTCGAGCTCGGCTGGCTGCCCGCGCTCCGCGACGACGCCCGGTCCCATCCGACGGCGGTGCTCGTCGCCTACTGGGCCTTCTACGCGGGCGGGCTGCTGATGCTCGGCATGCTCGCCAACACGCTCGTCGCCGAGCTGCGTCGCACCGGGGCCGCCCTCCGCAGCAAGACCAGCGACCTCGAGCATCTCCGCGACCTGCATCGCTTCACCGTCGAGAGCATCGGGAGCGGCCTCGCGACGATCGACCGCGCCGGCCGCGTCACGTCCTTCAATCCGGAGGCCGAGCGGATCACCGGCCTCTTCGCGAGCGAGGCCGAGGGGCAGCTGCTCGAGACGTTGATGCCGGGGGCGCTCGGGGTCATCGAGGCGCGGGAGGCCGACGCGCCGCGGGAGAGCCGTCCGGGACGGGACCGCATCGCCTATCGCAACGAGCGGGGCGAGGACCTGTTCGTGGGGCTCGCGGCGTCCCGGCTCCTCGGGCCGCGGGGGGAACACCTGGGTCACGTCGTGATCTTCCAGGACGTGACCGCGGTCGTGTCGATGGAGCAGGAGCTGCGTCGATCGGAGCGGCTGGCGGCCGTCGGCGAGATGGCGGCGCGCATGGCCCACGAGATCCGCAATCCGCTGGCATCGATCTCGGGATCGGTCCAGCTGCTCCAGGCCGGGGGGACGACGCCGGGGGGAGCGGATCCGGCCCACGACAAGCTGATGGGCATCGTGGTGCGCGAGGTCGACCGCCTGAACGCCCTGATCACCGACTTCCTGCGCTACTCGCGGCCGGCCCCGTTGGCGCTCGAGCCCGTCGCCCTGGCGGAGCTGGTCCGGGAGGTGGCGCGGATCGGCGAGGGGCGCTCGAGCCAGGACGTCCGGGTGGCGTTCGCCTGCGACGAGTCGGTCCTCGTCGTCGCCGATCCGGCCCAGCTGAAGGCCGTCGTCTGGAACCTCTGGAACAACGCGCTCGAGGCGATGCAGGGGAAGAAGGAGCTTCGGATCCGCGTGAGGCGATCCGCTCCCGGATTGCCGTCTCAAGACGAAAGGCTGCCGGGCCGTAATGCAGCGGGGAAGCCCGGATGGTCGGACGGGCGCGCGAAGGCGAGGGGGGTCCTCGAACTCGAGGACACCGGGCCCGGCATGACGGCCGAGCTCCAGGACCGGATCTTCGAGCCCTTCTTCACGACCAAGCAGGACGGAACGGGATTGGGCCTCGCGACGGTGCAGCGGATCGTGGAGCAACACGGCGGCTCGATCGAGATCGAGAGCGAGGTGGGTCGGGGGACCTGCTTCCGGCTCCTGCTCCCGCTCGCGGAGGAGGCGCCGTGAGCCCGTCCCACAAGGCGCGCGTGCTGGTCGTCGACGACGAGCAGAGCATGCGGGAGTTCCTCGAGATCTTCCTGCGACGCGAGGGCTACGACGTCGTGACCGCGAACGACGTCGAGACCGCGATCGCCCGGCTCGAATCCGAGGAGATCGACGTCTTCCTGACCGACATGCAGATGCCGGGGAAGACGGGCCTCGACTTGATCCTGGCGGCCCGGGAGGCCTCGCCCGAGTCGATCCCGATCGTCGTCACCGCCTTCGGCACCACCGACAGCGCGATCGCCGCCATGAAGGAAGGCGCCTACGACTACCTGACGAAGCCCTTCAAGGTCGACGAGCTGCGAATCGTGATCGAGAAGGCGCTCGAGAAGAAGGTGCTGGCGGTCGAGAACCGCCGCCTGCGCAAGGAGCTCCGCAGCCAGATCCGGGACCGCAGCATCATCGGGCACAGCCGCGCGATGCAGGAGGTCTTCGAGCTGATCGCGCAGGTCGCCGAGACCAAGACCAACGTCCTGATCTACGGCGAGAGCGGCACCGGCAAGGAGCTCGTGGCCCGCGCGATCCACGAGCAGGGGGATCGCCACGACGAGCCCTTCATCGCGCTCAACTGCGGTGCGATCCCGGAGAACCTGCTCGAGAGCGAGCTCTTCGGTCACGCCCGCGGCTCGTTCACGGGGGCGGTGCAGAACAAGGAGGGCCTCTTCGAGGCGGCCTCCGGCGGCACGCTCTTCCTCGACGAGATCGCCGAGCTCCCGCCCGCGCTCCAGGTGAAGCTGCTGCGCGCGCTGCAGGAGAAGACCATCCGCCGGGTCGGCGACACGGTCGATCGCAAGGTGGACGTCCGCATCGTGTCCGCGACGAACCGGCGCCTCGAGGAGGAGGTGGCCGCGGGCCGCTTCCGCGAGGATCTCTACTACCGGCTGAACGTCATCCAGCTGACGCTGCCGCCGTTGCGCGAGCGGGTCGAGGACATCCCGCTGCTCGTCCAGCATTTCATCCGCCGGCATGCCGACGACCTCGGCAAGCGCGTCGAGGGCATGGATCCGGAGGCCTACGAGGTCCTGTCCCGCTATCCCTTCCCCGGCAACGTCCGTGAGCTCGAGAACCTGATCGAGCGGGCGGTGGCCCTCTCGCGCGGGCCGACGATCGGGTGCGACCTGCTCCCGGCGACGGTGCGCGAGACCCGCCCCGTACGGGACGCGGCGAGGCTGCCCGCCGAGGGCGTCGACCTCGAGAAGCTGGTGGCGGAGTACGAGCGCAATCTCCTGCACGAGGCGCTGCGCGCGAGCGGGGGCGTCAAGAAGCGCGCGGCCCGGCTGCTCGGCATCTCGTTCCGGTCGTTCCGCTACCGCCTCGAGAAGCTCGGAATCGAAGACCCGGCCCCGGGAGAGTAGGCGTGCGGCTCCATCAGGGCGTCGCGGCCGAGATCCTGATCTCGCTGGCCCTGGTCATGGCGACGGGAACGGCCCTGCTCGCCGCCGTCCTGCTGGAGATCGAAGCCGATCGCATCGAAGCGCTGCACGGCCTGCTCGGGCGCGGCTTCGTCGCGTCGGCCCACCACGGCATCGTCGACTTCGAGCAGGCCGACGACGGCCTCTGGTGGTCGATCGATGCGCGGGGGGCGGTGCGCGGGATCAACGCGTCGAGCGGCGCGATCGACGAGGAGACCCGGGCGCTCGCCCTCGCTTCGATCCAGGCCGGCGAGCCGTTGGTCGAGTCCGGGACGCCCTGGCAGGCGATCCGCTTCGCCGCCCCCGAGCCCGCCCGCAGCGGCGCCGTCGCCGGTCGTCTCGACGCCCCGATCTCCGTCGCGCTGCTCGGCGCCGTGGTCGCGGTCGACGTCTGCGTCTTCGTGCTCTTCGGTTGGTCGATGCTGCGGCGCCGGGTGGTGGGGCCGCTGCGGCGGCTCGTGGTCGCCGTGCGCGAGCTCTCGGGCTCGGATGCGGCGGCGAGCGTCCGGGTCGAGGGGGTCGCCGAGATCGAGGAGCTGGCCTCGGCCTTCAACGAGATGCAGGTCGCCCTGGCCGCCCGGACGGGGGCGCTCGAGAAGGCGGTGCGCGAGCTCCGGACGGCGAACGCGACGCTGCTCCAGGCGCGGGAGGGACTCGACCGAGCCGAGCGCCTCGCGATGGTCGGCAGCCTCGCGGCCGGCGTCGCCCACGAGGTCGGCAATCCGATGGGGGCGCTCCTGACCTACCTCGAGCTCGCGGGTCGGGACCCGGGCCTCGGCGACGTCGGACGCCGCTCGCTCGCGAAGGCGGTGGAGCAGGGCGAGCGGGTGCGGGTGATCCTGCGCCAGCTGCTCGACTTCTCCCGTCCGCCGCGCATCGAGCGCGGGCCGCTCGACCTGGCGGACGTGGCCTCCCGCGTGATCGAGCTCGTCTCGACCCAGCACGCGTCGGACGGGATCCGGTTCGAGCTGAAGGTGGCGTCCGAGGTCGTGCCGGCGAGGGGCGACCTCTCCCTCGCGCTGCAGATCCTGCTGAATCTCGCCCTGAACGCGGTGGCGGCGGTGCGGGAGCGCGGGACGCGGATCGTGCGCTTCGAGGTCGGGCCGATCCTGCGGCGGCGTCGGGCCGAGGACGCCGCGTCGCCGGGATCGGCGCTCCCGCGGATCGACGCGATCGCGTGTCGGGTGAGCGACTCGGGGGGAGGGGTTCCGGCCGATCAGGTCGACCGCATCTTCGACCCGTTCTTCACGACGAAGCCGCCGGGGGAGGGGACGGGCCTCGGCCTCGCCAACGCGCGTCGGCTCGCGGAGGAGATGGGCGGCTCGGTCGAGCTCGAGCCGGCGCCCGGCGCGCTCGGGGGCGCGTGCTTCCGGTTCGTGCTTCCGGTCGGCGACGAGGGGGAGTCGTCGGACGCCGTCCGCGCGAGCGCCTCGCCTCAGTCGCGGATGTCGTAATCCTTCATCTTGTAGAGCAGGGCGCGGTGGCTGATCTCGAGCAGGCGCGCGGCATGGGTCCGGTTGCCGCCCGTGCGCGCGAGGGCCCGGCGGATCAGGTCCGCCTCGAAGGCGTGGCGTGCACGCTTCATCGAGAGGTCCTCGCTGCCTTCGGCGGTCGCCGGGTCGCCGCGCCCCTCGCGGGCGTGGGCGGGCCGTCGGATCGACGAGGGCAGGGCCGAGAGCTCGATCGAGTCGCCGTCCGTCAGGATCACCGCGCGCTCGATCACGTTCTCGAGCTCCCGGACGTTGCCCGGCCAGGCGTAGGCGACGAGGTGCTCGAGCGCCTCGTCCGAAACGCGTCGCACGTTCTTGGCGAGGACCTCGCGGAAGCGGCCGAGAAAGTGGTCGACGAGCAGGGGGATGTCCTTCCGGCGGACGCGCAGCGGCGGCACCTCGAGGCGCACCACGTTCAGGCGATAGAAGAGGTCCTCGCGGAACCGCCCGGCCTCCATCTCGACGGCGAGATCGCGGGCGGTGGCTGCGATCACACGCACGTCGATGGACTGCGACTTCGTGTCGCCGACCGGGCGGATCTCCTCCTCCTGGATGGCGCGCAGCAGCTTGACCTGGAGGGCGGTCGGGAGCTCGGCGATCTCGTCGAGGAAGAGCGTGCCCTGGTGCGCCTCGGCGAAGAGGCCGCGGTGGGCGCGCGACGCACCGGTGAAGGCGCCCTTCACGTGGCCGAAGAGCTCGCTCTCGAGCAGGTTCTCCGGAATTGCACCGCAGTTGACCGCCACGAAGGGCGCGTCGCGCCGCGGCGACTGCGCATGGATCGTGCGCGCGATGACTTCCTTGCCGGTTCCGCTCTCTCCGGTGACCAGCACCGTCGACTTGTAGGGCGCCGTCCGCTCGAGCAGCTCGAGCAGCTCGATCATCTCGTCGGAGGCCGCCACGATCGCGCGGTCGCCGACGCTTCGGGACATGTCGCGCTGGAGCATCAGGTTCTGGCGCCGGAGTGCCTCGCGCTCGGCGGCCTTGCGCAGGGTCAGGCGAAGCTCGGACGGCTGGAAGGGCTTCGAGAGGTAGTCGTAGGCGCCACGCTGGATGGCCTCGATCGCGAGGTCCTCGGTGCCGTGGGCGGACATCAGGATCACCGGGACCCCCGGCCACTGGCGCGTGATCTGGGGGATCAGGTCGAAGCCGTCGAGGCCCGGCATGCGCAGGTCGCAGAGGATCGCGTCGACCGGCGTCCCCTCGAGCAGCTCGAGGGCCGTCCGACCGTCGGGGGCGGTGCGGACCGAGTAGCCCTCGGCGGTCAGGAGGAGGGACAGGCTGTCCCGCAGCGCCTCGTCGTCGTCCACGATCAGAACGTTCTGGAACATCCGCTGCCCTCTCCCGATCGCGCATTCCGCTTCGCGGCTCGGTGCATCCACCGCCCGCTTGCCGGTTCGGCGCCGCCCCGCGTTTCTCATCGGCGATCGGGCTTCCGCCCTGAACCCGTTTGCGTGCTGGGAAACTGCCGCGGCCCGGACCGGCTCCCGCGCAGGGTCTGCCGTCGCGTCGAAGTGATCCGCGGCACCAAGAAGCCGCGTCGAGCCACCTCAAGTCCCTGAAACAGTGGTCCGATACGCGGTCGGTCGGACCCGACCAGCGTGGGCTCGGGTCGCGGAGGATGATCGGTGGCCACGAATCAAGTCCAGAGGTTCCGGGAGAACCTCATGATGAGCAAAGCCGAGCTCGCCCGGAAGGCGGGGCTCTCGACGCTCACGATCGATCGCGTGGAAGCCGGCCGACCGTGCCGCCTCGACACCAAGCGCAAGATCCTGATCGCCCTGGATCTCAAGGTCTCCGACAAGGATCGCGTGTTTGGCATGTCCGAGGACGGTGGGTCCTCGGAGACGACGGGTGGCGCGAGTCACTCGGGTTACCGGCAATAGGAATGCGGAGGGGATCCTCGCGATGAACATTTCTCTACCGGGCTTCGGAAGGGCGACCGTGATCGGGCTGGACATCGGCTCGCACACGGTCAAGGCCGTCGAGATCGCGCGCAAGAGCCGGGACAAGGGCTTCAGCCTTCGATCCGTCGGCCAGGCGCCGCTCCAGTCGGAAGCCATCGTGCAGGGGGCCTTCCTCAACTCCGCCGCGATCGTGGAGTCGATCCGCGAGGCGATCGCCCAGGGCAAGATCCGGGGCAAGGACGTCGCCGCCGCGGTCTCGGGTCACTCGGTGATCGTCAAGCGGGTCCACCTCCCGCAGATGACCCGCGAGGAGCTCGAGGGCCAGATCCAGTGGGAGGCCGAGCAGTACATCCCCTTCGACGTCAACGAGGTCAACCTCGACTTCCAGATCCTCGCGGCGAACCCGGAGGAGGGCCAGATGGACGTCCTCCTGGTGGCGGCGAAGAAGGACCTGATCGACGACTACGTCCAGGTCATCCAGGAGGCGGGGCTCAATCCGGTCGCGATCGACGTCGCCGCCTTCGCCGTCCAGAACGCATTCGAGCTCAACTACGAGCAGGATCCGACCCGGGTCACCGCGCTCGTCAACATCGGAGCCCAGGTCGTCAACATCAACGTGATCCGCAACGGCATCCCGGCGTTCACCCGCGACATCATGACCGGTGGCGCGCACTACACCGAGGAGATCCAGAAGGCGCTGTCGATCTCGTTCGAGGAGGCCGAGCGGATCAAGCTCGGCAACCCGCGCGAGGGGACGGCGGTCCAGGACGTGATCCCGCAGGAGGTCGAGCAGGCCATGCGGAGCGTCTCGGATACGGTGATCGGCGAGATCTCCCGCTCCCTCGACTTCTTCACCGCGACCGCGGCGGACGCGCGCATCTCGCGCGTGCTGCTCTCGGGCGGCGGGGCTCGCATCGCGGGCTTCGTCTCGGCGTTCAAGACCCGCACCGGGATCGAGACGGAGATCATGAATCCGCTCGCCCAGATGACCTCGAGCCGGGGCTTCGACCCGGATCAGCTCGCGGCGATGGCGCCGAGTCTCGCAGTCGGGATCGGGCTCGCCACGCGGAGGGTCCAGCGATGATGGTCGAAATCAATCTCCTTCCCCATCGCGAGGCCCGCCGGGCCGCCGACATTCGCGAGACGATCGCGCTGCTCGTGCTCGGCCTGATCGTGCTGGCCGGCGGGATCTACTTCCTCGGCTCGAACGCGAAGAGCGACCTCGAGCAGGCGAAAATCACCGTCGCCCAGCTCGAGGCCGACATCGAGCGCTACAAGCCCCAGCAGGAGCTGATCGCGAAGTTCAAGACGCGCAAGCAGAACCTTCAGGACAAGCTCGACGTGATCGCGAGCCTCGAGCGGGCCCGCAACGGCCCGGTGCGCGTACTCGACGAGATCTCGACCCGCGTCCCCGGTCGCCTCTGGCTGACCCAGGTCAGCACGAAGGGCAGCGAGATCCGCCTCAAGGGCAAGAGCCTCGACACGGGCGTGGTCGCCGACTTCCTGCGCGCCCTGAACGGATCGGCCTACTTCAAGAACGTCGACCTCGAGAAGACCGAGGGCGGCGAGATCGTGAAGGGGGTCCGGCTGGTGAACTTCGAGCTCCGGGCGGAGATGACGGCGCCCCCGGCTCCGAAGAAGGGCGAAGGCGAAGCGAAGCCCGCGCCGAAGACGGCGGGGACCGACCGGAATCCGTCCACGGCGAACCCGTCCTGAAGCGGAGGAATTGAGATGGCCATCCAGATGAACATCGACATGGACGCCCAGATGGAGCGCCTCGGGAAGGTTCCGAAGCCGGTCCGGCTCGCGGTCGTCTCGGGCTTCCTCGTCGCGATCGCGGTGGCGTACTGGCACTTCTCCTACCAGCCGCTCCAGATGGAGCGCGACGAGCTGGTGGCGAAGGCCCAGGAGCTCCAGCGCAACCTGAACAACGCGCGGGCGGTCGCCGCGAACATCCCGGCGGTGGAATCCGAGATCGCCGGCATGGAGCACGACCTCGACCTCGCGCTCAAGCAGCTCCCGAACCGCAAGCAGTTCGAGGACCTGCTCCAGGACATCAGCACCGCCGGCAAGAAGGTCGGCGTCACGATCAAATCGATCGATCGCGACACCGAGGTCCCGCGCGACTTCTACGCCGAGGTCCCGTTCAACCTCGAGATCGAGGGGACCTATCACGACCTGGCCCGCTTCTTCGAGATGGTGGCCTCGCTGCCGCGCATCGTGAACATCGGCAGCCTCGAGATCCAGGTCTCGAAGGAGACGCAGGCCGAGACGCGCCTCCACGTGGCGGGTCGGGCCCGGACCTATCGATTCCTGAGCGGTGACGAGGCCTGATCGATGAGCGGGCGATCCGGCGAACGGAGTGCGTGTATGCAGACGAGATGGCGACTCGGGCGCGGAGTGGTGCTGGCCGTGATGCTCGCGACGGGGTGCTCGGAAGAGCCCGCGCAGGGCCCGACCACGTCCGACTTCACGAAGCAGCGCGAGGCGCTCGCCGCGCGTCAGAACGAGAAGGGCGCGACCCCGGCGAAGGGCCCGCAGGCGCCGGCGAAGAAGCCGATGGGCCCGCCCGGTGGCGGGACGTCCTACGCGGCCGGTGGGCGCGACTACTTCTACGACCCGACCGACAAGCGGGATCCGTTCCGCTCGTTCCAGTTCGACGACGAGGGGAAGAAGGACGAGGTGAAGACCTCCGGTCCGCTCTCCGACTTCGAGCTCGGTCAGCTCGAGCTCTCGGCGGTGATCTGGGATCACAACAACCCCCGCGCGCTGATCCTCGATCCGGGCGGGCGTTCGTACATCGTGCGCGAGGGGTCGCAGATCGGGAAGAACGAGGGTCAGGTGATCCACATCGACGACAACCTCGTCCTCGTCAAGGAAACCTACGTGAATTTCGCGGGTGAGCGGACGACGAAGGACGTGGAGTTGCGGATTCGTTTGAGCCAGGGAGGGTGAGCTCGATGGTCGGTCCGAGAAACGGATGGCTGAGGTTCTGGATCCAGAGCGCGGTGGCGACCGTCGGCGTCGCGATCGTGGCGATGGGTTGCGCCTCGCCGAAGGCACCCGGCGGTGCCGAGGCGGATGGGGCGGTCCAGACGCTGGGTGAAGTCTCGGTGACTCGGGACGGCGAGGGCAGCATCGTGTTCCTCGACGGGCTCGAGGATCCGGTCTACTCCGTGACGGAGCACGGCGACGAGCAGCTCGTCGTCGTCGATCTCGTCGGGGTGGGCCAGGACGAGGCGTCGGGCGACGGCGAGCCCCGCCAGGTCGCGGCCTACGACGGCGTCGTCGACATGGTCACGCTCTCGACCTTCGAAGGTCCGGACGGCCAGACGACGACCCGCGTCGAGATCCAGCTTTCGGCCTCCGGCCGAGCGGTGGTGAACGACGGGCAGGGCGGCCTCGAGGTCTCGATCCTGCCGGGCGTCTCCGACCAGGCGAGGATCGAAGAGGCGATGGGGAGCACGGCCGATGCGGTCGCGGAGCAGACCGATGCCGCGGCCGACGCGGTGGCGGCGCTCGCAGAGCCGGCTTCGGCGGCCGAGGCGGCGGCGGATGCGACGGCGGCGGAGTCCATGGACCAGCCGGCGGCGGCCGCGGTCACCGTCGTGCCCACGGCGGCGCCTGCGAAGTCGCTCACCGGACTCTCGGCGCGAGCGGTCGACGGTGGCGTGCTCGTCGGGCTGACGGCCGACGGCGCGCTCGAGAACGTCGAGGTCTTCATGCTCGAGAACCCGACGCGTCTCGTGGTGGACGTCCCCGGGATCCAGGCGGCGGCCTCCGTCCGCAACGTCAAGGTCGACTCCGCGATCGCCACCGGCGTGCGGCTCGGTGCGCACGAAGGCAAGCTGCGCGTCGTCGTCGACGGCGGCAGCCAGGCGGGCGACTTCGCCAGCCGGCAGGTCATGCCGGGGGCGACCGGTCTCTGGATCGCGCTCGGTGAGGGCGAGGCGCTCGCCCAGGCGATGACGAGCGCGCTGCAGGAGATGGAGTCGAGCTTCCTCGCGAGCACGGTCGCGACCGCGAGCGCGGCGCAGGCGGAGGTCGCAGCGACCGATGCGGCGCCGGCGGCGGATGCGGCGAGCGCGATGGGGGCGGATGCGGAGAGTGCCGCGGCGGCGGCTTCCGAGGCGGACGCGATGGCGCTCGCGCCGGCGGCGGCGGCCGAGGTGGCCGAGCAGGTCGAGGCAACCGAGCCGGTGGCGGCGACGCCGGCGGCCGAGGTCGCGAAGGCGGCGGGCTCGATCGAGGTCTACGGGCTCAGCTTCGAGCGCGTCGGCAAGCTGGATCGCACGGCGGTCCTGTCCGATCGGCCGATCAGCTTCTCCACCTACGAGCCGGATGCCACGACCCTGGTCGTGCGCATCCCGAACGCGACGATCGCCGAGGCGGCCTCCGACCGGCTCTTCCCGGAGCACGGCGGCCCGGTCTCGATGATCCAGGCCTTCCAGCAGCCGGACGTGAAGACGCCCGAGGTCCGCGTGGTCTTCACGCGAGCCCCGAGCCAGAAGCCGGTCGTCAGCACCCACGGCTCGACCCTGTTCGTCGACTTCGAGGATCTGGGCGTCGCTGCGGCGGCTCCCCCGGCGTTCCCCGAGGCCGGTGAGGGCTCCGGCGCAAAGGCGGGCGCGGCCGACCTGGCCTCGAACGCCGTGGACGCGTCCGCGGTCGCCGGCGACGAGCCGGTCGCACCGGCCGCCGAGGGCGATGCGCTCCCGACGAAGGCCGAGCTCGCGGCGACGCCGCAGCCGGTCGTCACGCCGGCGGCGCTCGACGAGGCCGAGGCGCTCTTCTCGGAGCCGGAGCCGGTGGCGGAGGTCGCGCAGGACAGGTCCGCGCCCGCGGCGGTCGAGGTGCCGGCGGCGATCGAGGTGCTCGAAGAGGGCGGCCTGATCGACGGCAAGGAGTACCGCGGTCGACGCGTCTCGCTGGACTTCAAGGACGTCGCCATCGCGGACGTGCTCCGGCTGATCGCCGAGGTCTCGGACCTCAACATCATCGCCGGCGACGAGGTCTCCGGGAACGTCACGATCCGACTGGTGGACGTGCCCTGGGACCAGGCGCTCGACGTGATCCTGATGACCAAGGGCCTCGGCTTCGTGCGGGTCGGCAACGTCCTGCGCATCGCCCCGTCCGACGTGCTCAAGGCGGAGGAGGAGGTTCGCCTCCAGGAGCGCCGGAACAAGGAGAAGCTCGAGGACCTCGAGGTCAAGCTCCTGCCGGTCAACTACGCCCAGGTCAAGGACATCGAGGTGCTCGTGCGACGGCTGCTCTCGGCCCGCGGCACGGTGAACCTGGATGCGCGGACCAACACGCTGATCATCAAGGACATCAGCTCCGTCATCGACGAGGCGACGGCGCTGATCTCCGCGATCGACACGCAGACGCCGCAGGTCATGATCGAGGCCAAGATCGTCGAGGCCAACCTCGACTTCTCGCGCGAGCTCGGCTCGGTGTGGGGCATCCAGACGAACCAGTTCGTCGATCCCTTCAACCCGAGCACGCTGCGCACGGATCTCGGCAACGAGGACATCACCTTCATCGACGACAACAGCCTGTCCTTCGCGAATCCGATCAAGGCGGTCCCGACGGGCATCGCGTCCTTCGGTGCCCTGATCCTCGACCAGGACTTCCGGGTCGATGCCCAGATCCAGGCGGCGGAGTCGACCGGTGACGGCAAGGTGATCTCGAGCCCGCGCGTCGTGACCCTGGACAACAAACAGGCCACGATCAAGCAGGGCGTGTCGATCCCCTTCCAGACCTTCGAAGGTGGCGATGCGAAGCTCGAGTTCATCGACGCGGTGCTGTCGCTGATCGTGACGCCGCACATCACGGCGGATCAGAGCATCATCATGCAGATCCAGGTCACCAAGAACGCGCCGGACAGCACGGTGCCGACGCCGACCGGTTCGCCCGCGATCTCGAAGAACGTGGCGCAGACCCAGACCCTGGTGAAGGACGGACAGACCCTGGTCCTGGGCGGGATCTACACGATCTCGAAGACCCAGAGCCAGAGCCGGGTCCCGTATCTCCACCGGATCCCGGTGGTCGGGAACCTGTTCAAGAACACGCGGATCATCGATTCGCGCAAGGAGCTGCTGGTCTTCGTGACGCCGCGCATCGTGCGGATCCCGGAGATGGCCGCGAACTAGACACGCGATCGGAGCGCCGGGATCCAGAGAGGTTCCGGTCCGCGTCGTGATGGGACGGGGGGAGCTTGCTCCCCCCGTTTTTTTTATAGTCCGCCCGTGGAGAAGCCCAAGCCCATCTTCCTGGTCGGCATGATGGGCGCGGGCAAGTCGACCATCGGCCCGCGCCTGGCCGCCCGCCTCGGCCGCCCCTACGTCGATACGGATCAGGACGTCGAGCGGACGACTGGCCGCACGATCGCGCAGATCTTCGCCGCGGAGGGGGAAGCGCGCTTTCGCGAGCTCGAGCGGGAGGCAATCGAGCGGGCCTCGGGCGAGGCGGCGGTCGTGGCCCTCGGTGGCGGGGCGATCGCCCAGCCGGGGGCCCTGAAGCGCCTCCGGAGCCTGGGCCTGATCGTCTACCTGGACGCGCCGATCGACTGCCTGCTGGCGCGCATCGGGGACGCCGCGGGGCGACCGCTGCTGGCGGGGCTGGGGCCGGCGGAGCGCGCCGAGCGGCTGCGGGCGCTGCTCGAAGCGCGCCGACCGCATTATGCCGGGGCCCACCATCGCGTCGACGCCGACCTGGCGCCCGACGAGGTCGTGGCGCGGATCGGGACGTGGCTGACGGGACGCGGGCACGCGGACGGTGGGGCGAAGGCCCGGGCCGGGGGGCGGGCCTCGGGGAGAGCGAGCAAAGCGATGAAGGCCGGGGGCGGGCGAAGCGGGGCGAAGAAGCGGGCGGGGGCGGCGGCGTCGGGGCGGGGAAGCAGCCGCGCGAGCGTGGCGGTCGCCCTCGACGAGCGCAGCTATGCGATCGAGCTGGGTCACGACTGGCTCGAGACCGCCGGCCGCCGCATGGCCGGCCTGCTCGGCGCCGAGAAGATCGCGATCGTGAGCGTGGCACCGGTCGCACGGCGCTATGCGCCGATCCTGGCCCGGGGCCTCGCCGCGGAGGGCGTGCGCGTCGGCCGGATCCTCGTCCCGGACGGCGACTCGACGAAGAACCTGCGCGAGCTCGGGCGCCTCTGGGAGGGCTTCCTCGACCAGGGCCTCGATCGCCACTCCGCGGTCGTCGCGCTCGGAGGCGGCGTCGTCGGGGATCTCGCAGGCTTCGCGGCGGCCTCGTTCCTGCGCGGGATCCCGTTCGTGCAGGTCCCGACGACGGTGCTCTCGATGGTCGATGCCTCGATCGGGGGCAAGACGGGGATCAATCTCGCCCGGGGCAAGAATCTGGTCGGCGCGTTCCACCAGCCGCGCGGCGTCTTCATCGACACCGCGACCCTCGCGAGCCTGCCGATGCGCCAGCGCGCCGCCGGCGCCGCGGAGATCATCAAGGCCGCCGCGATCTGGGACGAGGCGCTCTTCGCCTGGCTCGAGGAACACATCGAGGCCTTCCTCGGCCTCGAGCCCGACGCCCTGCTGCACGGCCTCGAGCGGGCCTGCGCGATCAAGGCGGAGGTCGTCTCCCGGGACGAGCGCGAGGGCGGGCTGCGCCGGCTGCTCAACTTCGGCCATACCCTGGGCCACGCGATCGAGAAGCACGCGCGCTACCGCGGCATCCTCCACGGCGAGGCGGTGGCGATCGGCATGGTCTTCGCGGCGGAGCGCTCCGAAGCCCTCGGAGAGGCGCCGATCGGCACCGCGGCCCGGATCGCGTCGCTCGTCGAGCGGGCTGGATTGCCTACGGCGATCCCCGATCGGCCGCGCGAGGCTTATCTGTCCGCCATCGGCGTCGATAAGAAGCGGCAGGGAAGCGGCATCCACTTCGTCGTCTTGAAAGGCATCGGTCGAGCGGGCACCGTCTCGCTGCGACCCGAGGAGATCCTGCCTCCGGGCTGGCAGGCGAAGCGGAGCGCCGAGCGGCGTCGAACTCCAATCGGATCCCGGGCGACCGCGAAGCGGCGCCCGGGTCGGGCACGAGGCGGGGCATGATGGAGCTGGGTCGTTCGGCGTGGATCCGAAGGGAGCGCCTCGAGCGGATCGCGACCGCCGAGCGGGATCGGCGCGCGGGGCGCCAGGCGCTGGCGATCGCCGCGCTCGGTGAGGCCGAGGAGTGGCCGGCGCGCGCCGTGCTCGCCCTGTGCCTGCTGCCCGAGAGCGAGGGGACGCACGCTCGCCAGGTGCTCGAAGAGGGCCTCGATCAGTGGGCCCTCGAGTCCGGACTCGAGCCGCTGAGCGCGCTCGAGGCCCCGTCGGCCGGGGCGGGGATCGACGCGGGCGAATCCGTCGAGGAGGTCGATCCGCTCGAGCTGTCGCTCCGGGTCGAGGTCCCGGGCCCGCTGCCCGGGGCGAGGGCCGCGTTGGGCGGCGAGCCGCCGCACGACGCATTCCGCGCCTTCCAGATCGAGCTCGACCGACCGATCGAGGCCGGGGAGCTCGAGCGCGCGTTCGCCGAGGCCGAGGCCCAGGTCGACGAGATGCACGACGTGAATCGGGTCGCCGAGGGCGTGCTCTTCGATGCCCCGTTCGACGGCGTCGAGCTGATCGAGGACGAGCTCGACCCGCTCGAGGAGTCGGCGCGGGCTGCGCTGGCGAAGGCCCGACCGCGGCCGATGGATGCCGCCACGGTGCCGGCTGCTCCGGCATCGAGGTCGGGCTCGGCGCCCCGCGATCCGGCGCAGGACGGCGTCTCCGGGCGGCCTTCGCGGGCGCTGGTGTTGGCGACGCTCGAGCGTTGGCTGCAGAATCTCGAACGAAGCCGACTGGAGAGGACGCGATGACCTTCGAGAGCATGCTGCAGACGGTCGTGGACGAGTGCGGGGGCGGTCTCGCGGCCGCCCTGATGGGCCTCGACGGGATCTCGATCGCCCAGGTCACGGCCCGCACCGGACGCGATCGCGACGATCCGCTCGGAGGCGACGCGACCGCCGCGGGCATCGAGTTCGGCCGCATCCTCGGCGACATCGCCAAGGCCTCGGACACCCTCGGTGCCGGGTCGTTCGTCGAGAGCGTGATCTCGCTGGCGCGGGTGCAGCTCGTCTTCCATGCGGTGGACGAGGAGCTCGTGCTCGTGCTCGCGCTGCGCCCCGATGGCAACCTCGGGAAGGCACGCTACTTGATCCGCCGCCATCTGCCGGCGATTCGCGCGGCGCTCTGATCCGGCATCGGATCCGCGTCGGTGGGCCGACGCGCGGGGGAGGGAGGCGATCGCATGCGGATCCTGGTGGTGCACGGCCCGAACCTGAACCTGCTCGGCAAGCGCGAGCCCGAGATCTACGGTCATCAGACCCTGGCGGACATCGACGCCGAGCTGCGCGCGACGGCGAAGCGGCTCGGGGCCGAAGTCGATTGCTTCCAGTCGAACCACGAAGGGGCGCTGATCGACCGGATCCAGGCCGCGATGGGGCAGGCCGCCGGCATCCTGATCAATCCGGGGGGCTTCACGCATACCAGCGTCGCCCTGCGCGATGCGCTGGTGGCGACGCGGCTGCCCGTCGTCGAGGTCCACCTCTCGAACGTCTACGCCCGGGAGCCCTTCCGCCAGCACTCCTACGTCTCGCCGATCGCGATCGGCGTGATCTCCGGTCTCGGCGCCGACGGCTATCGCTTCGGCCTCGAGGCGCTCGTAGCCCGGGCCGGTCGCGCCTGACCCGCCCGATCCCTTCGCCCGAGCCCGGCCCCTCCTGATAAGGAAGCTCTCCCCACGGGACGCTCCGAGGGCGTCCCCTCGGCCCCACGCTCTCACCTCAAGGGGCGTTCGGGCTCGCCGATAGAACCTTTCGAGGCACCGCCGAGGAAGAGCCGGCGTCGAGGCCGGCTCGTTCGCATCGCCATGCCGAGGGATCATTGGCGCTCAACAAACGAAAAGTCCTCGATTCCGCGCGCAAGCTCGCGCAGAAGGGCGCCAAGGCCAAGGCGCTGAAGGAGTACCAGCTCCTCCTCCAGGCCGACCCGCGCGACGCGAAGCTGCTCCTCGAGGTCGGTGATTGTTATCGGCGGTGGGGGCAGGTCGAGGACGCGATCGCCCAGTACGCCAAGGTCGCCCAGCAGTACCGCCAGGACGGCTTCGACGCCCGGGCGGTGGCCGTCTACAAGCAGATCCTGAATCTCGATCCGAAACACTACGCGGCGTACGTCTCGCTCTCCGAGCTCTATCAGCGCATGGGCCTCGACGCCGAGGCGATCGGTGCGCTGCAGACCGCCGCGGACGGCTACCACCGCGAGGGGCGCAAGACCGACGCCCTCGAGCTGCTGCGCCAGATGGCGGCCCTCGATCCGACCAACGTCACCAGCCGGCTCAAGGTCGCCGAGCTGCTCCGCCAGGAGAAGATGACCGCGGAGGCCCTCGCCGAGTACGAGGCGGCGGCCCGCGAGCTCGAGAGCCAGCAGGATCGCGACCAGCTGATCACCGTGCGCGAGCGCATCCTCGAGCTGAAACCGGACCACGTCGGGGCGCTCTGCGGCATGGTGCGCACGCTGATGGTCGCCGGTCAGCTCGACCGCGCAGAGCCCTTCGCGATCCGCGCCGTCCAGGCATCGGGCGAGCCGCCGCAGTACGAGCTGCTGATCGAGCTCTTCGCGCAGATGGGCAACGACGCGAAGCTCGCCGAGGCGACCCGCGCGCTGGCGAAGATCCACCGCGATCGCGGCGACGAGGACAAGGCCCGCGAGCTCATGCAGCGCCTGCCCGCCGACGAGGTCGGTGCGCGCTCGCGTCTCGCCGTCGACGTATCCGAGGTCGACGAGCCGGAGCTCGCCGACGAGGAGCTGCTCGACGACGATCCCTTCGTCACCGTCTCCGACGCGAAGGGCGGACCGGCGCTCGACCTCGGCGACGAGGAGCTCGAGCTCGAGGCCGACGACGAGATCCAGCTCGAGGTGCCGAAGAAGGGCCCGCCGGTTCCGGCGGCGCCGCCCGAAGCCGATCCCGATCAGCTGCTCGCCGAGGCGAGCGTCTACCTCCGCTACGGCAAGCGCGCCCAGGCGATCGAGAGCCTGCGCGCGATCCTCGACCAGGATCCGAACCACCGCGCCGCGCTCGAGAAGCTCGGCGAGGCCTACGTCGACGACGGCAAGCCCGGCGAGGCCGTCACCGTCTGGCTGCGCGCCGCCCAGCAGATCCTGCAGGCGGGGGACGCGAAGGCGCTCTCCGTTCTCCGCGATCGCATCGCCGCGATCGATCCGAAGGCCGCGGCGCGGCTCGTGCCGTCTTCGCCGGCCGCGCCGGCGACCTCGGTGCCCGCCGCGAAGACCGCAGCTCCGCCGCCGCGCGCCGCCGCGCCGGCCCCGGAGCCCGAGCCCATGGCCGAGCTCGATCTCGACCTCGAGGTCGAGCTCGACGAGGCGATGGAAGCCGCGGCGGCGTCGCTCTCGGGCCGGACCGAAGCGCAGACGGCCATGCGGGACGAAGACGGGGGGCTCGAGCTCGCGTTCGACGACGCGGAGATCCAGCTGGGAACGGATGAAGACGCATCCGCGCAGGTCCCGAGCGGACGGGCCACCGACGCGACCGCCGACGACGAGCCGAGCGGCGGGCTCGAGCTGTCCGACGACGGCAGCTTCGAGTTCGAGATCGATCCCGGCGAAGTCAGCCACGATGGTCGAGAGGACGCCGAGGGCTTCTCGGCCTCCGATCTGGGCGAGGGCCTCGACGCTGTGCTGGACGGCGCCGACGCGGAGCCGAGCGGTGCGACCAGCGCGCGTCCCGGAACCACGACGACCACCGCACGGATCCAGGAGGAGCTCGAAGAGGCCGAGTTCTACCTCGCGCAGCAGATGTTCGACGAGGCGGAGGCCATCCTGCTCCGCGTGCTCGAGCTGGTGCCGAATCATCCGAGCGCGATGCTCCGCATGGGCGAGCTCCAGGTCGCTCGAGGTGCGGCGCCGGAGTCCGTGCCGAGCGCGCCCGAGGCGCGCACGCGGGCCGGACGTCGGGTGGCGGGGACCTCCGAGGGCGATCTCGGCTCCACCGCCCGCTTCGAAGACGGCATCGATCTCTCGAGTGACGGTCTCGATCCGGTCGAGGACGAGGTCGATCCGGAGAGCAGCGCGAGCGGGCTCGAGCTCGACGTCGACGTCGACGTCGAGATCGACGCGGAAGTCGGTGCGGAGGCCGAGGCCGCGGCCGGAATCGAGATCGAGGTCGACGAGGACGATGGCCTCGGACTCGAGTCTGCGGCCGATGCGCTCGCCGCGCACGGCGAGGAGATCGAGGTCGAGCGGGGGGACGCGGACGAGCGCGGGGCCGACGTCACGGTCCAGGAGGAGCCCGACGCCGACGCGGGTCTCGATGGCGCGGCGCTCGACGAATCCGCTTCCGGGCTCGCCTTCGACGACGACGACGAGGACACGGCGGGCGAGGCCGATTCGGCCGTCGCTTCCGACGAGTCGGACTCGGTCCTCACGATGCCCTCGCGCCCGAGCGCGCCTTCCCAGCCGACCGTCGCGCCCGAGAGACCCGGCACCGTCGTGCTGCCGCGCCCCGCGACCCCCAGGCCGCCCATGCGCGACAGCGCGCCGGTGCCCGAGAATCAGGCCGTCGCCGCGGCCGCGGCTGCACCGGCGAGCGCCGATTCCGGCGACGCCTTCGATCTGCGCGAAGCGCTGGCCGACGTCTTCAACGATCCCGGCGAATCGGCGCGCGGCCGCGTCGCGGCGAGCGGGCTCTCGACCGTCGAGGACGGCTTCGAGTCGATCTTCTCCGACTTCAAGAAGGGCGTCAGTGCGACCCTCGGCGAAGGGGACTACGACACCCGCTACGACCTCGGCATCGCCTATCGCGAGATGGGGCTCTACGAGGACGCGATCGGGGAGTTCAAGATCTGCCTCGAGTCGCCGGCGCGCCGCTTCGACAGCCTCTACCTGATGGGCCTCTGCGCCCGGGATCTCCAGCGCTACACCGACGCGGTCCACCACCTCGAGCAGGCCCTCGCGCTGCCCGACCTCCCGGACGACCGGACCGCCGGGGTGTACTTCGATCTCGCGATCGCCCAATCCCTGGCCGGGGATCTCGAGCGGGCCCGCGCCAACATGCGACGCGTGCTCGAGCTCGATCCGCGCTTCCCGAACGCGGCGGAGCGGCTCGCCGAGCTCGAGTCGTCGTCGGCTGCGCCCGCGGCGTCCGGTGAGCGGATCGCCGGGGCCTTCGAGTCCTTCGACGACCTCTTCGCCGACGAAGCGACGGAGTCGGAGATCCCGCAGGCCGAGGTCGTCGAGAGCTTCGAGTCCTTCGACGACGTGGTGAGCGAGGTCGAGGCGACGCCGGTCGTCGAGAAGCCCCGGCCGGCCGCGACCGAGGCCCCGCCCGCTCCCCCCGCTGCGGACCCGAACAGTCAGTCCAGCCGCAAGCCCGGCCGCAAGAAGATCTCGTTCGTCTGACCGGTCGCCGGTCGTCTCGAGGACCCGTCTTGGAACATCTGCACCACTTCGGTCTCTCCCAGGATCCCTTCAGCAACGAGTCGGACCTGCGGCTCTACGTCGACACGCCGAGCCATCGCGACGCCCAGCGCCGCGTCGAGCGCGGCCTGCGCCAGCACAAGGGGCTGACGCTGCTGACGGGCGAGGGCGGCATGGGCAAGACGCTGCTCGCGCGCCGGATGCTCGACGGGCTCGAGGAGGAGATCTTCGAGGCGACGCTGCTCGTGATGCTGCCGGGGGCGGCGGACGCGATGGGCATCTTCCAGCGCTTCGCGCGCCAGCTCGGCGCCGACGAGCCGGCGCGGGATCGGGCGGGTGTGCTGAGCCAGATCTTCGAGCGCCTCGCGATCGTGCGCGAGGATGGACGCCACGCGGTGCTCATCGTCGACGACGCACAGGTCATGTCACCGCAGGTCTTCGCCGAGCTCGGCGGCCTGCTCTCCCTCGAGTACGAAGACCGGCGCCTGATGTCGATGCTGCTCGTGGGCTCTCCGGCGCTCGATCGGCAGATCCGGGGCGACGCGAGCCTCTTCCCCCGCGTCGACGTGCGCGTCCGCATCCAGCCCCTCGACCTGCGCAGCGCGACCGCCTACCTGATGCACCGCCTCTCCGTCGCCCGCGGTCGCCCCGAGCTGATCCCCGGCGCCACGATGGAGGCTCTCTACAAGTTCGGCCGCGGCCGACCGCGCCTGCTGAACACGCTGGCGGACAACGCGCTCTTCGAGGCCTATCTCGCGGGTCGTCACGCGATCGAGCCCGGCGACGTCGAGCGCGCCGCCGCGGATCTCGGTGTGCTGGGCGGCGATCCCGACGTCCCGGTCGCGCACGGCGGCCACGGCGCGCACGGCGCCCAGCCCGGGCACGGCGGGTCGGCGGCGAGGCAGGCGGGTGCGCGCCCCGGTATGCGTGCGAACGGGCCGTCGTCGTCGGCGGGCCCCCTGGCCTTCGAGCCCGTGCTCGGATCGGCTGCGAGCGCCACGCCGATGGGGGGCGCGCCGTCTCCCCGTCCCGCGGCTGCCCCCTTCGATCTCCTCGCCGATCTCGGCCCCGCGGACGAGTCGCCCGTGCGCGGCTTCGACGTCGACGCCCTCGACGAGATCGACCTCGACCTGCTCGCCCCCGAGCCGGTGCGCACGAAGCCGGCGTCCGCGGCGAGCGGCGGGGCTCCGGAGCTCGATGGGCTCTTCGTCGAGCTGATCGAGGAGTAGCCCGGCGGGCCGGCTGGCCCGGCCCATTGCCGACGCTCGGCCTTCGCTCGTGTCCTCAGACGAGAGAGCGGGGCGCCTTCGGGAGCGACGCCCAGAACTCGGGATCGTGGCCGTAGAAGATCTCCGCACCGCGTGCCCGATGGCCGCGCAGGCGCACGAGCGCCTCCTCCATCGCGCTCCGATCCCAGGCCGCGCCCGGCGGCAGGCGCATCGACTCGAGCGTCTCGCGCAGGTAGCAGGCGTCTCCGCAGAGCACGATCTCGACGCGGGCCGTCTTGATGCGCAGCGACTGATGGCCCGGCGTATGGCCGTAGGTCGGGATGCAGGTGACCGAGCCGTCGCCGAAGACGTCGTGCTCGCCGTCGACGAGCAGCCGGTCGTGGCCCTGGTCGTAGTCGGTCGGCTTGTAGGCCATCGCCGCGATGCCGTCGGGATCGTGGGCCGCCTCCCACTCGCGGCGCTGCACGACGAGGCGCGCACCCGAGGCGCGGGCGTTGCCCCCGGCGTGGTCGAAGTGGAGATGGGAGTTGATCACGTAGTCGATCCGCGCGACGTCGACGTCGAGGCCCTCGAGCCGGCGCTCGATGCCGTCCTCCTCCGCGCGCTCGACCCGGACCTGGGTGCCGAGCTCGCCGAGGTAGGCGTCGCGGGCGGGCGAGGGCGCGGCGCAGATCGAGGCGAGGCCGCTGTCGAAGAGCGCGGTGCCCCTGGGATGGACGATCAGATACGCGGGCACCGGGATGCGCAGCGGTGTCGGCCGGCCTCCCTCGATCAGGGCCGCCTCGGGCAGGGTCAGCCAGCCGCAGGTCAGGGCATGCAGACGGAGTGACATGTCGGGGTCCCCCTTCGCTCGCCGCACGCTACGACGGGGGCGGGCGCGGGGCCAGACGGGGCGGGGACGCCGAGGGTTGTGGAGCGTCGGAGGTCGCCGTAGTATCCGCCTCGGCGCGCGAGTAGCTCAGTTGGTAGAGCATCAGCTTCCCAAGCTGAGGGTCGCGAGTTCGAGCCTCGTCTCGCGCTCCAGGAATTCTTCGAAGGGCCTCGCCGATTCCGGCGGAGGCCCTTCGTCTTTTCGGCTCAGCGTGTGCCGCGCGCGCGCCGGCGGTGCGCCTCCATCCGCAGGGCCAGCGCGACGAGCCCGATGCCCAGCATCCCGGTCGGCTCCGGCACCGAGACGCTCTGCGGCGCGAGGGCGCAGTCGTTCGCCGTGTTGCCCTGGCGCTCGACCTGGGCGCGATCCGCGCAGGCGAACCAGCGGTAGGCGACGGGGCCCGGCTGGCCGGTGCGGAAGCTCGGCGGGATGCGCGCGGTCGAGGTCGAGCAGCTCGTCGTCGCACCGCCCGCGAGGGACTCGACCCAGCAATCGCCGACCGGGACGTCGAAGCCGGGCTCGAAGATCGTGTTCGCCGAGAGGTAGAACGTGACGGGGAAGGAGGCCGCTGCACCGGCGCCGGCGTTCTTGAGCACGGCGGAGAAGGCGAGGGACTGACCGGGCAGGACGGTGCCCGTCGGCGTCGTCTGGGAGTCGACCGTCAGGTCGGGCAGGGCATCGACGTCGCAGCGGTCGCCGATCCCGTCCTGATCGCCGTCCTGCTGGAGCGGGTCGGCGATGGCGGGGCAGCGGTCGACGGCGTCGGCGACGCCGTCCTCGTCGGAGTCGACGGATGCGACGTCGGCCTGGATCCAGCTGCCGATCAGGCTCGAGGCCGTGGAGTCGATGATCGTCGTGCCCTTCGCCATCCGCACCAGGGGGTCGGTGACCGACTGGCGGATCCAGAGGATCGAGTTGAAGCGGTTGCCCGGGAGGATCCGCTTCGCGTTCGGGAAGCCGAGATTGCCCTCGCTCGGGGCGACGTTGACGACGTTCCACTGCCCGACGGCGGTGGTGAAGCGCATGTCGAGGCCGCCCGGGGCGGGCGCGCCGGGCTGGTGGCACATCTCGCAGTTCGAGGCCATGTACGAGCGGGCGCGCTTCGTGCGCGTCGCGGTGGTGTCGCCGAGCGCGCGCGCGAAGTCGTAGCGGGTGCGCGTGCGGACGTCGAAGTCGAAGAGCTTCGCGCAGTTCCAGGCGTCGATCTGGGGCTGCACGCCGCCGGCGTAGGTCCGGGCGCCCTCGAAGTTGCGCGTCCGCGCGCCGAGTACGCGGCCCGCCGCGGCCGTATGGCAGGAGAGGCACTCGGTCGGCGACGGGTAGTGCCAGCTCTGGGACGCGCCGCTGCCGAGATCGATGGCCTCGTCGAGCCCCGCATCGAGGCGGGTCGCGTCGGTGCCCGCCGCGTTCCAGCGATAGGTCATGCCGACCCAGCGATCGACCTGGCGCAGGAACACGCGGGTCTCGACGCGCCGGGTGCCGCCGCCGGGCTTGGGCAGCTCGAAGTGCTTGACGAAGACCGTGCCGACGGGGAACTCCCAGGCGTCGCGGGCGTGGAAGAGGACGCGGCCCTCGCCCGGCAGCGCGATCCAGCGCCGCTTCGACGCGCCGTCCGACCAGAGCGGAGTCGTCACGTCGTACTCGATCAGCCCCGGCGCCGGCGTCAGGCTCGCCACGTCGGCGAACAGACCGGTCGCCGAGAGCGCCGACGGGAAGGACGCCCCGGTCGCCGCGGCTCCGCTGCGCACGAGTCTGTAGATGAGGCCCGTCACGCTGCTCACCGCGAAGATCTCGCCGCCCTGGTCTTCGCCGAAGCTCGAGATCGCGGGCGGCGCCGTCGCGATGCGCACCCCCGGATTGCCGGGGTTCAGGGGGTTCACGGGATCCTGGCCGCCCCAGGCCCAGACGCTCCCGCTGCTCGCGTCGGCGTAGAGATACGCGCCGTAGAGCTCGGGGTAGAGGTCGCCGCGGTAGACGTAGCCGCCGATGATGACCTCGCCGCCGTTCTGGTCGAAGTGCTGGTATTCGACGACCGGGGGCACCGACTGGATCGCCGAGCAGGTCGTGCCGGTCCGATAGTCGAGGGTCCCTTCGCAGTAGTCCCACCCGAAGTTGAGCCCGCCGGCGCTGCCGGCGCGGACGCGATCGACCTCTTCGCGGATGCCCTGGCCGACGTCGCCGATCAGCAGATCGCCGGTCACGCGATCGAAGCTGATCCGCCAGGGATTGCGCAGGCCGTAGTGGTAGACGAGGGGATCGGTGTTCGGCACGCCGACGAAGGGATTGGTCGGCGGGACCAGGGAGGCGGCGCCCGCGCCGACGTCGAGGCGCAGGATCTTGCCGAGGCGGCTCGCGCGATTCTGGGCGTTGCGGAACGGATCGCCGCCGTCGCCGCCGTCGCCCGTCGCGACGTAGAGGTAGCCGTCGGGGCCGAAGGCGAGGGCGCCACCGTTGTGGTTGTCGAAGGGCTGGGCGAACTCGAGGATCGTGGTCGCGCTCGCGGGCAGGGCGCGATTGGGATCGGCCGGGTCCGCCTCGTACCGCACGATCTTCGTGCAGCCGGCCGCGCCGGGACTCGTGCAGCCGGTCGACGCGGTGTAGTTGATGAAGAAGCGGCGATTGGTCGAGTAGCCGGGATCGAAGGCGAGGCCGAGCAGGCCCTGCTCCTGGCCGGCCGACTGGACGAGCGGGCGGATGTCGAGGAAGCCCACGGCGGAGGCGACGTCGTTGCGGTTCTCGAAGACCTGGATGCGCCCGCTCTGCTCGATCACGAAGAGGCGATTCGTGCCGTCCGGCGGCGAGTAGATGCCCGTCAATCCGCCGAAGGCGAGGGCCGGGAAGGCCTGATCGAAGCGCATCGCCTGGGGGACCGGATCGGTGTCGAGCGGGAAGGTGTGGCCCGCGAATCGGGGCGAGGCCGACAGGGCACAGGCCTGCGCGCGCGCGCTCGTGGGCGCCAGGATCTGGGCGAGCGCGACGAGCCCGACCAGCAGCGCCGATGCGAGGCGAGGGCGCGTCCAGGCGGGTTGCGCGCGCGTCCGGAGAGATTGACAGCTCATCGAATCCAGCCCTGCTCGATCGGCGCGGCGCTTCGCCGGATCGGATTGCGGTCACGACCGCTCGGGTCCGGGAAAGTCGGCGGATGGCGCGAACTCTCTCCCCGACCGCGGGCGGACGTTAACCGCAAATGCGCCGGCGTCGAGGCGGCGTCGGTCCGGGACCGGCGCCGCGCGTCCGCGGATGGCTCCGACGGACGCATTCCTCTCGGGTTGTGTGCGAACGGATCGGCGGACGGTGACGTTTCTGCGTGATCTTGCTCACCTTCTGCCGGAGATTTTTCCGACAGGCAAGCGGTCGTTCCCGGAGTCGACGTGGACGACCGGCGAGACGGCCTGCGTGCAGCACGCGGCGCGCTTCTGGCGCTCCGTCAGAGGGCCGGCATCGGGAAGATCGCGAGATCGGCGGGGAGCGTGCGCGCGAGGGTCTGGTAGCGGCGGCCAGCGAACCACCAGCGTCCGTCGATCCTGCAGTGCTCGTCGCGGTAGAGCCCGAAGGCGTCGCTGCGGCCGGCGACGGGATCGTGGCGGACCTCGGACATCCAGAGCCGCGTCGTCGCCCGATCGCCGGCGATCTCGATCACCGTATTCAAAACGATGAACTCGAACAGGTCGTAGTGGGCGATCGCGCCGGAGATGAACTGCCCGACCTCTCCCGGCCCGTGCAGGACGAGGGGCTTCCCGTCGCCACGATCGATCACGACCTCCGCCTCCGGCCGGAACACGCGGGCGAGCTCGGGCCAGGCGCGTCGCGTCACGATGTCGGCGTAGGCGGACTGCAATCTCCGGATCGCGATGTAGTCGATGGTCTCCTGGTCGAGGCGGGCGTCGGACACGGACTTTCTCCTGATGGGCCCACTTCGGATGGACCCGGCCACGGGCACGCGGTCGGTCGCGGCCTCGGCGTCGGGCCCGAGCTCGGGCGCCGCCCGAGCATCGCAAGCCCGGCGGCGCGGGGCGAGGGGCGCGGATCTATGCTCGCGCCGCGTCCGGGTCCCGGGCGCTCGTCGGGGAGGAAGAGTCGTGATTGCCATCATCGGAGCGGGATCGATCGGCGGCTACGTCGCCTGGCAGCTCGAGCGGGCCGGGCAGGCCGTCGTGCTCGGAGTCCACCGTCCCTTCGCGCAGCTCGTCGTCGAGGACGAGAGCGGCGCCCACGTCGTGGCGGCCCGTGTGCTGACCGAGCCGAGCGCCCTCGCGCCGGTCGATTGGGTGGTGCTCGCGACCAAGGCGCATCAGACGCAGACTGCCGCGGGCTGGCTCGCGGCCGCCTGCGGACCGCGGACCCGGGCGGTCGTCGTGCTGCAGAACGGCGTCGAGCACGCCGAACGGCTCGCGCCCTTCGTCGGCGAGACGCCGGTCCTGCCGGCGGTCGTGTCGATCGGCGCGGAGGTGCTCGCCCCGGGCCGCATCCGCCACCACGCCTACTCGAGCCTCGAGGTCCCCGACGGCGCGCTCGGCCGCGAGTTCGCGGCGCTCTTCGCGGGCAGCGCGATCACGGTGAGCCCGGTGGCGGACTTCCTCTCCACCGTCTGGCGCAAGCTGATCTCGAACGTGACCGCCTCGCCGATCACGGCGCTGACCGGGCGGCGCATCGAGGTCATGGCGGATCCGACGGTGCGCGAGCTCGCGGTCGAGCTGGCCCGGGAGTGCATCGCCGTCGCCCGGGCGGAGGGCGCTTCGATCCCGCTCGAGGCCGCGCGGGACTTCGTCGACGGGATGGCGAAGAACGCGGCGGCCTGGCCGCCGTTCGGCTCGTCGATGCTCTACGACCGGATCGCCGGGCGCGAGACCGAGCACGAGGCGCTGACGGGCGCCGTCGTTCGGATCGGCGCACGCCACGGCATCCCGACGCCGCTCAACGCGGCGATGCTGTCCCTGCTTCGGGCGGCGGCGCCACTCTGACCGGACGCCCGGCGGCCTGCATCCGAGCGCTCTCCTCGCGCACCCGCTCGAGCGCCGCCGTCACCGCCCGCGGATCGATCCGGTCGGCGAGCGTCTTCGCACCGGCCTCGCGCAGCAGCTCGGGCAGCCGCGTCTGCATCGCCTCGATCGCCCAGGGCAGCAGCGGGCCCCGCACCGCGACGTCGTGCTCGACGACGACGTTCCGTGGCGCGGCGGGATCCATCAGGTGATAGTGGGCCGCCTCGTCGAAGCAGTCGAAGCGGAGGTACTCGGCACCGTCCTCGCTCCCGAAGACGTGCACACAGAGCCCGTCCTCTTCGACGGTGCCCGTGAAGCCGGCGGGCATCACGTTGTCGAACCGGGCCCGCGAGTCGGGACCGTAGTGGGCGAGGATCACCGCCTCGTCGAGGTGGCGGTACTCGACGCCGAAGGTGACGACCCCCGCCGCGATGCGCAGCGTGAACTCGTCGAAGGCGGGGACGGGCAGGGTTCGGTAGGTGATCGGCATGCTCGACAGGTAGCTCGGGATCCCGGATCCGGCGAAGACGCTGTACGCTGCGGCGCGGCGGGCGCACGCGGCCGATCGGGCCCCGCCGACCCGCCCGGGCCCGACGCCGGTCGGGCGCGCCGATCGTCGGCGACCGATCGCCGGAACAGACCCGCCCGGCCGGCCCCGCCCGGATCCGATGCGGGGAGACGAGGGAGGACGTTCGATGAAGATCCTGAAGGGCATCGCCGTCGCGTTGATGATCTACGTGGCGATCGTCGCGGCCTTCGAGTCGATGATCGGCACGATCCAGCCCCAGGCCGGCTCGACGCTCGTCATCACGACCCGCTCCGAGGACGGCTCGTCCCACGACCGCGTCGTGTCGCGGCTCGAGAGCGGGGGCCAGCTCTACGTCGCCGCCAACCACTGGCCCCGCGCCTGGTACCACCGCCTGCTCGCGAAGCCCGACGTCCGGGTGACGATCGACGGCCAGACCGGCGACTACCGCGCCGTCGCCGTCGACGCCGGGGGCGAGGAGCATCTCCGGGTCGCCGGCGACAATCCGGTGTCCGGCTGGTTCCGCTTCGTGACGGGCTTCCCGCCCCGTTATTTCGTGCGCCTCGAGCCGACCGCGCCCACGCCGACCCCGGGAGCGACCGCCGGCTGATGAACGAGATCATCCTGATCAACCTGACGGGCCGCGATCGCCCGGGGATCACGCGCGACCTGTCGGCGATCCTCGCGCGTCACGGCGTCCGGATCCTCGACATCGGCCAGGCCGTCATCCACGACACGCTGACCCTCGGCATCCTGATCGGGCTCACGGCGGAGTCGGTCTCGCATCCGGTCGTGAAGGACGTCCTGTTCAAGGCCCACGAGTGGGATCTCCAGGCGCGCTTCACGCCGATCGCCCCGGCCGAGTACGAGCGCTGGGTCGCGGCCCACGGCCAGCCGCGCCACATCATGACCCTGATCGGCCGCGACCTGCGCGCCGATCACCTCGAGGGCCTCGGCACCATCGCGACGCGCCACCGCCTCAACATCGACAACATCACGCGCCTCTCGGGCCGCGTCTCCCTCGAGCATCCCGATCCGGAGCTGCGCGCCTGCGTCGAGCTCTCGCTGCGCGGAACGCCCGACGACGCCTCCGCCCTGCGCCGGGAGCTCCTCGACCTCGCCCAGACCCTGGACGTCGACATCGCCTTCCAGGTCGACGACGTCTACCGGCGCAACCGGCGGCTGATCGCCTTCGACATGGACTCGACGCTGATCGAGACCGAGGTCATCGACGAGCTCGCCTCTGCCGCGGGCGTCGGCGCGGAGGTCGCCGCCATCACCGCCGCCGCCATGAACGGCGAGCTCGACTTCACCCAGAGCCTGCGCCGCCGGGTCGCGCTGCTCGAGGGCCTCGACGCGAAGGTCCTCGACGAGATCGCCGCGCGGCTCCCGATCACCCCGGGCGCGGAGCGCCTGATCCGCACCCTGCGCTCCCTCGACTACCGGACCGCGATCCTCTCCGGCGGCTTCACCTTCTTCGGCGAGGTCCTCCGCAGCCGCCTCGGGATCGACTTCATGTACGCCAACGAGCTCGAGATCGAGAACGGCCGGCTGACCGGGCGAGTGCGGGGCGAGATCGTCGACGGGGCGCGCAAGGCGGCGCTCCTGCGCGCGCTCGCCGAGCAGGAGGGGCTTCGCCTCGAGCAGACGATCGCCGTCGGCGACGGTGCCAACGATCTGCCGATGCTCGACGCGGCGGGGCTCGGCATCGCGTTCCACGCGAAGCCGCGGGTCCGCGCCTCCGCCGAGCAGGCGATCTCGACCCTCGGCCTCGACGGCATCCTCTACCTGATCGGGATGAGCGATCGAGAGGTCCAGCAGGCGTGATGCGCGCATGGGCCCGATCGGCGAAGGTGGGCCCGGCATGAATCCCGCCGACGACACGAAGAGCGCTGTCGCGACGCGGCCGGGCCGGGGGCTCGGCCGCGCGACCGAGGCGCTCGAGATCCCCGCGTTCCGGCGGATCTTCGTCTCGAACATGGCCTTCTTCCTGGCGATGGCGGGGCAGGGCATCGTGCGGCCCTGGCTGGCCCTCGAGCTGACCGACCGACCGATCGCGCTGGCGACGGTGTCGGCGGCGACGGCGGTGCCCATGCTCGTGCTCTCGCCGTACGGGGGCGTGCTCGCGGATCGGATGGAGCGGCGGCTGGTGATCCTGCTGGCCCAGGCGCTGGCGGTGGTGGCCGAGATCGTGCCGTTCCTGCTGCTGCACGCGGGGCTGCTCGAGTTCTGGCACCTCGTGGTGTCGGCGGCGCTGATGGGCTGCGTCTTCCCGATGATCATGCCGGCGCGCTCGGCGATCGTCGTGAACCTGGTCGGGAAGAAGGGGCTCGGCTCCGCGATGGCCCTCAACATGACGGGGGTCAACGTCACCCGGGTCGTGGGCCCGGCGGCGGCCGGCGCGCTGATCCCGCTGCTCGGCGTCGAGGGCGTCTACCTGGGCAACCTCGCGCTCTACCTGCTCGCGCTCGTCGCGATCTTCCGCGTCGAGAAGCTGCCGCCCCCGGTCGGTGCGCACCACGAGTCGGTGACCCGCAACATGCTCGACGGCTTCAAGTACCTCGGGACCAACCGGCTCGTGCTGATCCTCCTGATCTACGGCCTCGTGCCGCAGTTCCTCGCGATGCCGTTCCAGACGCTGCTTCCGGTCTTCTCCCGGGACGTCTGGCACATGGGGGAGTTCGGCTTCGGCATCCTGTCCGCCGCGGCGGGGATCGGCGCGGCGACGGGCTCGGCCTTCGTCGCCGCGCGGCAGCCCGATGCGGGGCGGCTCGCGACCATGATGTTCTGCGTGATCGCCTTCGGCGTGCTGCTGGCGGCCTTCGCGGCGAGCCCCTGGTTCTGGCCGGCGGTGGTCCTCGTGTTCCTCGCCAACGTCTTCGCCAGCACCTTCAGTACGCTCAACAACGTCGCGATCCAGCTCGTGATTCCCGACTCGGTCCGGGGGCGGATCTCGAGCTTCCTGATGATGTCGGTCTCGCTGCCGCTGCTCGGGACATTGCCCGTCGGCGCGGTGGCCGAGAAGGTCGGGGCGCCCGCGGCCGTGACCGGGGCGTCGCTGCTCGCCTCGCTCGCGGCGATCGCGTTCTACTTCGGCAGCCGCAATCTCCGGGAGCTCGATGCCCGTGTCCACCGCTCGACGCGGGAAGACTGAGCCGGTCGGGAGGACGCCATGATCATCACCCTGTCTCGCCAGTTCCTGGCCGGTGCCGACAAGGTCGCGGCCGCGATCGCCGCGGAGCTCGGGTGGACGGTCGTCGACGACGCCTTCATCGAGGCCCTCGCCGAGCGCTCGGGCTTCGATCCCGAGGACGTGAAGGGGCTCGAGGAGCGGGTCCCGACCTTCATGGAGCGCTTCGCCCAGTCCTCGGCGCTCTCGATGCCCGAGCTGCTCGCGTCGGCTCCCGACGCGATCGCCGAGCCCGAGGCGATCCGGCTCGCCCACATCACCCGCGACCTCGTCGAGGAGCTCGCCCGGCGCGACCGCGTCGTGCTCGTCGGCCGCGCGGCGGCGGCGGTGCTCGCTCGGGAGCGCGACGCCATCCACGTCTTCCTGGTGGCTTCGGTGGCCCACCGCGTGAAGGAGGCGATGCGCCGCTACGGCCTGAGCGAGGCGCAGGCCCGCGCCGAGGTCGCCGAGCGGGACTCGAGCCGGGCCCGCTACCACCGCGAGCTCTACCAGCGCGTCTGGGCCGATCCGGTCAACTACCACTTCGTCCTGAACACCGAGCAGCTCGGCACCGAAGGCGCCGCCGCGATGATCCTCGCCCGGGCCCGCGCCCTCGGCTGGCGCTGAGCCGGCGTCGCGATCCGTCGCGCGGGGGGCGGCGGCGTCGCGCGGTCGGCGCCGGGCAACGTCCCGCGAACTCCGCCTTCCGTGCCGGTCTTCGCGGGCGCGGCGGGGTGGGCTCAGTCGGCCACGACGAGTCGGGGCAGGATCGCGCTGATCGAGCCGTGGAGCAGGACGTCGGCGAGCTCGTCCATCTCGGTCGGGCCGCCGTTCACGATCACGATCCGGGCGCCCGCGCTCTTCGCGACCGGCACCATCCCGGCGATCGGATGGACCCCGAGCGTCGTCCCGATCGCGAGCAGCAGATCGCAGTCGCGCGCCGCCCGCTCGGCGCGTCGGAGATCTTCCGCGACGAGCCCCTGGCCGAAGGAGATCGTCGCCGTCTTCAGGATGCCGCCGCAGGTTCGACAGGGCGGATCCGCTTCGCCGGCGCGCACCCGCGCGAGGGCCCGCTCGCTCGGCGCCCGCTCTCCGCAGTCGAGGCATTCGACTTCGCGCAGGGTGCCGTGGATCTCGACGACGCGCGCCGGGCTCGAGCCGGCGGACAGATGGAGGCCGTCGACGTTCTGGGTGACGAGGGTGTCGAGGCGGCCGGCGCGCTCGAGGGCGACGAGCGCAAGGTGGCCGGCGTTGGGCTCGCGCCGGTTCGCCTCGGTCTCGAGCCGCCACTGCCAGGAGCGCGCGCGCACCGCCGGATCGGCGAGGTAGTGGGAGAGGGTCGCGAGCTTCTCGGCCTCGGGGTTCCGGGTCCAGAGGCCCTGGGGGCCGCGGAAGTCGGGGATGCCCGAGTCCGTCGAGATGCCGGCGCCCGTCAGCACGACGACCGAGCGCGCGCTCGCGATCCAGCCGCGGACGCGCTCGATGGCCTCGTCGAGGGGCTCGGCCTCTCGCGTCCGCCCGCTCAAGGCCGGGCTCCGATTCGGCGACGGCTCCGCCCGATCCGGGGATCGCCTAGCAGCACGTCACGCCTCCCGTCCCGCGGTGGTCGTGCCAGGGCGCGAGGTCGCGGAAGAGGTCCTGCTCGGCGGCGGCCCGCAGTGCGCGTCGGGGATCGATCACGAAGGGACCGTTCCGCACCACGCGCAGCGAGGCCGTCTCGCCCTCGGCGAGCACGAGCTCGCGGTCGCCGTCGAAGGCGAGCAGCCCGGGGCCCTTCCAGACGAGCTCGCTCCCGAGCTCGACCCGCTCGGCGAAGTCGACGCCGACGTCTTCGTACAACCCGGGCGAGATCGGGGCCCGCAAGATGCGGCCGGGGCGGCCGTGGGGCGGGCCCGTTCGGGTGTGGACGCAGACGGCGAAGTCGTCCTCGGCGGAGCACGGCAGCAGCAGTCCACCGATCGGCGAGAGGCCGACGCTCGCCGGCTCGGCGCGGGTCAGCAGGATGCGCGCGAGCTTCGTCGGATCGGCCTGCAGCAGGCTGCCGGGATGGTCGTCGACGAGCAGGCCGGCGTCGATGAGGGCGAGGTTCGTGCGCCCGTCCGGGCAGTGGACCTCGACGATCTTGGCGCGCGCAGCCGCGTCGTCCCGGGCGAGGCGGCCCGCGGCGACGAGACCCGCCGCGGCCCCGGCGATCGTCGCCTCGACCTGGAACGGGAAGACGTTGTTGGTCCCGGTCGAGAGCGGCAGCAGCACGACGTCGCGCCACGCGCGCACGATCGAGCGGCTCGTCCCGTCGCCCCCGAGCGCCACGATCGCGCCGCAGCCCGCCGCCTGCATCGCGAGGGCCGCCCGCTCGCTGTCGAGCGCATGGCCGGTCGTCGGCAGGTCGAGCAGCTCGATCTCGACGGGCAGCTCGAGGGCGTCGGTCGCCGCGCTCGCGATCCGGAAGGCGTCGCGGGAGAGCAGCACGCGCTCGCAGCCCGCGGCCGCCGCGCCGACGACGATCCGGGTCACCTGGTTGCGCTTGTCGTCGATCGTCGAGGTGCCCGCGCGGGCGAAGAGCCGGCGCGCGTCCCGGCCGGAGTGGGGATTCACGATGATGCCGAGCGCGCCGCCGTCTGCCACGCGCCCCAGGCTATCCCGGGCGCGGGCCGCCCGCGAGGACCGCGGTCGCGAAGGCTCCGCTGAAGACCCCGGTTCGGGTCGGTGGAATCGCGGAGCGATCCGTTCGCGCCGGGCAGAACGGCCCGCATCGCGGAGGCGCAGGTCGAGATCCGCTCAAGCGCAACTCGGCCGGGCGCCGATCAACGAGCGGGGGCTGCGCGGTCGCAGCCCGGATGGATGGGCGCGCACCGGGTCGGTGCGCGGAAGGGGCGACTACGGTGGTGAAGCAGGCGAAGGCGGGGAAGCGGGCGACGGCGGAGAAGACCGGTCGGACGGGACCGCGGCGCGCGACGATCGCGGCGGCGCTCCTGCTGCTCGCGGGCTGTGGCCTCGCGGCCTTCGACCTCGCGCGGGAGAGGCGATCGGAGCTCGCCGCGACGGACGCCTCGATCCACGGCCTCGGCCGCGTCGCCGAGGCGCTGTGGGGGGCGGAGGAGGAGCGCGTCCAGGCGCTGCTGGCGCGCCTGCGCCTCGAGCTGCGGAGCAACGGCTGCTTCGAAGCGCTCGGCGAGGCCGGAGGCGCCGGCGTCGCGCCGGAAGCCCTGCGCCGGATCGACAACCTGCTGCAGCGCGCCGTCGAGGGCGCACCGGAGCTCGTCTCCTTCGATCTCGTCGTCGCGGGCCAGAAGGGCATGTCGGACCTGCGCTTCGTGGCCGGGGCCGGGCCGCTGCGCGAGGACCAGGATGCAGCGGAATCCGAGGTCCGGGCGAAGACGCTCTGGTACGCGGAGGACGTGATCGAGGCCGTCGAGGCCAACGGCCGCCGGGTGGCCCGCAGCGGGGCCAGCGTGCTCGCGTCGGACGAAGGCGAGCGCGCCCTCGTGCGCGCGTCGATCGCGCTCCACGGGGCCGACGACGTCGTGCAGGGCGTGCTCGTGGCGACCCTCGACCTCGCGCCGCTCGGCGCGCGACTCGCCTCGCTCTCCACCGACGCGGTCCGGTTCGCGCTCGTGACGGCCGACGGGGAGCGGGTCGGGGGCTCCGTCGAGATCTCGCCCGAGCAGGTGACGACCCGGGTCCTGGCGCTCGAGCCCGGGGCCGAGAGCACGCCGGAGATCGTCGAGGAGGCGGGTGTCCGGAGCGCCCTGCAGCCGGCGGTCGCGTCGGCGGAGGTCGGTCGCACGCTCTACTTCTGGATCGAATCCGACGCTCCGCCGTCGATCGCTGCCGCGGTGCTGCTCGGGCCCTGGTCGATCGCGCTCGCCGGGCTCGTCTTCGCGCTCGGGCTCGCCTGCGTACGCCAGCGCGAGCTCGCCCGACTCGACGATCCCGCTTCCGCCGCGGCCGGTGCCGCGAGCCGCGTCGGTCGCCCCGTCGCCGGAGCGGACGTGCGTCGCGGGGCCGCGCACGCGGGCGCCTCGGCGACGGACGCGGACGATGCGCTCGGTGACGCGGCGGGCGACGCGGAGCCGGTCGTTCGACGGGAGCGCTTCGTGCTGCGCGACTGGCTCGCCGACGTGCGCGGGTGCCTCGAGCGCGAGGCGGCGTCGCGGGGGCTCACGCTGGTCCTGCGCTGCGAGCGATCGCTGCCTCAGGAGGTCGAGCAGGATCGCTCTGGCTGGAGCGGGCTGCCGATGCCGCTCGGTCAGGAGGCGCTCGACGCGACCCGGGCGACCCGGGTCGCCCTCGAGGTCAGCAGCGGAGCCGGCAGCGATCTGCGCTTCGAACTCGACGCGGGCGGGGCCGATCTCGGGCGGCCAGGGGGATGGACTCGATCGTGTGCGCGCAAGCAGCTCGTTCGAAGAAGAGCGCGGAGGTCGGCTGGCGGTGATCCTGCCCGACGCGCTGGCCGATGCCCGACGCCGCGAAGCCGGCCCGATGGTCGCGGACTCGGCCTCGCCGCTGCTCCGCGTCGACGCGGAGGGCCGGCCAGCCCGACGCCGGTTGCCTCGGCCTTCTTGCCAGCGGCTCGGGCCGGGCGAGGCGATCGACTCGGTCGCGGCGCCCGCTTCGGCCTCGGTCGCGTCCGCTCGCACGCTGAAGACGGCGACGCCGTGGCGCGCCGGCAGACCCTCGAGGATCGAGCGGCTCTCGTCGATCGCGTCGATCGAGTCGAGCAGCGTGCGGGCCGCGTCGCCGGCGTCGTCGAGATCGAAGCCGCGGGCCGGCCCGAGGAAGAGATCGGCGACGTGGCCCAGCCCGACGGTCACCGCCGGCCGGAAACGAGACCGGAGCGCGGTGAGCGCCTCGCTCACGAACGCGGGCGTTCCGCCGTCGTCGCCCGGGACGGGCGGCACCTCGAAGCCCGGCCGACCGGTCCAGGCCTCGGGCAGCACCTGCCACAGCTCGGCCAGCTTCTCGCAGGTCGTCTCCGAGAGGATCACGGGCCCGCCCTCGAGCCGTCCGGCGAAGAGCACGAGCCCGTCGCTCGCGAGGGATGCGGCCATCCGCTCGACGAGCGCCCCCGTCGAGGCACCGTCCGCCGATCCCGCGTCGGTCGAGTCGGTCGCGTCGAGCGCATCGGCGAAGAGGAGCGCGTCGGCGGTCGCCGCGAGCACGCCCTCGGCGTCCTGCGGGAGCGCGACGGTGATCGTGTCCGAGAGGGCGGCGGCGTCGATCGCCTGGCGGCGGCGCTCGGCGGCGACGGCGCTGCGATCGAGGACCTGGATCGCGAGGGAGCCCACGCCGAGGGCATGATAGGCCGCGGCCAGCTCGATCTCGGCCTCGCTCCGTGCGCCGCCCAGGCTCGTCACGTGCACCGCCTCGAGCCCGCCCGCCGCGGCGTGGGCCGCGAGTCGGCGCGCGAGGAAGTCGGCCACCGAGCTGCCCTGCTCGGTGCCGCAGACGTTCGCCAGCTGGGCATCGCGCCAGGGGCCGACGATCGCCGGCAGGGCGGCCAGGCCGGTGGCTGCGCTCGCCTGGAGGCTCGACTCGGCGGTGGCGGGCGATGCGGACTCATCCGAAGCCGCGGGCGCGGTCGCCGCGTCCTGGATCTTCGCGGCCGAGGAAGCTGCAGCGTCGGGGGCGTCGGGGGCGTCGGTGGCGGAGGACGCCTGCGCGGAGCGGGCCGGAGGGCGATGCGAGCCCGCGAGGTCGGCGGCACGCGAAGGGGCCGGGGGCTCCGTCGGGCTCTCGTCGCCGCGCGCGCTCGTCGTCGACAGCGGGCGTCCGATGGCGTCCTCGACGCGGGCGAGGGTCGTCGAGAGGGTCGCGATCCGCGCGTCGCGGCGGGCGAGCCCCTCGGCGAGCTCGGCGTGGGCGAGGCGCGCGCGCTCGAGCTCCGTCTCGACCAGCTCGCGCCGGTGGCGTTCCTGCTCGAGGCGCTCCTCGGCGTCGAGGAGCTGGGCGTCCCGGGCGGCGAGGCCCCGGCGCGTCACGAGCAGGTGCTCCTCGCGCGCGCTGATCTCGAGATCGCGCGCCTCGAGGGTCTCTTCGAGGGCGGCCTGGGTGCTGCGCAGCTCGACGTTCTCGGCCTGCACCCGCGACACGAGCGCGAGCAGCTCGCGCTGGCGGGCGAGCGACTCCTCGAGGCGCTCGATCTGGCCTGGTGCGGTCGCGCTCGAGGCCGCGATCTGCTCGCTGCTGCTCGAGCTCCTGCTGGCGATCGTCGGCGTGGGCCCCGGGCGATCGCTGGCTCGGTGGCGCGCGTCGGAAGGCACTCGCGCAACCGTCGGCTCTCGGCGCGGACTCTTCGAGGCGGCGGCGCAGGCCGGCGACCTCGGCTGCCCTGGAGTCGCGTTCGCCGAGCCAGGGCCCTGGGGCGGCGCGTGCTGCGATAGGCGATCTCCAGGCGCTCCGCGCACCCCGGGCGATCGCCTCGGCGCGCTCGGGCGACCGAGCTCGTCGCCAGGCCGTTCGCGCTCGAGCAGCAGCGGCCCGTCCGGCTCCCCGCGCATCCGCTCGAGCTCCTTTTCGAGCTCGCTCGACAGGACGACGGCACGGGGGCCGGCTCGCGGTGGGCCGCGGCGAGCGCGCGTCGAGGCGGAGGCGTTCGTCTTCGAGCGCGGTGATCCGGTCCTCGCTCGCGCGCAGGCGTTCCTGCCAGACCGACTCGTCCAGAAGCTCGGCGTGGGCGTGGGGGCGGCGATCCGGCGCCCGCCATCGCCGCCGCGAGCGTGCCGCGATATGACGGGGAAGCCGGCCGCGGTCGCCGGAGCAGGGCGAGGACGCGCTCCGCGCGATCGAACGCGTCGACTGGCGGCCGAGCGTCGCGGCGCGGGGATGGATCTCGTCCCATTCGCGGGCAGGGCCGGCGGGGCCGGCGGCGGCGAGGACCTCGCCGGCGATCATCGAGGAGGGGGTCTCGGCGTCGCTCCCGGTCTCGGGCGCTTCCGGCTCGGCCATCGCGGCGGCGAGCGGCGGGGACGCGACGCTTCCGGCGGCAGGCTGTGTGCCTTCCTCGCCGAAGCCCATCAGGCGCGCGAAGTCCTGGTCGGCGGACGAGAGGGTGCGCGGGTCGACGCGAAGCGACGCGTCGAGCGGCGTGCCAGCGGCGCCCTCATTCGTTCCGGTCTCGTCGTCCTCGGCCATGCATGGATTCCCGGCGGTGGTCGTGCAGCCCGAGCTGCGCATCGGTTGCGGTTCCGGGTCCCTTGAAGGAACTGCACTGCACGGCCGGGAAAGCCGGGTTTTCCCCGAGCGACGATTCGGGTGTCATGGGGAGAGAGCGGGGGGCTCGCGCTCAGGGCCGGCGGCGCGGGGGGCCGCTCGCGATGCGGTCGGCCATGCTGCGCACCATGCGGACCGCGACGGCGGGATTGCAGGTGACGAGCTGCTCGAGCTCCGCCTCGTTGAAGAGGCAGCACCAGGTATCGCCCTGAGCGCGCAGCGTCGCGTGGCGGCGCGCGCCCGTCAGCGTCGAGATCGCACCCAGGAAGGTGCCTTCGCGGGCCTCGATCGCGACGACGCGGTCGTCGGCCTCGACGGCGATGCGGCCGCGCAGCAGCAGGACGGTGTGCTGCGCCGGATCCGCCATGCCGGAGATGATCTCACCGTCCTCGAAGCGCACGAAGTAGCGATCGAAGCCGGGGCCGCGGCAGATCGAGGCCCAGAGCGGATCGACGAGGGTGTCGATGATGCGTGCGATCTCGGCGGGATCCGCGGGGTCCCGGCGCGCGGAGGCGATCGTCGAGGTGTCGAGACCGAAGCCGCTCGCGATCGCGCGGATCCGCGCGAGCACCTCGCCCGTCCCGCCCGGCCGGCGAGACGGATCGATGTAGAGCAGCTCCATCACGATCTCTTCGAGGGGCGGCGGGCAGTCGAGGGCGACGTCGGAGAGGGATTGCAGGCCGTAGATGTTGCCCTGTTCGCGGGTGCGCAGGACGTCCTGGCGCTTGTTGAGGTCGATGCCCGTGAAGAGGGCCCAGGCGGTGGCGCCGACGCCCCAGAGATCGGTGCGCAGGTCGAAGGACTGGACGCGGGCCGTCGCCTGCTCCGGGGCGCGGTAGCCGTGGGTGCCGAGGCCGATCGAGAGCTGGCCCTGGTGGAGCAGGCCCTTCGACATGCGCGAGGAGTGGGAGACACCGAAGTCGGTCAGCACGTAGCCGCCGTTGCCGTCGAGCAGCACGTTCGAGGGCTTGACGTCGAGGTGGAGCACCGAGGCGCGGTGGGCCGCGCCGAGGGCCTGCATCAGGTCGGAGAGCAGGCGCCAGGTCTGCTCCGCCGAGAGCCGGCCGAGGAAGGGCCAGGCGTCGGCGAGGCTGCCGGCCGGGAAGTACTGGATCGCAGCGAAGGCGGTCTCGGAGTCGATGTTCCAGTCGTAGAGCTTGGGGATCCGGTCGTGGCGGACGGCGAGCAGCGCGGCGAGCTCGCGCTTCAGCGAGTTGCGCGCCTGCGGATCATGCGGTCGCGCCATGACCTTGAGCGCGACGAGCTTGGGCGGCGTCTCGCTGCCCGAGCCCTCGACCGAGTCGAGGCAGCGCGCGAGGAAGACCGAGCCGAAGCCGCCCCGTCCGAGCCGGCGCAGTACGCGGTAGCGGAAGCGGGCCCGCAGCTCGTCGCCGGGCTGGAGTGCCCTCGACGGCGGCGTTTCGTCGGGGCCGCCGGCGGTCGCCGTGCAGTCGAGGGTCTCGTCCTCGCCGACCGAGGTGTGGTCGAGGAGGATCGTGCTCGAGGCGGCGTTTCCGGTCGTCGGGTTGGGGGCACCCAAGGCTGGCTCCGGACCGTCGCTTGGGCGGGGCTGCAGGGCGGTCCAGCCGGGCCGCGGGCAGGCCATCCAGGACGGGTCGGCTTCCTATCGGACGCGTCGGGCCGAAGCCCGAGAGGGTTCGCGGGCGCCGCGAGCGGCTCAGAGCGAGTTGCCGCCGGCCTTCCGGGCGGCTGCCGCCGCCTCGGCCTCGCGGTGTTCGCGCAGCCCGCGCGGAACGACCCAGAGACACAGCAGCGCTGTCAGGCCGAACATGATGCGATTGAAGCCCTGGTGCTCGAGCATCTCGGGATCGGTCGTGAGGAAGCCGTCGTAGCCGAACCAGAGACAGAAGGCGACGAGCAGGACCGGGAGGAAGAGCGGGTGGTACAGGGGGTTCGGGGGCGGTCCACGGCGAGCGCGGCGCGCGTCGGCGGATTCCCCCGGCGCGGCGGCGGCCCCGCCGCTCGCGGGCCTCTCGGCCTGGTTCTTCATGGTATGCGGGGCCTGGGCTTCCGGGTCCGGATGGGGTCGCTCTTGCATGAGGGCCAGCATAGCCGCAGCCGCGCGCGCCGGTCACGGGGCGCGCGCCGGTTGAAGGCCATCGGACCCGATGTCAAGCTCCCGCCGCCCGGCGGGCCCACCGCGGCCCCGCGGCGACGGAGCGCGAAGGGGGCGCTGAGCTTGGCGGAGCGCAAGAGCTACATCACGCGGGCCGGCTTCGAGAAGCTGCGGGCAGAGCTCGACCACCTCTGGAAGGAGGAGCGACCGCGCGTGACCCACGCGGTCTCCGTCGCGGCCGCCCTCGGCGATCGTTCCGAGAATGCCGACTACATCTACGGAAAGAAACGCCTGCGCGAGATCGACTCCCGCATCCGCTTCCTGACCAAGCGCATGGACGAGCTCGAGGTGGTCGACGTCGGTCCGCGGGCGAACGCCGATCGCGTCTATTTCGGGGCCTGGGTCGAGCTCGAGGACGAGGACGGCGAGCGGGTTCGGTATCAGCTCGTCGGTCCCGACGAGTTCGACGCCACGCGCGGCCGCATCAGCGTCGAGTCGCCCGTCGGTCGGGCGCTGATGGGCAAGCGCCTGGGCGACGAGGCCCTGGTCCGCCGGCCCCGCGGCGAGCTGCGCTTCACGATCGTCGCGATCGACTACGGCGATCCCGGCGCAGCGTGACGGCCCGATCCGAGCTCTGGATCTTCGGCTATGGATCGCTCGTCTGGCGACCGGAGTTTCCCCACGTCGACGCCTCGCGCGCGTGGATCCGCGGCCACGTCCGTCGCTTCTGGCAGGGCTCGACCGATCACCGCGGGCTCCCCGGCCGTCCCGGTCGGGTCGTGACCCTCGTCCCCGACGATCATCCCGATCTCGATCGCGAGCCCGCGTCCGATCCGTCGGTCGACGACGCCCGCTGCTGGGGCACCGCCTATCGGGTCGCGCCCGACGAGGCGACCGCCGTGCTGGCCCGCCTCGACCACCGCGAGCGGGGCGGGTACGTGCGGCTTCGGCTCGAGCTCCACCTCGAGACCCCCGCCCGCGCGCCGCGCGTCGTCGAGGGCCTCGTCTACGTCGCCGGACCGGACAACGAGAACTACCTCGGCCCCGCGTCCGTCGATGCGATCGCTCGCCAGGTCGCGCAGGCCCGGGGCCCGAGCGGCGCCAACGACGAATACGTCCTCGCGCTCGCCGAAGCGCTGCGGGGCATGGGCGTCCGCGATGCGCACGTCTTCGCCCTCGAAGCGGCGCTGATCCGGCTGCGCTCGGGCGGGGCCGACCGGGAGCGCGCCTGACGGCGGAAGCGCGGCCGGCCTCCCGCTCCGCTGCGAGTCGAGCTTTGGAGCAGGGGGCCAGCGGGGCGAGGCGATCGGGGCATGGCGATCGGGACGCCGGCCGGGGGGGGCGGGGGCCGGCCCCGGGCCCTCGCGGCGGTTCAGCTCCGGCGCCGTCGAGACGATGGGCCGGGCATGGCATTCGATCTGTTCTTTCTCGCGATCCTGCTGGGGATGGCAGCCTTCGGCGCGTGGCGGGGGGCGATGGCGAGCGCCGTCGGTCTCGTCGCATTGCTCGCGGGCTATGCGGGTGCGATCGCCGCGGCGACGAGCCTCGCCGAGCCGATCGGGCAGGCGCTGGTCGTGCCCGCGCTCGCCGCACCGGCGGTCGCCGGGACCCTCGGCTTCGCGGTCGTGTGGCTCGTCGCGAGCGCAGCCGGGGACGTCGCGATCGCCTGGGATGCGCAGCGCGTCGGGAGCGACGGTCGCGGCGGCGTCGACCGGGCGCTCGGCTGCGCGGTCGGCCTGCTGCGCGGCGGCCTCGTCGTCATGCTGCTGGCGGTGCTCGCGAGCTGGCTCGATGCGGCGCGGGATCTCGGTGCCGTCGAGGGGCTCGCGTCGCTGCCCGACGCGGCGGATTCGGCGGCGGTTTCGGCGAGCGGGACGGTGGTCGAGTCCCTGGTCTCGACGGCGCTCGCGGACGCGGGGCCGGCCGGCGCCGTGGCGGCCCGGATCACCGCGCGCCCGGCGGAGACGCTCGGCAGCGTCCAGAGCCTGCTCGAGGATCCGCGCGTCGCGCAGATCTTCGAGGACCGCCTGTTCTGGACCCTGATGACGAACGACTCGGTCGACTACGCGATGCACCGCGCCGCGATCCGCTCGATCGTCGAGGATCCGGAGCTGCGCGGCCGCTTCGCCGACCTCGGGCTCGTGGGCTCGGAGGCGCGGGAGGATCCGGAGGTCTTCCGCGCGGCGATGGGGGACGTGCTCACCGAGGTGGCGCCCCGGATCCACCGCCTCCAGGACGATCCCGAGCTGAACGCCCTCGCGCGCGATCCCGAGGTCATCGCCCTCGTCCAGAACGGGGACATGATGGCGCTGATGGCCCATCCCACGATTCGCAAGCTGGTCGAGCGAGCGTCGTCGCCGTCGCACCAACGAAAATAGCCCGAAGCGATTCGCTTCAGGCTCAGTCGGGCCGATCAGTCGGGCAGTTCAGCCCGCAAGACGGACCCTCGGCGTCCGGTTGCCCGCGACGCCGATCCATTCGTCCTCTTCGCCCCGTCTCGTCGACTCGGGATCCGGGCCCGTCCGTCTCCCCGGCCTTGCGGCGGGACGCCCTGGACCCGAGCGACTAGAAGAGCGGGCGATCGTCCCCATCCGGCGCGTAGGCCGAGATCTCACAGCAGAGCGAGATCTCGAGCGCCGACGGGCGCTCGAATCCGACCGCCCGGTCCCGGGCGGCGCAATTCGAATCGCCAAAGGAGGTCGCCGAGTGCGTGATGCGGTTTTCCATGGTCACCACCTATAGCAGCCATCGGTGCGGGCTCGAAAGTCCTGGAGGGAGGCCGGCTGCATTTTTGCGCCGCCCCACCGACTCGCCGCCCCTCTACCGGAGCAGGACGTCGCAGACCTCGCGCAGCTTCCGGACGAGGCCGCCGAGGCGGTTCTCCGGTCGGATCCTGCGGCGAAGCGCCACGAGGAGCTTGCGTTCGAGGGTGTAGCGGGTCAGGGGAGGACGCGGGGCGGGACGGCCGGCCAGGTCGATCCGGTCGAGCTCGGCCTCGATCCCGGCCCGCGGATGGCCCCAGGTCTCGAGGTCCTCGTCGAAGAGGCGGGCCAGGATCTCCCGGTACAGCCCGACGCGCTCCGGGCGCCCCGTCGCCGCCTCGGCCCATTTCGCGAGGCTTTCGTCGTGGCGCGTCTCGCGCGCCACGGTCATCGGATCGCCGAGTCCCCGCGTCGCCTCGCGCGTCCCCTCGCTGGCCGATCCGTAGTCGACCATCGCCGGCTCGAAGGGCAGGCCGAGGAAGTCGGCCAGCGCGCGGGCATGGCCCTCCGGATCGCGGACGAGCGCCTCGTAGCGGACGCGGTGGAGCGCGGTCGGCGGCTCGCGCAGGAAGCGCGCGATCGCGGGGACATAACGCTCGAGCAGCGGATTGTGGGCGTGGGCGACGCGGTCGTCCCCGTCGAAGAACGAGTCGACGAAGGACGACCAGACCGCGAGCGGATGGCGGGTCAGGACGCCGTAGCGCGCGTTCGGGTAGAGCTTCACGAGGAACTCGAGCGAGAGGGCGTAGGCCGGCGTCTTGTCGAGCAGCAGCGCACCGCCGCCCGCCGCCCCCGGACGCGCGGCGAGCAGTCCGGCGTAGATCGCGTCGCTGTAGGCGCGCAGGGCGCTCAGGTAGGCCTGCTCGCCGCCGGGCAGGCCCGCGACCAGTGCCCGCGCCGCCTGGCGGGTGATGATCGGATCGTAGGGCGCGGCCTCGACGCTCGCGTAGTAGCCGAGGTGGGCCAGGGGCGTGATCAGGTGGGGCTCTTCGGGCGCGACGACCGAGCTGTGGGCGCCCAGCATCCGCGCGAGCAGGGTCGAGCCGGAACGCGGGGGGCCGATCAGGAAGACGAGCCGCTTCTCGATCGGATCGGAATCGCCAGGCATCGGGATCGGGCTCCGCGTTCGACCGCGGGCGGCGTCCGCCGCGGCCGCGCCGAGCATACCAGCCCGGCGCTAGAGCGTGCGGCTCGCGAGGCCGAGGATCTGCGACATGCGCTGGGCATGCACACGCAGGAGCGCCACGCCCAGGCGGTGGCCCAGCCAGGGCTTCATCGAGCGCAGGTGGCGATAGGCCGCCGCGTCGACCTCGAGCAGGCGCAGCGGGGTGTTCGCGACCGCCGACTCGGCGTGCGGCAGGTCGGCCAGCAGGGGCAGCCCGCCGAAGAGCTCGCCGGGCCCGAGCTGGCAGAGCGTCTGCTCGATCGCGTCCCGGATCCGGACCTGCAGGGTCACCGTCCCCTCGGCGATCAGGAAGATCGAGTCGTTGCTCCCGTCCCGGGCGCCCTGGCGGTAGATCATGTCGCCCGGCGACATGGCCCGCAGGCGCGTCACCTGGGCCAGCCCCATCGCCTCCTCGAGGCCGAGCTCGCGCAGTGCGGTGCGCTCGTAGAGGAAACGCGCGAGCTTCTTGCCCGCGTCGAGCACGAGGTTCCAGACGACGTCGAGCTGCTCCGAGCTCGGGCGCTCGAACGCGACGCCGGTCAGCACGAGGTTCTCGAGCGGCTCGTCGCGCTGCCAGCAGCCGACGGCGTCGAGCGCGAGGGTCTGGGTCGGGAGTCGCAGGACGATCCGGCGCAGGGATTTGAAGGCGAAGGGCGAGGGCGTCGCGATGCAGGCGCCGCCGATGCTGAGGTCGCGGGTGCGGCCGAGCAGCGCGCCCCCGAACTCGCCGGAGAAGATCTCGACCGGGATGTCGACGCCGACGCGGGGATTCGAGCGGACCTCGAGCGGATCGACGGGACCGGGCCGGTTGGCCCCGTCGGCGGAAGAGCGATGGTCCGGGGGAGTCATGGTGTGGAGACCTCGATGAAGCTCGTTTCGGTTCCGTTCCAGTGGGACTTGAACACTCCGCTCGCAGTCGAGGCGGGCCGATGAACGGGAACGGGGCGGCTCGGGCGAGCGCGTGCTCGAGTGAAAGGGGTGTTCGCTCGATGTCGGCCTCGGGTGTCTTCGGGAGGACGGATTGACTCGGCTCGAGCTGTTGATGGTCGCGCTCACGCTGGGCGCCTGGGTTCCGGGGCTGCGGCTGCTCGCCGAGGCCTGGCGCGCGAACGAATTCTCGACCCACGGATTCCTCGTCCCCTTCGTCGCCTTGTGGTCCGCGACGGCCCACCGGGCGGCGATGGCGAACCTGCCGGTCGAGCCGATGCCGGGGGCACGGCTGCTGCTCGCGCTCTGTGCGGTCGGCTATCTCGTGTCGCTCGGGCTCCGCGAAGCGACGGGGCTCGGCGTCGTCTTCGTCGCGACGGTCGTCGCGCTCGTCCTCGTGCTGCGCGGGAAGGCGTGGGTGTCGCTGCTGCGCTTCCCGCTCGGGTATCTCGCGTTCATGATCCCCCTCCCGATCGCGTGGGTGACGCCGCTCATCGTCGGGCTCCAGCTCCTCGCGAGCACGCTCGCCGTCCGTTTCCTGCAGGCCCTGGGCGTCGCGATCCACCGGGAGGGGAACGTCCTCGTCCTGCCGGGGGACGTCTCGCTCTTCGTTGCCGAGGCCTGCAGCGGGATCACTTCGCTGATCACGCTGATCCCGATCGGCGTCTTCATCGCCTACTTCACCGAGTCGACCCTGCGTCGGCGGCTCGTGCTGGTCGCGGCCGTGGTGCCGATCGCGCTGCTCGGCAACCTGGTGCGGGTCGTCCTGACGGTGCTGCTCGCCCTGCGCTACGGCGTGGACTCCGCGACGAAGGGCCCGCTCCACGAGTGGGCCGGGGTCGCGACGTACGTGGTGGGCTGCCTCGGCCTGCTGGGCCTCGGGGCGATCCTGCGGCGTGTCTGGCCCGAGGACGGGGGCGACGCGGATCCGGGCTCGGGGGCCGCATCGGGGCCGGTCGCGACGGCGTCGTCGTGAGCGCGCTCGACGTCGACGCCGACGCCTTCGCGGCGAGCGTGCGCGAGCTCGGGCTCGCGCTGGGACTCGACGCCGTCGGGTTCGCTCCGGCCCGGTCGACCGCGCGCACGCGCTTCCTGCGCGAGTGGCTCGATCGCGGCTTCGGCGGCGAGATGCACTATCTCGAGCGACGCGCCGAGGAGCGGATCGATCCGCTTCGGATCCTCCCGGGCGCGCGCAGCTGGATCGTCGGGGCGCTGGCGCTGCCCGAGGCCGGGGCGGGCGCGCCGGCCGTCGCGGAGACCGGAGAGGGGCCCCCGGCGGCTGCGGCCGAAGCTGCGGCTGCGGTCGGTCGCGTGGCGCGTTATGCGGGAGGCGACGACTACCACGACGTGCTGCTCGAGCGCCTTCGCGCGCTGGAGAACGCGCTGCCCGACCTGGCCGGGCGGTCGGTCGAATCCCGCAGCTGGGTGGACACCGGTCCGGTCCCCGAGAAGGCCGTGGCCGAGGCCGCGGGGCTCGGCTGGATCGCGAAGAACACCTGCCTGATCCACCCCGAGCTCGGCTCCCACCTGATGCTCGGCGCGATCCTCTGCGACCTCGAGCTCGCGGGCGATCCGCCGGTCGCCGACCACTGCGGGAGCTGCCGCGCCTGTCTCGACGCGTGTCCGACCGACGCGTTCCCGGAGCCCTATGTGCTCGATGCGACGCGCTGCCTCGCGTACACGACGATCGAGCTGCGCGACGCGATCCCGGAGCCGCTGCGGGCGGCGCAGGGGGATCGCGTCTTCGGCTGCGACGCCTGTCAGACGGTCTGTCCCTGGAACCGGAGCCGACCGCGCCGGCCGCTCGCCGACCCCCTCGCCCTGCGCGCGCGCCTCGCCCCACGCCCCGAGTGGCGGGCGCCGACGCTGGCCTGGCTCCTCGCCCTCGACGAAGCGCGCTTCGGCGAGGCCACGCGCGGGACGGCGCTGCGCCGTGCGCGCCTGCGCGGGCTGCTGCGCAACGCGCTCGTCGCCGCGGGCAACTCGGGCGATCCGGCGCTGCGGGCGGCGGTCGAGCGCTGGCTCGCGAGCGACGATCCGGTGCTGCGGGAGCATGCGCGGTGGGCGCTCGATCGGATCCCGCGCGCCGACGCCGAAGAGACGGACGAGGTGGCGTCCCGGCGATGAGGGTCTGATGGGAGGCGCTCGCGCTCAGCGCGCCCGCTTCGGCTTGCGTGCGCGCAGGCGGGCCGTGAAGGCGGGATGGGCTTCGTCCGTCAGGCCCTCGTCGCAGGCCTCGACGACGAGCCCGGGGAAGAGCGTCGGCAGCTCGCCCGGGCGCAGCAGGAAGGCGTCGCGCGTGGGTCCCCAGCCGAGGGATCGCTGCTCGGTCGTGAAGGTCTCGTAGAGGAGCAGGCCACCGGGCGCGAGCCAGCTCTCGATCGCCGCGGCGAGCGGGCGGTGCAGATAGCGGAAGACCAGCACCGCAGCGAAGGGGGCGCCCGGCAGGTCCGGAGTCGAGCCGGTCTCGAGATCGACGCACACGACCTCGAGGCGGCCGGAGGGGGCGGGGCGCTCGCGCGCGATCCGCGCGAGCTCGGCGAGCGAGGCTTCGTCCCTGTCGATGGCGAGGACGTCGAGGCCGAGGGCGGAGGCCGCAAGGCTGTGTCGCCCGCGACCGCAGGCGAGGTCGAGGGCGCGCCCACCCGCCGCCGCGGCGACGAGCGCGTGCTGCTCGCGGCGGAAGAAGGCGGAGACCGGGTCGAGGGGGGCGCTAGGGGCGGTGGCCATCGGCGAGCCAGCGGGCCATGCGGCCGGGGAAGTCGGTGACGATGCCGTCGACTCCGAGGTCGAGCAGGGCCTCGATCTCGGGGAGCGCGTTGATCGTCCAGACGTGGACCTCGACGCCGTGGGCATGGGCATGGTCCACGAGCGCCGGGGTCACGAGCGGACGGCCCGCGAAGGTCGCGGGGATCTGGAGCGCCATCACGTCGCGGGGCATCGGACGGCCCTCGAGGGCGCTCGCGATCACGGCGAGCACGTCGGCGAGGCTCGCCCCGAGCGCCGGAGCGAGGCCCGAGGCGGAGACCATGCGACGCAGGTCGGCCATGATCGGGTCCTCGCCGGCGGTGAGCAGCGTGCGCTCCGCGCGGCCATGGCGTGCGACGAGGTCGAGGGTCTCGCGCAGGAGCTCGGGCCCCGCGCACTTGATCTCGAGATTGAAGCGGGCGTCCGGGAACTGTGCGAAGGCCTGCTCGAGGCTCGCGATCCGGATCCCGCGCCCGGCGAAGGGGCGGCTCCCGTCCGCGGCGACGAAGCCGACGCCGGCGTCGAGGCGCGCGATCTCGGCCCAGGTCAGATCCGCCGCCGCCGCGGGCACGCCGCAGAGCCGCTCGAGGGTCGGGTCGTGGAGCAGGATCGGGACGCCGTCCCGCGTCCGGTGGACGTCGCTCTCGAGGATCGCAGCGCCCTGGGCCAGGGCGGCCTCGAACGAGGGTAGGGTGTTCTCCGGATGCTCGCCGCCCGCGCCGCGGTGGCCGATCACGATCGGGTGGTCGACCTCGAAGAATGGATGGCGCATGGGCGCAGGGTATCATGCGCGCCCCATGAGCGTGCTCACCCGTGAACGCATCCTGCACGAGATCGACGAAGGTCGCGTGCGCATCGACCCCTTCGATCGCAGCCAGGTCGGCGTCGCTTCGATCGACCTGACCCTCGGCCGCGAGATCCGCGCGATCGAGAACGCCGCCGATCCGATCCGGGTCGAGGACGACACCGACTATCGCGACCATACCCGCGTGCTGCCCCTCGATCGCCCGTATCGGCTCGACCCCGGCGTCACGATCCACGGCATCACGGCCGAGACCATCACGCTTCCCGACGACCTATGCGGATTTCTCGAGGGTCGGAGCCGCTTTGCCCGCCTGGGCCTCATGATCCACGTGACCTCCGCGTTCGTGCAGCCCGGGGTCTCGAATCGCCAGGTGCTCGAGATGAGCAACGTCTCGAGCCGCGCCCTCGAGATCGTCCCCGGCGTGCGGATCTGCCAGATCGTCCTGATGCGCACCGAAGGCCGCGCGACCTACGTCGGCCGCTTCCGGAACCAGCGGGAGATCTAGGGCGTGCGCGCCGTCGTGCAGCGCGTCCTCGAGGCTCGCGTCGAGGTCGGAGGCGACTGCATCGCACGCATGGATCACGGCCTGCTCGTGCTGGTCGGCATCGGTCGGAACGACGGCGACGCCGAGGTCGCCCAGCTCGCCCGCAAGCTCGTCGGCCTGCGCGTCTTCTCCGACGCGTCGGGGCGCTTCGATCGCTCCGTCGTCGACGTCGGCGGGACGATCGGGCTCGTCTCCCAGTTCACCCTCTACGGCGATGCCCGCAAGGGCCGGCGGCCTTCCTTCAGCGAGGCCGCGCCGCCCGAGCTCGCCCGGCCGCTCTTCGACGCGCTGGTCGCGGCGGTGGCGGGGGCGGGTGTGCCCGTCGTCACCGGACGCTTCGGGGCGGCCATGAAGGTCGCCCTCGTGGGCGACGGGCCCGTCACGATCCTGCTCGACACAGAAGAGGGTCTGTGATCCCGGTTCCGCGGGGATCTTCCCTTGCCGCCGTCACAAGATGGGCCACACTCCCGAGCGGGGGAACGTGAGAGGCGGGTTCGGGGTCCACTCCGCGCCTGCATGACCTGCTCGGGTCGCCGTCGACCGGCCTTCGGCCGGAGGGCGGATGCGTGCCACGAGCAGAGAGAGGTTGGACAGACAATGATGCAGATCGATTCGAGCTCGGGCCTCGGCCCGAAGGATATGGGCGCTCGTCCGGAATCCGGGCAGTCGCCGCAGCGGGGGCGCCGATCGGAGGGCGGGAACGCCTTCCGGAGGATGCTGGCCGTCGGGCTCACCGCCTGTCTGCTGGCCTCGCCGTCGCTGGCGCTCGCCGGGGATCACACGAAGGAGGTCAGCAAGGAGTCGGGCATGGGCGCCGCCGCGGCGCTGACCTCGCTGGTCTACAGCCCGGTCAAGCTCGTCTATGCCGTGGGCGGGTTGGTGATCGGCTCGCTCGCCTGGGTCTTCACCGCGGGCGACACGGACGTGGCCGACAAGGTCTACGTGCGGTCGCTGCGGGGGACCTACGTGATCACGCCGGAGATCCTGCGCGGCGAGGAGCCGCTGGTCTTCATCGGCCGCGATCCGTCGGTCATGCCGGTCGAGCAGCCGAAGGCGGTCGCCTCGGGCCCCGTCGCGGATGCCCCGGTCGCCGATGCCTATGCCCCCGACGCCTACGGCGACAGCGGCTGGTAGGGCGCGCCGAGCGGTCACGGGATCGACGCGGGCGGGGCGGTGCCGACGGCATCGCTCCGCCCGTGGGCCCGGGCGCGGGCTGCGGACGGGAGCGGGGACCGGCTTCGCTGGCGACCCGTGCCGCGACAAGGCAACCTGAGCGCCCCTGATGTCGGACTTTCTTCCGCAGATTCCGATCGCCTTCGCCTCGGGACTGATCTCGGTCCTGTCGCCCTGCGTGCTGCCGCTGATGCCGGCCTATCTCTCGCTGATCTCCGGCATCTCGGTGCACGACCTCGCCCAGAACGATCGCGCGCCGAGCGGGGCCGAAAGCGGAGACGCGCAGGCACGGGCGGCCGACGAGAAGGCGCGCCGTGCCCAGCGCATCCGCGTGATGGAGGCCTGCCTCGGCTTCGTCAGCGGGTTCTCGATCGTCTTCATCGTGCTCGGCGCCTCGGCCTTCGCCCTCGGCCGAGTGCTGCGGACCTGGCACGTCGAGGTGCTCGGCTTCGACGTCGGCATGGCCCAGCTGGCCGGGATCGTGATCATCGTGTTCGGCCTCCACATGGCAGGCCTGCTGCGGCTCTCGTGGCTGCTGCGCGATCGGCGCTTCGAGATCCAGGGGGCTCCGGGCTTCGGCGGCGCCTTCCTCGTCGGCGCCGGCTTCGGCTTCGGCTGGTCGCCCTGCATCGGGCCGATCCTCGGCACGGTGCTGACCCTCGCCGGGAGCCGCGAGACCGTCTTCGAGGGCATCACGCTGCTGGCGATCTACTCCGCCGGGCTCGCCGTCCCGTTCCTCGTCGCGGGCTACAGCCTCGACGCCTTCTTCAGTGCATTCCGGCGCATCAAACGCCACTTCCGCGCGCTCGAGATCGGCTCCGGGATCCTGCTGATGGGCGTGGGCTTCCTGCTCGTCACGAACCAGCTGGCCTGGTTCAACAGCCACTTCGCGTTCCTCGCCCAGCTCGTGGTCCACGCCGAGGACCTGCTCCAGTGACGCTCGACCGGATCGGATGCCGTCGCCGCGGAGCGCGCGGCTTCCCGGCGGTGGCCGCGCTGCTCGCGCTCGCGCTCGCGGCGCTCGCGGTACCCGGGTGCGAGTCGCGGGACGCCGTCGTCGCCGAGCCCCTCGGTCCCGCACCAGAATTCGTGCTGCCGCTGCTCGCCGGGGGCGAGGTCGAGCTCGCGAAGCTGCGGGGGCGGACGGTGATCCTGGATTTCTGGGCGACCTGGTGTGCGCCGTGCGAGGTCCAGATGCCGATCCTCGACGCGCTCGCCCGCGAGATGGGCGACGGGCCCCTCGCGATCGTCGGCGTCTCCGTCGACACCGATCCCCCCGCCGTCGTCGCGAAGTGGGTCGAGGAGCGGGGCTTCCGCTATCCGATCGCCTTCGGCGACCAGGAGCTCGCGATGCACTATGGGATCCTTGGATTCCCGTCCCTCATCGTGATCGATCCCGAGGGCCGGATCCGCGCCCGTCACACCGGCGTCTGGACCCGCGAGGAGATCGACGAGCAGCTCGAGGCGATCGCCCGCGCGCCGGTCCGCTGAGCGGCCCTGCGCGCCCTCCGCTCGCGCGGGTGGCCTGTGCGGCTTCGGCTCGCGGAGCGCCGGGGGCTCCGGTGCCGGCGCCCCCGATCGGGGGCTCAAGTCCCCCTCGGCCCCCGACGAAACCGTCCGAAGCCGGCGCCCGTCGCCGGATGCCGACCGGGAGATCGACCGCTGGACGCCGGGGAATCGACGCAGATCCAGGTGCGACGCACCTTCGCCCGCAGCTTCGTCGATGGCGAGACCATCTTCGACGAGGGGGACGAGGGGAGCCACCTCTACATCATCCAGTCCGGGCAGGTCGAGATCTGCCGGCAGGGTCGGGCGGGCAAGCGGGTCGTCGCCCGCCTCGGGCCGGGGCAGTTCTTCGGGGAGATGAGCGTCGTGCTCGGCGAGCCGCGATCGGCGCGGGCGGTCTCGGTCGGCGCGACCGAGCTGCTCGAGCTCGACGCCGAGACGCTCGAGGCGATGTGCATCGAGCAGCCGGAGATCGCGATCCGGGTGATCCAGCGGCTGGCGGTCCGGCTGATCTCGGCGGAGCGCCGGCTCGCGGCCCTCGGTCTCGACGAGCTCGTGGCGCCGCTGATCCGCTACCTGTCGGCACAGGCCGACGTCGCCGACTGCGAGGACGAGCTGCGACTGCGGACCTCGCTGCGGGAGCTCGCCGCGGGCTGCCAGCTCTCGCTCCACGAGACCTATCAGGCGCTCCATCAGCTGATGGATCAGAAGCTCGTGCGGATCACCGCCGAGGAGATCGTGGTCCCCGACTGCAACGCGCTCTCGGCCGCGCTGACCCGTTTCGCCGTCCCAGGCTGAGCCCGCGCGATTCCTTTGGCCTCGATCCCGGGCCTCAGGTAGGGTCCCCCCGCAAGCATGGGGGCTCCTTGCCGCGGGCGATCATCCTGACCGCAATCGTGTGGTTCCTCGTCGTCGGCCTCCTCCGGGTCGCGTCCGCGGAGGGCCGCGCGCGCATGGAGGATCCCTTCGAGATCACCGCCGACCGCATCACCTACGAGGCGGAGCGGGAGCTCTACGTCGCCGACGGCAACGTCCACGTCCTGCAGGCCGGTCGCAGCCTCGTGGCCCGCTGGGTCGCCTACAGCAAGAAGACGGGGATCGGCGTCGCCGAGGGCGACGTCGAGCTCGTCGACGGCGCGGACCGGCTGCTCGCGGCGGTGATGGTCTTCGACATCGATACGCTGAAGGGCACGCTCTACCAGGTCGCCTTCGACTCGGGGAGCAATGGGTTCCGGCTGCGCGCGATGGAGATGATCCGGACGGGGAAGAGCACCTTCACGGTCCGGGACTCCATCTTCTCGACCTGTCGCTGCGAGCCGGGCAAGCGCCTCCCGTGGCAGCTCGAGACGAGCAAGGCCGACGTCGAGCTCGGCGGCTACGGCCAGCTGAAGAACTCGACCTTCGACGTGCTCGGTTTGCCGGTGCTCTGGATCCCCTGGATGCTGATCCCGATCAAGAGCGAGCGGGAGAGCGGTCTGCTGCTGCCCCAGTTCCAGTTCGGCGGTCGCGGTGGCGCCAGCTTCGGGCTCCCGCTCTTCCTCACGCCGCTGCCCCAGCTCAACATCACCGCGACGCCCCGCTACTTCCTCAACCGCGGCTACAAGCAGGACGTCGAGCTCGAGTACGTCTTCGGCGAACAGTCCGGGGGGCGTCTGTTCGTCGCCGGCCTCGAGGACAAGACCAAGCAGGCGCGCTCGAGCTTCAATCCTCAGCGCTGGGGTCTGCTCTGGGAGCACGATCATTTCCTCCCCTACGAGCTGCGCTGGCAGACGGATCTGAAGCTCGCGTCGGACAATCTCTACGCCGACGACTTCCGCGAGATGCAGCGCTTCAAGACGTTCCGCTTCAACGAGTCGACGACCAACGTGGCGCGCAGCTTCGGGCAGAGCGGGGGCTTCGGCGGGATGGTCGGCATGCGCTATGCGGACGATCTGCAGGGGCCGTCGTTCAACGATCGCGACGAGTACCTGCTGCAGCGCTTCGCCGAGGTCCGCGGCGACGTCCAGCCCGGTACCCTGCGCGGGCTCTTCGGGATCGAGGCCCGGGTCGACAGCGAGGTGATCCACTTCTCGGGGCTGCGCACGCCGGAGTCCGAGCTCTCGGGCGATCCCGTCGCCGGGCCGGGGCTGCCGAACGCCGGGCCGATCCCGCCCGGCTTGAAGCTCCACGACAACGGCCGATTCATCGACCTCGGCGTCAACGGCCGCTTCGACGACACGCCGGGGCAGAACGGCGAGGGGGACGGGATCTACCAGCCGGGCGAGCCCCTCGACGAGCGCGGCACGCGCATGATCGTCCATCCGCGCTTCGCCCGGCCGACGAAAATTGGCAGCCTGTTCGAGCTGACCCCCGAGGTCGGCTACAACCAGGCGCTCTACCAGACCAACGCCCAGAAGTTCGCCGATCGCGGCCTCGTCACCGCGCGCGCCGACCTGCGCAGCCGCCTCGCCCGGGACTTCGCCCTGGCCAAGGGCGGCTCGGTCCACCACGTGATCGAGCCCCGTCTCGGCTGGGCGTGGGTCTCCGAAGACGTCTCGGGTCGACGCCAGGAGCACAATCCGCTCTTCGTGCCCAAGGGGCAGGTCGCGCAGTCCAGATTCCGGGCGCTGGCCCTGGAGAACGTCACCCGCGACCCGTCGGACCGGATCCGGGACGCGAACGAGATGGTGCTCGGCATGACCCAGCGCTTCTTCAAGCGCGACGGGGCGCGGGCGGCTCCCCGACTCACCGCCGACCTGACGACGGCCGTCGACTGGAGCTTCAAGGAGCAGGGCGGGCTCGGCAATCTCTTCGTCGACGGGCGGCTGATGCGGCTCGGTCCGTTCTCGTCCCGGGTTCGCGGGGCCTTCAATCCCGAGTCGGTGGCGGTCAAGGAGGGCGAGGCCGAGATCGGGCTCGACGTGCCCTTCGCCGACGCGATCCTGCGCAATCTCAACCTGTCGGCGCGCTATCGCTACGTCCGGCGTCTGCCCGACTTCTTCGAGACGGTCCGCGGCATCACTTCGACGAGCCAGGCGGGCAACAGCGCCGTCAACCAGCTCGACCTCAACTCGAAGATCGAGCTCACTGCCCGCATCCGATTCACGTACCGCGCGGTCTACTCCCTGGTCGACAACAGCTTCATCCGCAACCGCGGCATGGTCGAATACGTCTCGAAATGCCGCTGCTGGGGCGTCGGGGTCGGCCTCTACCAGGAGCGCCGCGTCGGCTTCGGCGGGGGCGTCATGATCCGGTTCCTGGGCCTCGGAGACGACGACACCGACCTCTTCGACGGCGGTTTCGGCTCGGGCCTGAACTTCTAGGCTGTCCTCCCGGAGCGGGCCCCAGCTTGCCGGGGTGCCTCCAAACGCCTAGAGTCAAAGGGTTTTCGGGTATTCCGCAACCCGCACCCCCCGCCCCGAGGCGATTCCCAGAGAGATCCGTGCTCCGCACATCGCCCGAGCAATTCGAAGAGCTCGCCCGACGGGGGCGTCACGTCCCCGTCCTGCGCGAGATCCTCGCCGATCTCGACACGCCGCTCTCCCTGTTCCGCAAGCTCGACGACGGCCGCACGGCCTTCCTGCTCGAATCGGTCGAGGGCGGTGAGAAGTGGGCCCGCTACAGCTTCCTCGGCGTGGGGGCCCGGGCGACCTTCCGGGCGCGTGGGCGCGAGGTCGAGTGGAGCGAAGGGGGCCGCAGCGAGCGGATCACCGCCCCTGGCGACCCGCTCGAGGTTCTGCGCGAGAAGCTGCGCGCCTTCGCCGCCGCGAAGCCGGAGGGGCAGGACCTGCCGCGTTTCCTCGGCGGAGCGGTGGGCATGATCGCCTACGACTGGGTCCGCTTCGTCGAGGCCATCCCCGATTCGAATCCCGACAAGGTGGGGCTCCCGGACGCCTTCTTCGTGCTGCCCGAGTACGTCGTCGTCTACGACAACGTGCGGCACACGGCCCTGATCGCGATCCACGACGAGGTCGCCCCCGGCGAGGATCCGCGGGCGGCCTTCGCCCGGGCGGAGGGTCGGCTCGAGGCGATGGTCGAGCGACTGCGGACGCCGCTTCCGGCGGAGCCGCGGCGGCCGGCGGTGCGCGCGCCGATGCAGGTCGAGCGCAGCCTGACCGAGTCCGGCTTCCACGAGATCGTGAAGCGCGCGAAGGAGTACATCGAGGCGGGCGACATCTTCCAGGTCGTGCTCTCGCAGCAGTTCCAGCTGCCGTTGCAGGTCGACCCGTTCTCGATCTACCGCCATCTGCGGGTCATCAATCCGAGCCCGTACATGTTCTTCATCCGGATGGAGGACGCCGTCCTCGTCGGCTCGTCGCCGGAGATCCTGGTCCGGCTCGACGGCGAGCGGATCGACGTGCGCCCGATCGCCGGCACGCGCTGGCGCGGGAAGACGCCGGAAGAGGACCGGCAGCTCGAGGCCGATCTGCTGGCGGATCCGAAGGAGCGCGCCGAGCACCTCATGCTCGTCGATCTGGGCCGCAACGATGTGGGCCGCGTCGCGAAGATCGGGAGCGTCGCGGTCGACGAGTACGCGGTGGTCGAGCGCTATTCCCACGTCATGCACATCGTCTCGAACGTCCACGGGACGCTCCGCCCCGGCCTCGACTGGCTCGACGTCCTGCGGGCGACCTTCCCGGCCGGGACGCTCTCGGGGGCGCCGAAGGTCCGGGCGATGGAGATCATCGACGAGCTCGAGACCGTCCGCCGCGGCTTCTACGGGGGCTGCGCGGGCTACCTCGACTACTCCGGCAACATGGACATGGCGATCACGATCCGGACGATGGTCGCGAAGGACGGGAAGATCACGCTCCAGTCGGGCGCCGGCGTCGTCGTCGACTCGCAGCCGGAGTACGAGTTCGAGGAGACGATCAACAAGGCCCGCTCCGTCCTGACCGCGATCGACCTCGCCCGGGAAGGCATGGAATAACACGAGCCATGTCGACCACCCGCCTCCTCATGATCGACAACTACGACTCCTTCACCTACAACCTCGTCCAGTACCTGGGCGAGCTCGGGGCGGAGATCGAGGTCGTGCGCAACGACGACGACACCGTCGACAACCTGCTCGCGCGGGCCGGCAGCGGCCTCGTGATCTCGCCGGGCCCGGGCGATCCGGACGACGCGGGGGTCTCGGTCGAGGCGATTCCGCGCTTCGCCCGCGCGGGTCTTCCGGTCCTCGGCGTCTGCCTGGGCCACCAGTCGATCGGCGCCGCCTTCGGCGGCCGCATCATCCGCGCCCGCTCGATCATGCACGGCAAGGTCTCGAAGATCGAGCACGACGGCCGGGGGCTCTTCCGCGGCATCCCGTCGCCGTTCGAGGCGACCCGCTACCACTCCCTCGTGATCGAGGAGTCGAGCATGCCGGCCTGCCTCGAGATCTCGGCGCGGACGGCGGACGGCGAGATCATGGGCGTGCGCCACCGCGAGCTCCCGATCGAGGGGGTTCAGTTCCATCCCGAGTCCATCATGACGGGGCAGGGCAAGGCGATCCTCGGGAACTTCCTGAGCCTGTGCCGCGCGCGGGCGACCGCATGACGAGCGAAGTCCAGGCGGCCATCGCGGATCTGGTCGAGGGCCGGCCCCTCGATCCGGAGCGGCTCGCCCGCGCCCTGGGCGAGATCATGGACGGCCGCTCGACGGACGCGCGCACGGCGGCGTTCCTGATCGCGCTCCGGATGCGGGGCGAGACGGTGGACCAGCTGATCGCGGCGGCGCGGGTGCTGCGGGCCCGGGCGGTGACCGCGAAGCCCCGCTCGGCGCGGGTGATCGACACCTGCGGGACCGGCGGCTCCGGCCTCGACACCTTCAACGTCTCGACGACCGCCGCCTTCGTCGTCGCCGGCGCCGGCGTCCCCGTCGCCAAGCACGGCAATCGCGCGGCAGGGAGCCGCTCGGGGAGCTTCGACCTGCTCGAGGCCCTCGGCGTCGCGATCGACCTGCCGATCGAGACCTGCGCCCGCATCCTCGACGAGATCGGCATCGGCGCCTTCTTCGCGCGCACCGCCCATCCCGCCTTCCGCCACGTCGCCGCCGTCCGGGCGGAGCTCGGGGTGCGGACCTTCCTCAATCTGCTCGGCCCGCTGCTCTCGCCGGTCGGGGCGCGGCATCAGCTCGTCGGGGTCTCGAGCGCGGCGCTCGTGGACCGGCTGGCGGCGGTGCTCGCGGGGCTCGGCGCGGAGCGCGCGCTCGTGGTCCACGGCGACGACGGGCTCGACGAGCTCACGACGACCGCCGGCAACCAGGCGGCCCTGGTCTCCGCGGGCCGCGTCGAGCGGGTCGCGATCGACGGCGTGGCGCTCGGGCTGCCCCGGGCGCGACTCGAGGACCTGCGCGGCGGCTCGCCCGCGGAGAACGCCGCGACGACGCGCGCCATCCTCTCGGGCGAGCGCGGCCCGCGGCGGGACATCGTGCTGCTGAACGCCGCGGCGGCGCTATTCGTCGTCGAGGCGGCAGGCTCCCTCGAGGAGGGGCTCGAGCAGGCGGCGCGGAGCATCGACTCCGGTGCGGCCGCGGCACGCCTCGAGGCGCTGCGCCGGGCGACGACGGAGGCCCGGGCGCTCGTGGCGGCGACGCCGGAGCGGTCGGGCGCGGCGCAGGCGAAGGCGGTGGGAGCATGAACGTCCTCGACCGGATCCTCGCCCACAAGGCCGTCGAGGTGCGCGAAGCGAAGGCACGCCTCGGCGCCGCGGAGCTCGCCCGGGCGGCGCGCGCGGCGACACGGCCGGTCGCGGGGCTCGCCCTGTCGCTCGAGCGCTGCGACGGGGTCGCGGTGATCGCGGAGATCAAGCGGATGTCGCCCAGCAAGGGGCTCATCCGGGCCGACTTCGACGCGGAGAAGATCGCGCTCGCCTATCAGGCGGCGGGGGCGGCGGGCATCTCGGTGCTGACGGACGAGAAGTTCTTCGGCGGGAGCCTCGAGATCCTGCGCCAGGTCCGCGCCGCGGTCGCGACGCCGCTCCTGCGCAAGGACTTCGTGATCGATCCCTATCAGATCGACGAGGCGCGGGTGGCGGGGGCCGACGCGGTGCTCCTGATCGTGGCGGCGCTCGCCGACGCGGATCTCGCCGCGCTCCATCGCCATGCCCGGGGGCTCGGCCTCGACGTCCTCGTCGAGGTCCACGACGAGGCGGAGCTCGACCGCGCCCTCGCGGTCGGGGCGACGCTCGTCGGCGTGAACAATCGCGACCTGCGGACCTTCGAGGTCGATCTCGGCACGACGGAGCGGATCGCTGCGCGCATCGCGGACCCGGCGGTGCTGCTCGTCGCCGAGAGCGGGATCGGCGGTCCCGAAGACGTCGCGCGCCTGGCCCGGGCCGGGGCGCGTGGTTTCCTGGTGGGAGAATCGCTGATGCGCCAGCCCGATCCGGGTCAGGCGCTGGCAGCATTGCGGAGGCGATCGTGAGCGGAATCGTGCGGATCAAGATCTGTGGCGTGATGCATCCCGAGGACGCGGTCGAGGCGGTCAAGGCGGGTGCGGACCTGATCGGGATCAACTTCGTTCCGGGCTCCCCACGACAGGTCGACGTCAAGCGGGCGTTGGCGATCTGCGAGGCCGTCGAGGGCATGGACGTCGAGCGGGTCGCGCTCTTCCGCAACGCGCCCTGGGACGAGATCGACGGGATCCTGCGGCGCGTGCCCTTCGAGCGGATCCAGTTCCACGGCGACGAGAGCGAGGAGGACGTCGAGGCGGTCGACCTGCCGACCATCAAGGCGATCCAGGGGGCCGACGAGGAGGCCGCGCGCACCTATCCCGGCTCGATCCTGCTGCTCGACCATCCCCACCACGGCGGCGGCCAGGGCCAGGCCTGGGACTGGAGCGAGGCGGAGTCGCTGATCGCGCAGGGCTACGACGTCATCATCGCCGGCGGCCTCACGCCGGAGAACGTCGGCTCGGCGCTCGCCGACGTCGGCGAGATCCCGCCCTGGGGCGTCGACGTGGCGACCGGTGTCGAAGGACCCAACTACCGCAAGGATCCGGCGCGCATGCGCGCGTTCGTGGAGGCCGTGCGGCGCAAGGAAGCGGAGATCGAAGCCGCGAAGGAATCGGGTGGCGACCAGTGAAGAGTGAAGCCGACGAGCGGGGCATGTTCGGCCCCTATGGCGGGCGGTTCGTGCCCGAGATGTTGATGGCCGCCCTCGACGAGCTGATCGAGGCTTCGGCGCGGATCCTCGCCGATCCGAAGTACGTGGCCGAGCTCGACGGTCTGCTGCGCGACTACGCCGGCCGGCCGACGCCGCTCACCTACGCCGATCGCCTGACGCGCGAGCTCGGCGGGGCCCGCATCTACCTGAAGCGCGAGGACCTGGCCCACACCGGGGCCCACAAGATCAACAACGTCCTCGGTCAGGCGCTGCTCGCCCGCTACATGGGCAAGAAGCGCATCATCGCCGAGACCGGCGCGGGCCAGCACGGCGTGGCGTCCGCGACCGCGGCGGCGCTGCTCGGACTCGAGTGCGAGATCTACATGGGAGCCGAGGACGTCCGGCGCCAGGCGCTCAACGTCTTCCGCATGGAGCTGCTCGGCGCGCGGTGCATCCCGGTGACGAGCGGCTCCCAGACGCTGAAGGACGCGATCAACGAGGCGATGCGGGACTGGGTGACGAACGTCGAGTCGACCTACTACTGCATCGGCTCGGTGATGGGGCCGCATCCGTATCCGACGCTGGTCCGGAACTTCCAGCGCGTGATCGGCGTCGAGACGCGGGAGCAGATCCTGCGCGCGGAGGGGCGTCTGCCCGACATGCTCGTCGCGTGCGTGGGCGGTGGCTCGAACGCGATCGGGCTCTTCCATCCCTTCGTCGAGGACGAGGGCGTCCGGCTCGTCGGCGTCGAGCCGGGGGGCGAGGGCCTGAATTCGGGTCGTCACGGCGCCACCCTCACCGTCGGCGTCCCGGGCATCTTCCACGGCAAACGGACGCTCGTGCTCTCCGACGACGACGGACAGATCTTCCCCGCGCATTCGGTCTCCGCCGGCCTCGATTATCCGGGGGTCGGCCCCGAGCACGCCCATCTCAAGGAGATCGGTCGCGCCGAGTACGTGGTCGCCACCGACGACGAGGCGATCGAGGCCTTCCAGCGCCTCTCGCGCAGCGAGGGCATCATCCCGGCCCTCGAGAGCGCCCACGCGATCGCCCACGTCCTGCGGGTCGCCCCGACGATGCCGCGGGACGCGATCCTGGTCGTGAACGTCTCGGGGCGTGGCGACAAGGACGTCGACGAGGTCCGCAAGATCCTGGCCGCGCGCAAGCGGGGGGCGAACTAGCATGACGGAGCTTGCGAGCGGGCATTCGGGATCGGGCGGGACGCCGCCGGTCGGCCGGATCGGCCGACGCTTCGCGGCGCTGCGGGCCCGGGGCGAGCGCGCGCTCGTGCCCTTCCTGACCGCGGGAGATCCCGATCTCGAGACGACCGAGGCCCTCGTCCTCGCGATGGCCGAGGCGGGGGCGGACATCATCGAGCTCGGTGTGCCCTTCTCGGATCCCACCGCCGAGGGCCCCACGATCCAGCGCTCGAGCAGCCGGGCGCTGGCCCGGGGCACGACGCTCCGCTCGATCCTGCGCCTCGTCGCCCGCCTGCGCGATCGCGTCGAGCAGCCCCTCGTCCTGATGGGCTACGCGAACCCGATCCACGCCATGGGAGCGGAGCCTTTCGCGAAGGCCGCCCACGAGGTCGGTGTCGACGGGATCATCATCCCGGACCTCCCGCCCGAGGACGGGAAGCCCTGGCTCGATCCCTGTCGCGCGCTCGGCATCGATCCGATCCTGCTCGCCGCCCCGACGACGCCGCCCGAGCGTCTCGCGATGCTGCTTCGGGAGACCCGCGGATTCCTCTACGCCGTCTCGCTCCAGGGCGTCACGGGGGCGCGAGCCACGATCTCGGCGGGCATCGAGGCCCAGGTCCGGCTCGCGAAGACGATGTCGGACATGCCGATCTGCGTCGGCTTCGGCGTCTCGACGCCCGAGCAGGCAGGGCAGATCGGACGCTATGCGGACGGCGTCGTCGTCGGCAGCGCGATCGTCGACCGGATCGAGAAGGCGGCGTCGAAGGCCGATGCGATCGACGACGTCGCGCGCTTCATCGCCGAGCTCAAGGCTCCGCTCAAGGCGCCGCTGCGGGGCGCTTGAGGGTGGGCCGACCGAGCTTTCCGGCCGTCAGCTCGAAGACGAGCGTCTCGACCTGGGCCCGCGTCGCCTCGGGCGAGCCCGAGTTGTCGATGACGTGATCGGCGAGCTCGCGCTTGCGATCGATCGGGAGCTGGGCCGCCATCCGCCGGCGCGCCTCGCCCTCGTCGCAGCCGTCGCGCGCCATCGTGCGCGCGACCTGCACCGCCTCGTCGACCCACACGCAGACCGTGACGTCGAAGTGCATCAGGGCCCCCGAGCCGCGGCCGCTCACGCGCCCCTCGAAGAGCAGGGGGATGTCGAGCACGACCAGCGGATCGCCCCGATCCACGGCCGCCTTCGCGCGCCGCATCATCTCGCCGATCACCGGCGCGTGTACGATCTCGCCGAGCTTCGCCCGAGCCGCCTCGTCGCGGAACACGATCGCGCCCAGCCCCTTGCGATCGAGGGCACCGTCGGGCGTGAGGATCGACTCCCCGAACGCGGCCGCCAGCTCGCGCAGCATGGGCTGACCCGGTGCCTGCATCTCGTGGACGATGGCGTCCGCGTCGATCGTCGTCGCCCCGAGCTCCCGGAGGATGCGCGTGACGGTGCTCTTTCCGCTGCCGATGCCGCCCGTGAGGCCCATGATGCAGGTCATGGGCGGAGCATCGCGGAAGCGGCCCGGGGGCGAAAGGGTCGGAGGTCGGGGAGGTTGCCGGGCGTCGGCCCGGCCCGGGCGCGGCGCGCACCGGGTCGCCGAGGCGATCGGCGCGAGGCGCGTCGTCGGGACGAGGGGACGACTCAGCCGAGGGCGTTCGAGTCGGACCCGGCGATGATGACGCAGTTCTTGCCCGCGGCCTTCGCGCGGTAGAGTGCGCGATCGGCCTCGGCGAAGAACTCGCGGCGATTGCCCTTGAAGAGGGCGACGCCGAGCGAGATGGTGACGAGCGTCGGCTTCATGCGGTCGCCGATGATCAGCCGCGTCGATTCGACGGCCATGCGGATCTTCTCGGCGAGGTGGACGGCGCCGGCGAGGTCGGTGTTCGGCATCAGGATGACGAACTCTTCGCCGCCGTAGCGCGCGATCAGGTCCGACTCGCGGGCGCTCTCGTTCATGATCGTGGCGAGGGTGATCAGGACCTCGTCGCCGGCGGCGTGGCCGTGGGTGTCGTTCAGCTGCTTGAAGTCGTCGATGTCGATCAGGATCAGGGAGAGGGGGGAATGCGTCCGCGAGACGCGCTTGATCTCGCGGGTCAGATGGTCCTGGAAGTAGCGGTGGTTGTGGAGCTTCGTGAGGCCGTCCGTGATCGAGAGCTGGGAGAGGACCTCGTTGGCGCTCTGCAGCTCCTCGTTCTTCTCCGCGAGGCGGACGCGATCGCGCTCGATCTCGATCTGGTTGCTGCGCAGCTTGCGCATCATCTCGTTGAAGGTGTGGGTGAGCAGGCCGAGCTCGTCGTCGTGGATCGCGGGCGGCGGGATCTGGTGGTCGATGTGTCCGTCGAGGATGCGCTGGGCACCGCTCGAGAGCGCGTGGATCGGCTGCATGATCGCGACCGTGATCTTGTAGGCGAGCACGCTGAAGAGCAGGATCACGCAGACGTCGACGATGAAGATCGTGCGCGTGAGGGCGATCGCCGGCGCGAAGGCGCGCGCGTGCTCGGTCTCGACCGCGAGGAACCAGCCGCTGCGGCCGAGTGGCGACGCGAGTCCGACGAGCGCGCGGCCGACGGGATCCGAATAGCGGGCGAGGTCGGTGGCGTGGCCCTGTCCGATCAGCGGGCCGATCGGGAGGCGGCCGCCGATGCGGGCCGGTGCGCCGGGGCCGCCCGCGGCGTGAACGATGCCGCGTAGATCGGTCAGCAGGACCCGGGGCGAGGCGAGCTCTTCGGGACCGGGGGCGAGCAGGTCCGCGAGCGCGTCGCGGGCGATGCAGGCGGTGAGACGGGCGGGTGGGGCGGCGGCGTTGCCCGGGAGCTCGGCTTCGGCGGCGAGGCAGTCTTCGAGGCCCGCCGCGGGAGCGTCGGCGCTGGCCAGCACGATGCGGTCGAAGCGGCTCGCGAGTCCGTCCGGCGGGGCCGGGAGCTCGCCCTCGAGCAGCGCACTCGCGCCGGTCGTCCGGCCGGTGGGGCGATCGGGGCTCTGCCAGCGGAGCGTCGTGCCGGGGGATCGGGCGGCGAGGATGCGTGCCTGGAGCAGGGCTTCGGACCAGGCGGTGCCGGGTGCGCTCTCCGCGCGGAGCCGGGTGGTCAGCGCCTGCGCCTGTCGGGTCCAGGCGGCCTCGCGGCTCGAGGCGAGACCGGAGAAGCCCCGGACGAGGCGCTGGGCCTGGTCGCCGTGGATGGCGCGCACGCAGAGCCCGCTCACGACCGCCGCCGTGAGGACGGTGGCGAGGAAGACGGAGGCGATGATCCGCGTCGAGACGCTGTTGAAGGCGGCCGAGGGATTGGGCCGGGCCGGAGCCGTGGCCTCGTCGTGCTGGGACAGGGATCGGGCCATCGCGCCTCGCGCGGAGGGGTTCCGGGCGTCTATCGACCCGGATTCGCCGGAACTTGATGTCTGCACGAGAAAACATCACGGATTTCAATGACTTAGGCCGATACCCACGGGCGCGTCGGGTCTGCCCATCCGCGGCCGGGCGTCGAGGTCGGATAAACCCTTGCTTTTAGAAGGGAATCCGACTTTCCTCGATTGCCAGGGCAGAGGGCCTCGGATACGCTGCCGCTTCAATTTCAAGGGGTTAGCCAGTTTTCAGCCGACCCCGATCGTCCGCGCCCGGCCCCAGGCCGCGCGTCGCGCCGAGTGACCCGCTCGAAGGTCGAGCGAGGCGCTTTCCGCAGGACCCAACCACCCAGGCTCGCGACCGTGCACCCGCCCGCCCGCTTCTCGGAAGCTCGGCCGATGGCGCGTGTGCGCGGGGCCCGCGTCCCGGTGACCGGAACCGCTCTTGATGCCGAATCGCCCGAAGTCGGAGAGCGGTCCCCGCACGGAGTCGATGGTCCGCTCGGCCTCCGAGTCGTCGAACGCGCTCGCGCCCGAGAACGCCGACGAGCTCGCCGCCCTGCGGCGGCAGATCGACGGGATCGACGCGGAGATCCTCGCCCAGCTCAATCGCCGGGCGCAGGCGGTCCAGCGCGTCGGCGAGCTGAAGCGCGGCGGGCGCAGCGGCCCGATCTACGTCGCCGCCCGCGAGCGCGACCTCGTCCATGCCCTGATCGCGAAGAATCCGGGGCCCTTCCCGAGCGCCGCGATCCCCCACGTCTTCCGCGAGATCATCTCGGCGACCCGCTCCCTCGAGGAGCGGGTGCGAGTCGCCTTCCTCGGCCCCGACGGCACCTTCAGCCACCAGGCCGCGAGCCGGCAGTTCGGTGCCCAGGTCGACCTCGTCCCGGTGACGATGATGCGCGACGTCTTCACGCTGACCGAGCGTGGGGACACGCATTTCGGTGTCGTGCCCGTCGAGAATACGATCGAGGGGCCGATCACGGTGACCTTCGACGCGCTGGTCGAGACCGAGGTCACGATCTGCAGCGAGATCAAGCTCGAGATCGCGCAGCATCTGATGTCCCGCAGCGGCCGCCTCGAGGACATCCAGCGCGTCGCTTCCCATCCCCAGCCGCTCGCGCAGTGTCGGCGCTGGCTCGAGACGAACCTGCCCGGCGTCGAGACCGTGGAGACGACGAGCACCGCCGCCGCCGCCCAGCTCGCCCACGCCGATCCGAAGGTCGCGTCGATCGGCTCCGAGGTCACGGCCGAGGTCTACGACCTGCTGACGATCGCCTCGAACATCCAGGACCAGCGCGGCAACACGACGCGCTTCCTCGTGATCGGTCGCGAGACGCCGGCGCCGTCGGGCCAGGACCTGACCAGCGCCGTCTTCACCGTCCGCCGCGACAAGGCCGGCGCGCTCCACGACCTGCTCGGCCCCTTCGCCCGCCACGGCGTCAACCTGACCGCCGTCCAGTCGCGCCCGATGAAGGGCAAGCCCTGGGAGTACATCTTCATCGTCGACATGGAGGGCCATCAGCAGGATCCGCAGGTCGCGCAGGCCCTCGCCGAGGCGGCGCGGGTCTCGGCCTCCCACAAGATCCTGGGCTCGTTCCCGCGTGCCCTCGAGGTCCTCTCGGGCCTCTCGCCTTCCTCGACCTCCGATGCCCTGGAGCGCAAATGAGCCTCGCCGATCGCGTCAAGCCCTACATCCGCAGCCTCGCGCCCTACGTCCCGGGCAAGCCCATCGAGGAGCTCGAGCGCGAGCTCGGGATCACCGGCTCGATCAAGCTCGCCTCGAACGAGAACCCGCTCGGCCCGTCGCCGAAGGCCGTCGAGGCGATGCGCCGCGCCGCGGCCGAGATCCACCGGTATCCCGACGGCGCGAGCTTCGCCCTGCGCGCGGCGCTCTCGAAGAAGCTCGGCGTCGGCGGCGACCAGCTCGTCTTCGGGGCCGGCGCCGACGAGATCCTCGAGCTGATCGCGAAGACGCTGATGGGCGAGGGGGACGAGGTCGTCTACGCGTGGCCCTCGTTCGCGATGTACCCGATCGTGGTCCAGGGCATGGGGGCGAAGGGGGTCCCGGTGCCCCTGACGCAGGACCTCGTTCACGACCTCGACGCGATGCTCGCGGCGATCACGCCGCGGACGCGGGTCGTCATGATCTGCAACCCGAACAACCCGACCGGGACGAGCGTCGGCCGCGAGGCGTTCGATCGCTTCGTCCGGGCGCTGCCGGCGGACGTCGTCCTCGCCGTCGACGAGGCCTACTACGAGTTCGTGCGGCGGCCGGACTTCCCCGACGCCCTGGCGCTCACGAAGACTCGACCCGGGACGGTCGTGCTGCGGACCTTCTCGAAGATCTACGGACTCGCCGGCATCCGCATCGGATACGGCGTCTGTGATCGGGAGCTCGCGGGCTATCTCGAGCGGGCGCGCCATCCGTTCAACGTGAACCGCCTCGCCGAGGTCGCGGCGCTCGCGGCCCTAGACGACGAGGCGCATTTCCGGCGGACGCGCGAGATCAACGCGACCGGCGCCGAATACCTCGCGCGCGAGCTCGGCCGGCTCGGGATCGAGACCTGGCCGACCGACGCGAACTTCATCCTCGCGAAGACCGGCGCGGACGTCTACGACGCGCTGCTGCGCGTCGGCGTGATCGTGCGGCCGATGAAGGGCTTCGGGCTCGGGGACCACGTGCGCATCTCGATCGGTCTGCCGGAGGAGAACGAACGCTTCGTGAAGGCCCTCGAGGAGCTGCTGGCCCGGCGCCGCGGAGGGAAGGCTTGAGCGGACCCGCCTTCGACAAGCTCGCGATCGTCGGGCTCGGGCTCCTCGGCGGCTCCGTCGCCGCGGCGGCCCGGGCGCGGGGACTGGTGCGCGAGGTCGTGGGCGCGGCCCGTCGACCGGCGCCGCTCGCGCGCGCGCTCGAGGCCGGGATCGTCGATTCGGTCGCGACACCGGCGGAGGCGGTGGTCGGGGCGGATCTCGTCGTGCTCGGGACGCCGGTGGGGACGATGGCGCGGGTCCTCGCCGACATCGCGCCGCGGCTCTCGCCCGGCTGCCTCGTGACCGACGTCGGCAGCGTGAAGGGGAGCGTCGTCGAGCTGCTGCCGGGACTCCTGCCGGAGGGCGTCGAGTTCGTCGGCTCCCATCCGATGGCGGGCAGCCATCTGCGCGGCCCGGATCACGCGCGCGCCGATCTCTTCGTCGGCGCGACCTGCGTCGTGACGCCGCGCGAGGGGCAGAGCATCGAGGCGATCGAGCGGATCGAAGCCTTCTGGCAGGCGCTCGGGGCGCGGGTGAAGCGGCGCACGCCCACGGACCACGACGAGGAGGTCGCCTGGGTCAGCCATCTGCCCCACCTCGTCGCCTTCGCCTTCGCCGACGCGCTCCACCACGCGCCGACCCGCGTCGGTGAGCTGGCGGGCGGCGGCTTCCGGGACTTCACGCGCATCGCCCAGAGCGATGCCGAGCTGTGGGGCGAGATCCTGCTGTTGAACGGCAAGGCGCTCTCGGGCCCCCTCAATCATTTCTCCGCATCCCTGGCGCGACTCGCCCGGGTGCTCGAGGAGGGCGATTCCGAATCGCTCGAACGGTTGCTTCAGTCGGCCCGCGAGCGGCTCTCGGAGGTGGCGTCCTGCGCCGCGGAAGAGGGCCGGGCGGACCGTCGGAAGTAGAAACGCTCCCGCTCCGGGGTGCTCGCAGGTCGCGAGGGCGGCGGACGGGAATCAACGAGAATCGAAATGACTCAAACCAACACGGGATCGGCGGCGAGCGGCAGCTTTGCGGCCATGTTCGGCAGCAGCGAGCGGACGTTCAAGGAAGGCGAGATCGCCAAGGGCCGCGTCCTCTCGATCGACGACGAGTGGATCCAGGTCGACATCGGCTTCAAGTCCGAAGGCATGATCGCGGCCTGGGAGTTCATGACCGAAGAGGGTGTCGTCACCGTCAAGGTCGGCGACGAGGTCGAAGTCCTCGTCGAAGAGGTCGAGAACGAGGACGGCCAGCTGATCCTCTCGAAGGAGAAGGCCGAGCGCCTGCAGGTCTGGGACGAGATCAGCAACGCGTTCGAGGGCGAGCGACCGGTCGAGGGGACGATCGTCGCGCGCGTCAAGGGCGGCCTCTCGGTCGACATCGGCGTCAAGGCGTTCCTGCCGGGCTCGCAGGTCGATCTGCGCCCGGTCCGCAATCTCGAGGCGCTGCTCGGCGAGCGGGCGAGCTTCAAGATCATCAAGTTCAACAAGCGCCGGGGCAACATCGTGTTGTCGCGCCGGGCCCTGCTCGAGACCGAGCGCAAGAAGATGCGCGAGACGACGCTGGGCTCGCTCTCCGAGGGCCAGATCCTCGACGGCGTGATCAAGAACCTGACCGACTACGGCGCGTTCATCGATCTCGGCGGCATCGACGGCCTGCTCCACATCACGGACATGTCGTGGGGCCGGATCAACCATCCGTCGGAGCTCTTCCAGGTCGGCGACGAGATCAAGGTCAAGGTCCTCAAGTTCGACGCCGAGGCGGAGCGCGTCTCGCTGGGTCTCAAGCAGATCCAGCCCGATCCGTGGATCGACGCGGGCATGCGCTACCCGATCGGGATGCGCATCCACGGCAAGGTCGTCTCGCTGACGGACTACGGTGCCTTCATCGAGCTCGAGCCGGGCATCGAAGGCCTCGTCCACGTCTCGGAGATGTCCTGGACCAAGCGCGTCAAGCACCCGTCGAAGGTCGTCTCGATCGGCGACCAGGTCGAGGCGGTCGTCCTCGACGTCGACGAGCGCGATCGCAAGATCTCGCTCGGCATGAAGCAGATCGAGGAGAACCCCTGGACGGTGATCGAGGAGCGCTACCCGGTCGGCACCCGCGTGTCGGGCCAGGTCCGCAACATCACCAACTTCGGGATCTTCGTCGGCCTCGAGGAGGGGATCGACGGTCTCGTCCACGTCTCCGACATCTCGTGGACCGAGCAGGTCAAGCATCCTTCGGAGCGCTTCGAGAAGGGTGACACCGTCGAGGCGGTGGTGCTCAAGATCGACAAGGAGAACGAGAAGTTCTCCCTCGGAATCAAGCAGCTGCTGCCGAATCCCTGGGACGACATCCAGCGCAAGTACAAGGTCGGCAGCGAGGTCACGGGCCCGATCACGAGCGTCGTCGACTTCGGTGTCTTCGTCCGCCTCGAGGACGGCATCGACGGCCTGGTGTACAGCTCGGAGCTCGCTCCGCAGCGGGTCGACAACCCGGCCGACCTCTTCAAGGTCGGCGACACGGTGACCGCTCTCGTGGTCAAGGTCGACCCGAACGAAGGGAAGATCTCCCTGTCCATCCGAGCGGTCTCCGACAAGGCCGAGCGGGCGGCGCTCAAGGAGATCGCGGCGCAGCAGTCCTCGAGCCAGACCACGACGCTCGGCGACCTGCTGGCCGAGAAGCTGGCGGCCCAGAAGCGGGACAACTAGCACCCGTGTTCGATGGGGGTGCCCGGTCGACCCGGGCACCCCTCTCGCTCCATCGATCCTGACCTCTGGGGACACAGCATGACGAAGAGCGGATTGATCGAGGAAGTGGCGCGGCGCACGCCGCACATTTCGAAGAAGGACACCGAGGTCGTGGTCAACACGATCTTCGACGCGATGATCGAGGCGCTGCGCTCCGGAGATCGCATCGAGATCCGGGGCTTCGGGTCCTTCCAGGTGAAGATTCGCGAGGCGCGGGACGGTCGCAATCCGAAGACCGGCGATCCCGTCCACATCACCGCCAAGCGCACCCCCTTCTTCAAGGTGGGCAAGGAGCTGAAGGAGATGGTCGACGACGCGCCCAGGGCGTCGGACGACGACGACGACGACGACGACGAGGACGAGAGCCCGGCGCGGGCTTCGGCCTAGCTCTCGGGCCTGCTTCTTCGGAGGGAGAGGCCAGCGGATGCGGTGGTTGCGGCGCTTCCTGTACGGGATGCTGGCGCTCGGGTTGATCTGGGCGGGCTGGTCCTTCCGATCCGGCAATCCGGGCGTGATCGATCTCGACCTCGTCTGGATCCGGATCCCGAACGTGGCGGTCTGGTGGGCGCTCGTGATGGCCGTCGCGGCCGGAGCCGTGCTGGGCGGGCTCGTGGTGGGCTTCGCCTGGCTCCGGCAGCGACTGCTGAACCGCCGCCATCGCAGGGCCATCGAACGCCTCGAGGGCGAGCTGCATCGGCTGCGATCGCTGCCCCTCGTGGGCGGTCATGGGGGCCGATTCGAGGAGCCGGCCACGGGTCCGTCGGTCGGCAGGGGCTAGTTGGATGATCTTCGGCAGGCGGCGCCCGGGGAGCGGTCGGGAGGAGTTCGATCGGGCCTTGCGGCGAAGCCTGCGGGCTTCGGTCGAAGGGGATGCCGCGCGCGCGCAGACCTGGCTCGAACGCGCGGTTGCGCTCGACAGCTCGGACGTCGACGCCTACCAGGCGCTCGCGCGGCTCTACCGCGCGCGGGGCGAGGTCGGTCGTTCGATTCGCATGCATCAGAACCTGCTCCTGCGCGGTGACCTCGATCGCGAGGCGCAGCTCCTCGCGAAGATCGAGCTGGCACGGGATTTCGAAGCCGGGGGCTTTCGCGAGCGCGCGATCGCGACCCTGGATGAGCTCGAAGGGGCGTCGCCCCGGGATCCGGAGGGGATCGAGGCGATGGCGCTGGCCTGGATCGAGAGTGGGGATCGCGTCCGCGCGACGTCCCTGATCTCGCGCCTCCGTCGGCTGGATCCGGAGCGCGCACGGCGGATCGAGGCGGGGCCGCTGGCCTCCTCTTCCGCGGCGACGGCCGAGCCGCCCCGGGTCGGCGGGCGACTCTCGCGCTGGGTGACCCGTTTCGGCGCGCGGCGCAGGGCGGACGCGGACGAGTCGGCGCTGTGGGCCCGTCTCGAGCGAGATGCCGGCGATCACGCGGCGCGGATCGCTCTCGCGCGAATCGAGATCGACCGCGGTCGGGAGGAGCGGGCGCGCGAGCTGCTCGCCCACGGGCTCGCGCTCGCGCCCGAGGCCTGGGGACTCCACGTCGAGCATGGGCGACTCGCGCTCGCGACTGGCCGGGCGGAGCCGGCACTCGAAGCGTATTCGCGCCTGCTCGCGGCGCTCGAGGCGGCGCTCGCGCGGGGCGCCTCGGTCCCGGCTCCGGAGAGGGGCCGCGTCGCCGGTCTCGATCGCATCGGAGAGGGCCGCGCATGAGCGTCTCCGCCCTCGAAACGCCGATGATGCAGCAGTTCCTGAAGGTGAAGGCGCAGCATCCCGACGCGATCGTCTTCTACCGGATGGGCGATTTCTACGAGATGTTCCTCGAGGACGCGGAGCGCGCTGCGCCGCTCCTCGACATCGCCCTGACGACCCGGGACAAGGGCAAGCCGGACGCCGTGCCGATGTGCGGCGTGCCGGTGCACGCGGCGGATGCCCACATCAAGCGCCTCGCGGAGCTCGGCCATCGCGTCGCGATCTGCGAGCAGGTCGAGGATCCCCGCGAGCTCGGCGGTCGGCGGCTCGTGCGCCGGGAGGTCGTCGAGGTCGTGACGCCCGGGCTGGTCGGGGATCCCGACGGGCTCGACGGCCGGACGGTGGTCGCGCTCGCGGCGCTCTGCCTGCCCGAGCCCGGGATCGGCGGGGCGTCGCGACTCGAGCGGGGGCCGGGCGCGGGGGAGGGTGATGCGGGGCTGCGCTTCGGGCTCGCCGTCCTCGATGCCTCGACTGGAGATTTCCGCGCGACCGAGCTCGCCCTCGACGGACCGGGGACGCTCGAGCCGGGCGAGCTGCCGGACACGCTCGTCCAGGAGCTCTCGCGCATCGCGCCCCGCGAGATCCTCGTCGCCGACTGGGCGGTCGAGGCCTGTCGTCGAGCCCTCGAGCGGAGCCTCGGCCCGGTCGTCGTGACGGCCTCGCCGGTCGCCGCCTTCGACTCGCTCCGCAGCGGGACGAGCTGGCCCGGCATGGAGCGCAGCGGCGGAGACCAGGGGACCCGGGCCGCGCGAGCCGTCGCGAACTATCTCGCCGAGAACCAGCCCTTCGCCGTCGCCCAGCCTCCCGTGCTCGCGCGCTATGCGCTGTCGGACACCGTGATCCTCGATGCAGCCACGCGCCGCCATCTCGAGCTCTTCGAGAACGGCGAGGACCGCGGGCGCGCCGGGACGCTGATCGCCGAGCTCGACGTCTGCAGCGGGGCGCTCGGGGCGCGCCGCCTGAGCCGATGGCTCGCATATCCGCTCCGCTCGCCGCGGCCGATCGTCGCGCGCCAGGAGGCGGTCGCGGCGCTGTTCGAGCGCGATCGCCTGCGCGGACGGCTGCGGGAGGCGCTGGCCGGCGTGCGGGATCTCGAGCGGCTGCTCGCGAAGGCGATCCGGCCGGGGGCGGTGCCCCGGGATCTGGGGGCGCTGCGCGCGTCGCTGCGGGCGCTGCCCCGGGTCGTCGCGGCCCTGCGCGAGGACGATTCGGCCCCGGGCGGCGACTGGCTCGGCGAAGCGGGCCAGGGCCCGCTCCCCCTCGAGGCGCCGGTCCCGCTGCCCGAGCTGCTCGCGCTGCTCGAGGAGGCGCTGGTCGACGATCCGCCGTCGATCGCGCGCGGGTCCCGCGGTGCCCAGGAGACGGGCTACATCCGCGAGGGTTATCGCAGCGACCTCGACGCCCTGCGCGAGAGCGCCTCGAAGGGCCGCGAGTGGATCGCGGGGCTCGAGGCGGAGGAGCGCGAGCGCACCGGCATCGCGAGCCTCAAGGTCCGCTTCCATCCGGTCCATGGCTACGCCTTCGAGGTCGGGAAGGCCCAGCTCGCCCGCATCCCCGCGGACTACGAGCGCAAGCAGACGCTGGCCAACGTCGAACGCTTCTCGACCGAGCGGCTGCGCGAGGTCGAGGCGCGCGTGATGGGGGCGACCGAGCGCGCGGCGAAGCTCGAGCGCGAGCTCTTCGAGGCGCTGCGACTGCGGGTCTGCGAGGAGAGCCCTGCGATCCGTGCGGCGGCCGATCGCGTCGCGACCCTCGACGCGCTGGCTTCCCTCGCCGAGGTCGCGCGGCGCAAGCGCTGGGTCCGTCCGACGGTGGACGAGAGCGAGGGGCTCGAGATCAAGGCGGGGCGGCATCCGGTGATCGAGTCCGTCCTCGGGCGCCGGGGCGCGGACGGCTTCGTCCCGAACGACACGCGCCTCGATCCCGCCGGCCCGCAGATCCTGCTCCTGACCGGCCCGAACATGTCGGGCAAGAGCACCTACCTGCGCCAGGTCGCGCTGATCGTGCTGCTCGCCCAGATCGGGAGCTTCGTCCCCGCCGAGGCGGCCCGGGTCGGCGTGGTCGACCGCGTCTTCACCCGCGTCGGGGCGTCCGATCGCCTCGCCCGCGGCGAGTCGACCTTCATGGTCGAGATGCGCGAGACGGCCGACATCCTTTCGCAGGTGACCCGCCGGAGCCTCGTCATCCTCGACGAGATCGGCCGGGGGACCTCGACCTTCGACGGGCTCTCGATCGCCTGGGCGGTCGCCGAGTACCTCCACGACACCCGCGGCGCCGAGGCCCGCACGCTCTTCGCCACCCACTACCACGAGCTGGTCGCCCTGGCCGAGACCCGCCCGCGGATCGCCAACGCCCATTTCGAGGTCCGGGAGTGGAACGAGGAGGTGATCTTCCTCCGGCGGCTCGTGGCCGGGGGCGCCAGCCGCTCCTACGGCATCCAGGTCGCGCGCCTCGCGGGCCTGCCGGCGAAGGTGATCGAGCGGGCCCGGGAGATCCTGCAGGAGCTCGAGGCGGGGGCGCTCCCGGGCAGCGGGGGCAAGCCCGGCCCCAAGGCGGCCGGACGGGCCCGGGACGGTCAGCTCTCCCTGGCCCTGGCGCCGAAACGCTCCGCCGGGCGCGTCGCCGAGCAGAAAGCCCTCGACGCGCTGCGCCATCTCGACTTCAATCTGATGACCCCCCTCGACGCCCTGACCTGGCTCGCCCGCGCGAAGGAAGACCTCGCCGCGGCGGCCCGGGACGATGGAGAGGAGGGGGCGGGTTGAGCTTCCCCGATCGGAGATGGCGGCACGCCCTGCTGGTCCTGGCGCTGCCGTTCCTGCTGGCCGCCGAGCGGCCGGCCGGCCTCGGCGACGTGCGCGAGGTCCGGACCTGGTCGTATCCCTCGTTCACGCGGGTCGTCGTCGAGCTGTCCCACGAGGCGCGGATCCCGCGCGAGGGCCTCGTCCGCCTCGCCGCCAACACGCCGGCGGGCCGTCCGGAGCGGCTCTACCTCGACGTGCCCGGCTACTGGGTCGGCATGCGCTACGACCGCGGCGTGCCGGTCGGCGACGGATTGCTGCGCGGCGTGCGGCTGGGGCAGAACACGCTGCGCTCGACGCGGGTCGTGATCGACCTCGAGCGCTACGGTCGCCATCGCGTCTTCACCCTCGCGAGCCCGACGCGGATCGTGATCGACGTCTTCGGTCAGCGCAAACCCGTGGTGCGCGAGGATTCGAGCGGTCGGTTGCCGGCGGGGCTGCGCCGCGTCCAGACGATCATCGTCGATCCGGGCCATGGCGGGAGTGATCCCGGCGCGACGGGCGTCCACGGGCTGCGCGAGAAGGACGTGAACCTCGAGATCGGCCGCCTGCTGGCGCGGCGCCTCGAGGAGCGGGGCTTCGACGTCGTGCTGACCCGCGACGGCGACCAGACGCGCAGCCTCGAGGAGCGCACCGCCATCGCCGAGTCGGCGGGGGGCGACGTCTTCGTCTCGATCCACGCCAACGCCTCGGCCCGCGCCAAGGCCCGCGGCATCGAGACCTACACCCTCGACCGCAACCACGAGCGCCACAGCCTCGACGTCGCGGCCCGGGAGAACGGGATCCCCGCGGCGAAGCTCGACCCGCTCCAGCGCGCGCTCGCCTCGCTCCACGTCGACGAGGTCGGCCACCACTCCGAGCGCCTGGCCGGCCTCGTTCACACCAACGTAATTCGCGGGGCCCAGTCGCGGGATCGCACGCTGCCCGACCTCGGGGTCAAGAAGGGGCCCTTCTACGTGCTCTTCATGTCGAGCATGTCGTCCCTGCTCGTCGAGACGGGCTTCGTCACGAACCGGGACGACGCGGCGCTGCTGCGCAGCGCACCCTACCAGCGGGTGCTCGCCGAGCGCATCGCCGAAGGCATCGATCACTACCGCAAGCAGGTCGAGCTCGGCTTCGCCTCGCGTCCGGCCCGCCCGGGCGGAGGGCGTTAGTGGAGCGTCCGCCGTCGATCGACCGCTTCCTCGCCGGGCTCCCGGACGAGCCCGACGCGCGGCAGGCGGCCGTCGTCCCGGCGGTGCGCAGCTATCTGGCGGCGGTGCGCGATCATCTGGCGGCGCTGCATCGCAGCTCGGGCTCCGGGCGCCGGGTCAACGAAGCGAATTCCGACCTGACCGACCGGCTGATCCGCCGGCTCTTCGACCTCGCCGAGGGGATCCACATCGCCCGGGGCGGCGCGCTCGAGGGGAGCCCCTGCGTGATCGCGGTGGGGGGCTTCGCCCGGCGCGAGATGTCGATCCACTCCGACGTCGACCTGCTCGTCCTGTACCGCGAGCCGATGACGCCCTACGCGGCCTTCGTCGCCGAGCGGCTTCAGTACTGGCTCTGGGACGCGGGTCTGCGGATCGGCTGCGCGACGCGGACGCTCGAGCAGACGGTCGAGCTCGGGCGCGAGGACGTGACGGTCCGGACGGCGGTGCTGACGGCGCGCTTCCTCTGCGGGGACGGGGAGTACTTCCACGTCTACGCCGATCGCATCCGCGGCGAGCTGCTCCCGGATCCGCTCGCCTTCGCGCTCGAGCAGCGCGAGCTGATGCGCAGTCGCCATCACGAGTACGGCGACTCGCTCTTCCTGCTCCAGCCCAACATCAAGGAGGGGGCCGGCGGGCTGCGCGACTACCACGCGGCCTACTGGGTCGCGCGCGGAACCCAGCCCTCCGTCCGGAACGTCGACGATCTGCTGCATTTCGGCCTGCTGACCGAGCCGGAGATGCAGGAGTACCTCGACGCCCTCGACTTCCTCTGGCGGACCCGCAACGAGCTCCACCTGCGCGCGAAGCGCTCGAACGATCGCATGAGCTTCGAGCTCCAGGAGGACCTGTCCGAGGCCCTCGACTACGGCTCGATGGCCGAGGCGCTCGCGGACGCGGCCACGCGCCGGGAGCAGGCCGTCGCGCTGGGGGAGGAGAAGGCCGATCCGACCCTCGCCGACCTGCGCTTCGAGCCCGACGACTCGGACCTGCCGGTCGAGCGCTTCATGCGCGACTACTACCGCCACGCCCGGGCGATCAAGACCTACTCGGAGCTCGTGATCGATCAGTGCACCCGCCGCGTCGACCCCTCGGCGTCGGACGCGGTGCTCGTGAAGAGCGTCGAGCACGGCTTCCGGATCGTCGGCGACCAGCTGATGATCCCGCACGCGGCGCATCTGAGGGAGGCGCCGCTGCGGGTCCTCGAGGCCTTCCGGGTCGCGCAGCGCCATCAGGTCCCGCTGTCGCGGATGGCGCAGCGGCTGGTGCGCGAGAATCGCCACGTCGTCGACGAGAAGGTCCGGAGCAGCCCGGAGGCGGCGGCGCTCTTCATGGAGATCCTCGACTCGGAGGCGCGGGTGACGCGGACGCTCACCGCGCTGAACGAGACCGACGTCCTCTCGCAGCTGATCCCCGAGTGGGAGCACATCGTCTGCCGCTGGCAGCACGTCATCTATCACACCTACACCGTCGACGTGCACTCGATCTTCCTCGTCGAGGAGCTGAGACGGCTCTGGCGCGGGAAGTATGCCCGCGCGATGCCCGAGCTGACCGAGCTGATGCGCGAGGTCGAGGACCGCCCGGCGCTGTTCCTCGGCTGCCTGCTCCACGACATCGGGAAGGGCTTCGGCGGCGACCACTCGAGCAAGGGCGTCGTGCGGGCCCAGCGCGTGGTGGATCGCCTCGGCCTCTCGGAGGAGCGGGCGAAGCGGGTGCTCTTCATCGTGCAGCACCACCTGCTGATGTCCCACCTCGCCCAGAGCCGCGACATCTCCGACGCGAAGCTGATCCTCGAGCTGGCGCAGGTCTGCGGCGATCGCACCAACCTGCGCAACCTCTACCTCGCGACCTTCGCCGACATCCGGGCCTCGTCGGTCGAGGGCTGGACGAACTGGAAGGGCCAGCTCCTGCGCGAGCTCTTCGAGCGGACCGCCGAGATGCTCGAGACGGGCACCGAGAGCACGGACGAGGCGGTCGCGCTGCTCGAGCTGCGCGTCGAGCGCCGGCAGGAGAGCGCTCGCGAAGAGCTGCTTCGGATGGGCGTCGGCGAGAGCAAGATCACGTCCTACTTCGAGGAGCTGCCGCGGCGCTACTTCCTCTCGCACACGCCGCGCCAGATCGCGCGCCACGCGCAGGTCGTCCTGCGCTTCGGCGACGGCAAGAAGCTCGTGACGGCGCACCGCGCGATGAAGGACGGCTTCTCCGAGTTCATCCTCTGCACGAAGGACGTCCACGGTCTCTACAGCCAGGTGGCCGGCGTGATGACGGCCTGCGGCATCAACATCCTGGCCTCCCACGTCTACACGACGCGCCGAGGCCTCGCCCTCGAGATCTACGAGACACCGACGCCCCGCGGCGGCGAGAGCGAGCAGGCGATGCTCTGGCAGGAGGTCGAGACCCAGCTCGAGGCGGTGCTGACGGGCACGGTCGACGTCGGCGACCTCGTCCGGCGCCGGCGCCGGCCGATCGGGATGACCCGCCCGCCCTCGCGCAAGGCGCCGCGCGTCCTGATCTCGAACACCGAGAGCGAGTTCTACACCCTCGTCGACGTCATCGCGGACGATCGCATCGGCCTGCTCTACGACGTGACCCGGACGCTCGGCGAGCAGGGGGCCGAGATCTACATTTCGAAGGCCGCGACCATCAAGGATCAGGTCACGGACGCCTTCTACATCAAGGACGAGGAAGGCAAGAAGATCAAGGATCCCGTGCGGTTGCAGCGTCTTCGCGAGGCATTGCTCGAGGCGGTGAAGGGCAGCCTGGTCGGGGACGTCCGTGGCTGAGCCGACGCCGTCACCGGCGGCCGCGGACGCCGCCGCCGACCCGAGTCCGCTCGAGCGGCTCTGCGACGGGCTGCTCGCGCGGCTCGCGGTCGAGGAAGGCCTCTCGGCCCGCACGGTCGAGGCCTACGCGAGCGACCTCGCCCATCTGCGGGAGCACCTGCGCGCGCGGGGGATCGACGATCTCGCCGGCGTCACGCGGGCGGATCTCGCGGCCTTCGCGCACTTCCTGGTCGAGCGCGGCCTCGCGGCGAGCACGCGGGCGCGGATGCTGGTGTCGGTGCGCCGGCTGCTCCGGCATGCACGGGAGGCGGGCGGCGTCGAGGTCGATCCGCTCGACAGCCTGCGGGCGCCCAAGCGACCGCAGCGGCTCCCGCGGACGCTCCAGGGCGAGGAGGTGGCCGCCCTGATCGAGGCGGCCGCGAGCGTCGACGGGCCCGAGGCCGGGCGGGACGTCGCGATGATCGAGCTGCTCTACGGCGCGGGGCTGCGCGTCTCGGAGCTCGTCGGCCTGCCGCTCTCCGGCATCGATCGGCGCTCGGGCCTGCTGCGGGTGATCGGGAAGGGGCGCAAGGAGCGCGTGGTGCCCCTCGGCGAGTGGGCGGGCGCGGCCCTCGACGCCTATCTCGAGCACGACCGGCCGCTGCTCGCCGGTCCGTCGGCCGCGGGCGTCCGCCAGCAGGCGGTCTTCCTCTCCCGCCGCGGTGGCCCGATGACGCGGCAGAACTTCTGGAAGCGGCTGCGCGAGCACGCGCTGCGCGCCGGGCTCGCGCCCGATCGCGTCTCGCCCCACGTGCTGCGCCACGCGTTCGCCACCGACCTGCTCGAAGGCGGGGCCGATCTGCGCGCGATCCAGGCGATGCTCGGCCACGCCGACCTCTCGACGACCGAGATCTACACCCACGTGAGTCGCGCCCGGCTGCGCGAGACCGTCGAGGCGCTCCATCCGCGCGGCACGGGCCGGCGAACGTGAGCCCGGCCTTCCGCTTCGACGAGGTGCTCGACGCGTTCTCGTCCGCGCACGCGCGGCTGCTCGAACGCGTCGCACGGGTCGCGGGGGAGCGGGGGACGCGGCTCCATCTCGTGGGCGGGCCGGTGCGCGACCTGCTGCTCGGGCGGGGGCTGCGGGACCTCGACGTGCTGCTCGAGGAGGAAGTGCTCCCGCTCGCGGAGGCCGTCGTCCGCGCGCATCCGGAGATCCCCTTCGAGATCGAGGCCCACGCGCGCTTCGGCACGCTCACGCTGCGGGGGCCCGAGGCGAGCCTCGACCTCGCTCGCACGCGCAAGGAGACCTACGCCCACCCCGGCGCGCTCCCCGAGGTCGCGCCCGGCAGCCTCGAGGAGGACGTGCTGCGCCGCGACTTCGCGGTCAACGCGCTGGTGCTGCCGCTCGACGTCGCGGACCGCGCGCGGCCGCAGGAGGTGATCGATCGGGTCGGGGGGCTCGAGGATCTCGCCGAGCGGCGGCTGCGGGTCCTGCATCCGCGCAGCTTCCACGACGATCCGACGCGCGCCTTCCGGGGGGCGCGGCTGGCGGCTCGGCTCGACCTGAAGCTCGAGCGCCGCTCGCGCACCGCGCTGCGCGACGCGCTGCGGGACGGGGCCTTCGGTGCGGTCAGCGGCGAGCGATTCCGGCGCGAGGTCGCCCTGGTCTTCGAGGAGGCGCGGCTCGGGGTCGACGCGGGGCGGATCCTGCAGGGGCTCTCGGAGATGCACGTGCTCGCGGCGCTCGAGCCCGGGCTCTCGCTGCCGCGCGACCGGCAGGCGCCGCTGCGCCGCCTGTCCCACTCGCTGGCGAGCCCCGAGTGGGCCGCCGGGCGCTTTCGTGCCTGGCAGGCGGGCCTCGCGATCTGGCTCGCGCCGCTTCCGACGGTGACCCGCCGACGCACCCTCGAGCGGCTCGCGATCCGGGGCGAGCAGGCGACCCGGATCCTGCGCTTCGCGAGCGAGGGCGAGCGCACGCTGCGGGCGCTCGCGAAGGCGCGGGGGCGGGGCGCCGTCGACGCCCTGCTCGGGGACCTCAACGAGGAGTCGCTCCAGGCGATCTTCGCCCTGGCGGACGTCGCCGTCCGCCGGCGGATCGTGCGCTGGGGGGCCGAGGACAAGCGTCGGCGAGCCCCCGTCGTGGGCAGCGATCTCGTCGCCCTCGGCATCAGCGGCCCCGACGTCGGGCGCGGGCTCGCGCGCATCCGGGCGGCCTTCCTCGACGGGGAGATCGCGAATCGCGAGGAGGCGCTCGTGCTCGCCCAGGAGCTCGCGCGGCGCAGCGCGCGCTCGCCGAAGCGAAGGGCTCGCGAGGCCCGGCCCGCGGCGCCCGGGCCGGCTGCCCCGGGCGGACCGATTCTGATACTGCCCCCGGCGTCGTCGAAAGTCACGTCCGGTCGCCCCCATCCCCTCGGCGGTCCCCGAGGAAGGCATCGAACCGGCCCCCGTCTCCCCCCCCGAGCCCCCGACTTCGAAGAAGACGCCCAGGACGGATCCGACCCGATGACCGCAACCGACGATTCGCAGGGCGAGCTCGGGGGCCTGGCTGGCGTGCAGGGTGCGCCCGACGCCTGGCGCCCCACCGCGAGCGTGCTCGAGGATCTCGGCGCCGTCCCCGACGAGCGCACCGATGGCCTCGACGGCTACGCCGTCAAGCTCTCGGTCTTCGAGGGCCCCCTCGACCTGCTGCTCCACCTGATCCGCCAGAACGAAGTCGACATCACCGACATCCCGATCGCCCGCATCGCCGAGCAGTATCTGCAGACGATCGAGCTGATGCAGGAGCTCGACCTCGACGTGGCCGCCGAGTACCTGGTCATGGCGGCGACCCTCGCCCTGATCAAGAGCCGCATGCTGCTGCCCGGCGAGGCGGAGGACGACGACGAAGGCGTCGATCCGCGCGCCGAGCTGGTCCAGCGGCTGCTCGAGTACCAGCGCTTCAAGGAGGTCGCCGAGGCGCTCTCGAAGCGGCGGCTGCTCGGGCGCGACGTCTTCCCGGTCGTCGGGCCGGGGCCTTCGGCGACGCCCGAGAACGAGCGCGAGATCGAGGTCGGCCTCTTCGAGCTGCTCAAGGCCTTCCGCGACGTGCTCCAGAACGAGAGCGCCGCCGAGCTGAAGCACGAGGTCGAGACCGAGCACGTGACCGTGCGCGACCGCATGATGGTCGTGATGGACCTGCTCGAGCAGAACGAGTCGGTCGAGTTCATGCAGATCTTCCGCATCGGCGCCAAGGCGGGGGAGGAGGGCGCGCGCCCGAGCCGGTCGGTGCTCGTCGCGACGTTCCTCGCGGTGCTCGAGCTCGCGCGGCTCTCGGCGCTGCGGATCTACCAGGGGCTCTCGGAGCGGGGGACGCCGGAGGGCGCGATCCGCGTGCGGCGCGCCGTCGTCGCGACCGACGAGCCGCAGTGGCGCGAGCGGATCACCGACACGATGTAGCGCGGCCGGGCGGGGCCGGAGGCGTCGCCCCGAGACCTCAGGCGCGCCCCGAACGCGCCCCGCGAGCGGCGCGCCGGAGAGGCGGACCGGATGCACGGGTGGGAACCACAGGAGCGAGCGTGATTCGAATGGAAGCCAACGAGAAGCGAAGGATCGTCGAGGCGCTGGTGCTGTCCTCGCCCGAGCCCATCTCGGCCGCGCGGCTGGCGGAGATCGTGCCGTCCTGCGAGGCGGGCGAGATCAAGGATCTCGTCAACGAGCTGAACACCGAGTACGCCGAGCAGGACCGCTCCTTCGAGATCTGGGAGGTCGCTGGCGGCTACCAGATCCGGACCCGGGCCGAGTTCTCGGGCTATCTACAGAAGCTCCAGAAGGAGCGGGCGCTGCGCCTCTCCCAGGCCGCGCTCGAGACCCTCGCGATCATCGCCTATCGCCAGCCGGTGACCCGGGCGGAGATCGAGGACGTCCGCGGGGTCGACGCGGGGGCGACGGTGAAGAGCCTGCTCGAGCGGCATCTGATCCGGATCGCGGGTCAGCGCGAGGTCCCGGGGCGGCCGATGCTCTACGGCACCACTCGCCGCTTCCTCGAGATCTTCGGGCTCGAGAGCCTGAAGAACCTGCCGACCCTGCGCGAGCTCGACGAGCTGGCCCGGGAGCAGGGCCTCGTCGAGCGCTCCGGTGCCCCGGTCGCGGCCGAAGGCGAGGGAAGCGTCGAGGGCGCGCTCGAGGCGGGAGCGGGCGAGGGCGAGCTCGTCGTGCGCCACGAGGATCTCCCGGGCCCGCTCGCCGATCGCGGCGACGACGAGGCCGAGGCGGACGGCGACGCCGGGGGCGATGCCGAGGAGGCGCTCTCCTTCGCCTCGGACGCCTCGGACGAGGGCTTCGACGACGACGCCTTCGAGGATTCCGAGCAGGACTTCGACCGCGACCTCGCCGAGGACGATCGGGAGGACTAGCGCATGGCCCATGGTCGATCGCCCCGGCACGTCCGCAAGACGAAGCCGAAGGCGCCCGCGCGACCCCCGAGCGCCGACGCGCCCGGCTCGGCCGCGCTGCGCGCGCGGAGCCCGGCGCGCCGCGTCGGCCGCGAAGCGCGCGGGCGCCGCCGAGCCCCGTCCCGCCCGCAAGCTCGAGGCCGCCGGCGCGCCCGTCCGGCTCCAGCGCCTGCTCGCGAGCGCGGGCTTCGGATCGCGTCGGGAGGTCGAGGCCCTGCTCGTCGAGGGGCGCGTCAGCGTGAACGGCGAGGTCGCGAGCCTCGGCGACCGGGCGCGGCCCGGCGTCGACGACATCCGCCTCGACGGCGAGCGCGTGCTCTCGGATCGCCCGCTCTACTGGATCGTGAACAAGCCGCGGGGCGTCGTCACGACGGTGCGCGACGAGGCGGGCCGGCGGACGGTGATCGACCTGCTGCCGCGCAAGCTCGGGCGCGTCTTCCCGGTCGGTCGGCTCGATGCCGAGACGACGGGCCTGCTGCTGCTCACCAACGACGGTGAGACCGCCTACGCGATGCTCCATCCGTCCCTCGGCAACGAGCGCGAGTACCGCGTCAGCGTGAAGGGCCAGATCGACGCGAAGGCGATCGCGCGGATCGAGAAGGGCGTCCACCTCGAAGAGGGCAAGACCGCGCCCGGCCGCGTCGACGACGTCCGGATCGACCCGAAGACCGGGACCTCGACCTTCACGCTGACCCTCGTCGAAGGACGCAATCGCCAGATCCGCCGCAGCCTGCTGATCCTCGGCTTCCCGGTCCGGCGGCTGGTGCGCGAGCGGATGGGGCCGCTGCGGCTCGGCGGGCTCGCCGTCGGCGAGGCCCGCGCGCTCACCGCCGAGGAGCGCGCGAGCCTGCTCGCCCACGTCGCCCGCCTGCAGCAGGGCGAGCGTCCGCGGCGCGCGCGCCCGTCCGTCCGAAGGACGGAGGCGGCGCGACCGAAGCGCGAGGGGACCGGGCCGGGCGCGTTCGCGAAGCCCGGGTCGGGTCGGCCCGTGCGCGAGGCGGGCGGCGCGCGCTCGGGGAAGCCGTCGCGTCCGCGGCGACCGTCCGACGGTGCGGGCGTGGGCCGGCCGAAGCGCGGCGAGCGCGCTCAGCGTGACGTGAGCTCGAGGAAGGGCGTCAGGAAGTAGAAGGCGAGCAGGAGCCCGAGCAGGAAGCAGAGGCCCTGGATCTCGTCGCGCGGCATGGCGCTTCGCAGAGCAAGAATCGTGCGGAGCCGCGCGGGCCGGCCGATCGGGTCCGACGAGTGCGACATGCCGGCGGTGTCGGGGTTGGGGACGCGCCGGCGGAGCGGCTGTGGCGGCCGGACTTCGACGGCGAGTTGCACGCCCGCGGCGCGGTGGATCGGGCGCCGCGTCCGCGTCCGGCGCGCGCGGGGCAGGGAACGAGTTTGCCCAATTCGGGCGCCCGTGTTCTCCTGTGCCCCGAGCCCCGAGTCCGGCGGAAGCCGAATCCGACGGGGTTCGAGCGCGATGCGGAGATCCAGCATGTGCGGACGCATGACGTTGACGCGCTCGCCGCAGGAGATCGCGGCCTGGCTCGCGCTCGCGGACCCGGCGGCGCTCCAGGGGCCCGATGGCCGGGCGCTGCGGCCGCGCTTCAACATCGCGCCCTCCCAGCCGGTGCTGACGGTCGTCGCCGATGCGCGCGGGGATCGCGAGCCGGCATGGAAGCGCTGGGGGCTCGTGCCGGGCTGGGCGCGGGATCCGGCGATCGGTCACAAGCTCTTCAACGCGCGGGGCGAGACGGTGGACGAGAAGCCCTCGTTCCGGTCGGCCTTTCGGCGACGGCGCTGCCTGGTCGTCGCCGACGGCTTCTACGAGTGGACCGCCCGCAATCGGGGCCACCGCGCCCACTGGCTCCACCCGCGCTCCGGTCCGTTGCTCGCCTTCGCCGGCCTCTACGAGCATTGGAGCAGCGAGCGCGACGATCCGATCGAGTCGTGCACGGTGATCACGACCGAGGCGAATCCCGACGTCGCCCCGGTCCACGACCGCATGCCCGTCGTCCTCCCCGGCGAGAGCTGGCCGATCTGGCTGGGCGCGCGGTCGGAGCCCGCCGCGCTGAAGGCGCTGCTCGCGCCCGCGCCGGTGGGGACGCTCGCCGCCCGCCCCGTGTCGCGCCACGTGAACGATCCCCGCCACGACGACCCGGCCTGCCTCGAGGCCCCGCCGCTGCTCGAGCCCCCGGACGCCTGAGGCCGCGGTCCGGCAGCGGGGAGGCAGCCCTCCGGCGGCGACGATCGCGCCGCCGGCAGCGCCCGGGCAATTGCGCGGGTCCCCGGCGCGAGGCCCTTCATTCCGCGCGAGATCGGCCCCGCCTCGACCACGAAGCACCATCCCCGAGGCGGGACGAGGCGGGAGCGATCGAGCGATGGTCTACGTGCTGGGACTTGGCTGTGTCGCCTGGACGATCGTCGAGCTGATGCAGCTCGCGCGCCCGATCCCGACCCTCGCGCGGGCGGGTGAGCCCGAGCGATCCCGCTCGCCCCGCTCCGGAGCGGCGCCGCGGCGCGCTCCGCTCGCGGCCTGGGACGAGCAGGGCCGCCCGATCTTCGTCGAGGACGTCTCGCACCGCGGCCGCCGCTGAGCGCCCACCCGCCCGATCGACCCCGCCGCTTCGCTAACCTCGCGCCGCGCGGATGGGCGCGGGAGGGGGAGGGCGCGTGGCCGAAGGTCTGCAGGCGAATCCGTTGTTGCGATCGGGGGAGCTCCCGCGATTCGATCTCTTCGCGGCGGAGCAGATCGTGCCCGACATCCGCGCCCTGCTCGCGGAGCTCGGGCGCGAGCTCGATCGCCTCGAGGCCCACGTCGCCCCGACCTGGGAGGGGCTGGTCCTGCCCCTCGAGCGCATGGGCGAGCGGCTCGGCTACGCCTGGGGACTCGTGAGCCACATGCTCGCGGTGCGCAACGGCGATGCCCTGCGCGAGGCCCACGCGACGGTCCAGGGCGAGGTGATCGCCTTCGGCCTGCGCCAGGCGCAGAGCCGGGCGATCCACGACGGCCTGCTCCGGCTGCGCTCGGGGCCCGCCTTCGCCGCGCTCGACGCGACGCAGCAGCGCATCGTCGAGTGTCTGCTGCGCGACGCGCGCCACGCCGGCGTCGGCCTCGAGGAGACGAAGCGCCTGCGCTTCAACGCGATCCAGGCGGAGCTGGCCGAGCTCGCGACGAGCTTCAACAACCACGTCCTCGACGCGACCCGGCAGTTCGGCCTGATCGTGCGCGATCCTCGCCAGATGGCGGGGACACCGGCGAGCCTGCGCGAGCTCGCCGCGCAGAACGCACGGGAGCACGGCGAGGCCGACGCGACGCCGGAGAACGGTCCCTGGCGTCTCAGCCTGGACGCGCCGGTCCTCTTCCCCTTCCTCGAGCACGGCGAGGATCGCGCCCTGCGCGAGCAGCTCTATCGCGCCTCGATCGGGCGCGCATCGAGCGGCGAGCTCGACAACACGCCCGTCCTCGAGCGCATCCTCGCGTTGCGACACGAGATGGCGAATCTCCTCGGCTTCGCGAGCTATGCGGAGCTCTCCCTCGACGCGAAGATGGCGCCGGGGGTCGCGGCGGTGGACGCGCTGCTCGAGCGCCTGCGCCAGGCCTCGCTGCCGGGGGCGCGCCGGGACCTCGAGGATCTGCGCGCCTTCGCGGCGGAGCGCGGGCAGCGCGAGCCGATCGCGCTCTGGGACGTGGCGTTCTGGGCGGAGCGGCTGCGGGAGGTGCGCTTCGACTACTCGGAGGAGGCACTGCGTCCGTACTTTCCGCTGCCGCGGGTGCTCGACGGGCTCTTCGTGCTCGCGAAGAAGCTCTTCGACGTCGAGATCGTGGCCGCCGACGGGGAGACGCCCGTCTGGCATCCCGACGTCCGCTTCTTCCGCGTCCGCGATGCGAGCGGAGCACCGATCGCGGCCTTCTTCCTCGATCCCTACAGCCGACCCGGGGACAAGCGCGGGGGGGCCTGGATGGACGACTGTCTCGGCCGCACGCGCCGCCCCGCCGACGGCGTCGCTCGCAATCCCGTCGCCTATCTCGTCTGCAACCAGGCCCCGCCCGTCGGCGGTCGTCCGTCGCTGATGGCCTTCGACGAGGTCGTGACGCTCTTCCACGAGTTCGGCCACGGGCTCCAGCACATGCTGACCCGCGTCGACCATGGTCTCGCCTCGGGCATCCGCAACATCGAGTGGGACGCCGTCGAGCTGCCCAGCCAGTTCATGGAGAACTGGTGCTATCACCGCGAGACGCTGCTCGGCCTCTCGGCCCACGTCGACACCGGCGAGCCGCTCCCGGTCGCGATCTTCGAGAAGATCGCGCGCGCCCGGACCTATCGGGCGGGCTCGTTCATGCTGCGCCAGCTCTACTTCGCGATGCTCGACCTCGCGCTCCACCGCGATCCGGGCGCCGATCGCCGCGAGCGCATCTTCGAGATCCAGCGGGCGATCGCCGAGCGGACGACGGTGATCCCGCCGCTCCCGGAGGACCGCTTCCTCTGCAGCTTCGGCCACATCTTCGCCGGGGGCTATGCGGCGGGCTACTACAGCTACAAGTGGGCGGAGGTGCTGTCGGCGGACGCGTTCTCGGCCTTCGAGGAGGCGGGGCTCGAGGACGCGCGGGCGATCGCCGAGACGGGACGGCGCTTCCGCGAGACGGTGCTCGCGCTGGGCGGGGGCACGCCGCCGATGCGGGTCTTCGAGGCGTTCCGCGGGCGGGCTCCGACGCCCGAGGCGTTGCTGCGCCACTCGGGGCTGCTGGGCGCGGCGGCATGAGCGGCTGGGAGCCGGTCTACCGGGTGGTGCGCCGGATTCCGGCCGGGCGGGTCGCGAGCTACGGCCAGGTCGCCGGGCTGGCGGGCATGCCGCGCGCCGCCCGCCAGGTCGGCTACGCGCTCCATGCCCTCCCGGTCGAATCGGCCGTACCCTGGCACCGCGTCGTCAACGCCTCGGGGCGGATCAGCGAGCGGAGTGCCGCGTCGGAGATCGGCCGACTCCAGCGAGCGCGCCTCGAGGCCGAAGGCGTGGCATTCGACGGGCGCGGCGCGATCGACCTCGAGCGCTTCGGGTGGCGGTCCGGGGCGCCGCGATCGACGGCGTGGAAGGGGCCGAAGGAATCGATGGGCGCGAAGGGATCGCGGCGGGCAGGGGCCCGATCCGCGACGGGCCGATCGAAGCAGAACGACGGACGCAGGCACGGGAGAGCGCAGGCATGATCAAGCTGGCCATCGACTTCGAGAATCCCGGGCGCGAGTGGTGGGAGAACGGCGGCCGCGAGCTCTGGGAGTCGATCACCGAAGGCTTCGACAACCACGACGTCGCCGTCGACGAGTCGATCGCGGACTCGTGGCTCGCCGAGGCCGCGCGCATCCCGGGCTGGTTCGGTGGCCCGGACTTCGCGCCGCATCCGATCTGCAAGAAGGCGATCGACGAGGACGAGATCGTTTGAGCGAGCAGGGGCTCGCCCTGCCGGCGGGCTCGGACGTGGGCCGGCTGGCCCGAGCGATCGACGAGGTGGGAGGCTGTCTCGTCGTCGTCGGGGGCTTCGTCCGGGATGCGCTCGCCGGTCGACCGGCCCACGACCTCGATCTCGAGGTCTTCGGCCTCGACGAGCGGACAGTCGAGGGCGTGATCGCGCGCTTCGGCTTCTCGACCCGGGTCGGGCGGCAGTTCCCGATCTGGCGCCGGAGCCGGGACGGCCTCGATCTCGCCTATCCCCGGGCCGGAGCGCTCGATGCGCGTGCGGGGGATCCGACCTCGCTCGAGGTCGCCTTTCGCGCGGCCTCGCATCACCGCGATCTGACCGTGAACGCGATGGGCTGGGCGCCCGTCGCCGACGTCGTCCTCGATCCGTGGGGCGGGCGCGCGGATCTCGCGGCCCGGCGGCTGCGCGCGGTCGATCCCGCGACCTTCGCGGCGGACCCGCTGCGGCTGCTGCGCGTGGCCCGGCTCCAGGCGGTGCTCGAGGCGGAGGTCGATGCGGCGCTCGTCGCGGTGTGTCGCGGTCTCGACCTGTCGGCGGTGCCCGTCGAGCGGATGGCGGGGGAGCTGCGGCGGATGCTGGTCGAGCTGCCGCGGCCCTCGCGCGCCTTCGCCTGGCTCGCGCAGATCGGGCGGCTCGACGTCTTCGCGCCGATCGCCGCGCTGGTCGGAGTCGAGCAGGATCCCGTCTGGCATCCGGAGGGCGACGTCTTCGTCCACACGCTGCTCGTCGTCGACTGCGCCCGGCACCTCGCCGAGGGGCTCGAGCAGGCGGAGGCCGAGCGGCTCCTGCTGGCCGCGCTCTGCCATGACCTCGGCAAGCCGCGGACGACGACGCGGACGGACGGGCGCATCCGCTCGATCGCCCACGAGGCCGAGAGCGCGCGGGTGACGCGCGCCTGGCTCGGCGGGCTGCGGCTGCCGGAGCGGCTCGTCCTCGAGGTCGCCACCCTCGTCGAGCACCACCTGGCCCCGCCCCAGCTCGTGAAGGGCGGAGCCGGGCCCCGCGCCTATCGCCGGCTCGCGCGCAAGCTCGCCGCGGCGGATCTCTCCCTGGTCGAGCTCGAGCGCCTCGCCCGCGCCGATCAGCTCGGGCGGACCACGCCCGAGGCGCTGGCCGGCCGCTTCGAGGCCGGGGCCGCCTTCCTCGCCGCCGCCGAGGCCGCCGGCGTCCGGGAGGCCCCGCAGCCCGACGTCGTCACGGCGGCGGACCTGATGGCGCGGGGCATCCGGCCGGGGCCCGAGCTCGGGCGTCTGCTCCGGCGCTGCCGGGAGCTCGAGGACGAGACGGGGGAGCGGGACCGCGAGCAGATCCTCGCGCGCTGTCTCGGGAAGCGCGGGACCCGGGCGGGCTGACGACCGGGCCTCGCCCCGCCCGCTCGCCGCGGCTCAGCGCACCAGCCGGCTCGGCCCCTTGCGCTCGGGCTTGCGCTCGAAGAGCTGGCAGGGCGCGCCCGACGACGCGCGCACGACCTCCGACGGCAGCTCGTGGGACTTGAACTCGTAGGCGCGACAGCCGCGGGGCGACCCGGTCTCCCAGGTCACGAAGTAATGGACGCAGTGCAGGCAATCCGGTCGCGCGGCGCGGTCGGGCATGGCGCACGGATGCTGCCACACGGCGGCCCGTGGCGCCGCGTCGACGACCGCGCAGAGGTCGGTCGGAGTCCTTGAAAATGCTCAACTTCTCGCGCCGTGCGCCGAAGAGGGGAGAGACACCGTCGAGGGGGGTGAATGTCGACCAATGCGCTCGCACGCGTGGCCTATCGGGAAGCTGGCCGCGCGACCATCTGCGAGATCCTGTACGGCCCGAACGTCCTGAAGCACGCGATCATCGATCCGGTGGCGGAGACGGGGGAGGTCGTGACCTTCTCCGGCATGCCCCTTCCGATCGACTGTCGACCGCCCGCCGGAAGGCGGCGCGGCGAGCAGGTCGGCGTCGTCCCCGAGAAGCTCATCGACGCCCACGGCGTCTTCGCCTACGCCGGCATCGCGGCCGAGCGCAGTGCGATCCGACGGGGCCGCTTCGCCGGCATCGCGGCGGAGGCCGAGCTCGTCTGGGAGCGCTGGTTCGCCTCGGCGCGGCGCGCCCGGGAGGAGCTCGCCCGCATGTCGAAGCTGCTCGGGCTCTCGCGCCCGGCCGAGGAGTTCTACGTCGCCTACTGCGAGGAGGCCGAGCGCCTGCTCGATCCCGTCTGGACCACCGTCGAGGAGCTGGCCGAGGCCCTCCTCGATCGCCGCGAGCTGAAGGGCCACCACGTCGACCGCATGGTCCACGGCCCGCAGGTGCTCGAGCGACCGGCACCGCCGATCTGATCCCGACCCGGTCCCCGACGCCCCCTGGCCCGCCCGAAGCGGGCCGCGGCGGGCAGGCGCCGGGGCGGGGAGCCGAAATGCGAGGGCCTCGGGCGAAACCCGATCGGGTTCGTCCGAGGCCCTCGTGTCTTCGGCGTCCGGAGCTTCGGCTCAGGCCTCGACCATGCCCGCCCGGATCGCGAAGCGGACGAGCCCCGAGACCTTGTGGATGTCGAGCTTCTCCATCAGGTTCGATCGGTGGGAGTCGACGGTCTTGAGCGACACACCGAGCTCCGAGGCGATCTCCTTCGAGGACAGGCCCTCGGCGATCAGCTTCAGGACCTCGCGCTCCCGGTCGGTCAGCATCGAGATGCCCGAGGGCCCGCCGTCGCCCGGCCGCGCGATCGCGTCGACGACCTGCTGGGTGATGGCCGGCGAGAGATACGAGGCCCCGGCGCGGACGGCATCGATGGCGTTGTGGACGTCCTTCGAGGCGGAGTTCTTGACGACGTAGCCCGAGGCGCCGGCGCGGAGCACCTCCTCGACGTAGGCCCGGCTCTCGTGCATCGAGAGGACCAGGATCTTGCTGGTGCAGCCGGCCTTGCCGAGCTGGCGCGTCGCATCGATGCCGGAGAGCTTCGGCATGTTGATGTCCATGAGGACGACGTCCGGTCGCCGCTCCATGACCATCGCCACGGCCTCCTCGCCGTTCGATGCCTCACCGATCACCGTGAAGTCGTCCCGGGACTCGAGCAGCCGGATGAGCCCCTCGCGCACGATCTTGTGATCGTCCGCCACCACGATACTGACCATGGATCCCCCCTTGTTTTCCTTCTCGCAACCGCTCGCTGGATCCACGGAGGCGGATCCAGTCGATCCTTCGGATCGACACCGGAAGAGTAAGCAGCAGGAGCTCGGGGCGAATCCGGCTAAAACCCCAGTTTTTCCGTTGGAAAGCCTCGGTGGGTCGCTCGGAAATGGCCATCGGCGTCGCGAACGGGCCGGTCGTGGGCATGGCCCGGTCGGTCGCCGCCGGGCTCGGCTCCGGCGCGCCCGATCAGGGATCGAGGCCACACTCGCGCATCTTCGCGTAGACGGCGCTGCGGTGGGCGCGGGAGACGGCGAGCGCCCCGGGATGCCATTCGCTGCCGTCGAAGCCGTAGTAGTGGGCGAGGGAGAGGCCGAGCCCGCCGCGATCGAAGTCGCGCTCGATCTCCCGCCAGACGCTGCAGGGGATGGCCTCGCTCTCGGCGAGCGTGTCGATCTCGCCCGAGCCGTCCCGGTCGAAGCGATCGCGCAGCTCCTTCGAGACCCGGTCGTGCCAGGCGGTCGAGCCGCCGTCGGGCATCGCGGGGAGGCCCTCGCGCGCGAGGAACTCGCCTCGCTTGGGCAGTCCGAGATCGCCGGGCTCGAGGCGGGGCAGCTCGACCTCCGCGCGCAGCTCCTTCTTCGAGAAGCCCTGCACCGACTTCGCATCGATCGGCGGGAGGCTCGGCGCGACGTGGCTGACGGGCATCGGGCGCCCGGCCTTCGCCTCGGCGTCGCTCATCCGCACGAGATCCGCCCGCAGCTCGAGCGACTCGTCGGGACCGATCCGCACGCGGGCCTCGAAGGGGCGGTGGCCCGCCTTCTCGACGCGGACGGTGTGCTCCCCGACGCGGAGGCGATGGGCGCGATTGCCGGTGTGGCCGACGTCGAGGTCGTCGATCCGGACCCGATCGCCTTCGGTGTTGCCGCGGATCACGAGGTTGCCGTGGCCGGCGCAGATCTGCGCCTCGTAGCGGTGGACGCTGTCGGGCTCGAGGAAGACGGACCGCGTCCACGGATCCGGACAATCCGCGCGCGCCACCTCGAGCGCATAACGTCCCGGCGCGAGCTCGAGGCTCGCGCCCTTCGCGGGCTGCTCCGCGAGCACCTCGGCCCGGTCGGCATCGAAGACGCGCAGCGTCGCGCCGTCGAGGTCGGCGCCTTCGATCAGGAGCCGGGCGCGGGTGCCGTAGACCGCCGGCGGCTCGGTCGGTGCCGCGCGCGTCACCCGCATCCCCGCCGCGTGGGCGATCACGAGGGCGAGCACGGCGATGCCCGCGACGAAGAGCACCGCCGGTCCGAAGGTCGCGGCCCGACCTCGGAGCGACGCGCCGCCGGCCCGACCGGAGGGGCTCGTCCAGTAGGTCGCGCTCGCCTCGAGCTCGACGAGCTCCCGCACCAGCGCGGCACGCGCCTCGGCGCTCTCCGGCGGATGCTCGACGAGCCGGGCCTCGAGCCAGCGGCGCAGGCGCTCGGCCGCAGCGCGGATCGCCGGGTCGGGGGCGCCGTCGGGGAGGGCGAGGATGCGCAGGAGCTTGGCGCGGCCCAGCGCGGGGCCCGGGGGCACGCTCATGCGCCGAGGCTAGCAGCCGCGGCAAGGGGCGCGGTGAGCGAGTAGTCTTCGGCGCCGATCGTCCCGGGGCGGGGGCGGCCAGGCCGGTCGGAGACCGGCGCGCGCGGGCGGACGGGCGGGCGACGGGCGGCCGGATCCGGAGCCGGAGAGGAAGGCGGAGCATGGGGGGGAGCTGTCCGCATTGCGGGGCGGTGGAGTTCGAGCTCGAGGCCGGGGGCACGGTCCGGCGCTGCCGCGCCTGTGGTCGATCGTCCCTGCGTGGCGGCGAGGCGAGCCCCCCGAACGGGAGCCTGGCGGCGGCGGTCCCGGCGTCGTCGATTCCGCCGGCCGCGGCCGTCGCCGTCGATCCCCTGCCGGCCTCGCGTCGACGACCGGCCGGTCCGGGGGAGGTCCCGATCCTCCCGGCCGCGGGCCTCGCGCTGCTCGCGACGCTGCTCTTCTACGGAGCCCTGCGCTTCATCCCCGAGACCCGCCTGGCGGAGCTCTTCGTCGAGCGCGGCTGGGTCCAGTACGCGATCACCTTCGTGTCGAGCTGGGCGCTCGCGCTGCTCGCCGCCAAGCGCCGTCGCCTCGTGCGCGAGCGCCGGCTGCTCGGCCGCGACTGGCTGGCCCGTCCCGGCGCGGGCCCGGTCCTGCAACCGGCCGACGTCGACGCGGCGCTCGCCCATCTCGCGGGCCAGGCGGACTTCGACTTCGATGCGCTGCTCGCCCGGCGCCTGGTGCGGGCGCTGCGCCACTTCCAGGCGCGGCGGCGGGTCGTCGAGGTCGTCGAGTTCCTGAACGCCGAGGCGCGCGCCGACGAGGGGCGCATCGACGCGAGCTACGGCCTCGTGCGCGTCTTCATCTGGGCGGTGCCGACGCTGGGCTTCATCGGCACCGTGATCGGCATCGGCTCCGCCGTCGCCGGCTTCTCGACGACCCTCGAGACGGCCTCGTCGATCGAGGGGATGCGCGAGTCGATCGAGTCGGTGACGAGCGGCCTCGGCGTGGCGTTCGACACCACGCTGCTCGCCCTCGTGATGAGCATCGTCGTGATGTTTCCGAGCAACGCGCTGCAGCGGCTCGAGGAGACCTTCCTCGGCGAGGTCGACGACTACTGTGCCGAGCATCTCGTCCGGCGCCTCGCCGACGAGACCTCGGCCGAGCCGGGCGACGCGGCCCTCGATCGGCTGGTCGAGCGGCTGATCGCGGCGCTGCACAAGCGCGGCGCGTCCGGGGCCTAGCCCGTGGCGCACGAAGAGGTCCGCGTCTCGCTGTTCCCGTTCATGAGCGTGCTCGCCTGCACGATCGGCGCGCTGATCCTCCTGCTCTCGAGCCTCTCGCTCTCCGCCGTCACACCGCGCAGCGAGACGCCCGGTCCGCCTCCGCTGGCCGCCGAGTCCGCGCCCGCCGCGGCCCCCGCGCCCGCCGATCGTCGCCGCGAGGCCGAGCAGGCGGAGCTCGAGGCGATCGAGGCGCTGCTCGCACGGATCGATCGCGCGCTCGCGACGGACGAGGCGGGGGCCCCGCTCTCGCTCGCGGCGCTCGAGGCGCGGCTCGACGCCCGGGGACAGACCCGGCGCCTCGAGGCGGACCTCGCGGCGCTCGAGGCGGCTCGCAAGGACTTGGCCGACGAGCGCGAGACCGTCGAGACGAGCGTCGAGGTGCTCGAGAGCCGGCGGGAGACGCTGCCCATCCTGATCGATCCGACCGGGCTCTCGCGTCATCTGGATCCGTGGTTCGTCGAGTGCGACGCGGGCGGCGCGACGGCCCATCGCGCGAGCGACGGAACCCACGTCTTCCTGCCGCGCGAGGAGCTGTCGGCCTCGCTCGACTACGGGCGCTATCTGCGGCGCCTGCGCGCGATGCCCGGCGTCCTACTCGTCCTGCTGATCCGGCCCGACGGGCTGCAGACCGCGAGCATCGCGGCGCGCATCGCCGAGACGGCGGGCGTCCGCGTGGCGACGCTGCCCCTGCCCGGACACGGGAAGCTCGACTGGTCGCTGCTCCAGCGCGCGGAGGCGAGCGGGCGGGGCGGAGGCGGAAAGCCGTGAGCCGCCCCCGTCGCAGTGCGCTGCCGGACAACCTCGATCCGCTCGTCGATACGCTCTCGAACGTGGTCGGGATCCTCGTGATCGTGATCGCGCTGACCCAGCTCGAGCTCGGCGAGGCGGTCCAGCGCGTCGCGCGCGAGGTCGCCGAGCGGGTGGGTGTCCCGCCGGCGGAGTCGGTCGCACCGCCCGAAGCGCCGCCGGCACCGGATCCCGCGCTCGACGCGCGCCGCGAGGCGCTGCGTGCCCGGGGCATCGAGAGCCTCCCGGCCGCGCGCCGCACCCTCGAGCGCGTCGTCGCGACGCTCGAGCCCGGCGCGCGCGGGAAGAGCACCGCCGGCGGCGGTGCGCCGGCGCTCTCGCCCCGCGCCCGAGCGGCGCTCGAGGCGCGGGTCTCGGCGGCGCGCGAGGCGCTCGCCGCCGAGAAGACGAGTGCGGCCCATCGGCGCGAGTACGCGGCCTCGCTCGAGAAGGTTCCGAAGCGCCTCGTCGCGCGGCTTCCCGATCCCGGGCTCGTCGAGGGCCGTGAGGCGTGGATCCTCGTGCGCTACGGACGGGTCTATCCGGTCGAGCGCGAGGCGCTCTTCGAGAAGGGGCGACAGGCCGTCACGAAGATCGTGCCGGACGGCGCCACGCGCACGCTGCGACCGGACGAGCTCGCCTCCGTCGCCCACTACCTGCGCAAGTCGGACGTCGGCCTCGGGCCCCATCGCTGGACGCTCGAGACCGACCCCGCGCTGCACATGGTGCTCCGCTGGCGCACGCGCGACGGCGGCATCGAGCGCTCGCGGATCGACGACGATCCCGGCTTCGCCGCCTGGCTCGCGCGCCACGATCCGGCCGCCGAGGCGATCCGATTCCACGTCTGGAGCGACAGCTTCGAGGCGTATCTCGACGCGCGGGCCCGGGTCGAGGCCGCGGGCTTCCGCGCCGGCTGGCGCGGGCACGAGGCCGACGAGGAGCTCGAGATCGGGCTTCGCTTCGGTCTCCCGGAGCCCGAGGTCCGGCCGCGGGAAGTCGATTGATGCGGGCTTTGCAGGGGCCGCGAAAACTCGTATAAAGAGAAGCCCCCGGAGCACGGGGCAGAGGGCGCGGACGGATGGGCGAGCGGCCGGACAGGGTGGTCGTCGAGGAGCTGGACGCGCTGGAGCGGGTCCGCGCGCAGCTCGCGACGTTGCCCCCGGTGCGGACCGCGAGCGAGGCGCCGATCCTGCGCGAGCTCGAGCGCCTGCGCGAGCGGCTGCTCTCGGGCGACGAGAACAAGGACCACTCCGCGCTCACCGAGCAGTACCACAACCAGTCCGCGATCCTGCACCAGCTGCGCAGTGCCGGTCAGACGACGCAGGTCGATCCCGGCTCGCCCTACTTCGCGCATCTGCGCCTCGAGGAGGAGGGCAAGGAGCGCGATCTGTTCCTCGGTCGCGCGACCTGTCTGCAGAAGGGCGTGCGGATCGTCGACTGGAGGGACGCGCCGATCTCGAAGATCTTCTACAGCTACCGTCAGGGCGAGTCCTTCGACGAGGAGATTTCGGGGCGCGAGCGTCAGGGCTCGGTGCGCGCGCGGCGGATGGTGCGGATCCGGGAGGGCGTGCTCGAGCGGGTGCAGGCGCCGGAGGGCGACTACTCCCTCGACGAGAGCGCGGCCTCGGGCTGGCGGCGCGAGGCGCAGGGAACGCCGCGGCTCGCCGGGGGCGAGGCGGCGGCGCTGCGCTTCGACGAGCAGGACGAGACGGCCTTCGCCCGTCGCATGGGCCGAGGGAGCGACGGTGGCCCTCAACGCGTCGACAAGCGGCTCCCCGAGATCACGAGCCTGATCGATCCCTCGCAGTTCGACCTGATCACGCGCCCCGCCGCCGGATTCCTCGTGATTCGCGGCAGCGCGGGCTCCGGCAAGACGACGGTCGCGCTCCACCGCATCGCCTATCTCGCCTTCGCCGATCCCGCGATCGATGGCCCCGAGACGCTCGTCGTCGTCTTCTCGCGAGCGCTCGCGCGTTATGTCGAGCACGTTCTGCCCTCGCTCGGGCTCGCGCGGGTCCGCATCGTGAACTACCGCGACTGGATCCACGCCGAACGTCGAAGCCTGTTCCCGGATCTGCCGGCGGCGCGGCGCGAGGACACGCCGGCCCTGATCCAGGCGATCAAGCTCCATTCGGCGCTCGACGTCGCGCTCGAGCGTCAGGTCGCGCGGGTGCCGGGGCCGAGGACGCTGGCCCAGGCCTACGACGACTGGGCCAGCGTGCTGACGCAGCGGCGTCTGCTGGGCGACGTCTTCGCGGAGGTCGCGCCCGGTCGCTTCTCGGACCGCGAGCTCGACCGCTTCGTCGACTGGAACCGCCAGCGCCTCGAGGAGCTGGCGGCGGCCCTCGCCGGGATCGAGGAGAGCGAGGCCGCCCTCGACCCGGAGGACGACGCGCTGCTCCTGCGCGCGCATCAGTGGCGCGTCGGCGAGATGCCGGTGGCCGGGCGCCGCCCCGAGCGCTTCCGCCACGTCGTGATCGACGAGGTCCAGGACTTCGCCCCGATCGAGGTGCGCGTGCTGCTCGACCGGATGCAGCCCGGCGCCAGCATCACGCTCGCAGGCGACACCCAGCAGCAGCTGGTCGAGCACTCGGGCTTCTCCTCGTGGCCGACCTTCTTCCGCGACGTGGGGCTCGAGGGGGTCGAGGTCGAGACGCTGAAGGTGAGCTACCGCTCGTCGGTGCAGATCATGCAGTTCGCCGTCTCGCTGCTCGGTCGGCTGCAGGAGGACGAGGAGGTCCGGGCGACCCGCGACGGACCGCCGGTCGAGCTGTTCCGGATGACCGACCGCGGCGCCTGTGTGGCGCTCCTGTCCGACGTGCTGCGCGATCTGATGGCGAGCGAGCCTCTGGCCTCGGTGGCGATCCTGACGCCGAGCGCGGTGGCGAGCGACGTCTACCATCAGGGGCTGGCCCGGGCCGACCTGCCGCGGCTGCGGCGGATCCGGGACGGCGAGTTTCCCTTCAAGCCGGGCATCGAGATCACCGAGGTCTCCCAGGTGAAGGGGCTCGAGTTCGACTACGTGATCGTGCTCGACGTCGATTCGCAGAACTATCCGGACACGCCGACGGCCCGGCGCCTGCTCCACGTCGCGGCGACCCGGGCGATCCACCAGCTCTGGATGATGAGCGTCGGGACGCCGTCCCCGCTCGTGCAAAGAGTCGCGACGCGCTAGACGTTCGGCTGCGGGGGTGGGGGAGGAGCAGGCCATGAGCGCGCGAACGGGCTTCCGTCAGGGCGATCGCGTCCGCATCTGCAACCCGAACAGCGAGTACACGGGCTGCCGTGGCACGATCGCCGATCCGGACGAGCCGGGCGTCCCCGCCCTCGGCCGCCTCGTGGCCATCGACGGCGAGAATGGGATCGCGCGGCCCTTCCTGGTGGGCGATCTCGAGCCGCTGCGCGCGGCCCGGGTGGCGCCCCGACCGGCCGATCGCCAGCGCTCCGACGCCGACGCGGACTGACCGCGTTCCTCGATCCGCTCCGTCCGCCTCGCGCCGGCCGCGTGGCGCCTCGATTCGTGGCAAGCCGTCGCGCTCTTGCTCAGCCCGCGCGGGGCGCGTCCTCGATCCAGCGGACCTCGACTCCTGCCCGCAGGCGCGTGGCCTCGGCGCGCAGCGCCTCGCGCGTCCGCTCCTCCAGCCAGTCGTCGAGCACCCGCTGCCGGATCTCCTCGAAGGGCGGGATGCGGCTCTCGATCCGGCGCTCGATCCAGACGAGATGCGGCCCGAAGGCCGACTCGATCGGTCCCAGCCATTGGCCGGCCTGCGCCTTCTCCATCGCCGCGGCGAAGTCCGGACCGAGGCGCGAGGCGATGCGGACGGGCGTCGCGCCCCGCAGCGTGTGGCCGCCGAGGAACGGGTCACCGAGGGCCACCGCCGCGTCCGGTGCGATCGCTTCCCGCTCGAGCTTCGCCCGCAGCGCCGCCGCGTCGGCGTCGGCCTTCGCGTCGCGCTTGTCGCGGGAGAGGTAGACGTGGGTCAGGTCGAGGAGCACCGGCTCCCGCCAGCGCTCGCCGTTGTCCTCGAAGAAGCGCCGCAGCGCCGCCTCGTCGACGGGCTCGGCGCGGACCCGCGCCCGGACGACGGCCTGGATCCGATCGATGAGGCGCCGGCGGACGACGGTGTCGCTGCGCTCCATACCGAGCTCGACTGCCCGGGCGTAGAGCGCCTCGTCGGTCTCCTTCGACTCGGGGTCGAGGAAGCGCATGTTCTGGACGAGACGCTGATGGACGACGGAGTCGATCTCGGGAAGGCCGACGGCGAAGGCCTCGTCGAGCCAGAGCGTGTCCTCGACGACCTGGTCCTCGAGGGCCCGGGCCTCCTCGGGGCTCGCGGCCCGGCCGACCTGGAGGGTGAAGGCCTCGATCCGCTCGGCGACCTCGCTGCGCAGGACCTCGACCGTGCGGCGCTCGGGCTCGCCCCGGAAGCCGGTCTGCAGCGCGAAGAGCAGGGCACCGAGCGCCAGGAAGTGGAGGAGCGGAGCACGCAGCACGGGGGGCCCTTTCGGATTCGGTCGGAAGGCTATCGTAACGCGATGGATCGATCCGCGGCCTCACCGCTCGCCCGTCGCAACCTCGCCCTCGTGGACCGTTATTTCGAGCGCCTCGGAAAGGGCGACCCGGCGATCGCCGAGCTCTTCGCCCCGAACGCGCGCTGGCTCGCCCCCCAGTCGGCCCCGGTCGGTCGCCTCCACGAGGGACTCGAGGCGGTGCTCGCGCTGATGGCGAGCGGCATCGGGCTCTACGACTCGACCCGGCCGATGGACATCGAGCGGACGGCCTGCCTCGCCGGCGACGAGCGCGTCTACATCGAGATGACGATCCGGGCGACGACCGGCAGCGGCGAGCCCTACGAGAACCACTACGTGATGGTCTTCGACATCCGGGACGACCGGATCGTCGAGGTGCGCGAGTACGTCGACTCGCTCTACGCTCAGCGCAAGCTCTTCGATCCGGTGGGCATGGCCTCGCCCCTCGATGCGCCGCGCGCCTGAGGCGCCGGCCCGGACCGCAGGAACCCCGAATCCCCAACCGATCGCCGCGCTGCCCTTCCGGGAGCGCGTCTCCGATCGAACGGAACCCTGGACGCCATGACGAGCTCGCCGAACCTCCGATCGAATGCCTCCCGGCCCGGCGCGCTCTGGCTCGTCGTCGGGCTGCTCGGTCTCGCCCTCGCGTTCGGCCTCGCCGGCTGCCGTCGCGACGAGGGGGGCGAGGGGGGGCCGGAGAGCGCGGAGTGGCCCTACTACGGCGGCGACGAGGGCGGTCAGCGCCACTCCCCGCTGACCCAGATCACGCCCGCGAACGTCGAGCGGCTCGAGGTCGCCTGGACCTATCACACCGGCGATCTGCTCGATCCCGCGAACGCGAGCGCCGCGAAGAAGGGCTCGAGCCACGCTTCGACGAGCTTCCAGAACACGCCCATCCTGGTCGACGGGACGCTCTATCTCTGCACCCCGTTCAACCGGGTGATCGCCCTCGATCCCGAGACCGGGAAGGAGAAGTGGACCTTCGATCCGAAGGTCGACCTCGAGGGGCTCTACCTGCTGAACTGCCGCGGCGTATCGGCCTGGACCGACGCCCGCGCCGAGGAGGGCGCCTTCTGCCAGAAGCGCCTCTTCATGGGCACCGTCGACGGCCGCATGCTCGCCCTCGACGCCCCGAGCGGGCGGCCGTGTCCCGGCTTCGGCCAGAACGGCGTCGTCGACCTGCGCGAAGGGGTGGGCGATCCGCAGCCCGGGGAGTACGGCGTGACCTCGCCGCCGGTGCTCCTGCGCGATCGGCTGATCACGGGCTCGATGGTGCTCGACAATCGGCGGGTCGACGCGCCCTCCGGCGTCGTGCGCGCCTACTCCGCGCGGACGGGCGAGCGCCTCTGGGCCTGGAACGCGCTGCCCCCCGGCGAGCTCACGAACCAGACGGGCCCCTTCCGCCAGGGCACGTCGAATGCCTGGTCCGCGCTCTCGGCGGACACGGCCCGGGACCTCGTCTTCGTCCCGACGGGCAATTCGTCGCCGGACTACTTCGGTGGCCACCGCAACGGGCTCGACTACTACTCGAGCTCGATCGTCGCCCTCGACGGCGAGAGCGGGAAGCCGGTCTGGCATTTCCAGGCGGTCCACCACGACATCTGGGACTACGACATCGGCGCCCAGCCCGTCGCGTTCGACTTCCCGACGAAGGACGGTGTGCGCCCCGGTCTGCTCGCTCCGACGAAGATGGGCCACCTCTTCTTCCTCGACCGCACGACGGGCAAGCCGCTCTTCCCGGTCGAGGAGCGGGCGGTGCCCCAGGCGGGCGTCGTCCCGGAGGAGGGGCCGATCTCGCCGACGCAGCCCTTCCCGACGAGGCCGCGCCCCCTGCACCCGGCGACGCTGACGGCCGACGAGGCCTTCGGCTTCACGCCCTGGGATCGCAAGGCCTGCCGCAAGATCATCGAGTCGGCCCGCTCGGAGGGCATCTTCACGCCGCCTTCGACGCAGGGGACGATCCAGTATCCCGGCATGGTCGGCGGCATGAACTGGGGCTCGGCCTCGGTCGACTCGGGTCGCCGGCTCGTCGTCGTCAACAACCAGCGCATCGCGACCTACATCCGCATGGTCCCCCGCGCGGACTACGACGCGATGGTCGCGAAGGCCGGCGGCGCGCCGACCTTCGGCTTCGAACCCCAGGCCGGCACGCCCTACGCCCTCGAGCGGCGTCCGCTGCTCTCGCCGGGGCTCGGTGCGCCCTGCAATCCACCGCCCTGGGGCACGCTCACGGCGATCGACCTCGCGACGGGCGAGGTCGCCTGGGAGGTCCCCCTCGGCAATACCCGCGGCCTCGCGCCGTGGCCGATCTGGTGGATGCTGGGCGACATCGGCGTCCCGAATCTCGGCGGTCCGATCACGACTGCGAGCGGGCTCACCTTCATCGGGGCGACGACCGACGGCTACCTGCGCGCCTTCGCGACGGAGACCGGCGAGGAGCTCTGGCGGGCCCACTTGCCCGCCGCCGCCCACGCGACGCCGATGACCTATCAGCTCGGGCCCGACGGACGGCAGTACGTCGTCGTCGCCGCCGGCGGCCACATGCTGCTCGGCTCGAAGCCGGGGGATGCGCTCGTCGCCTTCGCGCTGCCGCGCTGAGGCGAGAGGGCTAGGCGATCCCGCCCTCGGCGAGGAGCTGCTTCAGCGCCTCGGAGGCCGGGTTCTCGCGCCAGATGATCTGGTCGGCGGGCAGCACGCCGCGCCCGACCAGGCGGTTCATGACGCGCACGACGATCGCCGCATAGCGCACGGCCGCGACCAGCTCGTAGTAGTAGGTGTCGGGGACCGGGATCCCGGCGGCCTCGGCGTAGAGGACGCGCTGCTCCTCGCGCGTCGGCTCGCCCTCGAGCCGCGGCTTGCCGATCGACTCGTGCATCGTCCGGTCGAAGAGGAGCCACCAGCCGAGGTCGATCTCCTTCGGCGCGATCGCGATGTTCTCGAAGTCGGTGATGCAGAGGATGCGGTCGCCGTCGAAGAGCATGTTGCCGGGTCGCGAGTCGCCCCAGGAGAGGGCGGGGGCGAGCCCGGTCGGGAGGTGGCGTCGCAGCCAGCGCATGCCGCGGTCGAAGTCGGCATGGACCCGGTCGCCGAGCTCGCGGCGCATGTAGCGCTCCCAGACGTCGAGCTGGCGCTCGAGGGTCGGCGGCTCGTCGGGGTGGACCAGCCAGTCGAAGCCGGCCTTGCGCCAGTCGATCGTGTGGAAGGTCGCGAGCATGCGCAGGCCGCTGGTCACGATCGAGCGGCGCAGGCTCGGGCTCGCCTCGAAGAAGAAGCCGGCCTCGGTGTAGGGCGGGCTCTCCGTCATGACGTCGCCCTTCACGAAGTCCATCGCGAAGAAGGGCTGGCCGAGGATCGTCGCGTCGGCCTCGTAGCCGATCAGCGGGGCGAGGGGGACCTTGCCGGTCCCGATCAGGGCCTGCATCGAGCGGTACTGGATGTCGATCTCGACGTCGAGGCCGGGGGCCTGCTGGGGATAGATCGCGGGCTCGGGGTTCTCGAGGCGCAGCACGATCTGGCGCTCGACCGTCCGGCCGCCCTGCTGGTAGCGCGTCGGCACGAAGATCGTCTTCGCCGAGAAGCCGGATTTCGGGAGCCGGAACTCGCCGAGCTCGAGGTCCTTCACGTCGGTCCATCGGCGGGCCAGCCAGTCGCGAAAGGGGTCGCGCAGGGCGTCGTCGTCTGTCGTCATGGCGCGCGCAGTGTGGCATACAACGGAGGCGGAGGGGAGGACGGGTCATGTCGGTTTCCACGGTCTTCCTGGGCCTCTCCGTCCTCGGCCTGCTCCTCTCCATCGGGACCTTCTTCCGGGTCCGGCTCGCGGGGGCCCTGCTGGTCCCGACCTTCCTGATCGGCTGGCTCCGCGGCGAGCTCGCCCTCCAGACGATCGCGATCGAGCTCGCCGTGACGGCCCTGTTCCTCGGCCAGGGGGTCCACCACGACCCCCGCGGTCAGCTGGGGCTCGCCCTGACGCTCGTGTCCTGGGGGCTGCTCGTGGCCAGCCACGTCCGGAGCGTGCGGGCGGGGGCGGTGCTCGCGGAGGCGCTCGCGCCCATCGGGATCGAGCCCGAGCGGGACGTCTCGTTCCTCCACGGATTCCCGTGGCCCTTCCGGTTCGGTCATCCCGAGGTCCGCTCGGAGATCCACGTCGAGTACGGCCCCTCGCTGCCGGGGGACAAGGGCGGTCGCAATCGCCTCGATCTCCACCTCCCCGCCGGCGCCCGGGCGGGCGATCGCCGTCCCGTCCTGCTCCAGGTCCACGGTGGGGCCTGGATCATGGGCGACAAGCGCGAGCAGGGGCGGCCGCTGATGGCCCATCTCGCGGCGCGGGGCTGGGTCTGTGCCGCGACCAACTACCGGCTCTCGCCGGCGGCGACCATGCCCGACCAGATCGTCGACGTGAAGCGCGCGCTCGCCTGGCTGCGGGCGAACGTCGCGGACTACGGCGGTGATCCGGACTTCATCTGCATCACCGGCGGCTCCGCCGGCGGCCACCTCTCGTCGCTCGCGGCGCTGACGCCGAACGATCCGCGCTTCCAGCCGGGCTTCGAGAGCGTGGACACGCGGGTCGAGGCCTGCGTGCCGTTCTACGGCGTCTTCGACTTCCTCGATCGCGCCGGCGACCGCCGCTTCGGAAAGATGGCCGACGCCCTCGGCCCGATGATCTTCAAGTGCCGGCCGGAGGACGATCCCGAGCTCTGGGATGCGGTCTGTCCGATCGCCCGCGTCCACGACGCGGCGCCGCCCTTCTTCGTGATCCAGGGGAGCCACGACTCGCTCGTCTTCGCCGAGGAGGCGGTGCGCTTCGTCGGCGCACTGCGGGCGGCGAGCCGGAGTCCAGTCGCCTTCGCCGAGCTGCCCGGGGCCCAGCACGCCTTCGAGATCTTCCACTCCCCGCGCTCGGCCCACGCGGTCCGCGCGGCGACGGCCTTCCTCGAGCACGTCCACGCCGAGTACCGGCACCGCGTCTCCCGCGAGCGATCGGCCTGACGCGATCGACTCGAGCGAGCCGCCCGACGCGCTCCGCCTAACGCGGGCCGCGCGCCATCGCGAGGCCTTCGAGGATGCGGTTGCGCAGCTCGGTCGGGTCGATGATGTCGTCGTAGACGAGGCGGTCGGCCATCTTGTACGGCCCCGACGCCTGCTCCGCTTCGGCCCGCGCCTGATCGGCCGCGTCGAGCTTCGCCGCGCGCCCGCCGCTCGACGCGGGCATCGCGCCCATCGTCACGCCGGGGAAGGAGAGCGAGAGCGTCTGCTTGTCGAAGGGATTCTGCGCCATCGTGACGGCGCCGAAGCCGAAGGACTTGCGCAGGGTGACGTGGATCTTCGGATTCGTGAGCCGCCGCTCGGCGCGGAACATCTTGCCGCCCCATTTGAGGATGCCGCTGCGCTCGGCCCGGGTTCCCGCCATCACGCCCGGATTGTCGGCGAGGAAGATCACGGGATGGCCGAAGTGGCCGACGAGCTCGAGGAAGTCCATCGCCTTGATCGCGGCCGGGCTGTCGACGGCCCCCGCATAATGTGCGGGGTTGTTGCCGAGGATCGCGACCGCGCGGCCGCCGAGGAAGGCGAGGCCGACGACGAGCCCGCGGCCGTAGCCGGGCTGGATCTCGAGGAAGCTCCCGCGGTCGACGAGCCGCTCGATCACGTCGTGGATGTCGTAGGGCCGGCGGTCGACCGGCGGCATGATCTCGACGAGGTCGTGGAGCAGGCGCGGGCCGGTGTCGTCGCCCGCGCGCTCGGGGAGCGTCCCGCCGCGGTGGGACGGGAAGTACGAGAGGTAGTGGCGCGCGTGGGCCAGCGCGGTCGCGTCGTCCGGGGTCACCGCATGCGCCGAGCCCGCGATCTCCGCGCACATGCGCGCGCCCCCGAGCTCCTCCTTCGTCACGTCCTCGCCGGTCGCCGCCTTCACGAGCGGCGGGCCGCCGGTGAACATGGCCGAGCCCTCGCTCATGATGACGTAGTCGGAGAGCGGGGCGGCGAGGGCGCCGTGACCGGCGGAGGCGCCGAGCACGACGCAGACCATCGGGACGTGGCCCGAGAGGTCCGCCATCGCGAGCAGGTCGTTGGGCGCGCGGCCCATGCCGGAGTCGGTCTCGGTCAGGCGGTGGCCCGCGCCCTCGAGGATCATGACGAGGGGCAGGCGCTCCTGCAGGGCGAGCTCGGCGATGCGGAAGCGCTTCGCGGTGCCGCCGGAGCCGATCGAGCCGCCGAGGACGGTGAAGTCCTCGGCGCCGGCGAAGACGGGGCGGCCGTCGACCTTTCCGATGCCGCAGACGAAGCCCTCGGCGGGGATGTTCGCGACGGTCCCGACGAGGGGACCGATCTCGCGGAACGTCCCGGGATCGAAGAGCGCGTCGAGGCGCTGGCGCGCGTCGAGCTTGCCCCGGTCGTGCATGTACTTGCGCACCCGCTCGGGGCCGCCCATCACGCGCATCGCCTCGCGCCGCCTCTGCAGCTCCGCCTGCATCGGCGCCCAGGCCTCCCGGTTCGCGGCCGCCTCCTTCTCGCGGCGCAGCTGGCGCGGGGACTTCCTGGGGGCCTCGGTTCCGGTCGGGTCGCTGCTCGTCGTGCTCACGCTTTCGTTCTCCTCGGATCGGTCGATGGGGCGCGCGAGGCTCGGGCCGGGTCGCGTCGCCTCGGCCGTCGTGTCGGCCTGTCCGGCGCGCGGGCGCGTGACCTCTCGTTCAGCGCGGGGCACCGCCGCGCTGGCGCTGCCTCTTCAGCTCGAGCTGGGCGATCGTGCGGCGGTGGACCTCGTCGGGTCCGTCGGCGAGGCGCAGGGTCCGGACGTTGGCCCAGGCCGCGGCGAGGCCGAAGTCGCCGGACACGCCGGCGCCCCCATGGGCCTGGATCGCGTCGTCGAGGATGCGCAGGGCCATCGTCGGCGCCTTGACCTTGATCATCGCGATCTCGGCGCGGGCGACCTTGTTGCCGACCGTGTCCATCATGGACGCGGCCTTCAGCGTCAGCAGCCGCGCGCACTCGATCTCGATCCGCGCCTCGGCGATCCGCTCCTCCCAGACCGAGTGCTCGTGGAGCTTCTTGCCGAAGGCGGTGCGCGACATGAGGCGGTCGCACATCGCGGCGAGGGCCCGCTCGGCGACGCCGATGATGCGCATGCAGTGGTGGATGCGGCCGGGGCCGAGGCGGCCCTGGGCGATCTCGAAGCCCCGGCCCTCGCCGAGCAGGAGGTTCGAGGCCGGGACGCGCACGTCCTCGAACTCGACCTCGCCGTGGCCGTGGGGCGCGTCGTCGTAGCCGAAGACGGGGAGGGGGCGCAGGACGCGGACGCCCTTCGCGTCGCGGGGGACGAGAATCATGCTCTGCTGGGCGTGGGTCGGCGCGGCCGGATCCGTCTTGCCCATCACGATCAGGATCGCGCAGCGGTCGTCGCAGATCCCCGAGGTCCACCACTTGCGTCCGTTCAGGACGTAGTCGCTCCCGTCGCGCCGGATCTCCGTCGCGATGTTGGTCGCGTCCGACGACGCGACCGCCGGCTCGGTCATCGCGAAGGCCGAGCGGATCCGACCGTCGAGCAGCGGAGCGAGCCAGCGCCGCTTCTGCTCGGGCGTGCCGTAGCGCTCGAGGACCTCCATGTTGCCGGTGTCCGGGGCGGAGCAGTTGAAGATCTCGGGCGCGAACGCGACGCGGCCCATCTCCTCGCAGAGCGGGGCGTAGTCGAGGTTCGAGAAGCCGGGGCCGTGGTCGCTCTTCGGCAGGAAGAGGTTCCAGAGTCCGGCCTCGCGGGCGCGGGCCTTCAGCTCCTCCATCAGGGGAGGGGTCTGCCAGCGGGAGGGCAGCGCGGCGTGCTGGGCGAAGTACGCGGCCTCGTTGGGATAGACGTGCTCGTCCATGAATCGGCGCAGGGCGTCGAGGGCCAGCCGACATCGCTCGCTGTATTCGAATTCCATGCTCTTCCCCGGTTTCGATCACGATACCAGCAGCGGCTCGAGTCGTCGCCGGGAATCCGGAACGCCCCGCCGACGGGGCGGCAGGCGTCCGGGCCGGCCGCTATGGTCGATTCCGATGCAGATCCGGATGGACGGCAAGGTCGCGCTCGTGACGGGGGGATCCCGCGGCATCGGCCGGGCGATCGCCGCCGCGTTCGCCGGGGCCGGGGCGCGGGTGATGATCACGTCCCGGAGCGCCGAGAGCTGTGCGAAGACGGCGAAGGAGCTCGGCCCGGCGGTCGACTTCGAGGCTGGCCACGTCGGGCGCGAGGCCGAGGTCGACCGGGTGATCGACGCGACCCTCTCGCGCCTCGGTCGGATCGACGTCCTGGTCAACAACGCCGCGACGAACCCCTACGCCGGTCCGATGATCGACGTCGACCGACCGCGCTGGGACAAGACCTTCGAGACGAACCTGACGGCGCCGATGTTCTGGACCCAGAAGGTCTGGCGACGCTGGATGCGGGACCACGGCGGCTCGATCGTCAACGTCTCCTCCGTCGGCGGGCTCGCGACGACGCGCCTGCTCGGCGTCTACGACATGACGAAGGCCGCGATGATCCACATGACGAAGCAGCTCGCCGCCGAGCTCGCGCCCTCGGTCCGCGTCAACTGCCTCGCCCCCGGCATCGTCCGCACCGAGTTCGCCCGCGCGCTCTGGGAGGGCGAGGCCGGGGAGGCGGCAGTGAAGGCCTATCCGCTCGGGCGCCTCGGGGAGCCCGAAGACGTGGCCGGCGCGGCCCTCTTCCTGGCCGCCGACACGGGCCGCTGGATCACGGGTCAGACCTGGGTTCTCGATGGCGGCGGGCTGATCGCCTTCACGGACATCGCCTGAAGTCGGTCTCCGTCGGGGAGCGAGGACCGGAAGAAGGGACATACGGAGCGAAGAACGGGATCGGGGAGCCCGGAGCCCGGAATCGATGAGCAAGGGAGGAAGATCGTGGGACTGACCGATCAGGAGATCATCGCGAAGCTGGGCCCGCTGGCCCGCCTCGCCGGGACGTGGGAAGGCCAGTCGGGCGTCGACGAGGCGCCGGCGGCGGACCGGGGGCCGATGAAGACGCCCTTCCGGGAGCGGGCGGTCTTCGTGCCGATGGGGCCCGTCGACAACCACGAACAGACGCTCTTCGGCCTGCGCTATTCGACGACGGCCTGGCGGATCGGCGAGGACGAGCCCTTCCACGAGGAGCTCGGCTATTGGATGTGGGACGCGGCGCGGGGCGAGGTCATGCGCGGCTTCCTCGTGCCCCGGGCCGTGACGATCCTGGCGGGCGGTCGCGCCAAGGCCTCGGATACCGGCTTCAAGCTCGAGGCGACCGTCGGCTCGGCGACCTGGGGGATCTCGTCGAATCCCTTCCTCGACGTCGAGTTCCGCACCGTGCGCTACGAGCTCGAGGTCGACCTCTCGGTCGCCGATACCTTCCGCTATGTGGAAGACACCCAGCTCCTGATGAAGGGACGCAGCGAGGTCTTCCATCATCGCGACGGCAACACGCTGAAGCGGGTGAAATGAAGCCGGGCCGGGCGGCGCGCGAGCGATCGCGGTCGCCCGGTCCCCCCGTCCCCGAACGACCCGGGAACCGCCGGGCGAGGAGAAGACTTTGGCCGTACCGACCCGTGAGCAGATGCTCGAGTTCGCGAAGGGCTACGTCGAGCTCTGGAATGCCGGCAAGAAGCAGGAGTGGGTCGCGAACTGGAAGAAGATCGCCCCCGGCGGCTTCAAGATGCTCGACCCGGTGGGGACGCCGCCGAAGTTCGACTTCGAGGGCTGCTGCGTGAAGCCCTTCGATCTCTTCCAGCCGATGACGCACTTCTACGTCGATCCGGAGACGACGTTCATCTGCGGCAACGAGCTCGCCTGGGTCATGGCGAACACCTTCACGAAGGACGGCAAGTCCGTCGTCATGAAGAGCATCGAGGTCTACCGCTTCGGCGAGGACGGCTCGGTCGAGATCCGGACCCACTACGACGTGCCGGACAAGGCGGATCCCGTCGCCGGCCAGCTCTTCGAGACCTATCTGCCGGGCCACGACTAGCGGCGCGGCGCGTCTGCGCCTCGATCGCGGCCGAGGCCTCGGCCACGGCCCGTTCTTCGCCGGGGATGGCGGATTCAGTCGGCCGGGAGCTCGAGCTCGAAGACCGCGCCCTTCGCCCGCGACTCGACCACGCGCAGTCGCGTGACGGGCCGCCCGTCCCGGAGCCCGAACTCCGCCGCGACGAAGCCCGGCACCGCGTGCGCGAAGCGCGTCTCCGGGATTGCCGTCACCGTCGAGACGCGCTCGACCGCGCCCGCCCCGCTCACGACGAAGAGCCCCGCCACGCCCTTCGCGTCGAGGAGCTGGAGGTTGTGGTCGTGGCCGGCGGCGTAGAGCTCCGGCGGATTCGCGCGCAGCACCGCCTCGGTCTTCGCGATCCAGTCGGCATAGGCCGGCTCGTACGTGTTCCCGAGACCGCCCATCATCCAGCCGAGGGGCGTCACGACCAGGTCCGCGACGAGGCCGTAGGACAGGCCGCCGTGGGGGCCACCGGTCTTCATCGGATAGTGGGACGCGACGATCACGAAGTCCGCGCGGTGGGCCGCGAGCAGCTGGGCCAGCCGCGCGAGGTGGTCTTCCGTCGTCTGGGCGTGGGAGCAGAGGGCGCGCAGGCGGGGATGGATCCAGGGCGTCGGATCGAGGGCGATGAGCACGACCGCGGGCCGCTCGCCGTCGGCCTCGGCGAGGATCCGGAGCTCGGGACCCATGCAGCCGTCCTTCGGGACGAAGTCCGCCCGGCCCGCCGGCCAGCCGTCGACGAAGAGCTGCTGGTTGTTGATCGACTTCGCGTTGTAGCGCTTCGAGAAGAAGCCCCAGTCGTGATTGCCGGGGATGACGTACTTCCACGCGCCCGTCGCGGCGAGCTGGTGGCCCAGGATCTTCTCGCCATGGGCGCGAGCCTCGTCCGTCATGCCCTCGTCGTAGATGTTGTCGCCGAGGAAGACGACGCTCGCGTGGTCCGTGTCGGCGGTCCAGCGCCCGAGAGCGGCGAGCGTCGGGTCGTCTTCGAGGTAGTAGCCTGCGTCGCCGATGAGGACGACGCGGTGGGCCCGATCGAGGGGCGCCGCATCGGGGGCGATCGCGGGGGACGCCGTGGACGCGGCCGCACCAGCGAGCTCCGAAGCGATCCAGGGCGGCGAGTCGGCGCCGTAGTCGGGCCCCGAGAGCCGGTGGGCACAGCCGGCGAGCGACGAGACGAGGATCCCCAGCGCCGCGAACGCGGCGGCACGGCGGGGCGAGCGAGATCGTGTCATGCCTTCTCGCCGGTCCCCGAGCCGGAGGTCTTCGCGCCGAGCTCGCGGCCGGCGATGAAGGCGAAGGTGAGGGCGGGGCCGATGGTGCCCCCGCCGCCGCCGTAGCTCGAGCCGGGGCTGCCGATGCCCGCGCAGTTCCCCGAGGCGGAGAGCCCCGGGATGACCTCGCCGAAGGGATCGAGGACCTGGGCCTTGCCGTCGACCCGTGCGCCGCCACAGGTGCCGAGATCGGCTGCGGCGACCTCGGCACCGTAGAACGGGGCCTCGGCGATCGGGCCGAGGGTGATCGAGACGTCCTCGCTGCCGTAGCGATCGTAGTGGCTCTTGCCCCGCTCGAACTCGGGGTCGACGCCCTTGCGCGCGTTCTCGTTCCAGCGCGCGACCGTGGCCTCGAGGCCGTCGGGGTCGATGCCGAGACGCGTCGCGAGCTCGCGCAGCGTCGGTGCCTCGACGAACCACTCCGGCAGCGGATCGCTGGCGCTCGCCCCGGCGAGCTTGCCCTTCTTCCGGATGGAGCCATCGAAGATCGCGAAGGCCGGAAGATTGCGGTAGCGAAGGTCGCCCCAGTTCTCCCAGGTGTAGAAGCTCCGCCAGGTCGAGTCGTAGTCGGCGGCCTCGTCGTGGAAGCGCTCGCCGCGATCGTTGACGATGATCGAGCCGGCGACCCGCTTCTCGATCTCGGCGTTGAGCGTCGCGCCCATGTTGTTCGGCCGCAGCGCCTCCGCCTCGGCCTTGTAGACGGTATGGCCGTAGACCTCGTTCATGTTGCGCAGGTCGGCCCCGACGGCCATCGCCATGCGCAGGCCGTCTCCGGTGTTGCCGCCGGCGCCGAGGGTGTAGAGGGTCGGGGCGCGCAGGAAGTGCTGCTTCAGCTCGAAGTCCCACTCGAAGCCGCCCGACGCGAGGTGGACCCCGCGGCGCGCCCGGATGCGGATCGGCTTGCCGTCGCGGATCGCCTCGACGCCGACGATCTCGCGGCGGTTCTCGTCGTGGTGCTTCACGATCAGGCGGCGCGCGGGCGTCTCCGTCCAGAGCTGGCCGCCGGCGTCCTCGTAGCCCTTCTGGATCCCCGCGATCAGCTCGGGGCCGTAGAGGCCCTGGCGGTCGGTGATCGGCTCGAGGCTGCGGCCGCGGGTCATGGCCCCGGGCCATTCCGGGTGGTAGTCGGCGTTGTTGCCGAGGATGGTCGAGACGCGCCAGCGCAGCGGCGAGTGCGCCTCGACGAAGTCCACCATCTCGGGGCCGGCCGCGAGGAAGGCCTCGATCAGCTCCGGCGTCGCCTGGCCGCCCGCGAGCTTCGTCAGGTAGGTCCGGGCCTTCTCGGGATCGTCGGCGAGCCCTTCCTTCTTCATGACGTTGTTGTTCGGGATCCACGCCACGCCGCCCGAGTGGCCGGTCGTGCCGCCCACGATCTTCCGCTTCTCGAGGACGACGACCTCGGCGCCCGCGACGCGCGCGGCCAGCGCGGCGACGAGCCCCGTCCCGCTCCCGATCACGACGACGTCGAACTCGTGGTCCCACGGCGTCCCCTTCGAGGGCTCGGTCGGCGGAGCACAGGCCGCGAGTCCCGTCGCACCGAGGGCCACGCCGCCCGCGGCCGCACCGGCTGCGCCGAGGAAATGCCGCCGGCTCAGGTTCGTCGGCATCGAGTCGTCCCGCTTCGTCATCGTCGTCCTCCCCTCGCGGTGCGCAGGCTTCCGCACGCGCCGCTCGGACTGTACGCAGGGATGCCCGCGATGCGCCACCGGGTTAGGCTCGGGTGCTTCGTCGCCCGGACGCTCCGCGGCGACCGGGAGATCGTCGCGTGGGACAGCGCCCGGACCCGATCGCATCCGAGCCGGAGGCCTTTTCCGCCGAGCTCGGCCACCGGACGATCACGGCCGCGGACGTGCTGCTCTTCGGGGCGGCGACCGGGGACTACGCCCGCATGCACTTCGACCACGCGCTCGAAGCCGGGGCGCCCGGGGCGCCGACGCCGATCGTGCACGGGCTCCTCTTCGCGTCGTGGGCGGTGGGGGCGCTGGCCTGGTCCGTGCCGCAGCGCCTCGCGGGCGACGATCCGCATGCGGCGATCGCCGGCTACTCGGTGCGTCTCGAGCGCTCGATGCGCATCGGGGATCGTTTCTCGATGCGCCATCGACCGGCCGACGCGGCGGCGGTGGAGGGTCTCTCCGGCGAGGGGGCCCTGGACACCGAGTTCGCGGTCTTCAATCAGCGCGGCGAGCGGACGGCGTTCGGCTGCGTCAGCGTGCGCCGCTCGGACGGGGGGGCACGTCGCCCGGAGCCGATGCCGCGTCCCGATCCCTTCGACCCGGCGCAGGCCGGTCCGCTCGGGGCCGCCGATCTCGTCGCGCACGGCCCGCGCGGCGAGAGCCTCGGGCGGACGGTGAGCGAAGCCGACGTCGTCGGGTTCACCAACCTGACGGCCGAGCGGCTGCCCGTCTACCTGAACCGCGAGTTCGCCGCGCGCGGCCGATTCGGCGAGCGCATCGCACCGCCGATGTGGATCTTCTGCCTGGCCTTCGGCGACTTCCTGCGCGACCTGCTGGGCGCCCGGCTGCCGTCGACGGGGCTCGCGGGGCATCTCGGGGACACGTTCCGCTGCTGGGCTCCCGTCCGGATCGGGGACACGATCCGGACCCGCCATCGCCCGGTCCGCTGCACGCCTTCGCGCAGCCGCCCCGAGATGAGCATCGTCCACTTCGCCCTCGAGGTCCTGAATCAGCGCGACGAGCTCGTCCAGGCGGGCGAGGTCGCCATGTGGATCCCCTCGCGCGCGGCGCGGGCGTAGCCGGTTCTGGTCTATGTTCGGCCCGCCGCGGAGGGGCCCTTCGCGGGTCGCGCGTGCGGCCCGGACCGGACCCCGGGGATCGGGAGAGCAGGGGCATGAGGCTCGAGAACAAGCGCGCACTCGTCGTCGGGGCATCGTCCGGGCTCGGTCGGGCGACCGGGCTCGCGCTCGCGCGGGAGGGTGCGCGCGTCGGCTTCGCGGCCCGGCGGATGGATCGCCTCGAGGCGGCGGCGGCAGAGGCCGGTCCGAGCGGCTTCGCGCTGCCCTGCGACGTGCGGGACGAGGCCAGCTGCCGCGCGGTCGTCGCCGGCGCGATCGCTCGGATGGGCGGTCTCGACGCGCTCGTCTACTGCCCGGGCATCTCGCCCTTCGGGCCGATCGAGGAGATCGATCAGAAGGCCTGGCTCGAGGTCTTTTCGACGAACGTGATCGGCTTCTCGCTGGTCATGAACGCGGCGATCGCCGAGCTCTCGGCGAACCGGGGCAAGGTCGTCGTCTACTCGTCGATCTCGATCGACGACTCGCCGCCGCGACCGAAGCAGGCGAGCTATCCGATCAGCAAGATCGCCCTCGAGCGCTTGATCGAGGCCTGGCAGGGCGAGCATCGCCAGGTCGGCTTCACATCCATCGCCAACGGCGACACGCTGACGGAGTTCGGGTTCGGCGAATCCATGGAGAAGCTGATCCCGATCGTGCAGCGCTGGAGCGAGCTCGACTACATGTACGGCCGGATGATGGACGCAGAGTCGGTCGCGGAGCAGGTCGTGAACGCGATCGCCTCCCGGGAGACGATCCGCCGGATCGCGATCACGCCGCACTACCCGGACGTCGTCGAGACCGTCGACGAGATGGGGCTGAAGGCGGTCGAGACGGTGCGCGGCGGGAAGAGCTGAGGAGCGACCTCGTCGGATGACGGATCCGGCGGACGGATCGCCGGGACGACTGGGAGAGGGACCTGCGGCGGGCGGCGCCGTTGAAGCGGAAGGAGCGAGCGGGCGATGGCGATCCAGCGGATCGAGTATGCGGGGAGCGTCCACGACGAGGAGGAGATCGAGGCGGTCGTCTCGGTGCTCCGCGGCGGTGCGACTGCGTTGCGGATCGGACCGCACACGAAGAAGATGGAGCAGCTCGTCGCCGCCGCCTTCGGCAAGCAGCGCGGGATCATGGTCAACTCGGGCTCCTCGGCGCTCTATCTGGCGGTCGAGCTGCTGGCGCTGTCGCCGGGCGACGAGATCCTGACGCCGGCGTTGACCTTCTCGACGGACATCGCGTCGATCCTGCGGGCCGGGCTCGTGCCGGTCCTGCTCGACGTCACGCCGAATACCTATCAGGTCGACGAGGCGCGCATCGAGGCGGCGATCGGGCCGCGCACGAAGGCGATGCTCGTGCCCAACCTGATCGGGAACTGCCCGGACTGGGACGTGCTGCGCTCGATCGCCGACCGCCACGGGCTCAAGGTCATCGAGGATTCCTGCGATTGCCTCGGGGCGACGCTGCGGGGGACGCCGACCGGGACGCGCTCCGACATCTCGCTGACGAGCTTCGCGCTCTCCCACATCATCACCGCTGCCGGCACCGGCGGCATGGTGCTCCTCGACGATCTCGCGCTGGTCGACCGCGCCCTCACGCTCCGGCGCTGGGGAAGGCGGAGCGAGCCGAAGTTCTTCGGCTCGCAGAAGGGCACGCGCTCCTTCTTCAGCGACCTCGACGGTCTGCAGTACGACGATCTCTTCATCTTCGACGAGGTCGGCTGGAACTTCGAGCCGAGCGAGATCTCGGCGGCGTTCGGCTGCGTCCAGATGAAGAAGCTCCCGCGGAATCTCGCGCGGCGGAAGCGGAACTTCGAGCTCCTGACCGGCTTCCTCGAGAAGCGTCCGGAGGTGTTCGTGCTGCCGCAGGTCACGCCGGGGATCGAGACGGCGTGGCACATGTTCCCGTTCCTGATCCGACCGGAGTCGGGCGTCGTGCGCGGGGAGTTCCAGCGCCACATGGAGAGCCACGGCATCGACACGCGGATGGTCTGGAGCGGGAACGTCGCGCGGCAGCCTGCCTTCAAGAACCGTCCGCACCGCATCGCGCCCGGTGGCCTCGGCAACTGCGATCGCGTGATGGCGACGGGTCTGATCCTGCCCTGCAACCACGGAATCGAAGACGAGGGCATCGCCTACATGGGCGAGGTGATCGAGAAGTTCTTCGCGCGCTAGCGCGGGGATCCGCCTCGAGCGGGGCACACCAGGGAGGAACCGGCATGCATCAGGCCGCGGTTTCGAACGGACTTCCGGCGAGGCCGGCTCTGCGCGCCGGGCGCTCCTGGGCGCCGTGGCGTGCGATCGCCAGGGCGCGTGCGACCGTGCTCCGCATGCCGGTCGGCGTGGCGCTCGGCGTCGCGCTCGGGATGGGGCTGCTCGCTCCGGTCGTCGCGGAGGCGGCGGGCTTCGGCGGCAGCCTCTCCTACACGCGGAGCCAGTCGAAGCTCGACGACGTCGACGACTTCTGGGCGGATCTGAACACCGAGTCCGACGAGGTCGGCATCGGCCTCGTCTTCGACACGAACCTCGCCCGGAATCGTCTGTTCAACTATCGCCTGAATGCGAGCCTCGCCTTCGTCGACGAGGAGGTCGGACAGGCGGGCGTCGAGAACCAGGTCCAGGGAACCAACGTCTCCCTCGACCAGACCTTCGGCTTCGGCTTCATCCGGACGCCCCACGTGCGGGTCTACGTCGGTCCTTCGCTCCATCTCGGCGTCGGCCGGGTCGACGACAACGTCCATCTCAACGGCTTCCGCGAGAACTACGAGCGGACCTCGTTCACCGCCGGGCTGGGGCCCGAGCTCGGCTTCAACTTCCACGTCGGTCGCCATCTCACCTTCTCGACCAGCGCCTTCGTCCGCTACGGCTTCCAGGTCCAGTCGTTCCAGCGCCTCTACGACCAGGGCGGGAGCGACGGCGATTTCATCGGCAGCGATCTGCGTGCGGGCCTCGTGACCTCGATCTTCTTCCGCTTCGGTGGGGATCAGTTCGAGGCGCCCGGGGCGGGCTGGGGCGGCGGCTGGGGAAGCGACTGAAGGGCTCGAGCGCCGCGTCCGTCGGCGAGCATCCGAATGCGTGCCCCACAAAAGCAGAAGGCACCTCCCGAGCGAGCTCGAGAGGTGCCTCTTTTCTGGTAGCGGGGGCAGGATTCGAACCTGCGACCTCCGGGTTATGAGCCCGACGAGCTACCTGGCTGCTCTACCCCGCAACAAACCGGGTGCCGGATACTATGGGGCCCCGCCGTTTTGTCAATCGCGCTGCATCGGGATTGCCGCTCCGGGCAGCCGGCCTGCTCGTTCGCGATGCACCGGATCCCGCCATGCGCATGCTCCGGGCAATTCGAGGGCAGCGATCGGCAACTTCCGCGATTTTCGGGGGGCGGTCTCCACGAATGGGCCAGCAGAGGAGACCATTGCACATGCCGAAGCAGAAGATCGGGACGCAGATCGGACGGATCCTGGTTGGGACGTGCCTCTTGATCGGGCTCGCGGGCCCGGCCTTCGCGGGCAACGTGTACTCGTGGGTGACCGAGGACGGAACCTACGCCTTCACCGACGATCCGAAGCGGATCCCGGCGAAGCACAAGGCCGAGGCCAAGGCCCGGCCGATGGGCGACCTCGAGCGCTATGGCCGCTACACCGTCGATCGGACCGACAAGTCCTACTCGGACCGCTTGCGCCAGCGCCAGAGCGACCTGCGTCAGCAGGCCATCACCGGCTCGCCGCAGGTCATCGTCTCGGGCCAGGGGGCAGGGCAGGGCCCGGGCATGGTCTACAACATGCCCGTCAACGTCGGCCGCTCGGGCGGCGGACAGCGCGGAGTCGGACTCCAGATGCCCCTCGGCGGAGCCGGGTTGGGCGCGGGCGACGAGCCGGTCACGGTCGAGAGCGTGCGCGTGAAGCCGGTCGACGGTGAGGCGAGCCGGCACATGACGATCGTCAAGCAGGGCGACCGCGTGATCTCGGTGTTCAAGGGCGAGAATCGCGACCGTACGTCGGAGCCGACGTCGGAGAGCGAGCTCGGTTTCTAGTCCGGGAAGGGACGGGTCCCGCGCAGGCTTCGGCCTGCGCGGGACTTCGCGACCACCGGAAAGACGACGGGCGGGTGACCGGAAGGTCCCCGCCCGTCGCGTTTCCGTCGCCGGATCTCAGAAGTCCGATTTGGACTCGTCGGCGGTCGTCTCCTTCGGCTCGACGTCGCGGATCCGGTACTGATCGTCGCGGTCGTCACCGAAGTCGCCGAACTCCTCGCCCCGGTCGTCCGCCGGCTCGTCCTGTGCGGCGTCCTCGTCGTCCTGGCGCGCGCCGTCGGCATAGGCCGGGTTGCGGCCCGCCGGTGCTCCGGGGGCGTGGGCCGGTTCGTCGGTGCCCACCGCGGCCGGCGAGCCCGGATCGATCGGCTCCTCGTCGACCTCGTAGATCCAGCCCGGCGGAACCTGGTTCTGGCGGGCCTCGTCGAGGAAGCTCGCCATCTGCCTCTCGTAGTCGGTCGCCTTGCGCTCGGTGTCGAGCACCTGCTGCTTGAAGCGCTCGCGCGCGCCGCCGCGGGGATAGTTCGAGTGCTGCGAGAGGCTGTAGGCACGGCGCAGCTTGATCGCGTTGTCCCGCATGCGCACCGCGTTGTTGCGGAGCACCCGGTAGCGGTCCTGCCACTCGGCCTTCTTGGCGACGTCCTCGTCGTCGGCTGCTGCCATGGCCGGCGAGGCTGCGAGCAGGAAGGCCGCTGAGACCGACGTCAGCGCGATCGCCAGCGTCGCGGCCGCCAGCAGGCGGCCCCATCGGCTCGAGGTCTGGATCAAGGTCATCTCGTCTCCTTTCACACCGGTGCGCTCTGGGAGCGCGGGTAGTGGTCGCTCACGAAGTGCTCGAGTCGGTCGATCGTCGCGGGGTCGATCTCGAGGAAGCGGAGGCCCACGCCGTCGGGGCCTTCGTCGTTCGGCTGGATCCAGACGACCTGGGCCGTCGGGGAGACGAGCGGCGCCTCTTCGTCGAGGCTGAACTGGACGCTGATCTCCTCGGTCTTGCGCAGCCGCAGGGGCGCATCGATGAAGAGCCCGCCCCGGCTCACGTTGCGCAGGCGGCCCGTGATCCGGAGCCCGCGCGCGTTGATCTCGATCGGCCGTTCGATCCGCGCCCGCGGCAGACCGCGCGGCGAGTCGAACTCGGTCATCCGTCGGACGGTGGCGATCAGGGACTCGCGCTCGAGGGGCTTGAAGAGGACCTCGTCGGCGCCGGCGCGCACGGCCGCGGCGTGATCGGCCGGGGATCCGGCCCGGGCGAGCAGCACGACGCGCGGCAGGCCGTAGGCGGGATCCGACTTGAAGGTCCGGCAGAGGGTCGGGCCGTCGACGTCGGGGAGGTGCATGTCCGCGATCACGACGCCCGGCTTGCGCTGCGAGGCGAGCTCGAAGGCCTGCTCGGCGCTGGCGGCGAGATCGACCGGTCCGCTGCGGGAGAGGAAGACCTTCCCGAGATCGCGGAACATCGCGACGTCGTCGACCAGCAGGATGCGCGTCGGTCCGGACATGCGGCGGCCTCGGGTGCTAGTTGGAGGCGACCTTCGGCCCGCCTTCGAATCGCGACTGGACCTGCCAGGCATTGCCCATGCCCTCGCGGCTCCACTCCTGGATCTCGACGATCTCGACCTCGACGGGGGTCGTGGGCAGGTAGGCGGTGTAGGTCACGCGCACGGTCGCCTGGCGCATCTCCTCGTCGAGGTCGACGTCCTCGGCCTCGTAGTCGGTGAAGCGGGCGTCCTTGAAGGCCTTGATGTCGGCCAGGAACTGCTCGCGGTGGTCCTCGCGGACGAACGCCTTGGCCTTCTGGAATTCGGCCCAGCGCACGAGCGTCGTGTAGCGGTGCTGGGACTCGTTGAACGAGAGCTTGCGGTCGAAGGGATCTTTGGGCCGGAACTCGCCGGCCGCACAGCCCGAGAGCGCCACGACGGCGATCAGCGCGACCAGCGAGACGAGCGTCTGGACACCGGCGAGCGAGCGGATGGAACGCGGAGCGGGCATGAGCAGGATCCTCCTGGACGGGCCTTTGGACCGGCAGGCGGCCGCGCAGATCGGCGGCGCTGCGTGCCAATCGGATCGGCCCGCGGCGGCCGGGACTCAAGCGCGATTGTGATAGGGTCGAAGGCCCGCTCTTCGGGCGGGGACCGGAGGGGACGTGACGCTGCTCGGGCTCGACATCGGCGGGACCAAGCGGGTCGTCGTGGTCGGCGATCACACCGGGCGACCGCTCGCCCGCCGAAGGACCGCGATGGCGTTCTCCGGGGCCTGGCGGACCGACCTCGAGGCCATCGTCGGGGAGGCGAGGGCGCTCCTCGAGGAGGCGCGAGCCGGGGGGGCAGGGCCCCTCGCGGCGGTCGGCGTGGCAGCTCCGGGGCCGGTCGAGCTGCGCACCGGCCTGCTGCGCAATCCGCCGAATCTCCCCGGCTGGCGCGACGTGCCCCTCGCCGACGTGCTGCGCGAGGCCTTCGGGGTCCCCGTCTCGGTCCAGAACGACGCCAATGCGGCGGCGCTCGCCGAGCACCGGTTCGGCGCGGGCCGGGGCAGCGCAGACATGGTCTACCTGACGATGTCGACCGGAGTGGGCGGCGGGGTCGTGAGCGGGGGCCGCCTCGTCGTCGGTGCGAACGGCTTCGCCGGCGAGCTGGGCCACATCCCCATCGTCCGCGGCGGCCTGCGCTGTGCCTGCGGGCTGCGCGGCTGTCTCGAGGCCTACGTCGGCGGACAGGCCTGGGCCCGGCGTCTGCGCCGCATCGTGCCCCGGACGAGCCGGGTCTTCGAGCGGGCGGAAGGCGAGCGGGCGCGGATCGGGAGCGAGCTCCTGCTCGAGGCGGCGCGGGAGGGCGACGCCTTCGCGCGGGGCGAGCTCGAGCGCTGGCTCGATCATCTCGCGCTCGGGATCGCCGGGATCGTGATGGCCTTCGATCCGGACCGGATCGTGCTCGGGACGATCGCCGTCGCGGCCGGGGAGGCGCTCTGCTTCGGGCCGCTCCGAGAGCGGGTCGTCGCTCTCGTCTGGCCGGGGCAGGCCGAGCGGCTCGCGATCGTGCCCGCGGCGCTCGGTGCGGCGCTGCCCGAGCAGGCCGCGCTGGCCGTGGCCGGGGCGGGCGCCAGCGCGACTCATCCGACCCCGGAGCCGACCGCCTAGCCGAGCGCCTCGATCTCCGCGTGGAGGGCCTCGAAGCAGCCCTCCGCGATCGCGGCTCGCGCGCGCTTCATCAAGTTCAAGTAGTACGTGAGGTTGTGGAGCGCAGCCAGCCGGGCTCCCAGGCTCTCGCCACTTCGGAGCAGATGACGCAGATAGCCGCGCGAGTGGTTCGTGCAGGCGGGGCAGCCGCAGCGCGGGTCGATCGGGGCGGGGTCGCGCTCGAAGCTCGCGTTGCGCAGGTGGAGGGTGCCCTCGGACGTATAGACGAGGCCGTGGCGGCCGTTGCGGGTCGGCACCACGCAGTCGAAGAGGTCGACGCCTTCGGCGATCCCGTCGAGCAGGTCGATCGGGCGTCCGAGGCCCATCAGGTAGCGGGGGCGATCGGCCGGGAGGACTTCGTGGGCAGCTCGGATCGCGGCCCGTCGCTCCTCGCGGCTCTCGCCGAGGCCGAGGCCGCCGTGGGCATGGCCGTCGAAGTCGAGTCGGGCGGTCGCCTCCGCGCTCCGCCGGCGCAGCGCCACGTCGGCTCCGCCCTGGACGATCGCGAAGACCGCCTGCTCGGGGCGCCGTCGCGCGGCCTGCGACCGCACCGCCCAGCGCAGGGTCCGCTCGAGGGCCCCCTCGAGCGCGCGCGGGTCGGTGCGACCGTGATCGTCGGTCGCGACCGGCAGGCACTCGTCGAGCACCATCGCGATGTCCGCCCCGAGCGCCTCCTGGATCGCGATGGCGCTCTCCGGCGTGAGCTTGCGGCGGCGGCCGTCGAGGGACGACTGGAAGGTCACGCCCTCCTCGTCGAGGCGGGCGCGATCGGCGAGGGAGGTGATCTGGAAGCCGCCGCTGTCGGTCAGCCACGGGCCGCGCCAGCCGGTGAATCCGTGCAGGCCGCCGAGGGCGGCGACGGTCTCCTCGCCGGGGCGCTCGTGGAGATGATAGGTGTTCGAGAGCAGGATCTCGGCGCCGGCGGCGGCGAGCTCGCCGGGCCCGATCCCGCGCACCGCGCCGAAGGTCGCGACGGGCATGAAGATCGGCGTCGGGATGACGCCGTGGGGCGTCGTGATCCTCGCCGCGCGGGCGCGCCCGTCGCGGGCGACGATCTCCAGTTTGAATCCGCTAGCGCGCATGGGTGGCTCCGATTCGCGGCAGGATCAGCATCGCATCGCCGTACGAGAAGAAGCGGAAGCGCCGCTCGACCGCCCGACGATAGACCTCGAGCACCGCCTCCCGGCCGATCATCGCCGCCACCAGCATGAGGAGCGAGGAGCGCGGAAGATGGAAGTTCGTGAGCAGCGCGTCGACGACGCGGAGGTGCGCGCCGGGCCGCAGGAAGAGGTCCGTCTCGCCGGATTTCGCGGCGAGCCGACCGTCGGCGTCGGCGCAGCTCTCGAGCACCCGCGTCGTCGTCGTGCCGACCGCGACGACGCGCCCGCCGGCGGCGCGCGTCCGCTCGATCGCGGCGACCGTCTCGGGCGGGAGCTCGAAGCGCTCCGAGTGGAGTCGGCCCGAGCGCCACGCGGCGACGTCGAGGGGGCGGAAGGTGCCCGCGCCGACGTGGAGAACGACCTCGGCCGTGGCGACGCCGCGGGCCGCGAGCCGCTCGAGCAGCGCGCGCGTCAGGTGGAGCCCCGCCGTCGGTGCGGCGACGGCGCCCGGGGATCGCGCGTAGACGGTCTGGTAGCGATCGAGGTCGGCCTCGGGCGCGTCGCCCTCGTCGCGTCGGATGTAGGGGGGGAGCGGCGCGATCCCGAACGCGTAGGGGTCCGCTTCGCCGTCGTCCAGGCGCAGAGAGACCTCGCCACGCCCATGACGGGCCACGACCTCGGCCTCGAGGGCGGCGCCGCCGGATCCGGCGCCCGGCCGCCGGAAGACGAGGCGCAGGCCTTCCCGAACCCGACCGGTGCACTTGAGCAGGGCGCGGTAGGTCGCGCGGCGCGGCGCCTCGGCATCCGATTCGTCTCGGCCGAGGATCAGGGCCTCGGCGAGCCCGCCGCTCGCCTTGCGACCGAGCAGGCGCGCGGAGAGCACGCGCGTCGCGTTGACGACCAGCAGATCGCCCGGGGCGAGCCAGCGCGGCAGGTCGCGCACGTGGTGGTCGACGTCGGGCTCGACGATCCGCCCGCTCTCCCGCTCGACCACGAGCAGCCGCGAGGCCTCGCGGTCGGCGAGGGGCGTCTGGGCGACGAGCGCCTCGGGCAGCGCGAAGTCGTACTCCGCGAGGACCGCCTCGAGCTCCGCCTCGGCGGCCGGATCCGGATCGCTCGCGTGGGTCACGGCTCCGCGGCCGTCATGGAGAAGGCCCCGGGCCCCGTCTCCCCGGGCACCGTCCCGGTCGCGCGGGGAGGGTGCATCGCGAGCACCTCGAGCAGCGCGGGCGCCTTCGCGATCGCGTCGTCCGAGAAGAGCACCTCGCCGCCGAAGCCCAGCCGCCGCAGGGTCCGCAGCTGGGCGAGGGCGCGCGCCGGATCCGATTCGAAGAGCCAGACGCCGAGCCCCGGCCAGATCCGGTCCGCACGCGTCAGTCCGCTGTAGCCCTCGAGCTGGTAGCGGAGCAGCTGATCGTCGAGCGTGTAGACCATCGGGATCGCGCGATCGAGGGCGCCCGTCTCGAGCCAGCGGGGCCAGTCCTGCGCGAGCGTCAAATAACATCGATCGACGTAGGGGATGACCGCGGCCGAGAGCAGGATCCCCGGCCGGATCGCGCGCACCGTCCGCCCGATCTCCTCGACCAGGGTCGTGACCTGCTGGCGCCGCCAGGCGTCCCACGCCTCCGCCTCGCGTACGACGCCGGGGGGAGCGCCCTCGATCGGATCCGGAAGCCCGGTCTGCGCGCGGTAGAGCGCCCGAGAGATCGACCCGTAGCCGAACTCGAGCCCGACCCCGAACCGCGATCCGGGGATGAAGGGCAGCAGGTCGGGATGGCGGATGTAGTCGAGGTGCAGCCCGTCGAGCTCGGGGTAGCGGTGCACGAGGTCGCCGAAGGTCGCGACGAGCCGGGTGCGCACCGCGGGCACTGCCGGGTCCAGATACAGCCCCGGCGTGCCCATGCGATAGAACTGGCGATCGGGCTGCGGCAGGTCGAAGTCCGGGTAGTCGAGCAGCGATCGGCCCCGGCGATCGACGTGGATCGCGTCGCGGCCGAGGTCGGTGAGGATCCGCGCATCGCGGCGCGTCGAGAGGGAGAGCACGTTGACCCACGCGTGGACCCGCATGCCCCGGGCATGCGCCTCGCGGATCAGCAGCGCGAGCGGATCGACGGCGCCGGGCGCCGTGGCGACGGAGGGGGCGCGCTCGATCGGCGGCTCGGCGGGGTAGAACGCGCGCCCGCCGCGATAGACCTGGACGAAGAGGTCGGTCACCCCGAGCCGCTCGGCCCGCTCGATCAGCGGGGCGATCCGGCCAGCCTCGTCGAGGACGCGGACGCTGCCCTCGGCCAGCACCCAGAGTCCCCGCACCGGGGGGATCGCATCGAGACCGTCGCCGGTCGACGGGGCGGGGGAAGCCGGCAGCCCGACCGCGTCCGCGGTGGTGCCCCGATCTTCGGTCGTGGATCGGGTCTGCGCGGACTCCGGCCTCGTCGGGGTCGACGGCCCCTTCAGCTGCGCGCGCGCGCCGGGAAACTCTTCGGGCTTGCACGCGGTCCCAAGCAGGACGAGGGCGGCGATCAGGAGGCCCCGCGCGAGGGCGTGCGGGATCGACTCGATTTGAAGGGGGCGACCGGTCAAGATGGGCGACACGGTACCGGGGGGCGACGAGCGACTCAATGGAGATGCGCGCAGGCGCGAGCCGCATCGCCGGGTGCGCGCGATTGACAGCCCCGATCCCGAGGCCAGAATGCCGAGCGCGAGCGATCGCTCGATGAACTCGACAACCGGACCGGAACCCATCCGGCGGAGCTCCTGAATCGCGATGCGCTCTCGATCGGCTCGAAGGTCTGCGTGGCGATCGCATGCGGGGGTGTGGATCGCGCTCGCCTGGTCGTGTTGTGTGATCGTCGACACGGCGCGGGCCGCGGAGCCGGCCGCCGTGGATCGCGCCCAGGTCGCCCCGGATGTCGAGCCTGCGGCCGGGAGCGCGACGGGCGGCTCGCCGCCGGCGACGCCGACCGCGCCGTCTGCGGAGTCGGTGGCCCCGCCGACGAGCCCGCCCGAGGCGCCGATCGACGAGAGCCTGTTCGGTGATCCGGCGGCGCTACTGCGGGAGTCCCAGGCCGCGACGGAGCGCCGGGACTTCGGCCGCGCCGAGCGGCTCCTCGAGGAGCTCGGGCGTCGCCACTCGATCGTCGGGGACTTCGCGGGGCTGCTCCGGGCGAAGGCGCTGCGCGCCGCGGGTCGTCTGCCGGAGGCTCAGGCCGAGGTCGACCGCGCGATCGCCGACTTTCCGACCTCGCCCCTGCGCGCCGAGCTCCACGCGCTCCTGGGCGATCTGCGGCGCGATCAGGGCAACGAATCCGGTGCACGCTCGGCCTGGGCGCTCGCCTACTCCGAGTCCGAGTCGGCCGAGGCGCGCGCCACGCTGCTCGCCCTCGTCGCCGAGAGCCAGGAGCGCGCCGGCGAAGCGGTGGGCGCCCGGGGAACCTGGCTCCGACTCTGGAGCCGGCATCCCGCGAGCCCCGAGGCGGAGCGGGCCGCTCGGCGCCTCGACGAGCTCGAGGCGCAGCCGGGGGCGACCCGGCGGACGGCCGACGATCATCGACAGCGGGGCGACCGCCTGTTCTCCGAGATGCACAACGAGGAGGCGCTCGAGTCCTACGACCGCGCCCTCGAAGCCGGTCTCACCGGTGCCCTGCGCACCACGACCCAGACCCAGCGCGCCCACACGCTGTTCCGCCTGCGTCGCTATCCCGAGGCGCTGGCCGCCTTCTCCGCGCTGCCCCAGCGCGGAGACGTCCCGATCTGGCGGGCGCGTTCGATGGCGCGCGCGGACCGCGTGCCGGAGGCGATCACCGCCTTCGAGTCCCTCGCGCGCACCGCCGGCCCGAATCAGGCCGACGCCCGCTTCTTCGCCGCGAGCCTGCTCGAGGGACGCCAGCGCGAGGAGGAGGCCCGCGTCCATCTGATCTGGCTGGCCGACGACCCGCGCCAGGGCGAGCTGTCGCGGACGGCCCTCTGGCGGCTCGGCTGGAGCGACTACCGCCATGGGCGATATGCCGAGGCGGCCGAGCGCTTCGAGGCGCTGGCGCGGGCGACGAGCGATCCGATCGCCCGGCTCAAGCCGATCTACTGGCGCGCCCGGGCGCTCGATCGCGTCGGTCGGAGCGAGGACGCGGCGCCGCTCTTCACGGCGCTCGCGCGCGACTTTCCCCTCTCGTATTACGGCTGGCGCGCGGGCGCCCGGACGAGCGGTCCGCTCGAGCCGGCAGAGCGTCCGCCGCTCGCCCGCGGACAGGTCCGTCTCACGCCGAGCGCGCTGGCGCGCGTGCGCATCCTCATCGACGCGGGCCTGAACGAGTACGGCGCCGCCGAGACCGGTCGCCTCGTGCGCCGCGCGGGCGGCCTCGAGGATCGCCTCGCGCTCGCCCGGCTCCTGACCTCGGCCCCCGACTACCACACCGCCCAACGCAGCGTCGTCGAGGCCTACGAGCTGGCGCTCGCGCGGGGGCCGGTGCCCGGGCGCGAGGACGTCTGGCGGCTCGCCTGGCCCTATGCCTACGCGGAGTTCGTCGACGAGGCCACGCGCGCGCCCGGCAGCGTCGAGCCGAGCCTCGTCTACTCGATCATGCGGGAGGAGAGCGGCTACCGGCCGAAGGTGATCTCGCCGGTCGGTGCGCGGGGGCTGCTGCAGATCATGCGGGAGACCGGGGCCCGGCTCGCCGCGCGGCTCGGACGTCCGGGCTTCCATCCCGACGAGCTCTTCGACCCCAGGACCAACATCACCCTCGGCTCGTCGTATCTCGGCGAGCTGCGGCAGCTCTTCCCGAAGCGGCTCTCGGCTTCGATCGCCAGCTACAACGCCGGCCCCCACGTCGTCCGGGACTGGGGGCCCGGCGAGAAGCGCGCCGACGACGAGTGGGTCGAGTCGATCCCGTACGCGGAGACGCAGAGCTACGTGAAGCGGGTCCTGCGCAGCGTCGAGGCCTATCGCGTCCTCTACGCGGGGCGGGGGGCGACGGGCGACGGCGCGCCGGCGGCCGCGGCCGCTGCGGCGGATGCCCCGGTCGAGAGCGCTGCGAGCACGGCGATCTCCCGCGCCGGGGATTGAGCGGGCCCGGCGATCGGCCGATGGACTCCGTCATCGGGGGGCGCCATGTCCCCCGCACGGAGTGATGCATGGATCGACGGCGAATCGAGGGGGGCACCACGAGCTCGCTCCTGCTCGTGCTCGTGCTCCTGGTCGGCGTGGGCGCCTGGAACTACCACCGCAACTTCCAGCAGGAGCGGGCGAGCGAGCGCGGGCGTCCCTACGCGAGCTATTCGGTGCGCGAGGTGCAGCTGCTGCGCGAGGCGGCGGGCAGCGAGCTCGCGGCGGCGAAGGCGCGCTTCGAGAAGGCGCGTCGGGGGCGGGCGGGCAGTGCCCGGGATCGGGGATCGCTCGGCGACAACGCCCGTCAGTTCGCGCGCACGACGCGCGCCAGCGAGGCGATCCGCGCTGCGGCGGCCGACGTCGCGGAGCACGAGAGCCTGGCGGCGGCGCTCGACCAGGAGCTCGCGGCGCGCTCCGAGCTCGGCGCCGGAATGGATCGCCACCTGAAGCGGCTCACGACCTTCTGATCGCTTACGGACTGCCAACGGACCGCCGGCTGACCGCCGACGAAGACCGACCGCGCCGACGGAGCGCCGAGCGCAGGTCAGGGCCGCGTCCGCCTCCGCGTCGCGCTAGAACTCGTCCGTCTCGGCCGCCTCGATGCTGTCGCCTTCGAGATCCGCCGCATCGAGCTCGAGATGCGTGATGTCGCCGTCGCCCTCGAACATGTCGCCGGATTCGACGACGTCGTCGAGCCCCAGATCATCCTCGACGAGCGGCGCCACCGGCTCGTCGTCGTCGAGCAGCTGCGCCATCGGTCGAACGACCCTCGGCCGAGCCGAGTCGGAGGATTGCGGTCGCGGCTCGTCCGCCGGCCGGTCGCGCTGATCCGCCCCGCATTTCGGACAGAGCGGCTCTTCCTTGCCGAGGTCATAGAACTTGGCGTCGCAGCGGAAGCAGCTCCAGCGGTAGCCGAGCTTCGGATGCCGCGGGCCCGTCGGCACGACGGGCTTCTTCGCCTTGGCGCGCTTCGCCGCCGGCGCCGCACTCTCGTCCTCGGACTTCTTGCCGGCCGCGCCCTTCGCCCGGGCCGCACCGTCCGCCTTGGCGGCCGCTTCGGCCTTCGCCGGAGCCTTCGCGTCCTTCGGCTCCTTCGCGTCGCGCGCCTTCGCGCTCGCCCCCGATGCCGGGCTCGCCGGACTCGGCGCCGCGGCGGCGGGCTTCGTGCCCGCCTTCGAGGTCCCCTTCGCTGCTTCCTTCGCCGTCGGCCCCGCCGCCTTCGACGCATTCTTTTCGGACACTTTCTCGGTCGCCTTCTCCGCCTTGGTCGGCGCTTCCTTCTCACGAGCCGCTCCCGCCGCCTTCTTCGAGGGCGGAGCCGCGGGCTTCACGGCGGGCTTCTTCGCCGGCGCCCTCGCGGGCTTCGGGGCCGCCGCCTTCGCAGCGGCCGGCCTGGCCGTCGCCTTCTTCGCGGGGGCCTTCTTGGGAGCGGGAGCCTTCTTCTTGGTCGGACTCATGCGTCTGTGTCTCTCCGGAGTCGGGTCTCAGAGCGCCCCTCGGCGGGCTCGGGGCAGGGGCCTCCGATTCGCCATCCATTGCTCGCACGGCGCGCCACGTCGCCTCCCCCGGTGCGCGCATTGGCGCCGCGCAGCGCGAGTTCGTCCGATCCGTCGGCGCCTCGAGCGCACGTGCTATTAGCGGTTCGACACGCGTCCGGCCAGTGTCGGCCGACAGGAATCGCCGGGTCCGACGCGGGTGTCGAAAACCACCCGTCGAGCTTCGGAGCCGGGCAGGGGTCTCGGCCGCTCACCGGGCTCCGGGCGCAGCGCCCGCGGAGACGGCCGGCAGGCCCGCCTGGATGAAGCGCGATTGGAACCGGATCGGCTGGACCCCCTCGAGCGCCGTCACGTGGATCGAGTGATCGATCGTGAGCTCGTGCCGGACCGGATCCACGCGATAGAGATTCGCGCCGAAGGCCTGGTGCTGTCGCCAGCTGAACTGAAGTCCATCGGGCGTCCAGATCCATTGGCCCTCGAACGGCTCGCCGCGACCGTCGGTCGACGTCGTCGGCGGCGCACCGGGCTCGACCGGGCGTGTGATCGCGCCGCGCCGGGCCTCGAGACGTTGATGGAGCCGGGCGCCATCCCAGATGAAATGGACGGTCGACTCCGGCGCGGTCGTCGCGTGGAGCACGCCGCCGGCCATCTTGCGAACGACCCAGGCCAGGGGCTGGATCGCCGTATCGATGGCGGCGCGCCGGGCGACGTCGTCCCGGCCCGCATCGCGCTGGGTCCAGCGGCCGTCGAAGTCCTGCAGGCGCAGGCCGAGGGCTCGCGGCTCATCCGCCGAGGCGGCGATGGCCCCGAGGAGGATGCCGAGCACGGTGATCGCCAGCGGGATCCTAGTTGACATAATCTATCTTATCGGTGGTGCGAGTCGTGGGCCCGGCTCGCACGGAAACACGCCCCGCTCGCTTCGACCCCGCCTCAGGACTTCGCGCGCAGCTCTTCGATCAGGGCCTCGACGGCCGGTGCCACCGGCTGATCCGGGAATTCGGACTCGAGTCGCTGGTAGACCGCGAGCCCCTTCGCCGAGTCCCCCGAGCCGATCCAGCAACGGGTCGCGTCGGCGAGCGCGTGGGCGCGCAGCGGGTACGCGGCGATGCCGGCCGCCGACTCGTAGGCCCCCGCCGCCGACGCGAGATCCCCGGCCGACTCGGCCAGCTCCGCCAACCGGATCCAGGCGAGCGCACCGATGGCCGTCCCCGCGGCCGCATCGCGCGCCTTCTCGAAGCGCGACTTCGCCTCGTCGGTCTCGCCGAGCTCGAGAGCGAGCTGGCCTGCCTCGAGCCAGGCGAGCGCGCCGGACGTGGTCTTCGGATGCTCGGCGGCGAGCGCCGCGAAACGCTCGCTGAAGCGCTTGCGGGTCGAGGTGGCGACCTCGGCGTTGGCGGGCTCGGGGATCGCCCCGCCCATCGGATCGGCCCCCATCGCCTGGCGGTATTCACTGGTCGCCAGCGCGAGCGCGTTCGCTGCGGCCTGGCGGCCCTCGGCGCGGTGCTGGAAGTAGAATCCCACGCCCGCCGCGGCGACGAGCACGGCCGCGATGACGGCCAGGATCTTCGCGGCATGCTCCGACGACCACTCCGCGAGCCGGTCCCCGGTCGCTTCCAGCTCCGCGAGCGTCTCGGCGGCGGTATTCGTCTCTTTCCTGGTCACCGTTCGATCCTCGTGCGCGCCCCGTCGGAGGCTCGCGCTCTGTTTGGGGTGCGGATGGGCCGGCCCTTTCGGACGGGACAGCGGGCGCGCACCCCGGTCGCGGGGGGTCTCGGGCGCCCGAGTGTATCCGAGCATCTCCGGACTTCGAGGGCAGCCCGGGTCGAGGGGACGGCGACGGAAGCGGGCCTGCTCGCCGGCTCAGTCCTCCCCATGACGGCCGCCTCGCGCCCGCAATCGGACCCGGACCGGGGTCCCGGCGAAGCCGAAGCTCTCGCGGAGCTGGTTCTCGAGGAAGCGGACGTAGGACGTCTGGATGTTGTCGGGGTCGGTGCAGAAGACCACGAAGGTCGGCGGTCGGACCGCGACCTGCGAGGCGTAGAAGAGCTTGTTGACCCGCCGCGACGCGCCGCGCGCGGCCATCGCCGGAGGGTGCTTCTCGGCGACGTCGTGGAGCCACCGGTTCAGGTCGGAGGTCGCGATCCGCACGGAGCCCGCCGCGACGACCTGGCGGATCTTCTTGAAGAGCGGACCGAAGCCTGCGCCCGTGCGGGCCGAGACCGGCAGGATCGGCACGTCGTTCATGAAGCGCAGCCCGTGCCGGATGTCCTCGAGGACCTCGTGGCGCCGCTCGTTCGGGACGAGATCCCATTTGTTCGCGAGCACGAGCGCGGAGCAGCCGTGCTCCCGAATGAGAGACGCGACCCGGGCGTCCTGATCGGCCATGCCCGCCGCGGCATCGACGACGAGCAGCGCCACGTCGGCGCGCTCGAGCGAGCGCAGCGTCATGAGCGCCCCGCCGTGCTCGCCCGGTCCCTGTCGCCGCCCGACCTTGCGCAGGCCGGCGGTGTCGACGAGGACGTACGGATGGCCGTCGCGGGTGATCTCGATGTCGACGGCGTCGCGGGTCGTGCCCGGGGTGCTCGAGACGACGACGCGCTCCTCCCCGGCGAGGCGATTGGCGATCGAGCTCTTTCCGACGTTCGGGCGGCCGACGATCGTGAGACGCAGCGGCGCGTCGTCGGCGCCCTCTTCCGCGTCCCCTTCCACGTCCTCGCCGGGCAGCGTGGCGAGCATCGATTCGAGGGCGTCGAATGCGCCGCCGCCGTGCTCGGCCGACACCGCGTAGGTATGCGTGATCCCCAGACGGAAGAATTCGTGGACTCGATCGCGGTGCTGATTCGGCTGGTCGATCTTGTTGACGAGCAGCGCGAGCGGCTTCCCCGAGCGACGCAGCGTCTGTGCGATCGCCTCGTCCTCGGCGACGAGGCCGGCCTTGCCGTCGACGATGAACAGGATCACGTCGGCGGCCTCGACCGCGGAGCGTGCCTGGGCCTGGACCGCGGCCTCGAGGCCGTCGCCCTTCGCGACGTCGAGGCCGGCGGTGTCGACGAGCCAGATCGTGCGGCCGGAGACCTCGATGCGCTCGACGATCCGGTCACGCGTCAGCCCGGGCAGATCGGCGACGATCGCGCGCCGGTAGCCCGCATAGCGATTGAAGAGCGTCGACTTGCCGACGTTCGGCCGCCCGACCAGCGCGACGACCGGGATCGAGTTGGGTCGTGACATGGCGTCCCCGCTCGGCCTAACGTGCGCCGGACGCGCGCGCGCCACTCGGCGCTTCGTGCGGGCGGTCGACGTCTGCCGACGCGAGGAATCGCTCGGTCGCTCCGAAGACCCCCACCCGATCGTCGGGGTCGAAGGTCTCGACGCCGGGCACCGCGCGGATCCAGCTCCGCTGCCGACGGGCGAACTGGCGCGTGTCCTTCCTCATCGCGGCGAGGGCGTTGGCGAGCGTGTCGGATCCGTCGGCGACGGGCTGGATGTGGCGGTAGCCGATCGCCTGCATCGGCTTCAGCTCGGGGCCGTAGCCGCGCTCGCGCAGGTCCCGGACCTCGCGCAGCAGGCCGGCGTCGATCATCGCCTGCGCCCGCGCGTCGATGCGTTCGTGGAGCCGCTCCCGACCCGGATCGACGCTCAGATGGAGCACGCGGAACGGTCGATCCCGGAAGCCGTGGGCCTCGCGCATCCGCGAGGCCGGCTGGCCCGACTGCTCGAGGATCTCGAGGGCCCGGATCGTCCGCCGCGCATCGTGGGGATGGATCTCGTCGGCGGCGTCGGCGTCGAGCTTCGCGAGGCGGCGATGGAGCCGACCGGGATCCCCCTCGGCGACCGCGCGCTCGTGCTCGGCCTCGAGTCGCGCGCGCAGCCCGGGCCGCGCCTCCCCCGTCTCGATGAGCCCGTCGAGGAAGGCGCGGATGTAGAGCCCGGTCCCGCCGACCAGCACGACGAGCCGCCCGCGGCCGTGGATCGCCGTCGCCGCCGTCCGGGCGTCCTGCGCATAGCGTCCGGCGCTGTAGGGCTGGTCCGGGTTCACGACGTCGAAGAGGTGGTGCGGGACGCGGCTGCGCTCTTCGAGGCTCGGCTTCGCCGTCCCGATGTCCATGAAGCGGAAGACCTGCATGGAGTCTGCGTTGACGATCTCGCCGTCGAAGCGCAGAGCCAGCTCGAGGCCGAGCGCGCTCTTGCCCGAAGCCGTCGGCCCCGTCACGACCACCACCGGCGGTCGCTGCTGCTCGTTCTGCTGGGGAGACATCGGGAAAACCTCGCCTACGCGTCGGCCGGAGATCCGGCCCGCCACACACGGGGACCGCGAGGGCGCGCGATCCTAGCGCACCTAGCGCCGGCGGAAGCGGGCCTCGAGGTCGGCCTCGTCGAGCAGGATCGCGACGGGCCGCCCGTGCGGACATGTCGGCGCCCAGGGGATCGTGTCCAGTCCCGACAAGATCGCCTGCTGCTCGGCCTCGGGGAGACGGTCCCCGAAGCGGCGCGCGGCGTGGCAGGCCATGGTCGCGAAGATCCGGTCGAGCCCCGGCAGCCAGCGCACCGCGCTGCCCTCGGGCTCCCCGCTCCGCTCCCCCTCGCCCAGCGCCTCCGCCAGCTCGCGCACGAGCGCCTCGGGGTCCCCCCCGACGAGCTCCGCCGGGACCGCGCGCAGCAGGAGCGCGTCCTCGCCGAAGGCTTCGAGCTCGAAGCCGAGGCGCCCGACGATCTCCGCGGCCGCCTCGACCGCGGCCACGGCGGTGGCCGGCACGCGGACGACGACCGGGGTCAGCAGCCCCTGGCGCGCGACGCCTGCTTCGAGCCAGTGGCTCCGGAGCCGCTCGTACAGGATCCGCTCGTGGGCCGCGTGCTGATCGACGACGACCAGCCCGCGCTCCCCTTCGGCGAGCAGGTAGCTCGCGCGCAGCTGCCCGATCAGCCGCAGGGCGCCGAACGATGCGACCGGGCGGTCGCTCGCGCGCGTGCCCGCGAGGGCATCCGGTCCACCGTCCTCGGCGCGGCCCGGAGCCGGTCCCGCCTGCCCCGCGAAGACCCAGTCGTGGGCGCCCGCCGCATGCCCGCGGCCGACCTCGCCGGTTCGCCACGCGGCGCCCCCGCCCTCCCGCACCGCCAGCGGAAGCGGCAGCGCGGCGGGCGATGCGGGACGCACCGGACGCCCTGCGTCGGGCCAGTCCGCGGTCGCCGGAGCAGGCGCCGTGCCCGGGAGCGACCGGCCCGTCAGCCCGGGAGCCGGTGCGGCGGGCGCGGCGCCCGCGATGGGCGCCGGCGCGAGGGCGAGCCAGCGGCGGGAGGCGATCGCCTCCCGAACGGCGTGGCGGATGGCGCGGTGGACCGCCTGCGGATCGCTGAAGCGGACCTCCCACTTCGCCGGGTGGACGTTCACGTCCACCGTCTCCGGCGGCACCTCGATGAAGAGCACGCCGACCGGGAACCGCCCGCGCGGGAGCAGGTCGCGATACGGCTCCCCCAGCGCGTGGGCGAGCAGGCGATCGCGCACGGGCCGGCCGTTCACGAACAGGAACATGCCCTGCCCCGTCGACCGGCTGTGCTCGGGGGTCGAGGTGAAGCCGTGGACGCGGACCTCCGCCGTCGTGTGGTCGACCTCGATCAGGCTCGCCCCGTCGTCCTCGGGCAGCAGCAGGGCGAGTCGATCGCGGCGATCCCGGCAGGCGGGCCAGATGGTCGCCGGTCGTTCGTCGCGGTGGATCTCGAGATGGATGTCGGGGCGGGCCATCGCGAGGCGCGCCAGCCAGTCGGCGATGTGGCCCCATTCCGTCCCGGCGCGCTTCAGGAACTTGCGCCGCGCGGGCACCGAGGCGAAGAGGTCCGCGACCTCGATCCGCGTCCCTTCGGGCCCGCCGGCGGTCCGGCTGTGCAGGACACGGCCGGCCTCGACGAGGATCTCGTGACCGGCGGCGGCGCCTCTCGGCCGGCTGACGATCCGCAGCCGCGAGACCGAGGCGATCGCCGGGAGCGCCTCGCCGCGGAAACCGAAGCTGGCGATCCGGACGAGGTCGTCGACGGTGCGCAGCTTGCTCGTCGCATGACGCGCGAGGGCGATCGGGAGCTCCTCGGGGGTCATGCCGGAGCCGTCGTCCTGGACGGCCACCAGGGCCATCCCCCCGTCCCGGACGTCGATCCGGATCCGGGTCGCTCCGGCGTCGAGGCTGTTCTCGACGAGCTCCTTGACGACCGAGGCCGGGCGCTCGACGACCTCGCCGGCCGCAATCTGGTCGATCAGGGCGTCCGGGAGGACTCGGATGCGTCCGGGAGGGGCGACGGGCGTCGTCGTCTGAAGCATGAATACCACCCGCGGGAGGCCGACTCGAGGTTCGCACGGGGGGCGGGCTTTTCCGCCTCGACCGCACGATCGGCGGGGTACCATCGCGCTGATTCGACGTCAACTCGGGACGCAAAGGCAGTCGGAATCTGCAAAAACCATTGACAAAGGTCCGAATTCCCAATACTTCTGGTCACGCGACGATCACACCTGGGGGCATCGTGCCATGTCGGAACAGCACTCACCGATCGGAATCCGCCGCGTCGAGACGACCACATTCGACCGCGCTTCGACTGATGCGCGATCGCCCGAAGCTCATTCCGGTCAAGCCGGTGCTTCGGCTTCGCCGGCCTCTCGTGCGCTCGGACGGCGCCGCAGCGACCGCATCGTCGCGGCGAGTGCCTCGACGCAGGCCGTCGTCGATCAAGCGAGCGCCATCGCCCGCTCGGAGACGCCGGTCCTCGTGATCGGGCCGAGCGGCAGTGGTCGCAAGCATCTCGCGCGCGCGATCCACCAATGGAGCGCGCGGGCCGGTGGCCCGCTCGTCGAGGTCCAGCTGGCGGGGACGCCCGAGGCAGTCCAGCAGCGGGAGATCTTCGGCGACGGCGGTGCGCAGGCCGGAGCGCTGGCGCGCGCCGAGGGCGGCTCGCTGCTGCTGGAGAGCGTGGACCAGCTGGCGCCTGCCCTGCTGCAGCGGCTCGCGGATGGCCTCCGCGGCGGCACGATCCGGGCGCGCCTGATCGGGACCGCCGCGCGCGCGGCGGCGACGAGTCCGCTCGGCGCCCACGCGATCGAGCTCGGCTCCCTCGCGGAGCGGCGGGAGGACATCCTGCCCCTCGCGGCCCACTTCCTCGCGGAGTTCGCGGCCGAGGAATCGATCGAGGCGATCGGGTTCAACGGCGAGGCGCGGCGCCTGCTGCTCGAGGAGAGCTGGCCGGGCAACGTGCGCGAGCTGCGGGAACGCATCCGGCAGGCCATCCGCCTCGCTGGTCAGGGCGCGATCTCGGCCGAGGCGTTGATGCTCGCGACCGATCTCGACGACGTCCCCTCGTTCAAGGATGCGAAGCGCGCCTTCGAGACGCGCTACGTCGAGGTGCTGCTGCGCCGCTGTGGCGGCAACATCAGCCGCGCGGCGCGGATGGCGAAGAAGGACCGCAAGGACTTCTACGACGTGATCCGACGGACCGGGATCGACCCCGGCCAGTTCCGCGGCTGACGGGCCGTCGCGTCCGGCATGCGCGTCGGCATCGTCCAGGTCTGCTCGACGGATGACCTGACGGCGAATCTCGCGCGCGCGGAAGTCGGGATCCGCGAGGCCGCGGCGCGCGGGGCCGGTCTGATCGCCCTGCCCGAGAACTTCGCCTACATGCGGCGGGAGGGGACGCACTACCCCTGCGCCCAGGGCCCGGATGGCGAGATCGTGCGTGCCCTGTCGCGCTGGGCCGCGGAGAATTCCGTCTGGCTGGTCGGCGGAACGCTCCCCGAGCGGGTTCCGGGCGAGTCCCGCGTCTACAACACGTCGATCGTCTTCGCCCCCGATGGCCGCGAGGCTGCGCGCTACCGGAAGATCCATCTCTTCGACGTCGACCTGGGCCGGGACGGCCAGGACGTCTACCGGGAGTCGACGCACTGCGCGCCCGGCCAGGAGGTGGTCGTCTGTTCGACGCCGTTCGGCGGGCTCGGACTGTCGGTCTGCTACGACCTCCGGTTCCCCGAGCTCTATCGCGCCCTCGTCGGCCGCGGAGCCCGATGGCTCCTCGTGCCGAGCGCCTTCACGCGGGAGACCGGGAAGGATCACTGGGAGGTCCTGCTTCGGGCGCGTGCGATCGAGAATCAGTGCTTCGTGCTCGCACCGGCACAGTGTGGACATCACGCCCCCGATCGCGCGAGCCATGGCCGATCGCTCGTGATCGATCCGTGGGGATTCATCATCGCGCAGGCGGGTGACGATCCGACGGTGCTCGTCGCGGATTGCGTCGAGGAGCGCATCGATCGGGTCCGCAAGGCGGTGCCGGCGCTCGGTCATCGACGTCTGTCTTGAGGGTGGATCCCGTCGGTCCGCCTTCGGTGCCTTCCGTCTCGATCGGCTTCGGCGCGCAGAGCGCGTGCGTTCTCAAGGCAGCCCCGAACGGGGCCGATAGGCGGTCACCCCTCGTACGCGAATCGGGAGGTCGCCTGCCCTCTGCGGGCCACGTCCCTCGGAAAGGCATGGGTTCGATGGCCGAGCTCGATCATTCGACCGGGACGGGTCGCCTCGAGATCCTCAACGGCGGCTTCGAAGGGATGACCTACGACCTCACGGCCGAGGAGGTCGTCATCGGTCGCAATCCCACGACGGACATCACGCTGCTCGACGAGGGCATCAGTCGCGAGCACGCGGTGATCCTGTACGACGCCGATGCGTTGTCGTACGTGATCGAGGATCTGCAGTCGACGAACGGAACGAAGGTCAACGGCAAGCGGATCCGCTCGGCGCCGCTGAACGAAGGCGACGAGATCCAGATCGGACAGACGCTCTTCCGCTTCGTGTGGGTCCAGTCTTGAGCGCTCCGATCGCGTCGTTCGCTTGCGCGCCACCGACTCGGGCGGATAGCGTGTCGGCGCGGTGCACGGCTCCGTGTGGGTGTCGGACGCCCGTTCTTGGGGGGAGATCGAGGTGAATCAGTTCTTCGCGTGGGCGACGCGGTTCCGGCTCGCCAGCTTCGTTTCGTCGGTGCGCGGCCCGGCCCGGATCCGGACCACGATGGGGGCTCTCGCGTTCGTCCTCGTCGCGAGCGGCTGCTCGACGACGCCTGCCCCGCCGCCCGAGGCGCCGCCGATCGCGAGCTACGTCGTCGGTGCGCCGGATCAGCTCCGGGTCAACATCCTGCCCGAGCCGATCATCACCCGGGAGGTCCGTGTCCGGCCGGACGGCAAGATCTCGATCGACCTGATCGGGGACGTGCAGGCCGCGGGTCTCACGCCGCAGCAGATCGCCGCCTCGATCCAGGAGAAGATCCTGCGCTTCAAGCGGGATGCGTCGGTCAACGTCTCGGTGATGGATTCGCCGAGCCAGTTCGTGACCGTCTACGGCGAGGTCGGCCAGCCGGGCACCTTCCCGCTCACGAGCGAGATGCGCATCTCCGAGGCGATCGGCCGCGTCGGAGGCACGCGCCCCTTCGCCAGCCAGAACAAGATCCGGATCGTGCGGACGAGTGGCGGAAAGACTCAGGTCATCCGCGTCCGGCTCAAGGACATCTCGAAGGGCGACCTGTCGACCAACATCATGGTCGCGGAAGGCGATCTGATCATCGTCCCGCCGACCGGCCTGGCCCGCGTCGGCTATGTCATGCAGATGGTCTTCTTCCCGTTCCAGCCGATCCTGACCGGGGCATCGCAGGTCGGCGCCGTGGCGGCGGGGGCGAATGCGCTCTCCGCGGCGAGGTGACGGGATCGGCGACGGGATGACCGAGCCGATTCCGGCGGGGACCGAGCTCCGCATCGATCGACTCCTGCGTCGAGCTGACCGGCCAGATCGGACGCGTCGAGCGGGTGTCCCGTATCCTTCGATCAGGATCACACACGTGTGGTCCGATACGGGACGCAGGAAGCCAGGCGGTCGGTTCGGGGGAGCAGGTCCGTTGCCCGGGGTGTCCGAGGCCGGGGAGGCGTAAGGATCCGATGTACGAGAGCTTCTTCGGCCTGCGTGAGCTGCCCTTCTCGCTCACGCCCGACCCGCGCTTCCTGTGGCTCTCGGATACCCACGAAGAGGGTCTCGCGACCCTGGTCTACGGCATCACCCGCCACAAGGGCTTCCTGCTGCTGACGGGCGAGGTCGGCACCGGCAAGACGACGCTGCTGCGCGCCGCGCTCCGCGAGCTGCCGCGCGACACCGACACCGCCCTCATCATCAACACGATCGGCCTGACGCCGCTCGACCTGCTCAAGCTGATCGCCGCGGAGTTCGGAATCGAGGGCCGCTTCGAGACGACGGCCGACTACCTGATCGCCATCAATCGCATGCTGCTCGAGCGGCTGCGGACGGGGCGGAACACGGTGCTCATCATCGACGAGGCGCAGAATCTCGACGCGGCGACGCTCGAGGAGATCCGCCTGCTGTCGAACCTCGAGACCGACACGGCGAAGCTCATGCAGATCGTCCTGACGGGTCAGCCCGAGCTCATCCGCAAGCTCTCGAGCCCCTCGCTCCGGCAGCTGCGCCAGCGGATCGCCATCGAGCACCACATGGAGCCGCTCACGCCGGCCCAGGTTCAGCCCTACCTGGCCCATCGCATCGACGTCGCGGGCGGGCGCTACGAGGAGATCTTCGCGCCGGGCGTCGAGCGGGTGTTCTACTGGTTCTCCCAGGGCTGTCCGCGTCTGATCAGCCTGCTGGCCGACCGCGTCCTGCTCTCGGCCTACTCGAAGCAGCTCTGCCCGATCACGCCGGACTTCGTCGAGCTGAAGGCGAAGTCGATGGGGGCGACCCGGGCGACGGGCCTCGCGACCGACCTCGGCAATCCGGTCTGATCGCCCTGCCCCGGTTCGGGTCGAACCCCGCCCGAACGCATCGCCGCCCCCCGACGCACGAAGGCCACCGACCGGTCGTCGACCGGACGATGGCCTCGCACGATGGCCCGTCCGCCGGAGGCCGTCGGAACGGCCCCCGGCGAGCGGTGCGACTCTAGAAGAGCGTGTAGATGAAGGGCGCCGCGGCGGTTCCACCGAGCAGGACGAGCAGGCCCAGCCCGAGGATCGCGATCAGGATCGGCGCGAGCCACCACTTCTTGTTCTCTTTGAGGAACGCGGTGAACTCGCCGACGAGGCTCTCCCGGCCGCTCCCGGCCTGGGCGGCAAAATCATCCTTGCGAGCATTCGGATCGGCCATGGTCTCGGTTCTCCCGTTCTAGAACTGGCGGAAATAGCTGTCCTTGCCGCGTCGCGGGCGAGGATCGCTCCAATAGGTCGAGGCTGCGCGGTCGAAGCGGCGGTTCAGGGGATCCTTGCCGATCGCCCGGAAGACGAGGCCGACCGGCGTGATCAGGCCGAAGAACAGGAACCCCATGATCACGTACGACAGGACGAAGCCGATCGGATACGAGAGCAGCGTGAGCCCCAGGAAGATCGGCTTGTTCGCCTTCGGCGCCACCAGCGAGAAGAGCGCCGAGAGGACGCCCAGGCCCACGAAGGTCCCGGCCACCGCCGTGCGCGCCGATCCCAGGCCCATCGAGAAGACGAGCCACTCGTTCCAGGCCAGCAGCGCCACCAGCGAGAATCCGCCCAGCGCGATCCAGCCGAATTGCCGGAGCGTGCGTTCGTCGGGCTGCCAGTTGATCTCGACCATCTTGCTCATGCTTGGGTCCACCCTCGCCCTCGACTAGTCGAGCGCGAACTCCTTCAGATAGGCCTCGATGTCGATCTCCTTCGCGTTGGGCTGATCCTGCTTCAGGATCACGAAGTTCTCGAGCACCAGGGCGTCCATGTTCGTATGCATGAAGCAGCGGAAGGCGTCCTCGGGCGAGTTCACGATCGGCTCGCCGCGGACGTTGAAGCTCGTGTTGATCACGACCGGGCTGCCCGTCTTCTGCTTGAAGCGCTCGATGATCTTGTAGAAGCGCGGGTGGTGCTGCATGTCGATCGTCTGCACGCGGGCCGAGTAGTCGACGTGGGTGATCGCCGGGACGCAGGATCGGACCTGCTTCAGCTTGTCGAGCCCCTTCGCCCCGTCCTCGGTCACCGCCAGCCGCTTCGCTTCCTTCACCGGCGCCACGAGCAGCATGTACGGGCTGTTCTCGTCGGGCCGCATCTCGAAGTATTCGTCGACGTGCTCGCGCAGGATCGCCGGCGCGAAGGGCCGGAACGACTCGCGGAACTTGATCTTCAGGTTCATCGTCGCCTGCATCTTGCGCGAACGGGCGTCGCCGATGATCGAGCGCGAGCCGAGGGCGCGGGGGCCGAACTCGGCGCGGTCCGAGAAGTGGCCGACGACCTGCTCGCTCGCGATCAGATCGGCCACGTGGTCGATCAGCTCGTCGTCGCGTTCGTGGTAGTGGTACACGGCCTCGACCGAATCGAGATACGCACGAATCTGGTCGTTCGTGAACTTCGGGCCGAGCAGCGAGCCGTACTGGGCGTCGTTCGCGTTCACCTGCCGGGGCTTGTCGAGGAGCTCGTGCCAGGTGAAGAGCGCGGCGCCGAGCGCCCCGCCGGCGTCGCCCGCGGCGGGCTGGATCCAGACCTGCTCGAACGGCCCCTCGCGCAGGACCTTGCCGTTGGCGACGCAGTTGAGCGCCACACCACCGGCCATCGTCAGGTTGCGGACGCCCGTCAGCTCGTGGGCGTACCGCGCAATCCGCATCACGATCTCTTCCGTCACGGCCTGGATCGACGCGGCGATGTCCATCTCGCGTTGCGTGATCGCCGTCTCCGCCTTGCGCGGCGGGCCCCCGAAGAGCGAGTCCATCTTCGGCGACGTCATGACGTCCGAGTCGCAGTAGCCGAAGTAGGACATGTCCATGCGGAAGGAGCCGTCGGCCTTCAGGTCGAGCAGCTTCTCGATCATCAGGTCCTTGTAGATCGGCTCACCGTAGGGCGCGAGGCCCATCAGCTTGTATTCGCCGCTGTTGACCTTGAAGCCGGTGAAGTAGGTGAAGGCCGAGTAGAGCAGGCCCAGCGAATGGGGGAAGCGCAGCTCCTTCAGCATCTGGATGCGGTTGCCGCGTCCGATCGCGATCGAGCCGGTCGCCCACTCGCCGACGCCGTCGAGCGTCAGGATCGCCGACTCTTCGAACGGGGACGGGTAGAAGGCCGAGGCGGCGTGGGATTCGTGATGCTCGGTGAAGACGTAGCGGCCCTTGTAGGCGCCTTTCAGGCCGCGGTCGAGCTCGCGGGGCGTATGCAGCTTCTCGCGCAGCCAGAGCGGCATGCCCATCAGGAAGAGCTTGAAGCCCGAAGGCGCGTACGCGATGTAGGTCTCGAGCAGCCGGTCGAACTTGAGCAGCGGCTTGTCGTAGAACGTGACGAGGTCGATGTCGGCGGTCTTGATGCCGCCGGTCTGGAGGCAGAACTCGACGGCGTTCTCCGGGAAGCGGTAGTCGTGCTTCTTGCGGGTGAAGCGCTCTTCCTGGGCTGCCGCCACGATCCGGCCGTCCTGCACGAGGCAGGCGGCGCTGTCGTGGTAGTACGCGGAGATACCGAGGATGTTCACGGGATTTCAGGTTCCTCGATGCGGCTCGCGGGGGGCGAGGCTCGTCTGCAGGGATGACTTCCGGCGGCGCAACGGTAGACGAAAGGCTCTCCGTCGCCCAACTCGGCACCTTCTCGGCCGATCACCCCGGCCGACATGACGGCTGATTGGAAGGTGCCCGGCCCCACCGCGAAAGTGACGAGCGCGAAACCCCTCGGTCCCGTACGAAGCGCCTCAGCCCTTCTTGAAGAGCGCGTCCAGGGAGGAGAGTGCCTTTTTTCGCGCATCGGGCACATCCGAGCTGCCGCTTCCGGGGCGGAAGTAGTCGCAGCGATTGGCGCGATCGCGATCGAGCACCCGCTCGGCGCTCGATTCCCGGCACTCGTTGTACGCCGAGGGGTCGTGATGGGCACAATTGAGGCAGACGTGAAGATCGGCGGCACAGCGCGCGCAGGTCTCCCGGTATCCGACGGACTCGCCGGAAGCGAGGGCGTGCTCGGTGCCACAGGCATGACAACGCATGCGGGGAGCCTGCTCCAGCCGACGGTCGGGCGCGAGCCCCACCGCGATCTTGAGTTTCGGAGCGCCGCGGCCGATGACCCGCGCGAGATGTCCGAACGCAAGCCGCCCATCCGATCGACCCAGGAAGACGTCCCCGATCTGGTCCAGGCCATCGATCGCTTCGTGATCGGCCTGGCCGAGCGGATCGACGCGATCCAGGACGCCGAGCTCCAGACGAGTCACGCCGAGCTCGGCCGCCTCGCCCTCGCCCTCGCCCACGATGCGGATCGGCTGGGCTATCCGACGCTGGCGATGGTCGCGCGCAACGCCGTCTCCGCCTCGACCGACGGCAAGCAGGACGCCGTCCAGGACGCCGTCGGCGAGCTGACCGAGATCGCCCAGCGTGTGCGCCAGGGACACCGCGGCGCCGCCTGACGGTTCCGCAAAGTCCCGCGCCACGCTCAGACGAAGAACCAGAACGAGAACGGATCGCCCCGGACGTCGGTGAGCCAGCCCTCGCCGAAGACGGCCAGGCCCAGCAGTGCGCCGTTGGTCGTCGCGTGGACGACCATCAGCGCGCTCAGGCTCCTGCGGTGATGGAACCAGAACGTCGAGAGCACGATCCAGGGGACGCAGACCCACCACTCCCAGGGCACGTGGCCCAGGCAGAAGACGACCGTCGTGACGGCCAGGCTGCGCGCCGAGTAGCGCGCGATCGGCTGGTCCCGGAAGTCGTGCTCGCTCTCCCAGACCTCGGCTACGCGCAGGACGAAGCTCCGGATGAAGAGCTCCTCGAAGATCGGGGTGACGAGCGCGTATCCGAAGAGCCGGAGCCCGAGGATGACCGGGACCCAGGCCTCCCCCGCCATCGCCGGATCGAACTCGCCCCCGGGCTCGGGTCGCAGCGCCGGAATCAACAAGTAGGGGACGACCCACACTGCCGTGAGGGCCAGCCCGACGAGGACGTCCTGGACGAAGCCGCCCGCCGTCATCCGCACGGGAGGCTGGCTCCACCATTCCGGGTAGGCCCCCTTCGACCGGAAGCCGAGGACGAGGGCGAGGACGATCGCCGGCTTGGCGGCGAGGACGTAGGGCGCCGCGCCCTCGGGCAGCCGGGCTCCGACCTCCGAGAGCAGCAGGAAGGCGACGTAGGGCACCACGTAGGGCCACCAGCCGTGCCCCTCCCGCTCGTCCACCCCGATGGAATTCACGTCGTCTCCGAAGGCTTCAGCGGGGCAGCGCGAGGATCTCGGCGGTCTGGGCCGCCGTCGCGACCGGTCGGCCCACGGATCGGCACAGCTCGACGGCCTGCTGGACCAGCTCGAGGTTCGACGGCCGTCGCTCTCCGGCGTAGTCCTCGAGTCCGACCCGGATGTGGCCCCCGCGCTCGAGCGCGTGACGTGCGACGCCGCCCGCGAAGGGATCCCCCGACACGACCGCCACCGACCACGGCAGCGCGACGTCGCCGAGCATGTCGAGGTAGAGGTCGAGGGAGAGCTTCCGGGGCGGCATGCCGAACAGCAGGTCGATCTGGCCGGGGCCGCGGTAGCTCGACTCCCCGCCGAAGTAGAAGCGCAGGAAGGCCCCCGGCGGCATCGCCCCCGCCCGGACGTAGGCGAGCGCCGCGCGCAGGAAGCCCGGCTCGAAGATCGCCATGCCCGGCCCGAGGCCGAGCCGCTTGCAGAGGGCGAACTTGTAGTCGATGTCGGCGGGGGAGTTCGCGTAGACCCAGTCCGTCGGGAAGGGCTTTCCGTCCTCGCCGGTCGGCGTCAGGTTGAGCGATCCCGGGTCCACGAACCCCATCCGCAGCGGGAACATCCGCTTGAGCGGCTCGAGGTGGCCCGTCTTCTCCTGGATCGTCCTGCCGAAGACGAGCGTCGGATAGAGGATCGCGTCCGGGAAGCGCTCGTGAATCGGGCCGAAATGCTCGAGATAGAGGTGGGCCGCGGCCTCCCCCGCCACCGAGATGTCCGGCGCGTGGGTATGGACGATCGACGCACCGGCCTCGATGCAGCGGATCGCGTCGGCCACGAGCGCGGCCTGGGTCTGCGGGGCATGCGGATTGCGGCTGGTCGGGGTCGCCCCGTTCAGCGCGACCTCGATGATGACGGGCTTCTCCATCACGTCTCCTCGCGCTCGCCCCGTCGATCGGAGATCGCGCGCGTCCAGGGCCTAGCGGAACGAGAGCTGGCGCGGCCGCCGCCCCGGGCGGGTCGCGAGCGCATCGGCCCGCGACTTGCCGTCCTGGTGGATCGGCGTCCCGTTGACGAGGACGTGCCGGACGCCGGTCGGGGTGTCCGCCGTCAGGCGATCGGCGCCGGCCGGGAAGTCGCGTACGCGCCGGATCTTGCCGGGGCCGACGCGATCCGGCTCGAAGACGCAGACGTCCGCGAAGGCGCCCGGGCGCAGCACGCCGCGATCCTCGAAGCGGAAGATGCCCGCCGGCTCGCCCGTCAGCTTGTGGACCGCCTTCTCGAGGGGGATCACGCCGCGCTCGCGCACCCAGTTGCCGAGCAGGTCCGTCGGCAGCGGCGCGTCGCAGAGCATCCCGACGTGGGCGCCCGCATCGGACAGGCCGAGCGCCATCTGGTCCTGCTGGAGCAGATGGGTGATGCCGGCTTCGTCGTCGTTGGCCTGGACGTAGCGGAAGCGCGTCTCGAGATTCTCCTCGAGGGAGAGGGCCACCATCGCGTCGAACGGGTGCTCGCCCCGCTCCCGGGCGATGTCGACGAGCTTCCGCTCGATGTGCTGGGTGTGGACCGCGCTCTCGGCGAGATCGAAGTTCTCCCAGCGCGTCGGCAGCGGCGTCGACTTGAGCTCCTCGATCGCCCTCGCCCGCCAGGCCGGATCGCGGTAGCGCACGACGCGCATCTCCGGCTTCTCCGCGTAGAGCGCCGAGAAGCACGGCGCCTGGTCGAAGGAGAACGGTGCCTTGAGCTGCATCTGGAGCGTCACCTTGCGCACCGAGATCTGCGGCCAGACGCCGGTCCCCTTGGCGTACTGCTCCGCGTGGATCTTCGACGCATGCTGCCAGAGCCCGGGGATCGCGAGCAGCGCGGTGTAGGTCACCGGGACGCCGAGCCGACGCTGGAAGGCGTAGACCTCGTCGTAGGCGAAGCCCGAGCCCAGCGTCGAGGCGATGACGCCGCGGCCGAGCTTCGAGAGCTCCTGCGCCATCGTCTCGAACTCCGACAGCGCGGCGATCCGGCTGCAGACGGGCTTGCCGCCGATGCCCACGTGGGTCGGCGCGCGGCTCGTCGCGAGGCCGACGGCACCGGCCTCCATCGCTTCGCGGACCGACGCGGCCATCGCGCGGGTCTCGGCCTCGGTCGCCTCGCGCTCGTAGGCGGCGGCGCCCATGTGGAAGAGCCGCAGTGCGGTGTGGCCGACGTAGGTCGCGTAGTTGAGGAGCGTCCCGCGCTTCTCGACCGAGGCGAGATACTCCGGGAAGGTCTCGAAGTCCCACGGAATCCCGGCCATCAGGCTCGCGGGGTTCATGTCCTCGACCTTCTCGAGGGTCAGCGCGATCGTCTCGCGATCCGCGGCGCGGGTCGGCGCGATCGTGAAGCCGCAGTTGCCGGCGACGACGGTCGTCACGCCGTGGAAGCAGGACGGCGTCAGCGCGGGATCCCAGAAGACCTGGGCGTCGTAGTGGGTGTGGATGTCGATGAAGCCCGGCGCGACGACGGCGCCCGCCGCGTCGAGGGTCGCGTCGCCCGAGAGACGAGGACCGATCTCCGCGATGCGCCCGTCGCGGATCAGGACGTCCGCCGCGTGGCCCGGCCGACCGGTCCCGTCGATGACCTGACCCCCGCGAATCACGATGGAAGACATGCAGCCCGTCCTTTCCCGTCTTTCCGGATGGTGCGGATTTCGTGACCCGCCCGGTCCAGTCTCCGCGCCCGGCCCGCTCGGGGCACGGGCCACCGCCCTGCCCCGCTCCGACTCAGTCCCTGGGCAACACGACCTTCGGCAGCGGATGCCGGAACAGCCGCGCCGCGTTCTCGCTGCACATCATGCGGATCTCGCGATTCGGGATGTGGCCCCAGAGCTTCGCGATCACCTCCTGGCTGTCGGGCCAGGTCCCGTCGCCGTGGGGATAGTCGGTCTCGTAGAGGACGTGATCGACGCCGATGCGGTGGCGCGTCTCGATCGTCGACGGATCGTCGAGGGTGCAGAACCAGAAATTGCGCTTCAGGATCTCGGCGGGGCGAATGGGCCAGCCGAGCCCGTAGCCCGAGCGGTCGATGATGTTGTCGAGGCGATCGAGGAGCATCGCGACCCAGCCGATCCCGCCCTCCGACATCGCGATCTTGAGATTCGGATGCCGCAGCGGGTACTCGCTCCAGAGCCACTCCGCGCAGGCGGCCAGCGAGAGCTGACCGAACATCGTCGCCCCGAGCTGGAGCTGCGGTGCGCCTTCCGGGATGGGGTACATGCCCGACGAGCCGACGTGGAGCGAGATCACGGTGTCGGTGTCGACGCAGGCCTGGATGATCGGATCCCAGTGCTTGCGGTCCCAGAGATTCGGCATGCCGACGGCATGGGGCCGCTCCGGGAAGGTCACCGACGTGAAGCCGCGCTCGGCGTTGCGGCGGATCTCCGCCGCCGCGAGCGCGGGATCGGTCAGGTAGGTGATCGCGTTCGGGATGATCCGGTCCGGATACGGCTTGTACCACTCCTCGTAGATCCAGTCGTTCCACGCCTTCACGCAGGCGTGGCCGAGCTCGCGGTCCTTCGCGGCGGCGAAGTGGCGGCCGCAGAAGCCGGTGATCGAGGACGGAAAGTTCAGCTGGGCCCAGATGCCGCCGAGATCCATGTCGCGGATGCGCGCGTCGGCGTCGTAGCAGCCCGGGCGCATCTGCTCGAACCGGAAGGGCTCGAGCTTCACCGTCTCGGGCCGACGACCGGCGACGGCATTCATGCCGACCTGGGTGTGGTAGCCGCCGTCGAAGGCCCAGACCTCGTGGCCCTGCGGCGTCTCGACGATGCGCGGTCCCCGCTCGCGCAGGGCCTTCGGCAGGTAGCGCTCGAAGACGTGCGGAGGCTCGACGACGTGGTCGTCGACCGAGATGATCGTGTAGCGGACGTCGCGGGCGACCGGGTCGGGGAGGAAGAGCGCGGGGTCGAGCGGTTGGGCGGACACGGGGGACTCCTTGTCGCTGGAGGATTCGATTCGGCTGGGGCTCTCTCGGACTTCTCAGCTCGCGCGCAGCCGTTCGATCGCGCGGCGGGCGGCGGCGTCGTTCTTCGGATCTCGAGGGACCGGAAACAGGATCCGCTCGGCGATCCCGTCGTACTGGGCGCGGAGGATGTCGGCGATCTCGTCGTAGGTGCCGGACGGGACGAAGGTCCGCTCGATCTCCTCCGTGACGAGCGCGTCCATGTCCTTCCAGCGGCCCTCGCGGGTGCAGGCGAGCAGCGCCTCTCCGACGTGGCGCCAGCCGTGGTATTCGAGGGCGGGCCAGTAGGCCGGCGTCGAGAGGGTGAAGACGAGGCTCTTGCGCGCCTCGCGGATCTCCTCCTCGACCTCGGCCCGGGTCGCGCCGGTCGCGACGAGCGGGCCCGCGACGAGCTCGATGCGGACGCTGCGGCCGGCGCGCTTGACGCCCTCCTCGAGCGCGGGGCGCGTGACGTCGCGCAGGTAGCGGGGCTCGCTGTTGGTCGGATGGGTCTGGATCGCGTCGCCGACCTCGCCGACCGTCCGCGTCATGATCGGACCGACCGCGCCCATCATGATCGTCGGCGGCGGACAATCGAGAGGGCCCGGATTGAAGAAGGGCTGCATCCGGTTGAGGGTGTAGGACTCGCTGCGGAAGTCGAGGGGCGTTCCGTTCTGGAACGTGTCGAAGCAGGCGCGCACGGCGCCGACGTAGTCCCGCAGCCGCGCGGCCGGCGCGCTCCAGGGCATGCCGAAGCGACCGACGATGTTGCCCTTCACCTGGGTGCCGAGGCCCAGCTGGAAGCGGCCCCCCGAGAACGCCTGGAGGTCCCACGCGCCCTGGGCCGCGAGCATCGGGCTGCGCGCGAAGGCGACGAGCACCCCGTTGCCGACCTGGAGCGTCGTCGTCGCCGCGAGCGCGGCGAAGGACGACAGCATCCCGTCGTGCACCGCCTCGGGCACCGACAGCATGTCGTAGCCGAGGGACTCGACGCGACGGGCGTGGGTGCCCACGTCCCGCAGCTTCATGTCCGCGCCCATCGTCGCCGTCACCTTGAGCATCGCTTCGCTTACCTGGGGGCTACGAAAGCCGCGCATGCGGGCTCGCGTTCCCGGTCGTGACGGCGATCGTCGCGCACCGTCGATGGCGCCCCCGGCAGGACTCGAACCTGCGACGCACGGTTTAGGAAGCGGCGCCGGGGCTTCCGCGGAGTTTGTCTGACTTCGGCTGAGTTAGCAAAATCAAGGGGTTGGGGGCACCGGCGATCGGGTCAGACTGCCCCGATCTGGGCCGGTTGGCGGAGTTCGCACACTACTCGCACACCGGATCCGCATCCCGCTTCGATGCCGTATCCTGCCGCGTGGGGCTAGCCCGGCCAGGCGAAGAGGATCCGCCTCGATCCCTGCCCCGACACCTCGAGGCACCGCGAGAGGCGCGCGGATGCTCAATACCGAGCTCCTACCTATCGGGCTCCTGCCGTTCGATCTCCGCAGCACCCCGCTCGCGGATGTCGTCGGGCGAAGTTTCGAGGACCTAGGCGAGCAAACGTTCGCCTTCGCACGCGGCTTTCTCCCCCGCGTCCTGCCGCTACGCGGCGCCGACCTAGAGGAAGCCCTCTTGGACCTTGTCGTCCGAACGCGTGAGAGCGCAGCCTTGCGACGCTGTCTCGAGGAGTGCTCCGAGGGGTGGGCCGGGGTCGTTATGGTGACTGCGGTCCAGGTGTGGGCCCACGGTGTGATCATTCGAGGCAGCGAAGTCGACTGGGATACGGAGACGCTCCGCGCAGCGGCGCGGATTCTCCGATCGTCGAATCGGCCGGCGGGTCTCGTCGCGCATGCCGACGAGCTCGCCGAGACGGCGACACGACTCGATCGACTGGCCCGCGACGCCGATCGGATTCGGTTCGGCTTCCCTGCGCCTTGTGACGTCGCCGCTGCAAGGCAGGGACTTGCAGAGCTACCAATTGAGAGGAGGCGTCCGAACGACGACTCAGACCTATTGGCGGAGTCAGCGCGGCTGCGGATTGGACCCTCAAGAGGACGCCCGATCGACCCGGCAACGGCGCTCTTCGCACGCTTGGAGGGCCCTCTTCCGTCGCGTCTCAAGGGCCTACGTCGGCGCCCCGGAATGTCGAAGACAGAGGTGCCGAAGGCAGAGCGGGCGCGCCTGGCCGCAGGCCTCTTGACCGAGCTCGCCGGCGAACAGGCGGATTGGAAAGCAATCCTTGCCTCGGACAAGGCGAGCCGCGCGAGGGGGCGAAAACGTGCGCCTTCGCACGTCTCCCTAGGTGACTAAGGCGTCCAACTCTCCCGCTTTAATCACCTACCCCGGCAGTCCTCACGGGCGTTTACTAGCGCCCTATGACGCACTCCAAGCCCTCGACTGACGTCCTCAACGCCACCGAGCTCGCCCGCAGCCTGCGGATGAACCGGAAGCGGATCTACCTCGCGATTGAACGCGGAGAGCTCCGCGCGTTCCGGGTCGGGCGCTGGTATCGGATCCTCCCGGAAGATCGCGATCGGTGGATCGAGTCGCTTGCAGCAGCGACGAGGCAGGGCGCGTCGTGAGTGGTCCCCTGCTCACCCCTGACGAGGTCGCCCAGATTCTCCGAGTCTCCCGCGCTCGCGTCTACGAGCTCGCTCGTCGGCGGATGATCGGCGGCGTCGTACGGGTAGGCCGACAGGTTCGCTTCTCGAGGGATGGCTTCGAGAGCTGGCTTGCTGCCGGCGGAGAGCCCCTCGACGGTGGATGGCGACTCGGCACCCCGAGCGAGGGCGGTGCGTGAAATCGCCGTCCGTCGAGCGCGTGCTCGCCCCCCTCCCCTCGGTCGACGGCGACCTCGAGCGACGGCTACTTGCGACCCTGATCCGCGATCCGGATGCGTTCGATGAGGTCGCCGAGCTACTGCAGCCGGCAGACTTCGACGACCCGCGCGCGCGACGACTGTTCCAGGTATTCGCGGAAGAAATCGGGTCGCTCGCGCGGGGCGATGACGGCTCGATCGACGTCGCACTTCTCGCGCGCCGCCTCGCCGCGCGGCGTGACCTCGAGAATTGTGGAGGCCCCGTCGCCCTTGCGGAGATCCAGGACCTCGAGCCGGGTTCCGCTCAGGCGAGGCTCTACGCGCGAGAAATCCGGAGGGCATCCGTCGACCGCGCGGCCAGACGACTCGGCAGAAAGATCGCCGAGCAGGGTTTGGACGGGTCGACCGCCGGCGAGCTCGACGAGATTGCCGCGTTTCTCGCGGACCCTGACGGTCGTGGTGCAGCGACCGGTCAGCCGATTCCCCTGATCCCATTCGCCGAAATCGGGAGGCCCGTCGAGGACGACTACCTGGTGAAGGGGCTCCTCTCCCGTCACAGCCTGGCGGCGGAGATCGGCGCCTCGGGCTCTTCGAAGTCCTTCGTGGCAGTCGATCTCGCTCTCCACGTTGCCTCGGGAACGCCCTGGCGGGGCCTGCGGACTCGTCGCGGGAGAGTCGTCTACATCGCCGCCGAGGGCGCGGCAGGACTGCGGAATCGGATCACGGCAGCGCGCAAGCGGCTTGCCCTCGGCTCAGCCGAGACGGTCGAGTTCTACCTCGTGCCCGATGTCGTCCGCCTTGTCGAGGGATCCGACGACGTGGATCGACTCGTGTCGACGGTCCGCGGGGCCTTCCCGAATGGGCGAGCCGATCTCTTCATCCTCGACACGCTCTCGCGGTCGATCGCCGGTCGGGACGAGAACAGCTCCCAGGACATGACCGAGGCGATCGCGCAGGCCGATCGGCTGCGAGTCGAGTTCGGCGCCGCCGTCTTGATCCTGCACCACTCGGGGAAGGACGAGTCCCGCGGCGCGCGCGGCCATTCGTCGCTGCGGGCCGCGCTCGATACAGAGCTCGAAGTCCGGAAGCTCGATGGCACCTACACCTTGACCCTGACCAAGTCCCGCGAGCACGAGACGGGCCGGGTCTGGCACCACCGCCTCGAGCCCGTCGAACTCGGAACGGATGCGGACGGCGATCCCATCACGAGCTGCATCGTGCGCCCAGTGACCGACGCGGACGATCTCGAATTCGTGGCGAAACCCCGATTGAATGCTCACGAAGAGCGCACCCTGACCGCTCTGCGGGCGCTGCTTGACGTCGCGATGGGGACGGGATTGACCGCACCCGACAGCGCATCCAAGGAATCGCTCCGGGAATGGGTCGAGCGCCATGCGGGCGTGCCCCATGCGACCCGGCGAAACGTCGTCTTGAAGGGCCTCAAGGGGCTGAAATCTAAGGGAATCGTCGAGATCGAGGGCGAGCGGGTCTTCCTAGTCCGGGAGGACTTCACTTGATCGCGGCGGGTGCGCTGAATGCGCTCGGGTGCGCTCTCGGATGCGCTCGTCCCCCTCGCGCGCGAGCGCACCGCACCGCACCCGGTCTCTATAAGACCGGTGCGTTGGGTGCGCTGCGCAGGACCGGAATCGATTCAACCGCTCCGGCAGCCGGAGCGCACAGGAGGGCCGAATGACCGAGACGAAGACCGAACCGCTTTCGATGGAGGACATGCAGCTCGTGGCGATGCATTCCCGCTCCTACGAGCTCGGGAGGATCGCCGAGCTCGTCTCGCTGGCGACCGATGCACGGGACCAGCTTCGCGAGCTGTGGGAGGGGTTCCAGCGCAGACACGGGCCGGCAGAGGTCGACGTGCGGGACGTCGTGGAGCGAGCCCTGGGGCGGGTCAGGTGATGGCAGCGATTCGACTCGACGGCCCCGACGACGAGCTCCCGAGCGACGACCCGCGCCCGCCGTGGATCCCGGTCGCCGTGGCCTCCCGCCTGTCGGGCCTCGGCACGCGGCACCTGCTCAACCTGATCCACGACCACGCGATCGAAGCCTACGACGCGCGTCGCCCTGGCTCGTCGCGCGCCCGGTGGCGCGTGAGGCGGCAGGGCCTCTACGCGTTCATGAACGCTCGAGCCATCGCCGGAAAGAATCACGGAACGGAACGCACATAGCGAACGGAGAGAGGAGCGCGCGCGACGAACGGGACTAGCATTCATGGGGTGGGGGTCACGGGTCCTAGGTGGGGCCTAGCGAACGGGTGACGCCCGAGCCGCCGATCTCCGTAGATTTCAGGTCCGCGAAATCCTGCTTGTTGTTCACACCCGGAGTCCGAGTGTCAGAGCCGAAATTTCGAACCGTGGAAATCCAGGAGAGGCGCGCCGAGCCCGCCTCCCGCAGGCTCGTCTTCCCCGCGACCTCCGAGACGCCCGTTCCGATGCGGACCTGGGAGCTGGGCGAGTATCTCGAGGTTCTCGACCACTCGCCCGCTGCGATCCGCCTCGACCGCTTGCGGAGCGCGGCCCCGCTCCTGAAGGACCACGACCGGACCGCGCAGATTGGCGTCGTGGATTCCGTCGAGATCCAGGATCGCCGCCTGGTCGTCGCCGTGAGGATGGGGACCTCGGAGCTCGCCGAGTCCGAGGCCCGCGACATCGCCGCGGGGATCCGTCGGAACGTCTCGATCGGGTACCTGGTCCACAAGCTCGAGCTCGTCGAGAAGCGCGACTCGGGTCCCCCGGTCTACCGCGCCACCGATTGGGAGCCCGTCGAAGTCTCGACCGTGGCGATCCCCGCAGACGTTTCCGTCGGCTTCGGACGATCCGACGCCGCCCAACCCATTCGCACGCGTGTCGTGCGCGAGGAGGTCCGCTCCATGATTCCCGAACCCACCCCGGCCCCCGGCCCCAGCGAGATCGAGCTTCGAGCGGCGACGGCCGCGGAGCGCGAGCGCGTCGAGCAGATTTTCGCGATCGGCGAGCGGTACAACGTGAGGGAGGAGGCTCGCGACGCGGTCCGCGCCGGAACGCGTTGGGAGGCCTTCCGCGATCAAATCTGGCGGCGCCAGCCGAAGGATCGAGGCATCGACGCGCCGCCCACCCACCTGGGAATGGGAAGGCGAGGCGCGGGCGGTCGAGTCCTTAGCCAGCGCGAGCAGGACCGCTATCGGGAGGACTTCGTTGCGACCCTCCGCGGCGTCGCGAATACGCGGGCGATCGAACGAAACCTCGTCACGGAATACTCCGAGCAGCTCGCGAGGGAGACGGGCATGGGGTTCCGCGGCCCGCTCGGGTTCCTGATCGATCCGGACCTCCTGTTCGCCGGCGTGATGGGGAAGCGCGACCTCTCCGTGGGGACGCCGACGGCCGGCGGCCACCTGGTCGCGACGAATCTGCTCGCGGGCAGTTTCATCGAGCTGCTCCGGGCCCGATCCGCCGTGATGCAAATGGCCCCGACGGTCCTTCCCGGCCTGGTCGGGAACGTCGACATTCCGCGGCAGACCGCGGCGGCGACGACCTACTGGATCAACGAGGGCTCGAACACCACCGAGAGCAATCCGGCCTTCGACAAGGTCTCGCTCGCACCGCGAACGGTCTCGGCCCGCGTCGACATGACCCGCAAGCTGCTCCTTCAGTCGACGCCCGCGATCGTTGGCATTCTGCAAGCCGACATGTCGAAACAGATCGCGACCGCGATCGATCAGGCGGCGATCAACGGCTCGGGCACCGCGCCCGTCCCCCGCGGCGTGTTGAACACGGCCGGCATCGGATCCGTCACCTACGTGCCGACGACCCCGCTGACGAAGTTCCAATCCGTGATCGCGTTGCTCACAGCGCTGGCCGCAGCGAATGCCGACGACGCAACCTCGGGATTCATCACGACGCCCGAGATCCGCGCGGCGTTCATGAGCGTATTCCCCGATCCGGGGGCTGGCGCCTCAATCTGGAATCCCGCGAGAGACTCGGAGGGTCGCTCGTCGCTGCTCGGCTTTCCCGCAGTCGTGACGAACAACGTGCCGAAGAATCTCGGCGCCGGGACGAACGAGCACGCGCTGATCTTCGGCAACTGGCGGGAGCTCGTGATCGGTCTCTGGGGGATCCTCGAAATCAACATGGACCCCTACGCGCTGGCCGACTCGGGCGGCCTCGTGATGCGTGCCTTCCAGGACCTCGACATCGCCGTGAAGCACGCCCAGAGCTTCGCCTTCACGAAGTTCATTCCGTGAGGTTCCGTCGACGGCGGGCACCGTCTCGCGTGCGAGAGTTCGCGAGCCGCCGTCGATTGCGGGGGGCCGGACACCATACGGCCCCCCGCACCCTCGCGGGTCCGCGGTAGGCGAAAGGGACTCCTCCCCATGGCCCAGGTCGAGAGAGCGTCGGATCCCGTCGAATGGCTTCGCGACGTTATCGAGTCGTCGGGGGACCTCCCGAAGATGGTCGCGTTCGGCGAGCTCGTGCAGCGGGGCCTCGCCGAGGTTTCGGATATCGCCGAGCTCCGCGAGGCCGGACTGAGCTTCTACGAGATCGAGGGTCAGCCCTTCGTCTGGGTCGAGGCGCGAGCGTTCGTCGCCGCCTGCCACGTCGTCGCCGCCGTCCGTGATGCGGCCGAGGCCCCCGCCCGTGTGCATTGACCTGACGGGCGCCGCTCCGCCTCGAGTGGCCTCCGAGCTCGCCGCCGCCCTCGCCCGCGCGCAAGGCGAATTCGGAACGATCCGGAAGGCGCATACCGCGCAGGTCCAGACCCGTACGGGCGGGGCCTATTCGTACAGCTTCGCCGACCTGGCGGCCGTGCTCGAGGCGGTGCGCCCGGCCCTCTCGAAACACGAGCTCGCGCTCGTCCAGCTCCCGGCGGTGCGCATGGTCGACGGGGCCGCCTTCGTCGCGGTCGAGACGATTCTCGCGCACTCAAGCGGGGCTTCGATCTCGACGACGCTCGAGCTCCCGGTCGATGCTGCGACGCCGCAGGCGATCGGCTCGGGGATGACCTACGCCCGCCGCTACAGCGTGCTCGCGCTCCTCGGGATCGCGGCCGAGGACGAGGACGACGACGCACAGGGCGCGCAGCCGAGGGCCCCGGAGCCTCGAGCCGGGCGCGAGCGGAAGGCCCCGCCCAAGGGCGAGGGGGAGCGCCAGACGGCGAGCCCCGCCCAGCTCAAGCTCCTATGGGCGAAGGCTCGGGAGCGGGCCCGGGAGTTCGTCGCCGAGGGCGACGCCGAGGCCGAGAAGCAGCTCGGCGAGGAAATCCTCCGCGCGTCGCTGCCGGCCGGGATCGAGTCGACCAAGGACCTGGGAGTACGGCAGGTCGACGGGGTGCTCGAGCGGATCGCGACCTACGCGCCCACCTTCGCCGGCTGATCCCCAAGCGAGTACTTTTGACCAGCGGAATCCAATCGCGACCTCTGCTCGTTTGGAAACCGCTGGCGGAAACCAAAAGGGGGTGATTCAATGTCTCCGAGAGGAGGGCGGAGGCCCGGCGGGGGCCGGAAGCCGAAACCGCCCGAAGAACGGCGCGCCCATACCATCACGGTCGCGCTCACGGCCGGGGAATACGCGGACGTGCTCGAGCTCGCCGCCGGCGAACTCCTCGCGCTCTACGTCCGCGGCCTGGTCGTGAGGCACCTCGATCGGAAGCGGCGTGCAAGGGAGCGCTGAGCATGAATCACGAGCTCGTCCTGGCCTTTCCCCTGGCAATCCACGAACGACGAGAGGTCGCGCAGTCGAAGGCCGATGACTTCCTGCAGGCGGCGCGGGCCCGAATGACGGTCGCATCGATGACCGTCGACGGCGGCGAATGCTCCTGCAGCGTCGCGAACCTGCTCTCCGATGCTGCCGAGTTGACGCGCGCCGCCGAGGCGCGGGCGGCGGGCAAGGAGATCACCATCGAGCGCGAGGCCGTGCCCCTCGAAGTTCTCAAGGACCTTTCGCACGCGCTCCTCTTCGCCGTCGAAGGCATGGGGACTCTCGACGAGGTCGAGCTCGAAGCGGTGAAGGATCTCCTGCTTGCGCTGACGAACGGGCTCGAGCGGCACGTCAGCGGTGCGAAGCGGACGAAGAAGGCGGCCGCATGAGCCGCCGGGCAGGCCAAGTCACGAAGCGGGGCGAATCGAAGTGGCTCGTCCGGTTGTACGTCGGGAGTCACCCCGACACAGGTCGCCGGATCTATCACGCCGAGACCGTGCACGGGACCAAGAAATCGGCCGACGCTCGCCTGCGCGAGATGCTTACGCAGAGGGACCTCGGCCAATTCCTCGAGCCCTCGATGATCTCGGTGAGCGCGTACCTCGACCGCTGGCTCGAGCACGTCGAGGGCAGCACCCGGCCGCGGACGGCGCAGGACTACCGGCGCTTCCTTGACCACTACGTCCGCCACGCCCTTGGCGCCCGGCCGCTCGCAAAGCTCAACCCGCTCGAGCTTCAGACCCTCATGAAGACGATCGCGGATGAAACCTCGCCGCATGCAGCTCGCCGAACCCATGCGGTCCTGCGGGCAGCGCTCCGGCAGGCCGTACGCTGGCGCTACCTACCCCAGAGCCCCATGGAGGGCGTCCAGGCCCCCCGAGAGCACCGGACCGAAACGGTGGCCCTTAGCGCCGCACAGGCGAAGGCGTTTCGCGAGGCCGCGCGGGGCTTCGAACGGGGATTCGTCTTCGTGTTCTCGATGGCCACGGGGATGCGCCCGGGCGAGGTTCAGGCGCTCCGGTGGGCCGACGTCGACCTCGAGGCGGGCACGGTTCGGGTCGAGCGGGGGCTCGCGTGGCTCGACGGTCCGAAGGACCCGCAGACGGGGAAGCGAAAGAAGGTCTGGAAGCTGGGCGTCCCGAAAACGAGGCTGAGCCGCCGCCTGATCCCCCTGCCCGCTTCGACGGCAGCCGAGCTTCGCACGCATCGGCGCCGACAGGCCGAGTGGCGGCTGAAGCTCGGCGAGGCCTACGTCGACCACGACCTGGTCTTCGCCGGCGAGTTCGGGCAGCCCATCACGAACACGAACCTCTCCCGGCGCGTGCTCAAGCCAATCCTGAAGGCCGCGAAGCTTCCTGTCGACGTTCAGAAGCGGTTTCGCTGGTACGACTGCCGGCACACGTGCGCGACGCTCCTCCTCGAGGCCGGCGTCAATCCGAAGATCGTCTCGGAGCGGCTCGGGCACTCCACGGTCGCGTTCACACTCGATCGTTACGCCCACGTATTGCCGGGGCAGCAAGTAGCAGCTTCGATGGCGCTGGAGGCTGCGCTGCTAGGTGTCTAACACCTCCGGCAACTGAGGGGCGTCCGCGCCGAATATCGGCGACAACAATTTGGCGAACGCCTGAGCCATCGTCGGCCCATGGGTAAAAAGCATCCGCGCGAGCTCGTGGATCACATGCTTCTTGATATCGCCCCAAGTCCCGCTTCGACGCATCTCCTTTCGCAACAGGTCCATCTCTCGCCTCAATTCGGCGAGTTCCTCGGATGTCGAAGTCTGCCTCTCCTCAAGCGACTCAATGGCGGCCGCGAGCTGCTCGTCGATCATTCTCCTATCCACGTCCAACAACGGGGTGGGGTCGTCGGAACGTTCAAAGATCGATTCCATGGCGGAGCGATATTGCTCCCAGAGATCGGGCGCGGAGATATTGGCCACGAGCGCATCTAGCCATTCGTCGACCCGATCGATCTGATACTCGCGTCCGATCAGGTCGATTCGTTCAGTCTGCTCCTCGGTACCCGGAGCCCACGCCGTCGGGAAATATGTCTCGCGATATTGGTCGAGGCCCACCCCGAATGTGAAGTAACCCTCGGACGGACCGTGGCGTAGAACGGAGTAGCGGAAGTGCAAATTGTGGCTCTCGTCGAATTTGAACTCCGCGGGGTTGAGCCCTTTCTTGATCACCCTCTCGAAAACGGAATTCCGTTGAAGCCTGGTAAGGCGCATGTCCGTGCTCATTGGCAGCTCGATTTCGCACACTACTCGCACACCGCGTCCGTCTCGTCGGCTCAATCGGTGGGGCTATCTGGCTGATTTTATTGGCGCCCCCGGCAGGACTCGAACCTGCGACGCACGGTTTAGGAAACCGACGCTCTGTCCTCTGAGCTACGGGGGCTCGCGCGCAGTCTAGCAGCCAACCCCATGGGGCCAGCGTCGACCCGGAAGCGCCCGCTCGCGGGTCGTGCCCGCCCGGCCGGCCTCGGTCGGCTGGTGCGAAGCGATCGGTTCTGCACGGGCCCGCGGTGCGCAGGCAGCCCGCCGGCAGAAGGATGCGCGCCGGCCCCTCTCGTCGCGAGACGGGGCGATGCGGTGCCCTCGATCGCCATCTGGGCGCTCAGCCCGGGCGGGCCCCGACCGATACGCGGAGCAGTCGCCGGTCCGGCATCGAGGTCGGGGAGAGCATGGCCGAAGAGCGGAAGATCGAGATCGCCATCCTCGCCACCTCCGACGATGCCCGCCGCCCCGAGCTGACGGGGGTCCTCGAAGGTTCGGGCTTCGCCGTGCGGAGCGAAGTCTCGGCGGGGACGATGGTGATCCTGCTGCTGCCGGGTCACGGCGGGCCGCGCCTGACGGCGATCTGTCTCGAGATCGCGCAGCGCCACCCCTCGATCCCTGCGGTCGTCCTGCATACCCCCGCGAGCGAGTCCGCCCATCCGGCGATCGATCACCACGTCTTCGAGCTGCTCCCCGCGTCGATCGAATTCGCTCGCGTCCCCGATCACGTGCGTGCGGTGCTCGCCCGCTGGCATCGGTTCGAGGAGCTCAAGAGCTCCGCCGCGACCCTTCAGCGACTCGAGTCGACGACGGATCTCGTCTACTTCGACTTCCGCCCCGACACCGGCACGTTCCGCCCTTCGCCCCAGATGCGGCAGATTCTCGGCCTGCCGGAGCCGACCGCCACGATCGCGCCCGGATCGCTGCTCGATCGCATGCACTCCGACGACCGGGCGATCTTCGCGGGGACGTTGTTCGAGGCGGCCCGGTCGGGCACGCCCTTCTGTCTGCCCGTGCGACTGACGGATGCCGCGGGCCGGCAGCGCCATTTCCGCGCCCGCGGCCGCGCCTTCGGCCCCAGCGAGAAGGGCCATACGTCCTGGGTCTTCGGCGTCTGCGAGGACACGACCGAGCACATGGAGAAGCTCGCCGAGGCCGAGGCCCGCTCGCGGATCGACGAGCTGACGGGGCTCGGCAATCGACGCTATTTCGACGACTGCCTCGCGAGCGCCCTGGGCCGCGCCAAGCGCGAACGCAATCAGCTCGGGCTGATCTACGTCGATCTCGATCGCTTCAAGCTGATCAACGACACCCTCGGCCACGACGCCGGCGACCAGCTGCTGCGCATCATCGCCGCGCGTCTCTCCGACGCCGTGCGCGCCCAGGACGTCGTCTGCGTCGATCAGGATCGCTCGTCCACCGACGTGCGCGTCTCCCGCCTCGGCGGCGACGAGTTCACGGTCCTGCTCTCGGGCATCCACGGTCCCGGGGACGCGGAGCTCGTCGCCCGGCGCATGCTCGCCTCGATCCGGGAGCCGGTGGAGATCCTCGGCCAGACGCTCACGCCCTCGGCCAGCCTCGGCATCGCCGTCTACCCGGGCGACGGGCGCAGCGCCGACGAGCTGCGCAAGCGGGCGGATGCGGCGCTCTACTCCGCCAAGGCGGCCGGCGGCGGCTACCGCTTCTTCGCGAAGTCGATGGAGGAAGGCAAGGTCCGTCGCCTCTCCCTCGAGCACGAGCTGCGCATGGCCCTCGACCGCGGCGAGATCGTGCTGCTGTTCCAGCCGAGGATCGATCGGCGCAGCGGCGACACGATCGGCGCCGAAGCGCTCCTGCGCTGGAACTCGCCGAGCGTCGGTCGGGTCCACGCCGCCGAGCTCATCCAGATCGCCGAGGAGACGGGCTACATCACGACGCTCGGCCGCTGGGCGCTCACGCAGGCCTGCAGGGAGGCCGCCTACTGGATCGGGAGCCGGCCCGAGGGCTTCCGGCTCTCGATCAACGTGTCGCCGATCCAGTTCCAGCAGGACGACGTCTTCAGCGCGGTCGTCGAGACGCTGAAGCAGACCGGCTTCCCGCCCGAGCGCCTCGATCTCGAGATCACCGAGACCCTGCTGCTGCGCGACGACTCGCAGGCCTCGCAGGTCCTCGAGGAGCTGCGCCGGATCGGGGTGCGCATCGTGCTCGACAGCTTCGGCAAGGGCTACTCGCCCCTCGCCGTCCTGATGAGCCAGCCGATCGACGTGCTGAAGCTCGATCGCCGCCTCGTCGAGACGGTCGCGCCCGATGGCGAAGGCAGCCAGCTGCTCGCGAACGTGATCCGGATGGCGCAGGACCTCTCGCTGCATCCGGTGGCCGAGGGCGTGTCCCACGCGGATCAGGCGGAGTTCCTGCTCGCCCACGGCTGCTTCGAGATGCAGGGCTACCTGTTCTCGGGCGCCCTCACCGCGGACGAGTTCCGCGCCCGGATCGGCTGCGGCTGATCGGCGACGGGATCGGCCTCCTGGCCGATCGGACGCGCGGCCCGCCCTTCCCCGCCGTCTTCAGGGCAGGTAGACGAGCGGGTCGTGCGCGGTCTCGTTGCGGCGGATCTCGAAGTGGAGATGGGGGCCCGTGGCCCGCCCCGTCGCGCCGACCTCGGCGATCTTCTGCCCGCGCTCGACGAAGTCCCCCTTCTCGACGAAGAGCCGCCGGGCATGGGCGTAGACCGAGCGATAGGCGCCGGCGTGCTTCAGGATCACCACCTTGCCGTAGGCCCCGAAGCGGCCGCTGTGGATCACGCGGCCGGCCTCGGCGGCGTAGATCGGGGTGCCGTGGGGGGCGCCCAGATCGATGCCTTCGTGGGGGCGATTGCCGCGCAGGCCGAAGCGCGAGGTCAGGCGGCCCTTCACCGGCCACGTGAAGCGCAGCGGGCCCGCATAGCGCGGGGTGCGGTGGGACGGCTCGATGCCGCTGCCCCGCAGCCCGGGGATCAGCAGGCGCTGGCCGACGCGCAGCTCGGTCACGTCGTGGATGCCGTTGACCCGGGCGATCTCGGCCGCGGGGACGCCGTAGCGCAGCCCGATGCGATAGAGGTTCTCGCCCGGGGCGACCTCGTGATAGTACGGCGCGGCGCGTTCGGGGGGCCGCCCGGCGCATCCGCCGAGGGTGATCGCGATCGCGACGAGCAGCCCGCAGACCCACGCACCGGCCGTCGCGTGAACCCGCGCGCGTGCGGTCCGCGTTCGCCGCCCGTCGCGTGCTGCGTCGGATCGTCCCATGCGGGGCGCGGCCGGGCTTCAGGGCTCGATGACGATCGGCTGTCCCGGGCGCGTCGGTGGGACGCTGCTCCAGCTCGACAGCGTCCCCGTGCGACCGTCGTAGCCGACGGCGGCCACCGCGACGAACTCTTCGGTGGCGATCGGCACGATGGCCGAGAAGACCTGCACCGTTCCGCTCGGCTGGCTCTCCGGCTTGCCCACGTCGATCCGACGCGCGCCCGCCTGGTCGCCCTTCACGCCGGAGACGAAGACGAGGAAGCGTTTCACGGCGACGGGATCGGGATGAGCCCAGACCACCTCGTGCATCGTGGTCTCTCCGGCCGCGAACGCGAGCCCGGGGATCGTCGTCGTCAGGACCAGGAAGATGCACCCCACGAGACCGCGTCCGACGCGGCCCCGGACGCTCGGGCGACTAGCCGCTCCGATCCGCCGTGCGCTCGTCGGCCCGCTCTGCCGAATCGCCATGCCACCCCCCTCGTTCGAGCCCGGAATCGGGGCCCGTGGCCGGCGAGAATACCGCGTCACGCTCGCGGGTCGTCCCGGTCGGCTGCACGATCGCATCGGCCGGCCGCTCGCTGAATCGGACCTCGCCGAGGGGCGAGAAAGCCCGCACCTCCGCCATCGGCGTCGCGGCGCGGATGGAGCCGACGGCATTGACGTAGCCCTGCTGTGGATCGAAGCGCCGCGAGGCGACGGGCACACACGACCGGCTGCCGTCCTCCGGCGAGCAGAAGTCGTGGGTCTCGATCCCGAACGGGGCCCGGCCCGTCCGGAAGCCGGCCCCGCGCTCGGTCGACATGTCGACCCGGATGTCGACGGCGATCCGTGCCGCGAGGGGGCCGAAGCCGATCCGCTCGTGGATGCGGCCCGCGAGCCCGGCCTCGACGACGTGGCCCGACACGCGATCGAGGATCCAGACGAAGTCGCTGAAGGAGCCGGGGACGACGGTGGTCCCGGTGGAGGTCAGATGCGCCTCCATCTCCCGGGCCGGGATCCGGATCCGAACCCGATCGGGATCGCTCGTGGGCTCGAGCAGCCCCGGACGGGGCTCGCTCCAGGCCGTGTCGAGGCGACCGGGCTGGTCGGCAGGCGAGATCTCGAAGCGCACCTCGATGCGCCGCGGCGTCGGGTTCGTCAGATCGAGCGGGGGGCGCTCGGCGGCGTCCGCACTGACCGCGAGCAGCGCCAGCGCGAGGAGCCCGAGAAACCGGTGCCGTCCGGAACGACCTGCCATGCCCGTCCTCGTCTAAGAATCGATGGGTCGGGCAGTGCAAGACCGGTACCGCCGGCACCGCGGCGGAGGGGCCCGCCGATCGGGTGCCTGGGCAGACGAAGGCCCAGGAAGGGCAAATCGCTGCCCCCGCGTGCAGGCGGATTGCCGGCGGGCTGCGCCCTGCCGGGTGGCGACGGGCGCTCAGGCGCGGCGCTGGCGGGCGATGAACTGGCTGAGGATGTGCATCAGCGCCTGGTGGACGTCCTCGGAGATTCCGTAGTTTTCGACCGGAACGTGGACGACGTGGTCGGCCAGCCGGGCCAGCTCGCCGCCCCGGAACCCGACGAACGCGATCGTCGGGACGCCGCGCTTGCGCGCATAACGACAGGCCTCGAGCACGTTGGGCGAGTTGCCGCTCGCGCTGATCAGGAGCACCGCATCGCCATCCCGCAGCTGGATCTCGAGCTGTTTCCGGTAGACCTGGTCGTAGGCGAGATCGTTCGCGATCGCCGTGACGATGGCCGCGTTCGACGCGAGCGACACCGCGCGCAGCGGGGCGTGGCCGTCGGCATGCGTGCCCTTCGCGAGGTCGCAGGCGGCGTGATCGGAGAGCGACGCACTGCCCCCGTTGCCCGCGACCCAGAGCGTGCCGTCGCGGTCGACCAGTGCGAGCAGCGCCGCGAGCACGCGCTCGAGCGCGCCGCGATCGAGCTGCTGGAGGGCGGTCGTCAGCCGCGCCTGATAGTCGGCGACGAACTCTTCGAACTCGCGCATGCAAGACCTCTCCCGCGGACCGCGCCCCGGCTGCGCCGATCCGGCTCGCGGGAACGTATCGCCTCCCGATGCCTCCGCGCTCCGGGTCCGGGCTCCGTCCGACGGCTGCCCCATGGGGCCCGACCATCTCGCCGACCGCCGGTCGATGTCGGGGATCGCTCATGAGCCCGGCACCGGATCGCGCCGCAGCCCTCCCCCCCGTCTCCGCGCCGGCCGTGTTTCTCGATCGCGACGGCACGCTGATCGAAGAAGCCGAGCTCGTCGAGCGACCGGAGCAGCTCGTGATCCTGCCCGGCGTCGCCGAAGCGATCCGGGCACTGCGGGCCGCCGGTTTCCGGATCGTCGTCGTCACCAACCAGTCGGCGATCGCCCGCGGCCGGCTCGACGTCGCTCGCCTCGAGGCCGTCCACCGGGCCCTCGGCGAGCGACTGCGGGTCCTCGGGGCCGGACTCGACGCGATCTACTTCAGTCCGGATCCGCCGGATCCCGAGGCCGAGCGATCGCAGCCCTTCGCCCGGCGCAAGCCGGGAGCCGGCATGCTGCTCGAGGCGGCGCGGGAGCACGGCCTGCGCCTCGATCGGTCGTGGATGGTCGGCGACCAGCCCCGGGACGTCCTCGCCGGTCGCCGGGCCGGCTGTCTGGGGAGCCTGCTCGTTCGCACGGGGCGCACGCCGGTGAGCGCCGAGGCCGCGCCCGAGGCCGATGGGGTCTTCGCGGATCTGGCCGAGGCCGCGCGCTTCATCCTGGCCCGGATCGATCGGGCCGGGGCCGCCGACTTGGCGCGAGCGGGCGAAGGCAGCGATCCGCCGGGGCCCGCGTCCGATCCGGAATCGCAGGCCGGCCCGACCGCCTAGCTCGCGGACGCGCGGAGCGCCCCGCTCGACTCGGCCGCGCTCCACTCCACGCCCGACACGATCCAGCCTCCGCGGCAGAGGATGCGACCCGAGATCGTGGACGGTCCCGCATCGGGGGGAAGCCGGGCCTCGAAGCGTTCGCGCAGGAGATCGATCTCGAGCGCGACCTCCTCGAAGCGCCAGACCCGGCGCGTATGCGGATGGAAGGTCTTGTAGACCGCCTCCTTCGCGCTGAACACCATGCGGCAGCGCCGCCCGAGACCGGACTCCCCTTCGGCGGCAATCCAGGCGAGCTCGTCGCCGAAGCAGATCATCCGCTCGAGCCCCGGCTTCACCGCCTGGTCCGGCTCGAGGTCGATGCCGAGCCCCCGGCAGACCTCCGACCGCGCCACGGCGACGGCGCAGGCGTGCCCGGAGTGGGTGATCGAGCCGACCCAGCCGGCGGGCCAGCCGGGGGTGCGATCGGGATTGCGCGGGATCGGAACTTCGCCGGCGCCCTTTGCGCGCAGCAGGCTGCGAGCGAGCCAGCGGCCGGTGGCGAACTCGTGTCGACGCGCGGTGCTCGCCTGCGCGATGCCTTCCCGCTCGAGGGGGAGCAGGGCCTCGAGATGGTCTTCGATCGGCGCGGAGGCGGACTGGACGGATTCGGAGAAGAGGCCGGCGAGGCTCGGTGGATCGGCCCTGCCCTCGACTCCGATGGCGTCGCTCATGTTCGTCGCGTTCCCTCGCGAGCCAGGCAGCCTTCGATCGCGTCGAAGAGCAGACCGGCCTGATGCGCGCGGCCGAGGCGCGGATCGTCCGCGATGGGCTTCGGCCGCTCCCCCGCTCGGTAGGCGAGATAGCGCTCGCGGATCACGCGCGCGATGCCGGCGACGTCGTCCGGGGCGACGACGTCGGCGCGGGTCCCGGCGAGGACCTGGCCGGTGGCGGACTCGTGGATGGCCAGGGCGAGGACCCAGGAAGGTCGCACGATGTACTCGAAGATCTTCGACGGGATCGCGAGGTCGCTGTCCTGGGGCAGGTTCACGAGCATCGGTGCCCGGGCGAGCAGCTTCGACACGTCGCGCAGATTGCCCGGCGGATGCAGCACGAGGCGATCCTCGACGCCCTCCTCCCGGGCCATCGCCCGGATCGGGTCGACCTCGAAGGCGCCCATCAATTCGATCCGCAGCGCATCCGCGCCGAGGTCGAGCTCGCGCGCGACCTGGCTCATCGCTCGGAAGAGATTGCGCGGGCTGCGGTCGAGGTAGATCGAGCCGGCGTAGGCGATCACGAAGGCGGGGCCGAAGTCGGCCACGAGCCCCTCCTCCGCGTCGTAGCCGTTGGTCACCGACAGGATCCGGGGCGCGAGCCGCGGATGGACCCGGGCCATGAGCTGCGCGGCGGCCGGCGTGTTCATCACGATCAGGGAGGCCTGCTCGAAGGCGCGGGCCTCGAAGTAGGCAGAGAGGCGGAACCAGAGCGCGGACGCGAAGCTCGCGTGCAGCCGCTCGCGCTCGCTCCAGGCGTCGCGGAGGTCGACCACGAGGGGCACACCGAAGTGTCGGGCGAGTCCCCGGGCGGCGAAGTGGATCATGTGGGGCGGGCCGCAGGAGACGATGGCGCGGTGGACGCTTCGATCGAAGCAGCGGGACGCGACGTCCGCGGCGGCCTGGGCCCAGGCCGCATCGTTCGCGATCTCGAGCAGCGCATGGAGCGCGGGGCGCCAGGTCGAAGGCCCGTAGCCCGCCCGAAGGATGTCCTCGCGGCGCGGCCAGTCCTCTCCCGCGAGTGCGGCTCCGACCGGAGCGGTCGTCGCGGCGCCGTTCGCGGCCGGGCTCGGGTGGCGTCGGCGCAGCCCCTCGCGGAGTCGTCGAGCGAGCTTCGAGAGACCGTCGATGGGGCGGGAGATGAAATGGGTACGGGCGCGGACACCGAAGACCCGGACGCCCGCCGGCAGGCCGTCGAGCCGGCTCGTGTCCCGGGCGTCGAGGTCCTGCGGATCGAGCGTGACGACGTCGAGACCGAATCCGCGCTCGGCGGCGAAGTGGGCCAGCTTCTCCCAGCGCCGGGCACCCGCCGCCTGGCCGGGCGGAAAGTGGGTGCTCAGCAGCAGCAGCCGATCGGCCGCGGCCGAGGGCGCAGAGCGGAAGAACGGCTCGGGCGTCTCGTTCGATCGAGTCAATTGGCTTCGTCGACCGGGCCGGCCGTCGGCCGTCCCGTCGCCCTCTCCTCGCTGCCTGTGGGTCGCTGCGTGCGCCTCGTGGGACTGCAGCGGCCTACATGCCGCGGAAGTGAAGCACGGTCTTCACGGTCTGGGCGAGAATGACGAGGTCGAGGAAGAGGCTGCGGTACTTCAGATAGTACAGGTCGAGGGCGAGCTTCTCCTCATACCCTTCGACGCTGTTGACATAGCCGTATCGCGTCTGGGCCCAGCCCGTCACCCCGGGCCGGACGGTCGTGCGGAGGGCGTAGTACGGATAGATCTCGTGGAGCGTCTCGGCGAACTCCGGGCGCTCGGCGCGCGGACCGACCAGGCTCATGTCGCCCACGAGCACGTTCCAGAGCTGCGGCAGCTCGTCGAGGCGGGTCCGCCGGATGAAATAACCCACACGCGTGATGCGGTCGTCGTTCTTCGAGGCGAAGACGGCCCCGGACTTCGACTCCGCGTTCTCGCACATCGAGCGGAGCTTGTTCATCATGAACGGCTTGTCGTCCTTGCCGAGACGACGCTGCCGGAAGAGCACCGGTCCGGGCGAGTCGAGCTTGATGGCGAGCGCCGTCAGCGCGAGGACCGGAGCGGCGAGGAGGAGCAGCGCGGTCGCGCCGACGACGTCGAGCGCCCGGCGCGTGATCCGGTAGGTCGGGCCGCAGGAGAACCCCGGCCCGAAGATCAGATAGCTCGATCGCAGGTCCCGCATGTGGACGCGGCCGGAGAGCCGCTCGAGGAACGACAGCCCCGATTCGACGTGGACGCCGCGGGTCTTCGCCAGCATCAGCGTGTCGGCCGGGAAATGCTCGTGGCGGTCCTTCGAGGCGACCACGATGTGGTCGACCTCCCAGTCGAGCAGGACCTTCTCGAGCTCGTGGGGCCGCCCGAGCACGCGAAAGCCCGCATAGCTCGCGCCGTGCTGGTGGAGCGCGCGGTCGTCGGTCAGGAAGCCCAGCATCCGGATGCCGGTATCGCTCCGCTCCTGGAGCATCCGCGCGACGCGGAGCCCGAGGTCGGTCGCGCCGATCACGACGACGTTGATGGTGAGCAGCCGCGTGCCCAGCGAAAGGCGCAGGAACATGCGTGCGACCACGAGGAGCGGAAACAGGATCGAGGCGATCGACGCCATCACCGGCGTCACGCCATCCGGGAGCGGCACCGCGAAATAGCAGAGCAGCGCACCCGCCAGGCCCATGCCCATCGTGACGAGGATCGAGATCAGGGTTCGCTGCCCATCGCCCAGCGTCTCGGGGCGGTAGGCCTCGTTGAAGAAGAGTGCGCCGAGCGTCAGGACCACGGTCAGACCGGCAGCGAGCAGGTAGTGGGCCGGCGTCACGGGCGGGTGGGCCACCGACCAGGTGATCGCGAATGCGGCGAGCACGCACGCACCGTCGACGACCGCGGCACAGATCGATCGGGGCGAATAGACGCCGTTCAGGTAATACATCGTTTCGGCCTGCCTCGTGGAGAGCACCCCTGTCGAACTTCTGACGTTCGTGCGGGGGCCTTCGAGGATGTCTGTGCCCGAGGAATCGATTCGGTGGCGCTGGATCGGGGCCCAATCGCGTCGCCGCGAACGGTAGCAGCTCAGGTCTTCCCTTGTGTCCCCGATCACACGAAAGAATCGTGCAATTCCCGGGCGGCCAGCAGGAAGGCTGGACGCAGGTCCCCATCGGCGCGTCCCCGGGTCCTCCTGAGCGAAACTCCTCGGATCCGGGCCCGGACCGGTGACCGGGGGTGGAATGACACGTCGTTCTTTGGGCCGAACTCGGCACTCCGGTGACCGTCGGGCCGTCCGATAGGATGAGCGCATGAGAGTCGAGCTCGTCGAGCGCCCGGGAGAGGAATGGGACCGGTTCGCGGAGACCCATCCCGATGGTCGCCTCGGGCATGCCTCGGCCTGGGCCGACGTCCTGGCGTCCGCCTACGGACTCGCGCCGCGCTACCTCGGGGTGCGTTCCCGCGAGGGAGACCTGGTCGGCCTGCTGCCGATGGTCGCCTTCCGATCCCGCCCGGGTGGTCGGCCCCGACTCGTCTCCCTGCCCTTCCTCGACTCCGCAGGGATCCTCGCACGGGACGCCGAGGCCGAGGCCGCGCTCCGCGACCGCGCGCTCGCCCTCGTCGCCGAGGGGGGCTTCTCCGGCCTCGAGCTGCGCGGCTTCTCCCCGCCGAGCGAGTCGCCCGATCCGGCGCTCGCCATGGACCGGGTCAATCTGGTGCTGCCGCTCAAGACGAGCGAGGAGTCCCAGTGGAGTGCGCTCTCCGCGAAGGTCCGCAATCAGTGCCGCAAGGCCGAGCGGGAGGGGCTGGTGCTGCGGACCGGGGATGCCGGCGCACTGCGCGACGCCTTCCTGCTGCCCTACCGGATCAACATGCGCGACCTCGGGTCGCCCCCCCACGCCCCCGCCTTCTTCGAATCCCTCGTGCACCGATTCGGCGAGCGCCTGCGCTTCGTCGTCACGGAGCACGCCGGCCGCCCGGTCGGAGGACTCGTCGCGATCCGATTCGGTCGCCGGGTCTACGTGCCCTGGGCTTCGACCCTGCGCGCCGAGCGCAATCGCTGCCCCAACAACCAGATCTACTGGGAGGCCATTCGCTGGGCCGTCGCGAGCGGGGCCGCGGAGCTCGATTTCGGTCGTTCTCCCATCGACGGCGGCACCTATCGTTTCAAGAAGGGCTGGGGGGCGAACGAAGAGCCTCTCTGCTGGCGCACGCTCGCTCCGGACGGGCGGGCGAGCGTCCAGCAGGCCGGGACCGGCAATCCGATCGTGAAGCGCCTCTCGGCCCTCTGGACGCGTCTCCCCGTCCCCGTCGCGAGCGCCGTCGGGGCCCGGATCCGCCGCTACTTCTCGAACTGAGCTCGCGAGGAGACTCGACGGTTGGCGTTCAACTCCATCGAGTACGCGATCTTCTTCGGCCTCGTCTTCGCGGTCTACTGGCTGCTCTCCCACCGAGGCCAGAACCTCTTCCTGTTGGCGGCGAGCTACTTCTTCTACGGCTCGTGGGACTGGCGATTCCTGTCCCTGATGCTGAGTTCCTCGGCGCTCGCATGGTGGATCGGCCTGGCCCTCGACCGGACGGACGACGCGGCGGCGCGCAAGCGGCTCGTGACGATCTCCGTCGCCGCGAATCTCGGCCTGCTCGGCGTCTTCAAGTACTTCGGCTTCTTCGGGGACTCCCTGCGGCTGCTGCTCTCTTCGCTCGGCATCGAGGCCGGCTGGCCCCTGATCGAGATCGTGCTGCCGGTCGGCATCTCGTTCTTCACGTTCCAGGCGCTCGGCTACACGATCGACGTCTATCGCCGAGAGATCCCGCCTGCCCGACGCTTCTCCGACTTCGCCCTCTTCATCGCCTTCTTCCCGCAGCTCGTCGCGGGGCCCATCGAGCGGGCCCACAACCTGCTCCCCCTCGTCCTCTCGCCTCGGAGCTTCTCCTTCTACGAGCTCGGACGCGGCGCCTTCCTGATCCTCGTCGGGCTGTTCAAGAAGGTCGTCGTCGCGGACGGCCTGGCCCCGTCCGTCGACGCGATCTTCCGGGAGGGGGCGCACGCCTCGGGCGGGGACGTCTGGCTCGGGAGCATCTGCTTCGCGTTCCAGATCTACTGCGACTTCTCGGGCTACACCGACATCGCCCGTGGGTCCTCGAAGATGCTGGGCATCGATCTGATCGAGAACTTCCGCTCCCCCTACTTCTCGAAGGATCCGCAGGAGTTCTGGCGCCGCTGGCACATCTCGCTCTCGAGCTGGCTGCGCGACTACCTCTACATCTCCCTGGGCGGCAATCGCGGCGGGCGGTTCGCGACCTATCGGAACCTGATGTGGACGATGGTGCTCGGCGGGCTCTGGCACGGCGCGGCCTGGAACTACGTGTTCTGGGGGGCCTATCAGGGGCTCCTGCTGGTGGGGCATCGGGCGCTCTGCGAATGGCATCGGGCCTCGGCCGCCCGCTGGCTGCTCCCGATCAAGATCGCGGGATTCTTCGTGCTGACCTGCTACGGCTGGATGCTGTTCCGCGCGCGCTCCCTCGCGCAGTGCGTCGACTTCACCGTCGCCCAGCTGACGGATCCCTTCACGATCAGCCTCGGCCTCGATCGTCCGCCGCTCGCCACGATCCTCGCCCTGCCCGTCCTCCTGCTGATGGACTGGCTCCAGTATGCGAAGGTCGACTCCTGCTTCTACCGGAGCTGGGGGCCCGCGCGTCGCGGGCTCCTCTACGCGGCGATCGCCTGGCTGCTGGTCATGGGCCTCTCGAATGCACCAAGTGAATTCGTCTACTTCCAGTTCTGAGGGCGCCGGCGCCGGACGCGCCGCGACGACGCCGGCCTCCCTGGCGATCGCGTTGGGCTGGACGCTCGTCTGGCTCGCGACGATCGAGGTCGGCTGTCAGCTGCTCGTCCGCGTCGAGGCGCTCCGGACGAGCGCGATCGGGCGTCCGCTCGTCGCCTATCTCGAACGCGGCGAGTCGACCGTCCGGCGCCTCCGCGCCGCCTGGTCGAGCGAGGAGCCCAATCAAAAGGCGATGATCGAGGCCGGATGGATCGAGCCCGCCCGCTGGAGCGACCTTCCGGCCCGACCGACGCCGGAAGCCCCGCGCCTCGCGGCCTTCTACGGCAACTCCTTCACCCGCCAGATCGCGAGCCAGGTCGGCCGTCTCGATCCGTCGATCGGCGTGCGGATGATCTTCGGCCCCGTCGCACCGGCGAGCCACGCCTACGCCTGCTTCCTCGAGGACCGCACGCAGCACGAGGCCGACGCCGTCGTGCTCGGCGTCGTGCTCGAGATGCTGCCGGGGCTCCAGGCGATGACGCGCTCGACGGTCTCGGTCGTCGAGCCCTCCCCCTACACCTTCCCGCGCTATTGGCTCGAGGACGGGAAGCTCGCCCAGGCCGATCCGCCGCTGCGGCGCTTCGAAGAGTTCGAGCGGGCGCTCCGGGATCCCGCGCTCTGGGCGGCCCACGTCGACGCCCTCGCCCGCCACGACGCCTTCTATTCGGCGGCGATCTACGACGAGAGCTGGCTCGACGAGCTGGCGCTCGCCCGGATGCTGAAGTCGGCCTGGGCGATCCGACGCCATCGTGCGATCGAGGCGCCCGTGCTCGCGAGCCTCGCGCGGCCCGGGACGAGCGAGTCGGTGGCCCTGCTGATCGAGCTGCTCGGGCGATTCGGCGAGCAGGCGCGGGTCGACGGGAGACGGCCGCTCGTCCTGCTGATCGACACCCTCGCGGTCGCGCCCGAGGCGAGCCGCTTCGTCCGCGACGCGCTCGTCGCCCGCGGCATCGAGGTCCTGGTCACGGCCGAGGCCTGCGACGGGCGCGATCCCCGCAGCTACGCCGACGACGGTCACCTGTCGGAGGCGTGCGCCGTCCGCGTCGCCGAGCAGGTCCGCGACTGGATCATCGAACGCTGAGCGGGAGGTGACGCCGGTCGGATCGCCGGCCGGCCGCCGTCCGGCCGGGCCGCACCGGTCTTCAGAGGATCGGCGGCAGCGAGCCCAGCATCGGCGCCGAGGTCAGGTCCTCGAGGTGCTTCGAGTCGATCACGACCGGATGGATGAGCTCGTGGAGCACGACGAACACGGCGCTCAGGGCGATCGCGACGACGATCGCCGCCCCCACGAAGACGAAGCGCGGAATGATCGGGCTCGTGGCCGGGACCGCCGACTCGACCCGGACGAGCTGGGCACCCTTTTGCGCGGTCTCCATGCTGCGCGAGAGCTCGACGCTCTTCAGCTTGCGCAGGTTCTGGCCGTACGCCTCCTGGAGGATCACCTCCTCGCGTTCGAGCGCGCGGAAGTCGTCGGTGATGTCCGAGGTCTGACCGAGCTTGCCCTCGAGCTCCCGGACCTCGGCATCGATCTCGTTCAGCCGCGCCACGCGCGAGGCGATCTCGCGGTCGAGGCGGGCCCGGCGCTGCGAGATGCTCTCGCGCTTCGCCACGAGCAGCGGATCCTGGCTCGCGTCTTCGTCCTCGATGGAGGCCAGGCGACGGCGCACGGATTGGACCTGGGGATGGTCCTCGGTGTAGAGCACGAGCAGCTGGGCGAGCTCGGCCTCGAGCTGCTCGCGCAGGCTCGGCTCCTTCGAGCCGCCGCCCACGGAGATCGGGCCGGAGTCGCGCGCCTGCTCGCGCAGATCGTTGATCTCGAGCACGATCGATCCGCGCTGGGTCTCGAGGCGCTCGAGGCGCCCGAGGGTCGCCGTCTGCTCCTCGGGCAGCGAGCCCCGGTACTGCTCCCGGAACAACGCGAGCTTGCGCTGGTGCTCCCGGAGCGCCTCGTCGGAGCGCTCGAACTCCTTCCGCATGAAGTCGAGGGTGACCTGGGACTGGTCCCCTCGGTACCCGAGGTACTCGTCGATGAGCGCGCTCGAAACCCGGTTCACGAGGGAGGCCGCGCGCTCGGGCTGTTTTCCGGCGAGCACGAGCCGGATGGCGAGGGACTCGCTGTCGGCAGCGCCCCGGATCGCGCTCTCCTCGATCACGAGGTCGTTGCGCAGGGCGGCCAGGATCGACGGGATCTCGTCCTGATCCGCTCCGGTCTCCCTGGCTTCGGCCTCGGCGATCGCCTGCAGACCTTTGCGCGTGAAGACGCGGCTGCGGATCTCCTTGAACTGCTGGGCCGGGGTCTGGACGATCACGGAGGGGACGAACTGATCGGGAATCGCCTTCGCCGTCAGCATCATCGCCGCCGAGGACTCGTAGCGAAGCGGGACGAGCTGGGCGGCGAGTACGGCCGGCACGACGAGCGCCACGAACGCGATCACGCCCCATCGGTAGCCGCGTCGCAGCACGCCGACCGGATCGCGCAGCTGGGCCGGAATCGAAGGGCCCTTCTCCTCGTCGCTCTCGGCTCCGAAGGGAGACATCGACTGGCTCATCGCGCGACCTCGTCCGCCGGCGCATCGGGAGCCCCGGGCATCGCGTTCGCGTCCTTCTCGCCGTAGTAGTAGTACTCGGTCGGCATGGCCTTCGCGTCGTGGGCATGGTTGAGCACGCTGCCGAGCATCTTCTCCCGCGGCAGGTGCTCGAGCGCCCCCTTGATGCTCTTCGTGGGCGTACTGCCGGCCTTCGCGACGAAGACGTAGGCATCCGCCGCATCGATCGCGCTCGAGGCGTCCGCGACGACCAGCGCCGGCGGGGAGTCGATGATCACCCGCGAGAATCGTCGCTCGAGCTGCTCGATCAGGCTGCGGAGATTCTGACTGGCGAGCAGCGGCTCGGGCGACGAGGTCCCCCGGTCGGTCGCGAGGACGGAGAGGCCGGGGACGTCGGTGACCAGCAGGGCGTCGTCGAGGGAGGCGCGCCGGTCGAGCACCTCGTTGACCGTGTGCACCGGCTGCAGGCCGAGGCTCTTCGCCACGCTCGGTCTTCGCAGGTCGAGGTCGACGAGCACGACCGATTCGCTGCGGTCGAGACGGGTCAGGGCGATCGCGATGTTGCAGGCGGTGGTCGTCTTGCCCTCGCCGCGCAGCGAGCTCGTGATGACGATCGAACGGATGTTGCGCGGCGCGGCGCGGCGCTTCAGCTTCTGGGCGATGCGGCGCGCGCACGCGGCGCCGATCGTCGAGTCATCGAGCAGGGAGATCCGCTCGGCCCGGGCGGCCCCGGCCTCTCGGGCGACGGCGCGGATCGTGGGCTGCTGGACCTCCTTGCGCTGGCCGGCCGGCTCGGTGGAGCGGGCCGGACGGGCCGGGGTGGCCTGCGACGGCGAGACCGGCTCGTCGCCCGCGTCCGCGGCCCGTTGTTCGGACGGGCCGGTGGGCGCTTCGCGGCGACCGAGGACCTCGTCGAGGGAGAGGGTGCGCGCCGACGACTCACTGCGTTCCCCGGAGCGCGCCGCGCGCTCCTTGTGGGCCGCCTCGTCGTTCGCGCGCCGCAGGGCCTCCGCCAACTCGCCCATTGAAGATCCTCGCTTCGAACCGGGCCGCATCGGGCCGGTCCCGAGCAGATCGCGGCCCGTCTCCGGCCGATCACCCCCGATCGGCAGGCCCGGCCGCGTTCCGCAGACGAATCCCACTCGCGAGTGGGTGACCCCGCTCACGGGAATGGGTCGGGAAACCGCGCGTGATCCGCGCTTCCCTCCGCGTCCGGGCCCATGCTAGCCCACTGGGTTGCCGCGGATGCCGCAGAGGTGCCGCCGAGCTTCCGGATTGCCGGGCCCCGCGAAGCCGAGGCGCACGGACGCGACCGCGCAGGGGGGCGGCACGCCCCGTGCAGCGCCCCGTTTGGCCTTGATCGGGCCACCCACCGGGTCGATTGGAGACGCGGCCCCGGCCGCGCCGCGTGGTCGTCCCGGCCGGCCCGACGCGGACCGCAGCGGCGGACGGCGGGCCGCTGGTACGATCGGGACGAGAGCCGGGTCGCCGCGCAGTGAGGATTGCTTGAAAGCCCCCATCGAACCCTCGACCCACGCGCTCTCGGTCGACCTGGAGGAGTACTTCCAGGTCTCGAACTTCGACCGGATCCTCGCCCGCACCGACTGGGACGGATTGCCGCGCCGGGTCGAGTCCCAGACCCATCGCCTGCTCGATCGCTTCGACGAGACGGGCAGCCGGGCCACCTTCTTCATCCTGGGCTGGGTCGCCGAGCGCGAGCCCGCGCTGATCCGCACGATCGCCGAGCGCGGCCACGAGATCGCCTGCCACGGCTACGACCACCGCCTCGTCTACGACCTCTCCCCCGACGAGTTCCGCGCCGACCTCGTCCGCGCGCGGAAGGCGATCGAGGATGCCGCGGGTGTGCGTCCGGTCGGCTACCGCGCCCCGAGCTATTCGATCACCCGCCGCTCGCTCTGGGCCCTCGACGTGCTCGCCGACGAGGGCTTCGAGTACGACTCCTCGATCTTCCCGACCCGGCATCCGCGCTACGGGATCCCCGACTTCTCGCGCACTCCAGTCGTGATCCAGCTCGCGGGCGGGCGCTCGATCCGGGAGTTCCCGATGACGACGCTGCCGCTCGGGCGGGTGAATCTGCCGCTGGCGGGCGGCGCCTATCTCCGCTTCTTCCCGCCCCTCGTCTTCCGGCTGGGGCTCGATCATCTGACGCGTCGGGGCGAGCCGGTGGTGCTCTACGTGCATCCCTGGGAGATCGATCCGGGTCAGCCCCGCCTCGCCGCGGGGCTGCGGGTCCGCATCAACCACTATTTCAATCTCGGCCAGACCGAGGGACGCCTCGCGTCGCTCCTCCGGCGCTTCCGCTTCGGATCCCTGCGCGACGTGCTCGACGGGCTCCACGAGCGCTTGAAGCTCGACACCGTCCGCGTCGCCTGACGGGGACCAGGGCCAGCGATGAATCCCGCGCCTGCCGGTGGCTCTCGAACGGAGCGGATCCTCGTCACCGACGCGGAGACGCGCGCGGCCCTCGCCGCCGTTCGCTCGCTCGGCCGCGCCGGCCACGAGATCCACACCACGAGCGCCCGGCCCCGGGAGCTCGCGAGCGCATCGCGCTTCGTGCGGGCCGAGCACGTACTGCCCCACGCCGAGCGCGCCCCCGACGCCTGGGCCAGCGCGCTCGAGGCGCTGTTCCGGTCGGAGCGCTTCGACCGGATCCTCCCGATCACCGAGCTCTCCCTCGGCGCGATCTACGCGGCGGGACTCGATCGGCGCCTTCCGTGCCTGGCGCCGACGCACGCGTCGTATGCCATGGCGACGGACAAATACGCCCTGCTCGAGCTCGCGCGGGAGGTCGGCATCCGGGTCCCGAAGAGCGTGCTCGTCGAAGCGCCCGCCTCGCTGACGGCGCTCCCCGACGGATTCGCCTATCCCGCGATCCTCAAGGCGCGCCGCTCCCGATTCCGCGCGGGCGCGGGCTGGGCGTCCGGGGCGGTGGTCCTCGTGCGCGACGACTCGGAGCTCCTCCGGGCGGTGCGCGATCCGGGCTTCGCAGAGGGCCTGCTCGTCCAGGAGTTCCTGCCGGGCCACGGCGAGGGCATCTTCCTGCTGGCCCGCGGCGGCACCTGCCTCGCGGCCTTCGCCCATCGCCGCTTGCGCGAGAAGCCGCCGAGCGGCGGAGTCAGCGTCGTGCGCGAGTCGGTCGAGCCGGACCCGAAGCTGCTCGCCGCGAGCCAGGCGCTCATCGCCCGGGTCGGCCTCGACGGCGTCGCGATGATCGAGTTCCGGTGTCCACCCGGCGAAGAGCCCGCGCTGATGGAGATCAATCCGCGGCTCTGGGGCTCGCTCCAGCTCGCGATCGACGCCGGCATCGACTTCCCCGGGCTGCTCTGGCGCATGCACGCCGGCCTCCCGATCGAGCCGCCCCGGGCGAAGCTCGGCGTGCGGACGCGCTGGCTGCTCGGCGACCTCGACCACCTGCTGATCGCGCTCAAGCGCCCCGAGATGCGTGAAGCGACGGGGCGCAGCCGCAGCGCCGTCGTGCTCGACTTCCTGCGGAGCTTCGCCGATGGCTCGCGCCTCGAGGTGCTGCGCGGTGACGATCCACGGCCCTTCCTGCGCGAGCTGCGCCTCTGGCTCGGCCTCTGATCCGCCAGCTGCGTGCGCCCGATCGGAGGGGCGCCCTGCCCGTCCCGTCCCGACCGCGCGCCGATGCCTCGAACCCGGACCCGGGTCCGGGTACGCTTGCCGTTCGGTTGCCTGCGCGCGAAGCGGAGGTCCGGGCGCAACGGTGTCCGCCGGCCGGAAAGCGTGGGGCGGGTGAGTGGGGTCACGATCACGCGTCCACCCGGCGCCGAAGAGCTTTCCGATCGTCGACCGCGGTTCGTAGGCATCGGACCCGGTGTCGTCTGCGAATGCGTCCATGAGGCCGTTGAGGAGCCGAGGCATGATGGGGACTGAGAAGTCGAAGGACCTGGGCCGGAGGATCGCCGTCGCGCTGGGCTGGCTGCTGCTGGGAGCGACCGATGCGCAGGCGCGTCAGGAGGTCCTGCAGTGGACCCATCCCGACGCCGCAGCGGTCCAGCGTTTCGAGGCCCTCTACGGAACGTCGACCGGCGTCTACGGATCGCCGGTCAGCCTCGGCAAGCCGACGCCGAACGCCTCGGGCGTCTATCAGGGCTCGCTCACCGTCGGCGACACCGCGAACGTGTACATCGTCGTGCGCGCGGTCGGCACGACGGGCGAGATCAGCCCGAACTCGGCCGAGCGCTATCGCGCCGCTCCCCCTCCCCCGACGTCGGGCGGCACGGGCGGAACCGGCAGCACCGGCGGAACCGGAAACACGACGCCGACCTTCAACTTCGACGGCCTCGCGAGCGGCACGGTCGTTCCGGGCTGGGTCGATACCGGCGCCGCCTTCAGCCTGGCCGTCGACGACAGTCTCTTCTCGATCGCTTCGACGTCCCTCGGTGGATCCTTCACGACCGCCTCGACCCGGTCGGACATCCACTCCCACATGGCGTCGCCGGCGCCCACGACGACGCGGAGCTACAAGCTGCGCGGCGGCATGAGCCTCGGCAGCGCGAGCGGCGGCATCGGCGTCACCTTCTACAGCGGCTACCCGACGACGGACGCCTACTACCGCCTCGGCCGCCAGCCCGGCGAGACGTTCAAGATGAGCGCGCGGCATCCCATGACCTGCTCGCTGCCGGATTCGGGCTACCTGCCCGCAGCGGGGGGCTCCTACGCCTTCGAGGTCGCGGTCGAGACCCTCTCGGATCGCAACCGCATCCAGGCCAAGGTCTGGACCCTCGGCGGGACCGAGCCGACCTCGCCCCAGATCGTCTGCGACGACACCCACGCGGCACGCCCGACCGCCGGCACCTTCGGCGTCTGGGCGACCGGAGCCGGGACGAAGTTCTGGGACGGCTTCACGCTCCAGGCGCTGACGAGCTCGCTGCCGGCGCCGGCACCCAGCACGACGCCACTGGCTCCGCCGATCCTGATCGAGATCGTGCCGGTGAACTGAGCAGCCGGTCCTCCTCGAGCCCCGTGACCGGCGACGACCGGCGAGCCTTCGGGTCCGCCGGTCGTCTGCATTTCAGGCACCGGGAAGGGCCGGTCGCGTGCGGCCCCAGTCACCGAGGCCCGGCTCAGCGCGACAGGCCGAGCCAGCCCTGGCGGCGGATCTCGGACTCGATCGCATCGGCGGCGATCTGCATGCCGATCGGCCCCGGATGGAGGTCGTAGGGCAGATACGGATTCTCGCCCGCGTCGAGTGAATTTCGATAGGCCGCCTCGAGCTCGATCAGAGGCAGGCCGGTCGGCGCCCACTCGGCGCGCAGGGCCTCGGCGTAGACGGGCGACGGATCGGTCTGGCGGACCTGGTTCTCCATCGGGAACGAAACGAGCAGCACGGGGATGCCGCGGTCGGTGGCCGTCGCGGCGAGCTCGCGGAGGCGTGCACCGGTCGCTCTCCAGTACCGCGCGAGGGCTTCGGCATCGCCCTCGAGGATGTCCCGCTGGATGCCGACGAGCTCGTTCTCGGGCTGGCCCAGGGCGGCGATCACGTTCTTCACACGGGTGACGCCGAGATAGAGGACGAGGCTCCGCCGCAGCCGGTTCCGGATGAACGCCGGCAGCAGGTGGCCCGCATCGCCCGACTCGCTCTCGCGCGCCTGGTCTCGGCGGATCGGGCCATCGATCGCCGGGAGCGGCTTGTCGTTGCCGAGCAGGTCGTTCCAGTAGAAGCCGATCGTGACGAGATCAGGCTCGTAGCGCAGACCGTCGGCGCGCAGGAAGACGAGCTCCTGGGTCGTGTTGTAGCCGGCGACCCCGGCGTTGATGACCTGGAATCGCCGCCCCGGCTCCTCGGCGTTCAGCTGGCGTTCGAGGCGCTGGACGTAGAGATCCTCGAAGCGCACGCCGAGGGCGAAGGTGAACGAATCGCCGAGGGCGAGGATGCGCGTCTCCCCCGGCGGCTTCGCGATCGGCATCTCGTCGTCGCGCAGGCCGAGGGCGTTGGTCGCGACCGGTGCGTCGATCGTGAAGGATCGATCGTTCTGCGGAAGGATCGCAGCCGAGCTGGGGATCGAGGAGGTGCTGCGTCTGCGGCTCCTCCCAGTCCGGCGGGACTTCGTAGAGCAGGCGCAGCGCCGCCTCGACCAGGACGATCGAGATCGAGATCGAGAGGAGCCAGCACGAGGAGCTTGATTTTCACGTCCGATCCTTCCGGGTTTCCATCCGCTTCACTTCGCCGCAAGGGCTCCCTTCGCGCGCCGCAACGCATGCCCCCCACGCTCCTTCCACGCGACCCAGTCGTAGGCCCCGTCGAGCTTCGCGGCGACGACCCGGAGATCGTCCCCGGGCTCGATGCCGACGCGGCGCAGTCGAAAGCGCTCGCGCTCTCGGCTGCTGCGGCCGAAGCAGGTCGAGCAGGCGAGCACGAAGCCCGCATCCGCCACCGCCCGCTCGGCGGCCCGATCGAAATCGCCTCGTTGGCCGAACGGATAGGCAAAGAGCCGCACCGGCCGCTCCAGCAGTCGCTCGAGCTCCCGTCGGCATCCGATTGTCTCCTGCTCGAGCGTCCCGCGATCGAGCCCCACGATCCGACGATGACTGAATCCGTGACCGCCGATCTCGACGCGCGCCGGATCGAGTCGTCGCAGGCCGTCGCCATCGAGGATCGGCCGCGGCTCCCGCTGACCCGCGTCCCACTCGTTCGAGCCCCCGACGCGCCCGGCCGGCACGAAGAGCGTCGCGTGGAGGCCCGCCGAGGCCAGGATCGGCGTCGCCAGCTCCGCGAAGTCGACGTAGCCGTCGTCGAAGGTGATGGCGGCGAGATCGACGGCGGCGGGATCCTCGATCCGGTCGGCCAGCTCGGCGAGCGGGACGACCCGCCTTCTCGCGCACAGGAGTGCGAGCTGGGCCGCGAACGCCTCGGGCGCGATGCCGTCGCGGCCCCCGATGCCGTGGTACATCACGATCATCGGGCCACGTCGGGGCAGCGCGGCCGGGAGGCCGGTGGCCGAGATCGATGCGGCGATCCGGTCGACCCAGCTCGTCACCTCGGTGCTCCCGGATGGTCGCCCTGCACGGCCAGGGAGCCGGCCGAGTGGGAGCCGCCGAGTCCGCGGGCGTAGAGCGCGAGATAGGCGTCGCGCACCGCGCTCTGCGCATACCGCGGCCGGATCGACTCCGCCCAGGCCGCGGCCGCGCGCCGCGATGCCGAGGGATCCTCGAGCAGCCCGTCGAGGGCGCGGGCAAAGGCGTCGAGATCCCCGGGTGCGACGCACCAGGCCCGGGGTGCGCGATCGAGCAGGGCCGGAATGCCACCGACAGCGAACGCGATCACAGGGACCTCGCAGGCGGCCGCCTCGAGCAGCGCCATCGGCGTCCCCTCGTGGCGCGAGGTCATCGCGAGCGCGTCGAGCTGTCGGAGAAGGGGCGCCGCCTCGGGGACGGCCCCGAGAAAGCCGACCCGCTCGCCGAGCCCCTCGGCCCGGCAGCGCTGCTCGAGCTCCTTCTCCATCGAGCCGGAGCCGACGACGACCCAGCCGAAGCGCGGCGATCCGCGCCGCGCGATCTCGAGGAAGAGATCCGGTCCCTTGACGGTCTCGAGTCGGCCGATGAAGCCGACGAGCGGTCGCTCCGGGGGCCAGCCGAAGCGGCTCCGCAGATCAGGCAGCCCCGCCCCGCTCCCGACCGTCGGCATCGGGTTCGGGATCTCGGTGGCCCGGACGGAGAGCGGCCAGCGGGCCAGCCGATCGGCGAGTTCTCGGGAGACGGAGGCGAATCCGACGCCGAACGCGCGGGCGAGGAGCAGACTGCCCCAGATCCGCACGATCTGGCTCGGCGTGAGCTGATGGCTGGGCTCGAGGCCGTGGATCGTGACCACGATCGGCCGCCGGTGGAGGGGCGCCGTGAGCGTGGCGAGCAGCAGCTCCTTGTAGCGATGGCAGTGGATCACGTCGCAGGGCGAGCGCCGCAGCTCGTCGGCGACCGCGCGAAGCAGGGATGCGAACGATCGCCCGGCCTCGGGAATCACCGTGACGGGGACGTCCAGGCCCCGCAGCACCTCGGCCAGTCGGCCTTCGTTCAGCAGCACCGCGCGGACGTCGCAGGCCGTCCGGGTCGCCGAAACGAGGGTTTCGATGACCCGCTCGGCGCCGCCCCAGCCGTCGCCCGACGCGCAGTGAAGGACGCGCAGCTTCACGCTCGAGGGCCCGCCGCCGCTCCACATGCCCGCTTGCGTCCCGTCAGGTCGACTCCGATCTGCAGGCGAACTTCCCCGATGCTGCCCATCCTTCCGATCGGGCCCGATCGGAAGGATGCGCGATTGAGATAGACTAACCGACCGATGGGGTCCCCTTGCGCAGCTCGGCGGCAACGGATGAGTCGTCGGGAGGAAGAGAAGCGGGCCATGGTGTCGAAAGCTCTCGCGAGGTTGGTGCTGCATCGTCCCGCGCATCCGGCGGATTGAGCCGGGGCGGAGCGGCGAAGGCAGTTCGGGCGGCGGCGAGCGCTCTCTCTCCGAGGCGGGTCGTCCGGGCGCGATGGCCGGGGCCGCAAGGCTGGGGTCAAAAGGCATCGAAGGACGACCGTGAGGCGGGCGGGCGCCCGGAAAATCACAGGCTTCGTGGAAAGCGCGTAATTCGGGGAACGGTGCGACCGATCACGACCGAGGGAGCCGGATGGGCCGAAATGATCCACGATGATTCTGCTCGCCGGGTCGAGCAGCCCAACATCTCGGGGGAGAAATGATCCATCTACGGCTTTCCGCAACGTTCACGCAGCTCGGTCTGGCCCTTCTCCTCTCCGGGACCGGGCTGACCGGGGCGTCCATGGCCTCGGCCGCGACCTGTACGGATGGCGTGGACTGCTACTGCGACACGGTCTCGGACACGAAGCTCCTGCTCTGCGAGGACTTCGAGTCGAAGGACTTCTACGAGAACACCTCCGCCGACTGGGCCGCCACCGCGAGCGGCTCGGGCAACCGCGGGGACCAGAGCCGCTGGGGATCGCTCTACGGCAACGGCGGCAGCGGCTCCCTGTTCCGCTCGTCGGATCCGACCCCGCGCATCGCCCCGGCCTGCGGCTACCCCGACTGCACGGGCATGCGCGAGTACTGCAGCACGACCCAGGGCAACCTCGTGGACGGTCGGGGCGCCGACTGCTGGGGTCCGGGCACCAACTCGAACGCCCTCCTCGACGTCCAGCGCACCGGTGACTACCGCGCCGAGGTCTCGTCCCTGACCCTCTCCGGCGGCCACGGCGAGACGTCCGACGTCGGCGGCGGCCGCCAGCATCTCGCGCTGCGCGTCGCGCCCGGAAGCACGGCGGGCATCATGGGCTCGACCCGGTTCACCCAGGTGACCGAGGTCGGCATCACGATGGCTCTCGCCTACTCCTCCAATGCCGGCAGCACGAACATCCTGAAGGCGCCCTGGAAGCACGACGAGTGGTATGGCTCCACCTCCGGCAACGGCTACTGGGAGCACTGGAACCTCGGCATCACGGGCTCGGCCGGCATCGCCCAGTTCCCATATTCGCCCTTCATGTTCAGCTCGAGCCAGAGCGCCTGCAGCACGGCCCTCGCCAATGCCTCGGTCCTCGTCGGGACGGCGCAGTGCTCCTCCGTCGCGCTCCAGATGGGCGCCTCTTCGGCGGTATACAGCCAGGCCCGCGATTTTCCGTTCGGAACCTGGGGCTGTCATCAGGCTCACATCTCCGGCATGGGTACGTCGAACATGACGCTCAAGATCTGGCACAACGGGACGCTGGTCTTCCATCTGACGAACTTCGACGGCCGCAGCGCGCTCAAGAACCAGAACTACTCGGGCTTCTATTGGAACTCCTACAGCAACGCGAACCAGGGTCAGGGCGCGATTCCCACGACGGCGACGTCCTATCGCTACCAGGACAACATGCACGTCCGGAACGGCCCCCCGGTCGCTTGCAGCGCGATCGGCTTCGACGGGACGCCCTCGCCCTCGGACCCCGTGCCGACTGGCCTGCAGGCCCCGATCCTGCTGCCCTGAGCCGTGAGGTGATCGTGAGCCCCCAGCCGTGACGCGAGGAGACGGTCGATCCGGACGGATCGTCATGGGCGCGGGGGCGATCGACGAGTGCGGTGCGCATTGGGCCGCGCTCGTCGAGCGACTGGATTCGCCGGTCTTCCAGACGCCCGACTGGGCGCGGACCTGGCTCGCCCATTTCGGGGCGGGCGCCGAGGGTTCGGGCAGGTCCGTCGAGCCCTGGATCCTCGTGCGCGAGGGCGAGGATCCGTACGTCTGGCCGCTCGTCGTGATCCGCAAGGGGCCCTATCGGGTGCTGCGGTCGCTCGGGGAGGGCGTCTCCGACTACCTCGGACCGATCAGCGAGGATCCGAAGGCGGCGGTGCGCGACGCGCTCGAGCCGATCGCGCGCGGCGCCGGCTGGCTCGGACACATCGACCTGAAGAGTCTCGCCGTCCGCGACGAGGCCCTGGCGCTGCTCGCGGGCGGTCTCGCCGGGTCGACCCACCGCGTCTACGAGCGCTGCCCCTACATCCGAACGGACGGCACCTTCGCGGGCTACCTCGAGGGACAGAAGAAGAAGTTCCGCGCCAACTGGAAGCGCACCATCCGCCGAACGGAGGCCCAGGGCAAGGTCGACGTCGGACTCTCCCCGTTCTCCGAGGAGCTCTTCGCCGAGATCGAGGGCGTCGAGCGGGAGAGCTGGAAGTGGGCCAACGGAACGGCCTACCTCTCCGATCCGCGACGGACGGCGTTCCTGCGCTCGGTGCTCGCACAGCCGCGCATGCGGAGCGAGATCTGGACCTGCCGCATCGACGGGGTCCTCGCCGCCTTCGCCATCGCCTTCACCAACCGCACGGTGCGCCACTACTACCTGCCCTCGTTCCGCAGCCGCTACACCGACGTCGGGACCTATCTGCTCGGCCGGATCGCCGAAGCCACCTTCGCCTCCGAGCTGGTCGAGCTCGACCTCCTGCAGGGCGACGAGTCCTACAAGATGGCCTGGGCGACGGGCGAGCGGCCGGTCTACGAGCTCGCCGCGCCGGGCTCGGGGCCATTCGGGTGGCCGGCGGTGCTCGCGCTGAAGGCGCGCTGGCGGCTGGCCGAGTCGCAGTCGGCGCGGGCGCTGCGTGCGCGTCTGCAGCGCGCGGTGCAGCAGGGACCGCAGACGGACGAAGCGGACTGAGCGCGCGGGACCGGCGCGCCGCCCACCACCGGGCGCCACGAGGCGATCGAGATGCTCGACCGGGTCATCGCAAAGCTGCGCGAGGTCGGGCCCCGCTACGCGATCGTGCTGCTGCTCTCCCGGTTCGTGCCGCCGCACGTCCTCTCGGCGAGCCGGATCGTCGTCCTCCACCTGCCGACCTCCGAGGTCCGCCGCAAGGATCCGATCGGGCGCTGGGCCGACTCCGACGAGCTCCCGCTCCTGACTGGCTTCGGCCACGAGATCGCCACGCTCGTCGAGCGATTCGCGCGGGGCGATCGGGCCTGGATCATGGTGGAGGGCGATCGGCTCGTCGGCTACTGCTGGTTCACGCAGGGCGACTACCACGACGAGGCGACCGGCCTCGCGTTCCCGTCCCATCCCGGCGAGGTCTGGCTCTACGATGCGATGGTCCACCGCGACCAGCGTGGGCGCGGCATCTACCCGCGTCTGCTGGCGGGGGCAGCGCGTCAGCTCGGCCGGGAAGGCGTCCGGGGCATCCGCATCATCGTCGAGGCGCTCAATCGCAACTCGATTCGGGCCCACGAAGCGGGCGGGGCCGTCGTGCGGGAGGCGATCCGGGCCGTGACCCTCTTCGGTCGCCAGCGCGTCGAGCGCCGCGAGCTCGCCTGAGACGGTGCACCGCCGCTCTCCGCAGGCCCCGATCGGCGCGGGGAGACCGGATCGCCGCGCTCAGCGCGCGACGATCAAACGGATCTTGCCCGACTTCTCGCGCGTAAGTCCGTCCACGATCTCGGCCTCGACGCGGAACCGCTCCCCGCTCGCTCGCCGGATGCGGTCGGCGAGCGTGGCGCCGTGTTCGTCGCGGTAGCCCGGTCCGGGCACGATCCGGATCCGGACTTCGTCGCGATCGCGCACCACGAATTGCGCCTGCACGATCGGCATGCCCTGATCCCGGGCCTGCTCGATGTGGTAGAGGAAGAACTCGCCGTGGTAGCGGGTGCCGTCCCGGGCTTCGACGAAGTCGTAGGCGCGGCCGAAGATCTCAGAGAAGGCCGGCAGGCCGCGTCCGCAGGCACAGGGCGGAGCGGGCACGACCCGGTCGGAGATGTCGTAGCGGACCAGCGGCGTCGCGCGATTGTGGAGGTCGGTGACGAGGATCCGATGCGCGTCGGGCTTCTCCTCCGTCGGATCGGGCACCAGCTCGAGGAAGAGGTTCTCGGCCATCAGGTGGAGCGAGTGCTGCTCGCATTCGTACAGGATCGCGCCGACCTCACCGCAGCCGTATTCGTTGAAGACCGGAGCTCCGAAGCCACGCCGGATCCGCTCCCGATCGGCCGGCAGCAGCTGCTCGGAGGTCGTGACCACCGAGCGGATGCCGAGCCCCGCCAGGTCGAGCCCTTCCTCGAGGCAGTAGGTCGCGAACTCGACGAGCATCGAGACGTAGCCGTAGACCCAGGTCGGACGCGATTCGACCAGGCGATCGAAGTAGCGCCGCAGGTCCGTGCGCGAGAAGGCGAAGGCCGAGAATCGATCGCGGTTCAGGACCCAGTCGATCGCGCGGGCGCGGTTGCGCGCTCGGCCGGTGATCGGCGTGCCCCAGAAGCGGGCCTGGCGATCGCCCGGCTCGACGCCGTACCAGGCATAGGCCCGCCACGAGGCGGCCTGCTCGGCCGCGGTCGCGAACCGGTTCTTGCGCAGGCGGACGGGGATCCCCGTCGATCCGCCGGTCGTCTTCCAGCTGTAGGTCCCGGGCAGATGCGGCACGTGGAGCTCGGCGGCGTGGGCGACGAGATCCGCCTTCGCGAGCGGCCGGAATCGTGCGAGATCCGCTGGGCCGAGGCGGCGGGGGTCGAGGCCGGCCTCGAGGGCCTGTCGGCGGTAGTAGGTGGAGTGCTCCGCGGCGTAGCGGAGGATCGTCTCGAGCTTCTCGGCCTGAGCGGCCTCGATCCGGTCGGCGGACCACCACTGGCTCGCCTCGTATTCGCGCTTCAGTCGGAAGACCGGCTCGAAGCGCAGCCAGGTGGCGGGCCGGTAGACGAGATTGCGCGAGAGCCAGGGATGCAAGACGTTCCAGTCGTCGGGGCGTCGAGGCCGGGCGCGAGCGGCGAGCTCGTCCGCGGCCTCGGTTGGAGGGCAGGCTAGCAGGACGGTCCGCGGTCCCAGGAGTCGGTCGAACCCCCCTCTCCCCGACTGCGGACGAATCTTCGATCCTGGACTTCGGTGGGTGCCCGGGATGGATTGAGGGGTCTCTCGTCTTCCCGCGGGACCGGGCCGATGGGGGCACTCGATGTCGCGATCCGAGCGGATCGGGCACTGAGGACGAGATGGGCGGCCGTGATCCGGCTCGCCTCCGATCGACGCGGCGAGCCCGAGGCGACCGGCCGAGCGCTTCTCGGCCGCGGGCGGTTCAGCCAACCCCCCTCGCGTCCGATCCGTCCGCAGCAGGGGCAAGCCTCGGCGGGCCCGGGCGACCGGCCAGCGAGCCAACGAGACGGGAGAGCGACTTGCGGGTCCTGAAGATCTTCGACGGGGAGTATCCGTGGGATGTCCGCGTCGAAAAAGTCACGCGTTCGCTCGTCGCTGCCGGCCACGAGGTCGTGCTCGTCTGCCGCAACAAGGCGGGGCGGCCCTGTTCCGAGCGGCTGCCGGACGGCACGCGGGTCGAACGGCTGCCCGGGACGACGGGGCGGTGGAACTTCCTCTCGTTTCCGTTCTTCTTCAATCCGCTCTGGATCTGGAGCGTCGTCCGAACGACGCTCCGCTTCAAGCCGGATCTCGTCCTCGCCCGGGACCTCCCCATCTCGCCGCTCGGGATCCTCGCGGCGCGCATCGCCGGCGTGCCCGTCATCGCCGATCTGGCCGAGCCGTATCCCGATTCGCTCCGGACGAACCTGAAGCTCGCTCGGCCGAGCAAGCTCGACTACCTCGTCCGCAATCCGGATCTCGCCGAGATGGTCGAGCGGTTCGTGCTGCGGCGGATCGCGTGCGCGGTGGTCGTTTGTCCCGAGGCCGGCTGGCGGCTCGAGCGCCAGGGACTGCCCAAGGACGCCTGGGTCGAGGTGCGCAACACGGCGATCCTCTCCCGCTTCGCGCCTGCCGGTGAGACGCCCGAGGCCGTGCGCGGCTTCGAGGGGCGGACGCTGGTGCTGTTCTCGGGCCTGATCTCCCACGACCGCGGCGTCGAGGTCGCGATCGATGCGATCGCCCGGCTGCGCACGCGTCAGCCCGGGCGTTTCGGCCTGCTGATCGTCGGCGAGGGGCCGATGCGCGCCGAGCTGCAGGCGCGCGTGCATGAGCTCGGCCTCGAGCAGGACGTCCGGCTGGCGGGCTGGATGGATTACGCGAAGCTCCCCGACGTCGTGACCCACTCCGACATCGGCATCCTGCCCTTCCACGACTGCGAGCACATTCGCGCGAGCCTCGCGAACAAGCTCTTCGAGTACATGGCCCTCGGCCTGCCGATCATCGCCTCCGACATCCCGGTCCAGACCCGCATCGTCGAGGACACCGGCTGCGGTCTCGTCTTCCCGCCCAACGACGCCGAGGCCCTCGCCGAGGCGATGCTCCGCCTCGCCGACGACCGCGAGTTCGCCCGCGGCTGCGCAGAGGCCGGAAGGCGCGCCACCCGGACCCTCTACAACTGGGACGTCGACGGCGCCCGCATCGTCGAGACGGTCGAGGCCGTCGCCCGCCTGGGCACCTCCACGACCACGCTCCCCGCGAATCTCCGGGGGCCCGCCCGACTCGCCGCCGAGGTGGGGCGGATCGCTCCGTGACGGCGGCGCCGTCGCGAACGGTGGACGCGGCACGGGCCTCGGGCACACCAGGCGTCCGTGTCGGGAACGCCGGACGCGCGAGCTACCTCCTCTGGCTGCTCATTCTCTATCTGGTGCTCGAGTACGCACGGCCGCCGGTGATCGTGCGGTTCAAGCTCCAGATGGTGATCTCGCTGATCCTGCCCGTGCTGTGCTTCGCGCTCATCAAGGATCGCCGCTGGTCGTGGTCGCTGACCTGCCAGCTCTGCCTGATCGCCGTCGCCGCCTCGGGCGTGCTCTACGCCTCGAACTACTACGCCGCCTACTTCACGACGCGCATCCTCTATACGACGGTCGCGATCTCGATCTCGATGGCCTGGCTGCTGGCGCGACTCGACTTCTTCCGGCGTGGGATGTGGGCGTGGACGCTCATCATGACGTATCTCGGGTTGTTCGGACTCGCGTCGGGTGGCTTCGGGCCGGGGGGCATCATCGGCGACGAGAACGAGCTCGCCCTCGCGTGCAACACCGCCGTGCCGATGGCGTACTTTGGCGCGGTCTCGTCCCGCGGCTGGAAGCGGCTCGTCTACGCGGGCATCGGACTCGTCCTGCTCGCGTCGATCGTGATCAGCCTCTCGCGCGGCGGCTTCGTCGGCCTGGTCGGCATCGTCGGATACATCATCCTCATCTCCAAGTATCGCCTCCGCGCGATCGCCGGGATCGCGATCGCCGCCGCCGTGTTCTACGTCGCCGTGCCCCGGACCTACATCAACGAGGTCCTCAGCATCGGGCAGGAGGCGAGCGGCGAGGTCGAGGACGGAACGGGCGACATCCGGCTCTTCCTCTGGCAGACCGCGTTCAACATGTGGAAGGACAACCCGATCCTCGGCGTGGGGGCGGGAAACTCGCGCTACAACACGGGCAAGTACCAGGCCGACTGGGAGGGACCGCTCTACAGCGGCAAGGACTGGTCGGGCATGGCCATCCATTCGGGCTTCTTCGAGCTGCTCTCGGAGATGGGCTCGGCCGGCGTCTTCTTCTATGGCGCGATGATCGCGAACCACTTCGCGGTCCTGCGTGGCGTGCGCCGTCTCGCCCGGAAGACCCGCGGCATCCCCTCGGCACTGCGGGACGAGATGGAGATGTACTCGGGCGCCCTCGCGGCCGGCATGATCGGCTATCTCGGCAGCGGCCTCTTCCTGTCCGTCGCCTATCACCCCTACGCGTTCTACTTCGCGGCCCTCTCGCTCGCGCTCTCCTGGGGGCTCGACGTCGAGCTCGCTCGCCTCGCGGCGGCGCGGGAGAACGCCGCGCCTCGAGCCCCGGTGAGTGGCACGCCCGCAGTGGGCCCCGCCTCACCGTCCCCGGCCGCCCCGCCTTCGTTGGGCAAGGGGCTCCTCTCCGGTCCGGCGTGAGGACCTCGACAGCCGAGTCGGGTGGGCGCACCGACCGGGCGCGACGGATCGGGCTCGCGCTCGGTCTGCTCGCCCTGCTGCTCGTCGTCGCCGAGCTCGGCCTGGGCTACTGGGCGCACCATCTGCGAACGCCCTACGAAGGCTGGGACACCGAGCGCGGGACGCCGACCCTGATCCCGGGCCGCTACGCGACGCCCTTCGGCGTGGTCTCGATCGACGCCCGCGGCTTCGTCGCCGAGGCCGAGAGCGCGGCGGACTTGCCGGTCGACGTGGCTCCGAGTGGGGTCGCGGGAGATCGGCGCGACGCGCGGATCCGGATCGCGGCCCTCGGCGACTCGTGCACCTTCGGCGCCGGGGACCCCGAATCCACCTGGCCCGCGGCGCTCGCGCGCCGACTCGCACGGGAAACCGGCGGTGGGTCGTCACCTCGCGCGGCCCACGGCCGAGTCGCGGCAGTCGTCGTGAATGCCGGCATCGCCGGTCTACGCAGCGACGAGGCGATCGGCCGACTCGCCTACACCCTCGCCGTCGTCCATCCCGACGTCGTCCCGATCTACCTCGGCTGGAACGACCTGATGAAGGACGCCCCCCGCTCCCAGACCCGCGCCGCCCCCCTCTCCCGGCTCTGGCGGGCGATCGACGACCTCTGGCTGGTCCGGGGCCTGCGCAAGCTCCTCTTCTTCCATCTCCGAGCGCGTTTCGGCGCACCGCGAACGGGTCCGGCCGGCGAGACCGGCCGCTTCACCGGCTTCCGCCCGGACCATTTCGAAGCGAATCTCCACCACCTGATCGCCGCGACTCGCGCGGCCGGTGCACGTCCCCTGCTCGTCACCCTGCCCCACTCACTTCGGCGCGACCTCACGCCGATGGAGCTTCTCGATCCGATCCGGCAGTACCCGTACTTCTGGGCCGGGAACGCACTGGGCGACTTCGTGGACCTGATCGACCGCTACAACGAGACCATCCGCCGCGTCGCGGAGAGCGAGGCCGTTCCCGTCGCGGACCTCGCGGCGCGCTTCGATCGGATCGAGCGCAAGCCCGCCTACTTTCTCGACACGATGCACCCGAACCGCCGCGGCAACGAGCTGATCGCCGAGGTCCTCGAGCGCACGCTGCAGGAGCAGGGCATGCTCGTGCGCTCTCCCGAGACCGCCGCCTCCGGGCAAGAGGAATAACGAAGCGCCATGTGTGGGATCGCCGGAATCTTCCATGCCGATGCACGACGCCCGGTCGCGGCCGAGTCGGTGCACGCCATGGTCCGCGCCCTCGATCACCGCGGGCCCGACGATCGCGGCGTCCACGTCGACGGCCCGGTCGGCCTCGGTCACGCGCGTCTCTCCGTGATCGACCTGTCGGCGGGCGGCCACCAGCCGATGCTCTCCCGCGACGGTCGCCATGCCCTCGTCTACAACGGCGAGGTCTACAACTACCGCGAGCTGCGCAAGGCCCTCGAGGCCGAGGGCGTCGCGTTCGGATCGCAGAGCGACACCGAGGTCGTCCTCCAGGTCCTGATCCGCTGGGGCACCGCCGGCGTCGCGCGCCTCGAGGGCATGTTCGCCTTCGCGTTCTGGGACCGGAGCGAGGGGACGCTGCTCCTCGCCCGGGATCGCCTCGGCATCAAGCCCCTCTTCTGGGTCGCCGGCCCCGACGGCCTCGCCTTCGCCTCCGAGCCCAAGGCGCTTCCGCGCGGCAGGCGCGCGCGCCGGCCGGAAGCGGCGCGCATCGCCGAGTACCTCGCCTTCCGCCACCTCGCGGGCGAGGAGTCGATCGAGCCCGACGTCCGCACGCTCGCTCCGGGCCATTGGTTGCTGCTGCGCGGCGAGAGCCGGCGTCTCGAGCGCTACTGGCAGGCGGGCGCGGGCGGACTCGGCGATCCGGATGCGGTGCTCGGGACGATCGAGTCGGCGGTCGAGCGTCAGCTCGTCAGCGACGTCCCGGTCGGCATCTTCCTGTCGGGCGGAGTCGACTCGTCGCTCGTCACTGCGGCGGCGACCCGGAGCAAGGCTTCGATCGACTCCTTCACCGTCGGCTTCGCCGAGGCGGGCTGGGACGAGAGCGCACGGGCGCGCGTCGTCGCCGAGCAGTGTCACACGCGCTCCCACGTCGTGACGCTCGAGCCCGATGCGTATCCGGCCGGCCTGCTCCGCGCGATCTACTATCTCGATGCCCCGCTCAACCACGCCCACTCGCCGCATCTGCTCGAGCTCTCGCGCGTCGCGCGGCAGACCGTCACCGTGGCGCTGACGGGCGAAGGGGGCGACGAGCTCTTCGGGGGCTATCCGCGCTACCGGCTGCTGCTCGCGGCGCGGAAGCTCCGCGCGATGCCGGCACCGCTGCTTCGGACGGCGGCGGGGATCTTCCGGGCGAGGCGCCCGCGCTGGGCGCGCATCCTCGACGCCGCCGCCGGCGACTCGGCCCATGCGATCGCGATCAACTCGGCCTTCCTGCCCCTCGACGAGGCGGCCTCGCTGGCCGGCCTCGAAGAGACCAGCGCGCTCCTCGCGCCGCGGATCGCCCTCGCCCAGGATGCCCTCGCCCGCCGCGGCGACGTCGTCGATGCCCTGCTCGAGCTCGAGCGGCAGACCTATCTCGTATCCCTGCTCCAGCGCATGGATCGCCTCAGCATGGCGGTCGGGCTCGAGTGCCGCGTCCCGCTCCTCGACGAGCGGGTCGTCGACCACGCGCTCGCGATTCCCGGCGACCGGAAGCTCACGCTCCGCGACTCGAAGATCCCGCTCCGGCAGGCGTCGAGCCGGATCTTCGGCCACGCGTATGCCTATGCCCCGAAGTCCGGCTTCGGCGTGCCGCTCGACGCCTGGTTCCGCGGCGAGGGGCGGCTCGCCCGGATGCTCGCCCGCGTGCTCGCCGATCGCGAGACCCGCGAGCGCGGTCTGTTCGACGTCGCCCTCGCGAGCCGCTTCTTCGACGAGCACCGCAGCGGCCGGCGCGATCGGACCGAGGCGCTCTGGGGGCTGCTCAATCTCGAGCTCTGGGCCCGCATCGGCCTCGACGGGCGCGCCCCGGGCGACGCCGTCGAGCTCGCCTGAAGAGCGGACCGGCACCTGCTCCCGCTCCCGCCCGCGCTCCGGCTCGCGCCGAGGCAGAGAATCCACACGGAGAGCGCGGAGACGGCGCTCAGCGCCCGCGGTAGAGCGCGACGTAGCGGCGCGCCATCGTCTCGACCGAGAACTCGGCCTCGGCGCGCGCCCGGCCCGCGCGGCCCAACCGGCTGCGCAGCGCCTCGTCTCCGAGAAGTCTGCGCAGGGCACCCGCCAGGATGTCCGGACGCTCGGGCTCGACCAGGAGTCCGGTCTCTCCGTCGACGACGGCCTCGCCCATCCCGCCGACCCGCGTCGCCACCACCGGAAGACCCGCCGCCATCGCCTCGAGCACCGCGAGCGGAAGCCCCTCGGAGCGCGACGGCTGCACGAAGACGTCGGCCGCGGCGAGCAGCCGATCGACGTCGTTGCGGAGGCCGAGCAGATGCACGCGCGATTCGATCCCGAGCTCCGCCGCGAGGCGACGGAGATGGGGCTCCTCCTCGCCGCGCCCGGCGATCGCGACCCGGGCATCGCCGAGCTCCGGCAGCGCACGCAGGAGCGTCGCGTGGTCCTTGACCGGATAGAGATTGCCGACGGCGAGGATCAGGAGTCCGGTCTCCGGAAGCCCCACGCTCCCGCGGAGCGCCGCCCGTGCAGCCGGGTCGGAGACGCCCTCACCCGGGGCCCCCGCTCGCGATCCTTCGGAGGCCTGCGGCATCGGGCGCATGGGAATCCCGTTGTGGACGAGTCGGATGCGCGCCCGCTCGATGCCAAGCCCGGAGGCGAGGTAGCCCGCGAGATCCTCCGAGACCGCGACGACCGGCACCCCGAGACGCGCGAGGACCCGATAGGCGATCGCGCGGCGCTGCCGATCGGCGATCCAGTGCTTGCCGTGGATCGTCGAGAGGGCCGGCACGCGCGCGAGGACGGCGGCGGTCCCCCCGAATACGTTCATCGCGAACTCGTGGCTGTGGAGCACGTCGATCCGCTCCCGCACGAGGCGACGCGCGAAGCGTGCGACCCAGCCGAGGTCGAGCCCGGGTCGCTGGGGCTCGATCCAGACGGGGAGCCCGCCGGCCGCGGCGCGCTCGGTCATCCAGCCCTCGCGCATCGTGACGACGATCGGCGCGTGGCCGAGCGCCTTCAGCGCGAGCCCCAGCTGGACCACCATGTTCTCGGCCCCGCCCGGGCCACTCGACTCGAGGGCCAGGGCGATCCGCAGCGGACCGTCGGAGCGCGTCATGGCTGCGCCTCCGTCGCCGCCCGCGCCGCGCCCGGGACGAAGCGCAGGAATTCGGCGCGGGTCCCCGAGATGTCCTCGTGCACCGCCACCCGCGGCTGGACGAGCGGATCCGCGCAGCGACTCGCGAGACCGACCCGGGTCGTGAAGGCGGCGCGATAGCCCGCCGCCCGGGCCAGCTCCACGACCTCGCCGTCGAAGGCGCCGGAGGGATAGGCGAGCAGGCCGTGGCGCGCGTGACCGCGGGCGCGCAGCGTCGCCAACGAGCGCGCGAGCTCGTCCTTCGCGACGGCCCCCGAGACGCTCGTAAGGATCGCGTGCGAGGCCCCATGGGACTCGATCTCGACACCGGCCTCCGCGAGGCGATCGAGCTCGCTCCAGTCGAGCAGCTCACGCTCCTCGGGACCGGATCCGACCGTCCGCTCCGTCGCCCGCCGAAGCCGCTCGAGCACCGCCGTCCGCTCTCCGTCCTCGATCGCCTTCAGCGCGAGCAGCGCACTCGAGCGGATCGTCGGACGCGATCGCCCCGCCGAGGCCTGCCCCGACGAGGATCCTGCGCTGCTCACGCGGGTCGATCGGGGCGAGCCGGCGACAGACCTCGTCGGGCCAGAAGGCGCCGGTCGTCCCGATGCGGTCGCTCACGGCGAAGATCGTGGCCGGGATCCGCCGCGCCTGCAGCGCGGGCAGCGCGTGCTCGAGGTTGTCTCGCCAGCCGTCGTCGAAGGTCAGGGCGCAGGCGCCCCGGGGCAGCGTCGTCCCGGTCGCGAGCGCATCGACGATCGCGGAGAGGGCAGGATCGTGAAGTCCCGGGCGAGCCAGTCGAGATGGCGGGCGAAGGTGCCGGGCGTGACGAACATGCCGGGCTCGACGAAGAGGCGGCGGGCCTGCTCGGCGGGGAGCACGCGGTGGTACATCAGGACCGCCGCGCAGGAGCCGTCGAGGCGGGCGCGGGCGCGAGCGCTCGATCCGCTCGCGAGTCCGGCGAGGGCGAGCGACCGGCGAACGATCGGACCCGCGATCGCGCGCAGGGTCGCGCGCGGCGAGCGGCCCGGCGTCGAGCTCATTGCGTCCCCGCCGACTTCGCGACGATCGGCATCCCGCTCCGCGGCCCGGGCGGGCCGAGCAGCGCGACGCGCTCGAGGTATTCGGCGATGCGGCGGTGGCCCTCGCGATTGGGATGGTTCCAGTCGAGCTTGTCGCCGCGGTCGTAGACGAAGAATTCGCCGACGCCGTTCGCGGCCCGCGATCCGGCGGGATCCGCGGGATCGACGAAGGCGGGCATCAGGTCGATCACGCGCAGATGGGGCGCCAGCGCCTCCGTCAGGATCCGCTGGGTCGAGCCATCGAGGAAGCCCGGCTCCCAGTGGATGCCGTGGGACGCATAGACGCGGGCGGCCTCGTCGGAGATCTGCATCTCGTAGGGCAGCAGCACGACGATCAGCTCGACGCCGTGGGCCGCGAGCTGGTCGTGGAACTGGATGACGCGCTTCGCGGTCTCGAGCACCACCGCGCGCTGGGCCTCGGGCTCGAGCTCGAAGGCCTGGTAGCCGTGAAAGCCCACGCCGCGGGCCTCGAGCTGGTTCTTCGCGAACGTGCGCAGGGCGGTGTAGAGGTAGCTCTTTCCCGGAGCCAGTCGGCGTGGCCGGCGAGCCAGACGAGCGTACGCCGCGTCCACGGCGCGTCCTCGACGACGGCGTTCTGCTGCTGCGGCGCCACCGTCGCGTCCGGCACGATGTCGTTCAGGTTCAGGAAGTAGACCGCCGTGTCGAGCCCGTAGCGCTCGGCGAGCTCGAGCGAGCGGTCGATCGTGTCCTTCGAGACCGAAAGCCCGATGCCGCCGAGGTTCAGGTGGTCGACGTCCGGATAGGCCTCGCGCAACAGATCCGAGAACCGGTAGCCGTAGCCCGCGCCGACGCCGTAGGTCACCGAGTCGCCGAAGTAGCCGACCTGGCGGGGATGGCTCAGGTCGGCCTCGACGTCGGCGAAGCCGTCGCGGTTGATCTTGATGATGCCGTAGGGGTACTCGACCTCCTGCGACGTGCCCCGCACCGCGACGTAGTAGCCCGGGTTGTACGGCACCCATACGCGCAGGAAGATCTCGGCCAGCAGCGCAAGCCCGCGAAGAGGACCGCGTTCACCGCGAGCAGGGCCAGACCGGGATGACGCCGCAGCCAGGAGACCTCGCGTCCACTCATCTCGACTTCCCCACTCCCCATCCCATCCGATCGGGCGCTCCGGCGCGGCACAACATGCGGTCCGGACGGGCCCCCTGCCAGCAGCCCGGCCTCCGCTCTCCGTCGTTCGGCGAGCCGGGCGATCACCGTGAGTCACCCCGAAGCCGCCTCCGGTGTCGCGCCGCCTCCGGTCCCCGCTCACGGCGACCCGGGGAGGGGCCGCGCGCCGAACCGGGAAGCGGGTCTGCTAGGTTCGCTCCGCTCTCCGGCAGCCCGGGCGCAAGTCGGAGCGGGTCGGCTCATCCGGCGCGCGGCGTGTGCCGATCCGGACGGTCTCGGCGAGGGCCCGGCCCGTCGCGTTGGATCGGACGAAACCGCCTTGACTGAACGCCATCATGCCTGGCTCCTCTGGCTCGGGCTGGCCATCGCCTCGTCGCCGGCGCTCGCGAGCCTCGCGCGAGGCCTGCGGGACGAGCCCGCCCACCGTTACACGCTGCTGGCCGCCCTGCTCGTCGCGCTCGTGATCGTGCGGGGGACACCGGCGGACGCCCGTCCGATCCGCCGCCGCGGTCCGGGGGCGCCCTCGTGCTGGTGGGCTGGGCTGCTCAGCTCCTCGGGGCCGCCACCGCTTCGGGCTTCATCGCCCACGTCGGCCTCGCGACCTCGGTCCTCGGTCTCGGGCTCTTCCTCGGTCGGCCCTCCCCTCGACGCTGGTCCTCGTCTTCGGCCTGATCCCCGTGCCGGGCTTCCTCTACGCGATGGGGAGCCCCGTCGTCGAGTCGCTCCTGGGCGGGATCGCGGCCCGGATCCTCGACGCGGTCGGGCTTTTCGGTCGAGGCCGGTGGTCCGCTGCTTCAGTCGGGCGCGGGGCGCTTCGAGATCGTCGCGACCGATGCAGGGCTGGTCACGATGCTCTGTGCTGCGGAGGTCGCCTGATACCGCACCGTTCGCCGGGCCGATCCGCTCCCGGTCGGCGTCCGCCACACGGTCGTGGCCGCGCTGGCGGCGGGCCTGCTCCAGCCCCTGCTCGTCATCGTGGCCGCCGCCAGCCTGCCCCTCGGCCAGCCCGAGCTCGGCCGCTTCGTGCTGAGCCACGGTGTTCCGATTGCGCTCGCCGCCTGGGTGGCCGCGCGCGAAGTCCGCGGCGCATGAAGCCCTGGCCCCACGGCGCCCTCGTCGTCTACCTGGTCGCCCTCGCGTTCGGCGTGCTGACGCCCCATCCGCCGCCCGTGCCCCTCCCGCCGGATGCCGTGGTGCGTCCGCCGGACGGGCTCGTCGCCGACGCGATCCGCAATCTCGTCCTGCTGATGCCGCTCGGATGGCTGCTCGCGGCCCTCGGCCGCGGCGCCCGCTTCGCCGCGCTGCTCGGGCTGCTGCTCTCCCTCGCGATCGAGGGCGCCCAGCACTTCGTCCCCGGCCGATTCACGAGCGCCGTCGACGTCGTGATGAACACGGCGAGCGCCGCCCTGGGCGCGCTGCTCTACGCGACGCGGTGCACGTGGCTCCGGCCCGAGCCGCCCGCTGCCCGTCGCCTCGCGCTCGCTTGCGGGATCGCCGCCGTTCTCGCGCTCGGTGTGGGGGTGCAGCTGCTGCGGCTCTCGCCGCGCGGACCGGGCTTCGACGCCGGCTGGCGACCCGAGCTCGGGCAGTACGAGCCCTATGCGGGGGCGGTCGTCGGGGCGCAGATCGGCGATCTCCCGCTTCCGATCGGTCCGATCGCCGACGAGGCCGCCTTCGTGCGCGCCTTCGCGACGGGGCAACCGCTTTCTCTCGACGCCGAGCTGCGACCCTCTCGCGGAGCGACGGCGCCCCTCTTTACCGTCCACGACGATGCGCAGGAGGAGATCCTGCTCGTTGCCGCCCAGGGCAGCGACCTGCTGCTCGAGCGGCGCACCCGCGCCCTCGACTTCGGACTCGAGCAGCCGGCCCACCGCTTCGCCGGCGTGCTGACTCCTCCATCGCTCCCCGGCGACCGACCGGGCGGCGCGCCGCTCGCCGGGGCCGATCCGGTCCCCGCCTCGCCGGCGATCGCACGGATCCGCCTCGCGTGGACGGGCTCGAGCGCGGCGCTCTCGATCGACGATCGGGCGCTCGGCCAGCGTTCCTGGTCCCCCGGTCGGATCTGGGGACTGCTGATCCCCGGACGCATCGTGCCGGCAGGGCTCGAAGCGCTGCTCGACGGGGTGACGATCGCCCTGGTCGTCCTGCCCTGCGCCTATCATGCGCGGCGGACATGGGCCGTCGCGATCGTCTTCGCGGCCCTGCTCTCCGCGCTGCCCGAGCTCGGGCCGGTCTCGATGCCCCGCATGCCGGAGTGGCTCGGGCTCGCCGCAGGCCTCGTGCTCGGGCGGATCGCCCGGGTTGTCTGCCGCGAGATTGTGGTGTTGACTCCGAACGACCGCAGCCGGAACGGGTTCGACGCAGAGCCATCATGACCCCCAAACTGAGCCTCGTCGTCCCCTGCTTCAACGAGTCGGCCACCCTCGAGCGCTGCGTCGCCCGCATTCTCGCGATCGCCTCGCCGACGCTGCCCCTCGAGATCGTGATCGTCGACGACGCGTCGCGCGACGACAGCCTCGCGATCGCGCGCGGCCTCGCCGCCCGCCATCCCGAGATCCGCGTCGTCGCCCACGAGCGCAACCAGGGCAAGGGCGCCGCCCTGCGCACCGGCTTCCAGCACGTCACGGGCGACTTCGTCGCCGTGCAGGACGCCGATCTCGAGTACGACCCGCGCGACCTCGTCGGCCTGCTCGTCCCCCTCGCCGACGGTCGCGCCGACGCGGTCCTCGGCAGCCGCTACCGCGCCGAGGGCATGCGCCGCGTCCGCCAGTTCTGGCACACCGCGGGCAACCGCTTCCTGACCTTCGTCTCGAACCTCTTCACCGACCTCGAGCTGACCGATCTCGAGACCTGCTACAAGGTCTTCCGCCGCGACGTGATCCAGTCGATCCCGATCGAGGAGGACCGCTTCGGCTTCGAGCCCGAGATCGTGGCGAAGCTCGCGGGCCGGCGGCTCCGGATCTACGAGGCCTCGATCGACTACGCCGGGCGGAGCTACGCCGAGGGCAAGAAGATCCGCGCGCGGGACGGCTGGCGCGCGCTCTACTGCATCGTCCGCTACAACGCGGGGCACGCGCCGATCGGCGTGCGCTTCCTCGTCTACCTGGGCCTCGGCCTCCTCGCGGGCCTCGTCGACGTCGCGATCTTCGCGCTGCTGCGGCCGGTGGTCCCGACGCCCGGGCTGGCGCTCGCGCCGGCCTACGCGATCGCGGCCCTCGTCAACCTGCTCCTCTGTCGCGCGCTGCTGTTCCCGTCCGCGCCGGCGGGCGCGCTCGCGCGCTATGCCCTCGTCGCCGCCGCCGGGCTGCTCGTCGACCTCGGGCTCGGCCGGGCGCTCCTCGACGCCGGGATGGCACCGATTGCCGCCAAGCTGCTGGCCCTCGCTCCCTTTCCCGTCTTCAATTTCATCCTGCGCGACCGATTCGTATTCGGGCGGCGGTCGACGCCGCACAGCGCAGGCGGAGGCGCAGGATGAAGACCGGACCGAGCTCGTGGGGCGGACCGTCGCGGAAGCGGGTGCTCGTCACCGGCGGCGCGGGCTTCATCGGCTCCCATCTCTGCAAGCGGCTGCTCGACGAAGGCGACTCCGTCGTCTGCGTCGACAACTACTTCACCGGCACCCGGGACAACATCGCCGAGCTGCTCGCCAACCCGCAGTTCGAAGCGATCCGCCACGACGTGACCTTCCCGATGTCGATCGAGGTCGACGAGATCTACAACCTCGCCTGCCCCGCCTCGCCGATCCACTATCAATTCGACCCGGTCCAGACCACGAAGACCAACGTCCACGGCGCCATCAACGTCCTCTCCCTCGCCCAGCGCTGCGAAGCCCGGGTCCTGCAGGCCTCGACGAGCGAGGTCTACGGCGACCCCGAGGTCCACCCCCAGCCCGAGGGCTACTGGGGCCGGGTCAATCCGATCGGGCTGCGCGCCTGCTACGACGAGGGCAAGCGGTGCGCCGAGACGCTCTTCTTCGACTACCACCGCCAGCACCGCGTCGCGATCAAGGTGGCCCGCATCTTCAACACCTACGGGCCCCGCATGCGTCCCGACGACGGCCGCGTCGTCTCGACCTTCATCTGCCAGGCGCTGGCGGGCGAGCCGATCACCATCTTCGGCAGCGGCCAGCAATCCCGCTCGTTCTGCTACGTCGACGACCTCGTCGAAGGCCTGATCCGCCTGATGCACACACCCGACGAGGTCACGGGGCCCGTCAATCTCGGGCGGCCCCAGGAGTTCACGATGCTCGAGCTCGCCGAGAAGGTCCTGGCGATGACCGGCTCGCGCTCGCCGATCGTCCACCGGCCGCTCCCCGCCGACGACCCGGTCCAGCGCCGTCCCGACATCGAGCTCGCCCGCAAGCTGCTCGGCTGGGAGCCGGTGATCGACCTCGACCAGGGGCTGCAGGCGACGGTCGACTACTTCCGGGGCCTCGATCGCCGCGCGGCCTGGTCCTTCGAAGGCAGCTGAGCGGCAAGCACGGCGAGCCGCCCTCAGCCTTCCCCGTCGGATGCCCGAAGAAGCCGCCGGGACGAACCGGATCGAGGGCGGGTCGCGAGCGGACTCGACGCGAGGCCCTCTCGTCGGTGCGACCCTCGAGTACCTTCCCGGCGGTCCCCGGCCACCCACCGCGGGACCCGAGCGACCGACCGGTGGTCCCGGACCCGTGAGGAGCGGACCCGCCCTTGTCGAATCCCCCGACGTCGAACCCGCCGACCGCGCCCGTCGCGCCGCGCGCGAGCCTCGAGATCGGGGCGATGATCGCCATGATGCTCCTCGTCGGGATCGCGGGCTGGAAGCTCTCCGAGCGGGCCGAGCTGATCGTCGATCCCTCTCCCCTCGCGGCCCTGCCCCGGAAGGTCGGCCCCTGGCAATCGATGGACGTCCCGATGGAGCCCGCCGTCGAGAGCGAGCTGCGCGCGGATTTCAATCTGCAACGCGTCTACGGGACCCGAACCCAGGATCCCGTCGTCCTCTACGTCGGCTACTACGGGACCCGCCGCGGCGGTCGCCCCGAGCACACGCCCCAGGGCTGCTACACGGGCGCCGGCTGGGGCATCGAGGCGACCCGGACCCTCTCGATCGGTCAGGACGAGCCGCTGCGCGCCAACGAGTACCTCGTCGAGCGCGACGGCGAACGCCAGCTGGTCGTCTTCTGGTACCGCTCCTTCCGCCGCACCGGAATCCTCGGCGGCCTCGACCAGAACGTCGATCGCCTGCTCGGCCTGATGCGCGAGGGGCGCGCCGACGGCGCCCTCGTGCGCATCAGCACCGCCGTCCACGAGGACGACGTGGTCGGGGCGCGCAGCCGGCTGCAGTCCTTCGCGAGCCTGATCGACCCCCTGCTGGCGGTCCACTGGCCCATCGAGTCCGTCTGCGACGAACGCGAGGACGGGGATTGTGCCCGATCGGAATCGACGACCGCAGCGAGCGTGGCCGCCGTCGGGATGGGAAGAGGTTAGGTCGTGCTGATCGTCGGCTGGACGCTCGTCGTGCTCTCCCTCGGCTGGGTCGGCTTCACCTACGTCGGCTATCCGCTGATCCTCGCCCTGCTCGCGCGCTTCTCGCCGCGCCCGGTCGTCCGCGGCGACATCGCGCCCACCCTCTCCGTCGTGATCGCCGTCCACAACGGCGAGCACGCCCTCGCCCACAAGCTCGAGTCGACCCTCGCCCTCGACTACCCCGGCGAGCTCGAGATCCTCGTCGCCTCCGATGGCTCGACCGACGGGACGAACCGGATCGCCGAGGGCTTCGCGTCCCGGGGCGTCCAGCTCGTCGCCCTCGACGCCCGTCGCGGCAAGGAGGCCGCCCAGGCCGCTGCGATCGCGAAGGCCCGGGGCGAAATCCTCGTCTTCACGGATCTGACGGCGGAGCTCGAGCCGACCGCCCTCGCGGCGATCGTCCGCCCGTTCGCCGACCCGACCGTCGGCTGTGTCTCGAGCGAGGACCGGGTCGACTCCGATGGCGGTGAGGGCGCCTACGTCCGCTTCGAGATGGCCCTGCGACGGCTCGAGAACGAGGCGAGCAGCCTGGTCGGTCTCTCGGGATCCTTCTTCGCGGTGCGCCGCGAGTTCGGGAGCCCCTGGCCGATCGACCTCGCGAGCGATTTCCGCTCGGCCCTCGAAGCGGCCCGCCGCGGGAAGCGGGCCGTCTCCGAGCCGCTGGCCCGGGCGAGCTTCAAGGCGATGGAGGATCCGGCCCGCGAGTGGCACCGCAAGGTCCGCACCGTGCGCCGGGGCATCGCCGTCCTCTCTGCCTACCGCGACGTCCTGAGCCCGCGCCATGGCCGCGTCGCCTTTTCTCTCTGGGGACACAAGGTTGCCCGATTTACCTCGCCTTTTGCCTTGATGATCGCTGCGCTCGCGAGCGCAGCCATCGCCCCGCTCTCCCCGCTCGCGACGTTGCTCTTCGCCCTGCAGGCCGCGGCCTATGTCGTCGGCGGGGCCTCGCTCGCCTTGCCCCTCGTATCGCGCTTCATGCCCGCCCGGCTCGCGGGCTTCTTCATGCTCGTGAACGCCTCGATGCTCGTCGCCTGGATGCACCATTGGCGGGGCGAGCGCGCGGTCGTCTGGGAGCCCACCCGGCGTTGACCCGGCGCGCGTGCACGCGACTGGCCCCGGGCGGGAGCGCGATCCCCGTCGCCGCCTTCGTCCGCGCCCTCACCGACGCGAATGCCTCCGCCACCCTCGACCAGGCGCTCCGCACGCGCTTCGCCGGCTGCAGCCCGACCTATCACGCTTCCGGGCGCGAGGCGATGCGCGTCGCGCTCGCGTGCCTCGCCGAGCGATCGGGGCGGCGCGAGGTCGCGATCCCCGCCTACGCCTGCTTCTCGATCCCCGCCTCGGTCGTGGCCGCGGGCCTGCAGGTCCGCCTCGTCGACGTCGACGAGCGCGGGTGGCTCTCGTCGGCGGCCCTCGAGCGGGTCCCCTTCGAGCGCGTCGCCGCCGTCGTGGTGGGCAATCTCTTCGGAGTCCCCGAGCCGGTCGCCGCGCTCGCCGCGCGGGCTCGGGCGGCGGGGGCGGCGGTCGTCGACGACGCGGCCCAGGCCCTGGGCGCGACGGCGGTGGACGGGATCGCCGGTCTGCGGGGCGACGTCGGCATCCTGAGCTTCGGTCGGGGCAAGCCCCTCTCGGCCCTGGGTGGGGGGGCGGCGATCTGGTCGGCCGCTCCTTCGGCCGGGACGGCGGATCGGTCTACCGCGAGCGCGCCGGGGAAGGCCCTCGCCCCGTCGGTGCCCGGGGCCCGGAGCCGACTCACGGCCTGCCTGCACGGGCTCGCCTACGACGTGTCGCGGCGGCCGGCGGTGCTCGGCGTGCTGGCTCGGATCCCGGCTCTGGAGATCGGGCGCACGATCTACGACACCGAATTCGAGCGGGGCCCGATGCCGCAGTCGGCCGTCGCGCTGGCGGCCGCCCTCGCCCCCGAGCTCGATCGCCTCAATGCGGCCCGGCGGACGATCGCGCACGCGCTCGCCACGCGCCTGCGCGAGGCGACACACTACGCGCCGCTGCTCGAGCAGCCGGGCGAGTGCGGCGTGTTTCCCCGTCTCGGCGTGCTCGCGCCGAGCCGCGAGCGCCGGGACCGCGCCCTCGCCGCGCTGGCGCCGCTCGGGGCGACGGCGATGTATCCGACCCCCCTCGACGAGATCCGGGCACTCGCTCCCCATCGGATCGACGCGGGGGCGTGTCCCGGGGCGAAGTCGTTCTGCGATCGCCTGCTGACGCTTCCGACCCACGAAGATCTCGGGCCGGCGCGCATCGAGGCGGTGGTCGGAATCCTCGCCCGCTGCTGAGGGGTGCGGCGTTCTCGACAGGGGTCCCAAACTCGCCTAAAGACGCCACGCCCGGCGTCCGACCTGAAACCGGATCGGCAACATCAGACAGGAACGACCATGAGCGCGTCGAATACGCCGAAATCGCTTCGCCGGGGAGAGCTCGTCCGAGTCCGCAGCCGGGAGGAGATCCTCGCGACCCTCGACGAACGCGGCCGGGTCGACGGCATGCCCTTCATGCCCGAGATGCTCCGCCACTGCGGCCAGACCTTCCGCGTCGAGGCCCGCGCCCACAAGACCTGCGACACGATCAACAAGACCGGCGGTCGGCGCATGAACGACGCCGTCCACCTCGAGGGCTTGCGCTGCGACGGCTCGGCCCACGGCGGCTGTCAGGCCGGATGTCTCTTCTTCTTCAAGAACGTCTGGCTCGAGCGTGTCGACGAGTCGAGCCGCACCGCCGCCCCCGCCCCGCGGCCCGCCGCCCCGAGCGCGCCCGCCCGGTGCAGCGAAGCGACGCTCGTCGCCGAGACCCGGGTCGGCGGATCGCCGGGGAGCCCGGACGGACCGGACACGATCTTCTCGTGCCAGATCACGGAGCTCTTCCGCGCGACGACGCCGCTGCCGTTCTGGGACGTGCGGCAGTACGTCGAGGACGTGACCTCGGGCAACGTCGGATTCTTCGACATGCTGAACCGGCTCTTCTTCCGCTTCACCGCGAACGTGACCCAGCACCTGCCGGGCTACCGGCTCTGGCTCGGGCTCTACGATGGCGTGCAGTCGCTGATCGGCCGGCCGCGGTTTCCGGTGATCCAGGGGATGCTCAAGAAGACGCCTTCGGAGAGCCTGGGCCTCGCGCCGGGGGATCGGGTCCGGGTCAAGCCGCTCGAGGCGATCGTGAAGACCCTCGACGTCCGCAATCGCAATCGCGGCATGGCCTTCGACAAGGAGCAGTCGATCTTCTGCGAGCAGGAGCACGTCGTGCACGCGCGCGTCGAGCAGATCATCGACGAGCCGACCGGCAAGATGATGAAGCTCCCCAACGACTGCCTGATCCTGAAGGACGTCGCCTGCCGCTCCTGCTACAGCGAGAAGCGCATCGGCTGCCCGCGCGCGATCTACTCGTACTGGCGGGAGTGCTGGCTCGAGCGCACCGGACCCGAGCGCTCGTGAGCGCCTCCTCGTGAGCAACGTCCAGCGCAAGGCGGCCGCGGGCGCGGGCTGGATGATCCTGGCCCAGGTCCTCGATCGCGGCATCGGGCTCGTCAGCACGCTGATCCTCGCGCGCTTCCTGGCCCCCGACGACTACGGCCTGATCGCGATGGCCATGTCCGTCGCGGCGCTGCTGAACCTGCTGCGCGCGTTCGGCCTCGAGATCGTGCTGATCCAGCACCCGGACCCGCAGCGCACCCACTACGACACGGCCTGGACGATGAACATCGCCGTGTCCTGCGCCGTCGCGCTCGGACTGTTCGCACTGGCGAAGCCGATGTCGGTCTTCTACCGCGAGCCCGACCTGACCCTCGTGATGGCGCTGCTCGCCCTGTCGCCCGTCGTCGAGTCGCTGCGCAACATCGGGATCGTCGACTTCCGGCGCCATCTCGACTTCGACGTCGAGTTCCGGTTCCTGTTCATCGGTCGGCTGATCCGCTTCGTGCTGTCCGTCGGCCTGGCCTTCTGGCTCCGCAACCACTGGGCGCTCGTCTGGGGCATCCTGCTCGGCCGCGTGGCCGAGGTCGTCCTCAGCTACGTCATGAGCGCCTATCGGCCGCGCCTCTCCCTGGCGGCGCTCCAGGAGCTCTTCGCGTTCTCGAAGTGGCTGCTCTCGAAGAACCTGATCCAGCTCCTGACGCAGCGCTCGAGCGACTTCGTGATCGGACGCGTCTCCGGCGCCGGGGCCCTCGGTGTCTTCAACGTCGCGAGCGAGATCGCGTCGCTGCCGTCGAGCGAGCTCGCGGCCCCCATCAATCGCGCGATCTATCCGAGCTTCGCCCGCCTCGCCGCCGACCGGGACGCCCTGCGCAAGGCGCTGCTCGACGTCTCCTCGATCGTCTTCCTGATCACCCTCCCCCTCGGCGTCGGCCTCGCCCTGACGGCCCACCTGATCGTGCCCCTGATGCTGGGCCCGCTCTGGCTCGAGGCGATTCCCGTCGTCTCGGCGATGTCCCTCTACGGCCTCGTCGACGGCCTCGGCTCGAACACGGGCTCGATGTTCCTCGCGCTGGGCAAGCCCCAGATCGTGACCCGCGTCGCGGCGATCCAGCTCGTCGTGCTCGTCCCGGGGCTCTTCCTCGGCGTCGCCCAGGCCGGAGCGCTCGGCGCCGCCTGGGCCTATCTCGGAAGCGTCCTCGTGATCGTGCCCCTCGCCTACGCAATCCTGCTCGCCGAGCTCGAGCTGCCGGCGAGCCGATTCGTCTCGCGGATCTGGCGCTCGCTCGCGGCCGTCGTGGCCATGAGCGGCGCGGTGCGCGCCCTCGCCTCGACCCAGGCCGCGCCGGTCGATCTGATCGAGACGGTCGTGCAGCTGCTCCTCCTCGTCGGGCTGGGGGGACTCGTCTACGTCGCGAGCGTCGTCGGCCTCTGGCTCGCGAGCGGACGGCCCGAGGGCGCGGAGGGCCACGTCGCGGCGCTCCTCGCCGAGCGCCTGGGGCCGGTCCTGGGCCGGGCCCGCGGAGCCTGAGGTGGAGACGAGTCGCCTCGGAAGCACTTCGGGCACCCACGCAGGGCGCGCGCAATTGTTCGCGCCGGAGGCGTCTGCGATCCTCGCGCCGCAGCCCACCGGCAAATGCCCCGCGCATCGTCGAAATGGGGACCACCGGGCGCCCAGGCAGACGTACCCATCATCCGACAAGTGGCGCGAGGAGCAGGGCCGCGGACGGCGCTGCGGAACGCGCCGGGCGTCTTGGGAGCGAGGACCGCAGGCATGAGCGCTTCATCGTCGAAGAGGCCCACCGTGGCCGTCGTGACGCCGGTCTACAACGGTGAGGACGTCCTCTCGACCTGCATCGAGAGCGTCCTGGCCCAGACCTTCGGCGACTTCGAATACCACATCGTCAACAATTGCAGCACCGACGGAACCCGCGACCTGGCCGAGGCCTACGCCCGCAAGGACGCCCGTGTCCGGGTCCACAATCCGACCGAGTTCGTCGACGTCACCGGCAGCCACAACCGGGCCCTCGCGATCGGCGCGGAGGGCACGGACTACGTCAAGTGCGTCGACGCCGACGACTGGCTCTTCCCCCACTGCATCGAGCAGATGGTGGAGCGCATGGAGGCCCATCCGACGATGGGCATGGTCTGCGCCTACGTCCTCTACGGCAATCGTGTCGCCTGGGACGGCCTGCCGTATCCGAGCGACTTCGTGTCCGGCCGCGAGATCGGGCGGAAGTACTTCCTCGACGACATCAAGGCCTTCGGCGGGCCGACCGCCTCGATGCTGCGCTCGAGCGTGATCCGCTCGCAGCAGCCCTTCTATCCCGAGGGCCGCTACAACGGCGACACCGAGTCCTATCTCAAGCTGCTCCAGAAGCACGACTTCGGCTTCATCCACCAGGTCCTGACCTTCAAGGCCGGCGGCGAGAACTCGCGCACGACCCACCGCATCCGCCATCTGAATCCCTACGCCGCCTCGAACGTCGAGGAGCTCGTCCGCTACGGGCGCGCCTATCTGAGCGAGGCCGAGTACGAAGCGCGCCTCGCGAAGGAGCTCGACGGCTACTACCGCTTCCTCGCCGAGATCCACGTCCGGCGGCTCGGCGGCGACGTCTGGGACTACCACCGGACCCAGATGGAGAAGCTCGGCATGCCGATCTCGAAGGCGCGCCTGGCGCGCGCCGTCGCCGTCGCGGTCGTCGACCGGCTGCTCAATCCCAAGCGAACGATCGAGGGCATCGTTCGCCCGCTCTTCTCCTCCCCCGCCGACTGAGACGGGCACGAAACGATCGATGGACCGCCAACCGATGGACCCGAAGCAAACGCGAGGCCCGATGCAGACCGCCGAACACGTCGTCGCGAGCGATCTCGACCACATCATCCGCCAGGCCGGCGCCGAGTTCTCCCGCATGTCGGGCCGCCGCCTCACGATCGCCGGGGGCGCCGGCTTCCTCGGCTACTACCTGGTCCAGTCGGCGCTCCACTGGAACCGCCGCAACCCCGGCTCGGCGCCGATCGACCTGATCGTGCTCGACAGCTTCGTGCGCGGCGTGCCGGACTGGCTGACCGCCCTCGAGTCCGATCGGAACCTGACCCTCGTCCGCCACGACGTCACGCAGGCGCCGCCGGCGGTGCTCGGGGATCTCGACTACCTGATCCACGCCGCGTCGATCGCCTCGCCGATCTACTACCGCCAGCATCCCATCGAGACGATGGACGCGAACGTCGGCGGGCTGCGCCACTTCCTCGACTACGCGATGCGCCAGAAGCAGAAGGGCCGCCCCCTCGAAGGGATCCTCTTCTACTCGAGCAGCGAGATCTACGGCGATCCGACCCCGGACCAGATCCCGACCCCCGAGACCTATCGCGGGAACGTCTCCTGCACCGGCCCCCGAGCCTGCTACGACGAGTCGAAGCGCTACGGCGAGACGCTCTGCGTCAACTTCACGCGGCAGCACGGGCTCCCGATCAAGGTCGCGCGCCCGTTCAACAACTACGGCCCGGGCCTCAAGATCAGCGATCGCCGGGTCATCCCCGACTTCGCCCGGGACATCCTGAACGGCCGCGACATCGTGATGCTCTCGGACGGGGCCGCGATGCGGACCTTCTGCTATTCGGCGGACGCCATCGCCGGCTACTACAAGGTCCTCGTGAACGGCCGCCCGGGCGAGGCGTACAACATCGGCGTCGAGACGCCGGAGATCTCGATGCGGGAGCTCGCCGACCGCATGGTCGCCCTCGGGAGCGAGCTCTTCGGCTATCGCGGTCGCCTCGTGCGGAAGGAGAGCGACGACAAGGACTACCTCGTCGACAATCCCAACCGCCGCTGCCCCGTCATCACGAAGGCCCGGACCGAGATCGGCTACGACCCCCAGGTCACCCTCGACGAGGGCCTCCGCCGCTCCCTCGTGTGGTACTCGGGCAACCGGGAGGCCGCGGACCTCTAGATGCGCATCTCGATCGTCGGTACCGGCTATGTGGGTCTCGTCACCGGCGCCTGCCTGGCGGAGAAGGGCCACCGCGTCGTGTGCGTGGACGTCGACGTCGCGCGCGTCGACGCGCTGAACCGCGCCGAGGCGCCGATCTTCGAGGCGGGGCTGCCCGAGCTCCTCGCGAAGCACGTCGGCCGCAACCTCTCCGCGACGACCGACCTCGCCCTCGCCGTCCGCGACTCGGAGATGACGCTGATCGCGGTCGGGACACCCTTCGACGGGCGCGAGATCGACCTGTCCTACGTGCTCGGCGCCGCGCGTCAGATCGGCGAGGCGCTGCGGACGAAATCCGACTGGCACCTCGTCGTCGTGAAGAGCACCGTCGTCCCCGGCACCACCGACGGCCGCGTCCTCCCCGAGCTCGAGCACGCCTCGGGCAAGCGCGCGGGGCGCGACTTCGGCGTCGGGATGAACCCCGAGTTCCTCTCCGAGGGCGAAGCGGTCCAGGACTTCCTGTTCCCCGACCGGATCGTGCTCGGCGGGATCGACGAGCGCTCGACCGACGTCCTCGGCGCGGTCTACGCCCCCTTCGCCCCCGAGATCCCGCGCCTGCGGACGAACCCGCGCACGGCCGAGATGATCAAGTACGCCTCGAACGCGCTGCTCGCGACGCTGATCTCCTTCACCAACGAGCTCGCGAACCTCGGCGCCACCCTCGGCGGCATCGACACCGTCGACGTCATGCGCGGCGTCCATCTCTCGCAGTACATGCGCGGCCGCAACGCCGAGGGGCTCCCGCCGATCACCTCGTTCCTGAAGGCGGGCTGCGGCTTCGGGGGCAGCTGCTTTCCCAAGGACGTGAAGGCCCTCGTCGCCCACGGCGAGCGGGCCGGGGAGCCGATGCCGATCCTCGCCTCGGTCCTCGCGATCAACGAGGCCCAGCCGCGGCGGACGGTCGAGCTGCTGAAGCGCCACTGGTCGGAGCTCGCGGGGGTGCGGACGACGGTGCTCGGGCTCGCCTTCAAGCCGGGGACGAACGACGTGCGCGAGAGCCCGGCCTTCCCGGTGCTCCAGGCGCTGCTCGACCAGAAGGCGGTCGTGACGGCCTTCGACCCGATCGCGCGGCGCGAGGCCGAGGCGGCCTTCCCGGCGCGGGCGGGCCTGCGCTATGCGGCGAGCCTCGACGAGGCGCTCGCGGGCGCCGAGGCGGTGATCGTCGTGACGCCGTGGAAGGACTTCGAAGGGGTGCCGGGGCGGCTCGGGGAGAACGTGGTCTTCGTCGACGCCCGACGCACCTTCGACAAGCACGCGATCGGGAACTACGAAGGGATCGGTCTGTAGTCATGGAGTTCGAGGCCACGAAGCTCGCCGGTGCTTTCCTCGTCCGGCAGACGAAGCGGTTCGATGCGCGCGGCTTCTTCGCGCGGGTCTGGTGTACCGAGGAGTTCCGCAAGCACGGACTGAACCCGACGATCGTCCAGATCAACACGGGCCTGAGCCACGCCGCGGGCACCCTGCGCGGGATGCACTTCCAGGAGGCGCCCCACGCCGAGGCGAAGTTCATCCGCTGCACCCGCGGCGCGATCTTCGACGTGATCGTCGATCTGCGCCCCGGCTCGCGGATGCTCGGCCAATGGGTCGGCTACGAGCTCAGCGCCGACAACGGCACGATGCTCTATGCGCCCGAGGGCTTCGCCCACGGCTACCAGACGCTCTGCGCCGACACGGAGATGGAGTACACGACCAGCGCGATGTACGCGGGGAACGCCGCCCGCGGCGTGCGCTACGACGACCCGGCCTTCGGCATCGCGTGGCCGCTCCCCGTCTCGGTCATCTCCGACGCGGACCGGGGCTGGCCGGACTGGCAGCCCGGCGCGTCCGACGGGAGGAAGTGAAGGCATGAGCCAGGGCGATCCGAAGCGCGTCCTCGTCACCGGTGCGACCGGCTTCATCGGCCACCACGCCCTCGCGCCGCTGCGGGCCCGGGGCTACGAGGTCCACGCCGTCTCGAGCCGCGAGGCGAAGCCCGCCGCGGACGGCGTGGTCTGGCACCGCGCCGACCTGCTCGCCCCGGGCGCCGCCGCGGAGCTGCTCGCAGCGGTGAAGCCCTCCCACCTGCTCCACCTCGCCTGGTACGTCGTCCCGGGCAAGCTCATCACGGCCCCGGAGAACTTCGCCTGGGTCACGGCGAGCTTCGACCTGATCCGCCGCTTCGCCGAGCAGGGCGGAAAGCGCGTCACCGTCTGCGGCTCGGGCTACGAGTACGACTGGAGCTACGGGTACTGCTCCGAGAAGCTGACCCCCGCCGTCCCGAACACCGTCTACGGGGCCTGCAAGCAGGCCCTCCACCTGATGGTCGAGGCTTTCGCCGCCCAGTCGGGCCTCTCTGCGGCCTGGGGCCGGGTCTTCTTTCTGTACGGGCCGAACGAGCATCCCGACCGGCTGGTCTCGTCGGTGATCCGCTCGATCCTGCGCGGGGATCCGGCGCGCTGCTCCCATGGGCGCCAGATCCGCGACTACATGCACGTCCAGGACGTGGCGGACGGTCTCGTCGCCCTCCTCGACGGCGAGGTCCAGGGGGCGGTGAACGTCTCGTCGGGGGAGGCCACCACCCTGCGCGAGATCGTGCTCACGATCGGCCGCCTCACCGGCAGGGGGGACCTGATCCAGCTCGGCGCCCTCCCCGCCCGCGCCAACGACACGGCCCTGGTCGTCGGCGACAATGCCCGCATGACGGCCGAGACCGGCTGGAAGCCCCGCTACGACCTCGAGTCCGGGCTGCGCCAGACGATCGAGTGGTGGCAAAGGCAAGCCGGCTGATCCGCCGATGAGGGCCATGGGCCGCGCTCGCGACCGAGCCGACCCGAACGAGCGGCGCAGACCAGGATCCGACGCGAAGCGCGCTACGACGAGAAGCGCGAAACGAAGAGAGCAGCATGAAGAAGATCTGCGTTCTGGGAACGGGCATGGCGGGCTGGGGCGCGGCGCATCATCTGCGCATGGCGGGCGAGACCCCGATCCTCTTCGACAAGAAGCCCCATTACGGCGGCCATACGGCCTCCTTCCTGCGCGAGGGCCGCTTCACCTTCGACGAGGGACCCCACGTCTCCTTCACGAGCCACGAGCGGCTGCAGAAGCTCTTCGCCGAGCAGATCGACCAGAAGTACGAGACCCTCCACACCAAGGTCAACAACTACTGGCGCGGCCACTGGGTCAAGCACCCGGCCCAGATCAACCTCTACGGGCTCCCGCCGCAGACGATCATCGACGTCATCCGCGACTTCGTCGAGGCGCAGAACAAGCAGCACGGCGAGATCGTGAACTACGAGCAGTGGCTCCGGGCGAGCTTCGGCCATACGTTCGCCGAGCAGTTCCCGATGGACTACACGATCAAGTATCACACCACCGAGGCGAAGAACATGAGCCTCGACTGGATCGGGCCGCGCCTCTATCAGTGCAAGCTCGAAGAGGTCCTGCGCGGTGCGCTCCTGCCGGCGACGCCGGACGTCCACTACATCAGCGGCTTCCGCTACCCGTCCCACGGTGGCTTCGTCTCCTACCTGCGCCGCTTCATGGACTCCTCGGACGTGCGCCTCGCCCACGCCCTCGAGTCGATCGATCCGAAGGCGAAGCAGGTCCGCTTCAAGAACGGGGTCAGCGTGCCGTACGACGGGCTCGTCTCGTCGGTGCCCCTGCCCGACCTGATCCCGACGATCGTGGGCGCGCCGCGCGAGGTCCTCGAGGCGGCGGCGCGGCTCTCCTGCAGCGAGGTCGTGATCGTGAACCTCGTCGTCGACCGCCCCGACCTGATCGACGCCCACTGGACCTACATCTACGACCGCGACGTCTTCTTCACCCGCCTCTCGACGCCGCATCTGCAGTCGCCCCACAACGTGCCGCCGGGCTGCGGGAGCCTGCAGGCCGAGTGCTATTACTCGAAGAAGTACCGGCCCCTCGACCGCACGCCGGACGAGTGCATCGAGCCGACGATCCGGGACCTCAAGAAGATCGGCGTACTGCGCGAGACCGATCGGATCCTCTACCGGGAGACGATGCACATCGACTACGCGAACGTCATCTTCGATCTCGAGCGCGCCGACGCTCTCGCGATCGTCCACGGCTATCTCGACGAGCTCGGGATCGCCTACTGTGGGCGCTATGGCGACTGGAAATACATCTGGACCGACGAGTCCTTCATCAGCGGCGAATCCGCCGCCGAGAAGATCCTGAGGCGCTGAGCGCCATGCACCCCATCCGATTCGACGCGCTGCAGAAGGTCCTGTTCGTCGGTGCCCACTCCGACGACATCGAGATCGGCTGCGGCGGGACGGTGCAGAAGCTCGTCGCCGAGAACCCGGAGCTCGAGATCCTGTGGGTCGTCTTCAGCGCCGAGGGCGTGCGGCGCCAGGAGGCCGAACGGAGCGCGGCGGCCTTTCTCGCCGGAGCGCAGCGGGCGAAGGTCGTGGTCCACGACTTCCGCGGCTCCTACTTCCCCCATCAGGGCGAAGAGATCAAGCGCTGCTTCGAGACGCTGAAGCCGTTCCGCCCGGATCTCGTCTTCACCCACTACCGCCAGGACCTCCACCAGGACCACCGCGTCCTCTCCGAGCTCGCCTGGAACACCTTCCGCAGCCACGCGATCCTCGAGTACGAGATCCCGAAGTACGACGGCGACCTCGGCGTCCCGAACGTCTTCGTCCCCCTCGACGAGGCGCGCTGCCGCCGCAAGGCGACGCTCGTGATGGAGCATTTCCCGTCGCAGGCGGGGAAGCAGTGGTTCAGCGAGGATCTCTTCATGGCGCTGCCCCGGATCCGCGGCATGGAGTGCGACTCGCCGACGCGTTTCGCCGAGGCCTTCTACGGCCGGAAGCTCTCGCTCGCATGAGTGCGGCGCCCCGGAGAGAGGGGGCGGGCGACGACGCGCGCGGGACGGCGGGCGGCCCGAGCGGGGCGCGCAAGGCGGTCTTCGCGGGGGTGGCCTTCGCGCTCTCCCTGTTCCTGATCGAGAGCGCGACCCGGATCCTGCTGCCGACGCCCTGGATCGTGCCGCGCCGGCCGGCGGAGGATCCTTTCCTCGTTCCTCATCCCGAGCGCGGATACGCCTTCCGGCGCTCCTTCACGAACGAGTGGCGCTCGGCGGACTACGCGGTCGAGGTCCGACTGAACGAGCTCGGCCTGCGCGACGGGCCGCTCGCCGAGGCGCGGGCCGGGGGGCTCCGCGTGCTCGCCCTCGGCGACTCCTACACCTTCGGCATCGGCGTCGAGGCCGACGAGACCTGGCCGGGTGTCCTCGAGCAGCGACTCGAGGCGGATCTGCCGGACCGGCATCCGACGGTCTTCGACGCCGGCATCCCCGCCTACAGCGCGCGCCAGATCCGCCAGCTCGGCGAGGAGCTGCTGCCGCAGCTCGAGCCGCAGATCGTGATCCTCGGCCTGTACACGAACAGCGCGTGGCGGGTCGAGAATCCCTACGTGATCTTCGGCCAGACCCTGATCACGACCGATCGCGTCGGCGCGATGGCGATCGGCCGCTCGAATCAGCTCCTGATCACCGCCTTTCCCCCCGGCCCGCTGCGCAGCCTCGATCTCTGGCTGAAGCAGCACCTCTACGTGGCGGCCCACCTCCTCGCCCTCGTGCACCAGGGCCGACACTGGCCCGAGCGCCCGGCCCCCGACGAATCGCCCGCCGGCGTCGCCCGCGCCTGGGCGCCGGTGCTCGCCGAGATCGACCGCCTCGACGCGAGCGTCCGGGCGGCCGGGGCGCGCCTCGTCGTCCTGCCCGTGAACGCCCAGGAGAGCGACGGCTCCTTCTCGCCCCACCAGGCGCGGGACAACGCCCTCCTGCGCGACCACTGCCTCGCCCGCTCGATCGAGCTCGTCGATCCGCTGCCCGCGCTGATCGCCGAGGCGAAGGGCCGCCCGATCCACCGCTTCCCGAGCGACGGCCACTGGACGGCGACCGCCCACGCCCTCGCCGCCGGACTCCTCGAACGAACGATCCTCGACCGGGTTCTTCCGACGCTGGGCGCGGCAACCACCGCGCAAATCGCCGGCGGATCCGGTCCCGAGCCCCCGGCTGGAGCCAAGTGAGAGGCCCCCGCCCGCCGACAAGACGGGCACCCACGATCCGCCCCGTCCCGGCCCCCGGAGAACCGATTGGGAAGTCAGAGCATGCGCCCCGAGTCCCTCGCTGCCCCCGCCCACATCGCGATGTTCGGAGGCCCCCTCGACTGGTCCGAGGCCTGGTATTCGCGCCACCAGCTGACGGCGGGGCTCGCCCGGAGCCATCGGGTGCTCCTGATCGACCCGCCCCGCGAGCTGCGCAGCGCGCTGTCGGCCCCCGCCACGATGCTCGCGGGCCCGCGTCTCGAGCGCGAGCCGGTCGGAACGTTCCGCTATGCGCATCCCGGCTGGCTGCCGGCCGTCCACCGGAGCCCCTTCCTGGCCCGCACCACCGCCCGACTGCGCGCGGCGGCGGTGATCCGCCAGCTCGGCGCCGCCGGAAAGGGCGGATCGATCGCCTACGTCTGGCATCCCGACCACGCCGACGAGGTGATGCCCCTCGGCAGCCTGCCCTTCGTCTACCACGCCTACGACCGCTACGACCTCTACACCGGCGCCGCCGCCGAGGACGCCCGCCGCCGCGAGACCTGGCTCGCCCGCAACGCCGCGTTCTGCGTCGGGGCCTCGTCGATGATCGTGGAGCATCTGCGCAGCCTCGGGGCCGAGGACGTCCGACTGCTCCGCCACGGCGTCGACCCGGGCTTCTTCGACCGCGACGTCGCGATCCCGGCGGATCTCGAACGCCTGCCGCGCCCCCGGATCGGCCTCGTCGCCTCGCTCTCCGACGCCGTCGACTATCTCGGGCTCACGCGGATCGCGCAGGAGCGACCGGGCTGGTCGCTCGTGATCGTCGGCAAACAGGCCTTCACCGACGAGCGCAAGCGCGCCCAGTACGACGCCCTGACGAAGCTCCCGAACGTCCACGCCTTCGGCTTCCGGCCGCAGAAGGAGGTGCCGGGCTGGCTCAAGGGCTTCGACGCGGCCCTGATCTCCTACGACCTCGCGACCTGGGCGCCCTACAACCAGCCGCTCAAGCTTTACGAGTATCTCGCCTCGGGAACGCCCGTCGTCGCGAGCCGCATCCAGGCCGCCGAGGAGCTCGGAGAGCTCGTCGCCACCGTCGCGACCGAAGAGGCGTGGATCCCGGCGATCGAGGGCGTTCTCTCGCGGGACGACGGCCCGGCGCGCGATGGACGGCGGCGCTTCGCCGACGAGAACCGCTGGGAGCGGCGCGTGGCGACCCTCGACGACTGGCTCGCGAAGCGCTTCGGCGTGCCCGACGGCGACGCGGCCAGCGCCCGGCGAGGTGGGTGATGTGCGCGATCGTCGGCATCTTCGATCGCCGGGGACGCGCGATCCGCGCGGAGGAGCTCGTCCGCATGCGCGACGAGATGATCCACCGCGGTCCCGACGACGCCGGCCTCCACCTCGAGGGCCCCGTCGGCCTCGGCCACCGCCGCCTCTCGATCGTCGACCTCTCCCCCGGCGGCCACCAGCCGATGGCGAACGCCGAAGGCACCGTCTGGATCGTCTTCAACGGCGAGATCTACAACTACGTCGAGCTCGCCGAGGAGCTCGCGAAGCGGGGCCACCGCTTCCGCTCGTCGAGCGACACCGAGGTCCTCCTCCATCTCTACGAGGAGTACGGCGAGGCCTGCCTCGAGCGCTTGAACGGGATGTTCGCGTTCGTGCTCTGGGACGGCCGTCGGCGCAAGCTCTTCGGTGCCCGCGATCGCCTGGGGATCAAGCCGTTCTACTACCGATCGACGCCCGAGCGGTTCAGCTTCGCCTCGGAGATCAAGGCGCTGCTCGCCGGCGACGACGTCCCGCGCCGGCCCGACCTGCGCGGCGTCGCCGACTACCTCTACTGCGGCCGCACGCTCGAAGGGCGGACCCTCTTCGAGGGCATCCGCGAGCTGCCGCCCGGCTGGGCCTTCCGGATCGAGGGGGGCGAGGAGCGCTTCTTCGAGTACTGGCGCGTGCCGGCGCGGGAGGACGACGCGGGCCTCGCCGAAGCGGACGCGATCGACGCGCTGGCCGCGCTGATCGAGGATGCCGTCCGCGTCCAGTGCCGCAGCGACGCCGAGGTCGGCTGCCATCTCTCGGGCGGGCTCGACTCGAGCACCATCGTCTGTCTCGCGACCCGAGCGCGGAGCCCGCTCAAGTCGTTCTCGATCCGCTCGCCGGGCGGCGCCTACTACGACGAGACGCCCTTCGCGAAGCTCGTCTCCGCCCACGCCGGGACCGAGTATCTCGAGGCCGACGCGACCCACGAGGACATGGACGCGATGGTGACGCGCCTCGTCTGGCACATGGACGCGCCGATGCCCGCCCCGGGCGGCATCAACTACTACACCCTCTCGCGTCTCGCGGCGAAGCACGTCAAGGTCACGCTGACGGGCCACGGCGGCGACGAGGTCTTCGGCGGCTACCCGGCCCAGTTCGCCGTCGGCGTCGGCCGGACCGACCTGTTCCCGTCGACCGCCCCGAAGAAGGAGGAAGAGCCCCTCTTCGACCGGATCCGCCGCGCGATCGCGCGCGAGGGCCTCTCGGGCATCGTGCGCCGCCTCTCCGCCCGCTCCCAGCCGATGACGCCGGAGCGGCTCTGGATCCAGCTCCACTGCGGGCTCGAGCCGCAGGTCGATCCGACGCTGCACCCCGAGTTCGTCGCCGCCCTCGCCGGCTACTCGCCGACCGAGAGCTATCTCGACGCCTTCCGCAACGCACCCTCGGCGAACCTCTTCGACCGCTGCCTCCACCACGACCTGCGCTGCTACCTGCCCTCCCTCCTCCACATGGAGGACCGGACCAGCATGGCCAACAGCGTGGAGTCGCGCGTCCCGCTCCTCGATCACCGGATCGTCGAGTTCGTCGCCCGCCTGCCGGAGCGCTTCCGCCCCGACACGCCGAAGAAGATGTTCCGCGCCGCCGCCGGTCGCTGGCTCCCGCAGGCGATCTCCGAGCGCAAGGACAAGGCGGGCTTCCCGCTGCCGGTCGAGCAGTGGTTCCGCAACGAGCTCGCCGCCCCGACGGCCCGCGTCTTCGCCTCGAAGGCCTCCGTCGGCCATCGCCTCTTCGCGCCGAGCGAGCTCCGGAGCGGGGGCCTCGCGCGCCAGCGGGGCTGGTCCGCGCTGAACCTCGAGCTCTGGTGGCGGATCTTCATCGACCGGAGCCTCGATCCGGCGACGCCCCTCACGCAGGTCGAAGCATGAGCCCCCTGGCCCGCCTGCGCCGCCAGCTCTCGCCGATCGCCCGGCTCGTGCGCTCGGCCGACGAGCGCCGCGACCTCTGGTGGGAGCTGCGGCGGCGGAGCGCGGGGGTCCCGGCGCTACCCGCGCCGGCGGTGCGCAAGGTGCTCGTCGTCTGCTTCGGGAACATCTGCCGCAGTCCCTTCGCCGAGCGGCTGCTCGCCCGCGACTGTCCGCAGCTCGTCGTCCGGTCGGGGGGCTTCGAGGCGCGGGAGGGCGATCCCGCCGAGGCCGACGCGATCCGGATGGCGGCCGAGTTCGGGGTCGACCTGTCCGATCACGCCGCCCACCGCCTGACCGCCGAGGACGCGGCCTGGGCCGACCTGATCGTCGGCATGACCGGCCGCCACCACGGCATGTTCCGCGACCGCTGGCCCGCCCACGCCGGGAAGGTGCGCCTGCTCGGGGACTACCTGCCGGCGCCCCCGTTCGGGATCGTCGATCCCTGGGGCTGCCCGCCCGAGACGTTCCGCGCGGTCTACACGCGCATCGTGGCGGCAGCCGGCCCGCTGTCCGCCCATCTGAAGGCGGCGGGAAGGCCTACGACCTCGGCCTGACGCCCGGCGCGGTGCGGGTTTTCCCCTCTCCCGAAGAGGCAGGCCCGCCGAAAAAGCCCGGGAGCGGGATCACCGAAGGCCTCCCTCCGGCGACTCACGCCACGGAACCCCGATCGGGCCCCGCCCCAGTGGCGTCCGATCCCGATCGGGCCCTCGGACCGGCCCACTCGGCACGGATCCGACGGATCGATACCCTGTCCCATCCGCCACCCGGCCCGGCCGGCGTGCGCGCTCGGGACCGAGACGAGGAGTAGGCAATCATGAAGGTCGTTCTCTTCTGCGGCGGCCTCGGTCTGCGCCTGCGCGACCACTCCCAGAACACGCCCAAGCCGATGGTCGAGATCGGCAACCGGCCCATCATCTGGCACCTGATGTCCTACTACGCCTACTACGGCCACAAGGACTTCATCCTCTGCCTGGGCTATCGGGCCGACGCGTTCAAGGAGTACTTCCTCAACTACAACGAGACCGTGTCGAACGACTTCGTCCTGAAGCGCGGCGGCCGCGACGTCGAGCTCATGAGCCGCGACATCGAGGACTGGACGATCCGCTTCGTCGACACCGGCCTGCATTCGAACGTCGGCATGCGCCTCAAGGCCGTCGAGCAGCATCTCGCCGGCGAGGAGATGTTCCTCGCGAACTACAGCGACGGCCTCTCCGACCTCCCGCTCGACGCCTACGTCCGCGACTTCGAGAAGCGCGACCAGACGGCGACCTTCATCAGCGTGAAGCCCAACTCGGGCTTCCACTTCGTCGAGGCCGACGCCGAGGGAACCGTCTCCGCGATCCGCTCGATCGAGGACTCCGACCATCGCGTGAACGGCGGCTTCTTCGTCCTGCGCAAGGAGATCTTCGACGTCCTCGGCCCCGGCGAGGAGCTCGTCCACGAGCCCTTCCAGCGCCTGATCGAGAAGCGCAAGCTCCACAGCTACCGGTACGACGGCTTCTGGCAGTGCATGGACACGTTCAAGGACAAGCAGCGCCTCGACGAGCTGATGGAGCGCGACGCGGCGCCGTGGCAGGTCTGGAAGCGGGCCAGGAAGTAGCCCCGATCCGAGGGCGCGAGGGGGCGATGGAGACCTGGCTGGTCACCGGCGGCGCCGGCTTCATCGGCTCGTGCTTCGTTCGCCTGGCGCTCGCGCGCCGGCCCGCGGTGCGCGTCGTCGTCCTCGACAAGCTGACCTACGCCGGCCGCCTCGAGAACCTCGCCGACCTCGAGGATCCGGCGCGCTTCGAGCTCGTGCGCGGCGACATCGCCCGCGCCGAGGACGTCGCTCCGCTGCTCGCGCGCTGGCGACCGGCCTGCGTCGTCAACCTCGCCGCCGAGACCCACGTCGACCGCTCGATCGACGGCCCCCGCGCCGCCGTCGAGACCAATCTCGTCGGGACCTTCGAGCTGCTCGAGGCGACGCGGCGCCATCTCGAGACGCGCCCGGCCGCCGAGCGCGCGCGCTTCCGCCTGCTCCACGTCTCGACCGACGAGGTCTACGGGAGCCTCGGACCGGAGGGGCGCTTCGACGAATCGACGCCCTATGCGCCGAACTCGCCCTATTCGGCCACGAAGGCGGGCGCCGACTTCCTGGTGCGCGCCTACCATCGCACCTACGGGCTGCCCACGATCGTGACGAACTGCTCGAACAACTACGGTCCGCGTCAGCTCCCGGAGAAGCTGATCCCCCTCATGCTCTACAACGCGCTCGAGGGCCGGGACCTCCCGATCTACGGCGACGGCTCGAACGTGCGGGACTGGATCTTCGTCGAGGATCATGGCCGGGGCCTGCTGTGCGCCCTCGAGCGCGGGGTGCCGGGCGAGCAGTACGCCTTCGGCGGCGGCAGCGAGCGCTCGAACCTCGAGCTCGTCGACGCGCTCTGCGCCGGCCTCGAACGGATCCGGCCCGCCCGCGAGAACCCGGCGATGCGGGCCCGCGGCCTGTCGGCCTACCGCGAGCTGAAGCGCTTCGTCGCCGACCGCCCCGGCCACGATCACCGCTACGCGATCGACGCGGCGAAGGCGTATCGGACGCTCGGCTGGCGACCCGCGACGCCCTTCGAGGACGGCCTCGCCCGGACGCTCGCCTGGTACGTCGAGCACGAGGACTGGCGCCGGGCGATCGAGGCCGGAGGCGATCTCCGCGGTCGGCAGGGCCTCGCGCTGGGAGGCGCCGCGCGATGAAGGGAATCCTGCTCGCCGGGGGCTCGGGCACGCGGCTGCTGCCCGCCACCGCTTCGGTCTCGAAGCAGCTCCTCCCCGTCTACGACAAGCCGATGGTCTACTACCCGCTCTCGACGCTCATGCTCGCGGGCATCCGCCGGATCCTGCTGATCTCGACGCCCCACGACACGCCGCTCTTCGAGCGATTGCTGCGCGACGGGCGGCAGTTCGGCGTGGAGATCGAGTACCGGGTCCAGGAGCGCCCGCGCGGCATCGCCGAGTCCTTCCTGATCGCGGCGGACTGGATCCAAGGCGACCCCGTCGCCCTCGCCCTCGGCGACAACATCTTCTACGGCCACGGCTTCCCCGATTCGATCCGCCGTGCGGCGAGCCGCGCATCGGGCGCGAGCCTGATCGCCTACCACGTCCACGACCCGGAGCGCTACGGCGTGATCGAGCTCGACCGGGACAAGCGGATCGTCTCGATCGAGGAGAAGCCGGCGCGACCGAAGTCGAACTACGCCGTGACGGGGCTCTACTTCTACGACCGCCAGGTCGTCGAGATCGCGCGCGGGATCCGGCCCTCCGCCCGGGGCGAGCTCGAGATCACCGACGTCAACCGCGTCTATCTCGAGCGCGGCCAGCTCGAGGTCGAGCTGCTCGGTCGCGGCGTGGCCTGGCTCGACACGGGGACCCACGAATCCCTGCTGCAGGCCGCCAACTTCATCCAGGCGGTCCAGGAGCGGCAGGGGCTGCAGGTCTCGTGTCCCGAGGAGATCGGCTGGCGTCAGGGCTGGATCGACTCGGCGGCGCTGCGCCGTTGTGCCGATGCCCTCGGCCGCAACCCCTACGCGGAATACCTGCGGCGCCTCGCGGACTCGGCCTGATCGGCCCCGCCTAGCGCAGCGACTCCGGCCCCAGCGTCTTCTGCCAGCGCCACGCGTCGCGCATCGCGTCGTCGATCGAGCGCGTGGCCCGCCAGCCGAGCACGCTCGCCGACTTGTCGACGCAGGCATAGATCTGCTCGATGTCGCCCGCGCGCCGCGGGCCGACGAAGGACCGGACCTTCTGCCCGGTCGCGCGCTCGAAGGCGTCGAGGGCCTCGCGCACCGACGTTCCCCGCCCCGTCCCGACGTTCAGCACCTCGACCATCGGCGCCGCCGGTCGGCGGGCCATGAAGTCGAGGCTCCGCACGTGAGCGGCCGCGAGATCGAGGACGTGGATGTAGTCGCGGATGCAGGTGCCGTCCGGCGTCGACCAGTCGTCGCCGTGGATCTGCACCGGCCCGCGCAGCCCGGCCGCGCTCTGCAGGATCACCGGCGCGAGGTTCTGGGGATCGCCGAGCGGGAGCTCCCCGATCCGCGCGCTCGGGTGGGCGCCGATCGGATTGAAATAACGCAGCAGCGTGGCGCGCAGGGGGGCGCCCGAGGCGACGGTGTCCGCGACGATCTGCTCGCAGATCTGCTTGGTCGCCCCGTAGACCGAGGAGGCCTGGGCGATCGGGGTCGACTCGGTGACGGGGAGCTTGTCCGGCTGGCCGTAGACGGTGCACGACGAGGAGAAGACGAGGTCGCGGGTGCCGTGGGCCAGCATGACCTCGAGCACGTTGACGAGGCCGCCCAGGTTGTTGCGGTAGTAGAGGAGCGGCTCGCGCAGCGATTCGTTGACGGCCTTCGAGGCCGCGAAGTGGATCACCCCGGCGATGGGGCCGGCCTCGCGGAAGACCCGGTCGAGGCCGGTGCGATCGGCGCAGTCGAGCTCGTGGCAGGGAATCGAACGCCCGCAGATCGCGGCGAGCCCGTCGAGGACGGAGCGCTTCGAGTTCGAGAAGTCGTCGACGACGATCGGGTCGTAGCCGCTCTCGACGAGGGAGACGACGGTATGCGACCCGATGAAGCCCGCTCCGCCCGTCACGATGATTCTCGGATTCGGCAAGGTCCCCCCTCGTCTCCCGGTCGCTGAATCGCCCGCCCACGACTCAGGAGTTCTGGATCGTCATGCCTCCATCGACCGGCAGCACGACTCCATTGAGGTACGAGGCGGCCGGCAGGACCAGGGACAGGGTCGCATGGGCGACCTCCTCGGGCGTGCCGTAGCGCCGCAGCGGGACCCGCCGGCGCGCGAACTTCTCCCGGGCGGCCTCGGGAATGCCCTGCGTCATCCCCGTCAGGATGGGCCCGGGGCAGATGCAGTTGACCGTCACCCCGCGGCCCCCGAGCTCGACCGCCATCGAGCGCGTGAGCCCGATGACGCCGGTCTTGGCCGCCGTATAGGGTCCCGTGCCCGCCGTCGCCCCGAGCCCCTCCGTCGAGGCGACGTTCACGACCCGGCCCTCGCGGTTGCGCACGAGCTGCGGCAGGCAGGCGCGCACCATTCTCACGTGGGCCGTCAGCATCACGTCGAGGGCCCGCGACCAGGTCCGCTCGTATTCGTCGTCCGGCTGGTCGAGGGAGGCGCCGATCACGATCCCGGCGTTGTTCACGAGGATGTCGATCGGACCGAGCTCGGCGGCGATCCGCGCGACCGTCTCCCGGATCCCGCCGGGGCTCGCGACGTCGAGGACATGGCCCGAGGCCGTCCCACCGGCCTCGCGGATGCCCTGCACGACCCGCTCGATCGCCGCCGGGTCGAGGTCGGTCACGGCGACCCGTGCCCCCTCGTCGGCGAAGAGCTCGGCCGTGGCCCGGCCCATGCCGCTGGCTGCGCCCGTGACGAGGGCGACGCGGTCCGTGATCGATCTCGAGAGACGGGACAGGCGGGGCATGGCGAGCAGCAGGTCCTCCACGGGCGTCCCGGAAGACCCCGGGGTCGCGGTCGTTGGTGCCCGCGGGCAGCAATAGGGCGACCCGATGCCCTGCGGGCCAATCGGACTCGCACGCTAGCCGACCCTGGGGTGGCCTGCTCCGGGACCGGAAGTCCGTCGGCAATTCGGAAGCCGCGTTCCTTATTGGGTCGAACGGGCACTCACGAAGAGTCGACGCGATGGCGCAACCTGCTCTCGAGGCCCTTTCCATGTCCGACGCCCGCCAAATCAGGCCGGAATCTTCGCTCGACCGCCTCGGGCTGATCGCGAGGCGTCTCGGATGATCGACCGCGCGACACGCATCGCACTTCGACGCCGCGCAGGTCTGCTCCTGCTGCTGATGTTCGCCGCGAGCGCGATGATGCTCGCGCCGTCGGTCCACGCGCAGACGCGGACCGTCCTCGCATCCGACGATTTCAACCGCCCGCCCGAGACTCCATTCGAGGTCGGGAGCGACTGGCTGAAGGCGGCGGGGGCCGGCTCCGCAAACCTCACCTCCAGTCAGGTCGCGGGCGTTTCGGGCGAGGCCGTCTACGCGTGGCAGGGCTCGGGAAGCTTCGACGACTCGCGACAGTATGCGCGGGCGAGAGTCGTGCAGGCGACGGCCGGCGAGATCGGTCTCGCGCTGCTCGGCGCGAATGGCCAGGCGATCATCGTCGCCTGGGAAGGCAACACCGGGACGGTGCTCATCTTCTGGTACGTCGGCGGGACGCCGCGCCCGGCGCTGACGACGGCGCCCTCCCCGATCCAGCCCGGCGACCTGATCGAGGCCGAGCTCCAGGGCGGCACGATCTACGCGAAGGTGAACGGCACCGTCGTCGCGAGCGCCGCGAACACGACCTCGCTGACCTCCGGACGCCCCGGCTTCCAGACCTTCCTGAGTGGGGGCGTGATCGACGACTGGGAAGCGGGCACGCCCGCCCAGCTGACCCTCGGCGGCACGATCACCGACGGCGCCCTCCCGCTGCAGGGCGTCCTCGTGCGCACCAGCGGGCGCGTCGGCAAGACGACGACGACCGATGCGAACGGCCAGTACCTGATCGGCGACCTGCCGAGCGGTGCGACCGCGATCCGGGTGACACCGAATCTCGCCGGCTACACCGCGAGCCCGCTCACGCGGACCGTCGCCGGCCCGATCGCGGCGAACGTGACGGGGCAGGACTTCACGAGCACGCCCTCGAGCAATCCCGTGATCGCCTTCGACGACTTCGACCGCGGCGTCGAGCTTCCCCTCGTCGTCGGGGGCAACTGGCAGAAGGTCGCGGGGGCCGGCTTCGCCAACCTCTCGGGCGACCAGCTGGTCGGCATCGACGCCGACGCGGTCTACGTCTGGCAGGGTCCCGGCGTCTTCGACGACACGCGCCAGTACGCGCGCGCCCGCGTGACGAATACGACCGGCCAGGTCGGCCTCGCGCTGCTCGGTGCCCCCGGCCAGGCCATCGTCGCGGCCTGGGATCGCAGCATCTCGACGCTCTACCTCTACTGGTATTCCGGGGGCGCGATCCAGGGCAACCTCGTCACCGCCTCGTCGATCATCCAGGCGGGCGACGTGCTCGAGGCCGAGCTCCTCGACGGGCGCATCTATGCGAAGGTGAACGGCACCGTCGTCGCCAGCGCGGTCAACACGACGACGTTGACCGCGGGGCGACCGGGCTTCGAGGTCTTCCGCGCGAACGGTCGGCTCGACGACTGGGAGGCCGGCACGCCGACGACCTACACGATCAGCGGGACGATCACGGAGAACGCCGTCGGGCTCCCCGGCGTCCTCGTCAGCGCGAGTGGGAACTTCGGTGGCACGACGACGACCGATGCGAACGGTCACTACAGCTTCACCGGCGTGCCCGCCGGCGCGACCTCGATCGTGCTCGTCCCGAACCTCGTCGGCCATACCCTGAGCCCGCTCACGCGGATCGTCGCCGGCCCGATCGCGGGCCCCGTGACGGGCGAGGACTTCACGAGCACGCCCTCGAGCAACCCCGTCGTCGCCTTCGACGGCTTCAATCGACCGGACGAGCTTCCCCTGCTGACCTCCGGGAGCTGGCAGAAGGTGGCCGGCGCCGGAACGGTCCAGCTCTCGAACGACGAGATCGTCGGGACCGGGGCCGACGCCGTCTACGTCTGGCAGGGGCCGGGCGTCTTCGACGACACGCGCCAGTACGCGCGCACCCGCGTGACGAACACGACCGGCCAGGTCGGCCTCGCGCTGCTCGGTGCCCCCGGCCAGGCGATCGTCGCGGCCTGGGATCGCAGCATCTCGACGCTCTACCTCTACTGGTACTCCGCGGGCGCGATCCAGGGCAACCTCGCCACGATCCCGTCGACGATCCAGGTGGGCGACGTGCTCGAGGCCGAGCTCCTCGATGGGACGATCTACGCGAAGGTCAACGGCACCGTCGTCGCGAGCGCCGCCAACACGACGACGCTCACGAGCGGCAAGCCGGGCTTCGAGATGTTCCGGGCCGGTGGCCGGATCGACGACTGGGAGGCCGGGACGCCGCCCGCGTACACGATCAGCGGGACGATCACGGAGAGCGCCGTCGGGCTTCCCGGCGTGCTCGTCAGCGCGAGCGGCCACTTCGGCGGCACGACGACGACCGACGCGAACGGCCAGTACAGCTTCTCCGGCGTGCCCGCCGGCGCGACCTCGATCGTGCTCGTCCCGAACCTGGTCGGGCATACCCTGAGCCCGCCGACGCGGGCGATCGCCGGCCCGGTCGCGGGGAACGTGCTCGGCCAGGACTTCACGAGCACGCCCTCGACCAACCCGGTCGTCGCCTTCGACGACTTCAATCGCCCCGACGAGATCCCCCTCCTGACCGACGGCAACTGGCAGAAGGCCGTCGGCGCGGGGCTCGCCAACCTGTCCAACGACGCCCTGATCGGGGCCGGCGGCGCGGATGCCGTCTATTTCTGGCAGGGACCGGGCGCCTTCTCCGATACGCGGCAGTACGCGCGTGCCCGCGTGACCAACACCTCCGCCCAGGTCGGCCTGGCCCTCCTCGCCGACAACGGACACGCCCTCGTCGCCGCCTGGAACGGGGCCACCACAAACTTCTTCCTCTACTGGTATTCGGGCGGAACGAATCAGGGCAACCTGGCCACGGCGACCTCCGCGATCCAGGCGGGCGACATCCTCGAAATCCAGCTCGTCGACGGAGCCGTGACGGCCAAGGTGAATGGCGTCGTCGTCGCGAGCGCCACGAAGCCCGCCCTGCTCACCACCGGCCGCCCCGGCTTCGAGACCTTCCTCGCCGGCGGACGCCTCGACGACTGGGAGGCCGGCATCGTCCGCGTCGCCTGCGAAGACGGGCTCGACAACGACGGGGACGGCTTCGCGGATCTCGCCGACCCCGGCTGCGCGAGCTCGAGCGATCCGTCCGAGCAGAATCCGCTGGTCGCGTGCGACGACGGCGTCGACGACGACGGTGACACCCTGATCGACCTCCTCGACCCCGGCTGCTCGAGCCCCGCCGATGCCAGCGAGCAGAACGCCGCGATCGCCTGCGACGACGGGGTCGACAACGATGGCGACGGGCTCGCCGACCTGGCGGATCCCGGCTGCACCGGCGTGGGAGATGGCTCGGAGCAGAACGCCGCCATCGCCTGCGACGACGGCACGGACAACGACGGCGACGGACTCGCCGATCTCACGGACCCCGGCTGCGCGAGCCCGACCGATGCATCGGAGCAGAACGCCGCCATCGCCTGCGACGACGGGGTCGACAATGACGGCGACGGGCTCGCCGATCTCGCCGATCCCGGCTGTGCGAACGCCACCGATCCCTCCGAGCGCAGCGCCACCCTCGCCTGCGACGACGGGACCGACAACGACGGCGACTCGCTCATCGACCTGAACGATCCGGGCTGCTCGAGCCCGACGGATCCCTCCGAAGGCAACGCCGCCATCGCCTGCGACGACGGAGTCGACAACGACGGCGACCTCTTCGTCGATCTCGCCGACCCGGGCTGCGCCAACGCGACCGACGCCTCCGAGTCGAACGCCGCGATCGCCTGCGACGACGGGACCGACAACGACGGCGACGCCCTCGTCGACCTCGCCGATCCGGGCTGCGCGAACGTCTTCGACGCCTCGGAGCAGAACGCGGCGATCGCCTGCGATGATGGCGTCGACAACGACCTCGACGGCCTCGCCGATCTCGCCGATCCCGGCTGCGCCAACGGCAGCGACGCCTCGGAGCAGAATGCGGCCATCGCCTGCGACGACGGCGTCGACAACGATGGCGACGGCCTCGCCGATCTCGCCGATCCCGGCTGTGCCAACGGCAGCGATGCCTCGGAGCAGAACGCGGCCATCGCCTGCGACGATGGCCTCGACAACGACGTCGATGGCCTGGTCGACCTCGCGGACCCCGGCTGCTCGAACGGCAGCGATGCCTCCGAGCAGAACACGGCGATCGCCTGCGACGACGGGACCGACAACGACGGGGACGCCCTCGTCGACCTCGCCGATCCCGGCTGCACGGGCCCGACCGACACGTCCGAGGGCAATGCGGCGATCGCCTGCGACGACGGCACCGACAACGATGGCGACGGCCTGATCGACCTCGCCGACCCGGGCTGCGCGAACGGGGCCGACGCCTCCGAGCGCAATGCCGCGATTGCCTGCGACGATGGTCTCGACAACGACGGCGATGCCCTCGTCGACCTCGCCGATCCCGGCTGCACCGGTCCGACGGATGCCTCCGAGCAGAACGCGGCGATCGCCTGCGACGACGGCACGGACAACGACGGCGACGGGCTCGTCGACCTGGCGGACCCGGGCTGCGCGTCCGGCGCCGACGCGTCGGAGCAGAATGCCGCGATCGCCTGCGACGACGGAATCGACAACGACGGGGACGGCTCGATCGACCTCGCCGACCCGGGCTGCGCGAACGCCACGGATGCGTCCGAGCGCAACGAGAGCGTCGCCTGCGACGACGGCCTGGACAACGACAGCGATCTGCTGATCGATTGGCCGGCGGATCCGGGCTGCGAGTCGGCGACGGATGCGAGCGAGGGCGTGGCCCCGCCGGCGGTGCCCGGGCTTCCGCCCACGGGTTGGGGGCTGCTCGTCGCGGCCCTGCTCGCCACGGGGTGGGCCGCGGGCCGGGCTGGATCGAGGGGGAGCGCCGAGCAGCGGAGCTGACGTCCGGGCGCCCGCCCGGAGAACGCGGCGCGTTCGGCAACCTCTACGGCGTTCCCACGGCGCGTGTAGAACGGTGACTCTGCGAATCGGCACGACCGTCGATCAGAATTCGATCGGGTCCCCCGATGCCCCCTTCAGGAACGCCTTGCGCTTCGGCCGCCGACACCGGCCGCTTTCCCGATCGGGAGCCGGATGCCCTCCCGTTCTCTTCCTTTCCACTGTGGATCCCCGACGCCACGTCGGGCGGACATGCAGAATCGAGACGCCATTCGGCGGACGCGACAGATCGCGATCGCGATGGCCAGGGGACCCGCTGCCGGGGTTGCCGCCCAGCTCGCCTGACGGGTCGAAAGGTCGAGTCGGATACCACTGCACTCGGGTGCCACGGGCGCAATCTGGGCCAATGCATCGCTGATCCGACGGGGCTCGCACAGGACGGGGGATGCGATGAGTCGACATCGCCGCGGCTCGGGCGGACGCGGGAGGCGCTTCATGACTCGATCCCCCCACTGCCGAGTAGACGGAGAGGTCGGCGAAGGGTGACGCATCCCGGGCGTCGAGTTCGACCGGTCGCCGACCGAAGACCTGCCCCCGAACGAGGTATCCTGAGCGGTGTGGTCGCCGAGCCGTCGAGCGCCGGGGGCCACGGAGCGGCGAAGCTCGCCTGTGGAACGGCCACCCCGTTGGGGGTCTGCGTGTCGGCGGAGGCCGGATTCGTCGGAAAGGTTCGACATCGCCCCGCCGTCGGCTGTCGGGTGACTCCGGGTGGCCTCGGGGATCACGGCCGATGGCCGTCGCATCTTCCATGCGCACGGAGCGGATCGATCGAACGCCGTGGGCGACGAGAGAATCCGCTCGAGATTCGATCGGCGAGTCCATCGAGGTCTTCTACAATCGAATCCATGAGAACCGAAAGCATACGGACCCTGATCGTCGCCGCCCTCGTCGGCGTGCTCTCCCTGCTTGCCGCAGCCGCGCCGAGTCAGGCAGCCGAGAAGAGGCCCAACATCCTGCTCATCGTCGCGGACGACATGGGCTACTCCGACATCGGCGCATTCGGTGGGGAGATCAAGACGCCGAATCTCGATGCGCTCGCGGCGCGCGGTCTCAGGGCGACGAGCTTCCATGTCGGCCCGACCTGCTCGCCGACACGCTCGATGCTCCTGAGCGGGACGGACAACCACGTGGCGGGCCTCGGCAACATGGCGGAGTTTCTCGGCCCGAAGCAGAAGGGCAAGCCCGGCTACGAGGGACATCTCAACGACCGCGTCGTGACGCTCGCCACCGTGCTGCGCGGCGCGGGATATCACACGTACATGGCGGGCAAGTGGCACTTGGGAGAGGAGCCTGGCAGCTGGCCGGCCGCGCGCGGCTTCGAGCGCGACTTCACGCTCCTGCAGGGCGGAGGGAGCAATTGGGCCGACATGGCGTATCCCAATCCGGCGCACCCGCGCCTCACCTTCACGCTGAACGGCAAGCCGCTCGAGAAGCTGCCTGAGAATCACTTCTCGTCGGAAGCGTATGCGAACTTCATCATGAAGTCCGTCGACGAGAACAAGGACGACGGCAAGCCGTTCTTCGCGTACCTCTCCTTTCAGGCCGTCCACAGTCCCTTCGCCGTGCCCAACGACTGGCTCGACAGGTATCGCGGCCGCTACGACAAGGGCTATGAGGCGCTGCGGGCATCGCGCATCGCCCGCATGAAGGAAATGGGCGTCGTCCGCCCGGACGTCGTGCCGTTCCCCGGCTTCCCGGTGATTCCTGCCTGGGGCTCGCTCACGCCCGCGCAGCAGAAACTCTCGGCGCGCAGGATGGAGATCTATGCGGCGATGCTGGCCAACATGGACTACCACATCGGTCGCGTGCTCGATCACCTCGAGGAAGCGGGCAGCCTGGACGACACGCTGGTGATCTTCTTCTCCGACAACGGAGCGGAGCCCGTCGAGCTCGCATCGCTGATCGAAGCTGCATTCTCGCCCGAGGCCAGGAAGTGGTTCCAGGCGAACTTCGACTTGCGGCCCGAGAACTGGGGCAAGCGAGGCTCCGCGGTGGACTACGGTCCGGCGTGGGCACAGGTCGGTTCGGTGCCGTTTCGCGGGTTCAAGGGCTACGTGGCCGAAGGCGGCATCCGCTCTCCGCTCATCGTCGCCGGCCCCGGCGTCCGACACGCCGGCGACATCAACACGTCCCTTCTGCACGTGATGGACATCGCCCCCACGCTCTACGAGCTCGCCGGCGCGCAACACCCGTCGAAGCGGCCCGGCAGCACGATCACGCCTCTGCAGGGGAAGTCTCTCGTGCCGCTGCTCACCGGCTCGGCCGATTCGGTCCGCGGCGACCGCGACTGGGTGGGTTGGGAGCTCTTCGGCAACCGCGCCGTGCGAAAGGGCGACTGGAAGATCCTGAACACCCTGCGTGCCGCCGGCGGCAGCGGCGACTGGCAGTTGTACGACCTCGAGAACGATCCCGGCGAGACGCGCGACCTGGCCAAGCAGAATCCCAGGAAGCTCGACGAGCTGATCGCGCTCTGGGACCGCTACGCCACGCAAAACGGCGTCATCCTCACCGGCGATGGCCCCTACAGGAAAGGCAAAGAACGCCTCGTCGAAGACGACCTGTACGAATAGAGCCAGGCGCTCCGCACCGCGGGGAGAGCCGGGTCGCCGGCGCACGAAGACTCTCCAATCACGCTTCCGCAGAGGACAGGTTCAAGACGAAGAACTCCCGTTCGGAATCGGATCGAGCGTCCGCGCTTCGCGGTGGATCACCGGCGCAGGCTCGATAGACGACCGCCGAAAGTCGGTTGCTCTGGGGCGGGGGGCGTCGTGACAGCCGGCCTTCCCGCTTCCTTCACTTCACCACCGGATCAACACATCCAACCCGGCGGTGAACAGCGTGGACTTACCGTCGAATGGGCGGTGATTGCTGTGGTCGAGTCGCACCTCCGGCCGGAGCCACAGCCAGGGTTTGAGTTTGTAAGCCTGCCCCGCAGTGATGGCCGTGTACAAACCTGAAGTGCCGGTGCGTTGTCCCTGACAGTCGTCGAAGAACTCCAGTCGCAAGGTCGTCGCGAGTTGATCGGTCCAGTCGTGGATCAGGTAGTTGACGATCCCGTACCAGTTGGCAAAGTCGATACCCGGTACGTCGTTGGTGAACCCGTAAAGGGCGTCGAGCTTCCATGTGGTGCGTTCGGTCAGTCTTCGGGTCAATACCACATCGAAGATTTGTGGGTTGTGGAAGTTCTCGCCGGCATTGAATCGGCCGCTGCCGAGAATCGTGGTGAAGTCGATCGACGTGTCCCCGTCGTCCGAGGTCCAAACTACTCCGCCCACGAAGTAGGGGGAGGAGGCCGGGTCGATGAACACATCGTTCCCGGTCGTGATGCCGCTCTTGATGCTCCAGCGATCATTCAATTTGAGCGCGCCCAGCAAGCCCGTCTGCGTGAACGGGTTGTAGATGAAGGTGTAGCTGCGGGAGGCGAGTGGCGTGTCCGGGGCGGCGATGCTCTCCACTCCATAAGGGGCAAAGAAGCGACCCAATTTCATACTCGCTCCCTGGCCGACGCCGGGGAAATACGCCTCGCCATAGAACTGCACCGGATCGATCCCATACCGCCCGGACTGGGCGTCCCACAAACCGCGAGCCTGAGTGAACCGGTAGTCGCTTCCGGGGAGAATGGTGTCGAACCGATAGCCGAAGCTGGGCAAGTTGGATTCAGGATCGATTGCTCGGTCGATCCGGAGCCAGTTCTGTTGCAGGAGGAAGTCGTTGGCCAGATAGTTGAAGCCCATCGGCAGTTGATTCCGGCTGGCGGTGCTGGGCGTAAACGAGAGATCGGTCCACCCACTGACCGTGAGGCGCTCCCGCTCCATCCAAGCTCCCACCCGGGTCCGTTCGAGAAGACTCATCAGAAGCCCGCGATCGCCTGACGGAACAGGTTCCGGGGCGGGTCCGACCTCGATCGCGGCGGGGAGCTCGGAAACGCTGGACGCCGGGACATCCACCGGACCCAGACCCAAGGTCAGGCCGACCAGAAGTTCAAGGAAGTGCATGCCACGACCTCAACGAGCAGAAACACCCAGGATGGGCCAGTTTGCGTCGTGGTCCTGACCGGCGGCGCGGAAAAACGGGCCTGTTCTTCCTATCCCCCACGAGGACGTAGAGCGTGACCTGGAGCAGCGCATTCGGCGTCACGAGAGCTTCTCCGGCGCCAGCAGCGCGATCAGCAGGTAGACGAAGAGGGGCAGCGCCCCGACGACGGCGACGAAAATCCATGAGACGAGACCTCCGCTGGCTGGGGAGCCTAGACGCCGGCTACTCGGGTGGGCATCAAGAGAGGGCCCCCGCGCATCAAGAACCTGTCGATTCACGCTCAGGACGCATCGGATCGACCGTCGCTCGGCGAACGACCGGCGAGGCGGGGGATCCGGGATCCTCGATGCTCCGCGAGAGCGGAGGAGCGCAGCCGCGGAAGCGCACGAGAGGGGGATCTGGACGCTGGTGCTCGAGGTCGCTCCTCTCGCAGTCCGCTCCGGCTCGGAGGGTGACTTCGAGCGCGCCTTCGCGTGGGCCCAGACGATCCTCACCTCGATGCCCAGCTACCGCTCCCACGAGCTGATGCGATGCCTCGAGCGCCCGGTCGAGTATCCCCTGCTCGTGCGCTGGGATTCGCCAGCAGCCCATGAGCAGGGATTCCGGGACTCGCCGCGTCATCTCGAGTGGAAGTCGCGGCTGCATCATTTCCGCGTTCCGTTCCCGACGCCCTCGCATCATGCGGCGGTCGGGGAGCCGGATGCGTCTCGTCCGGCGGACGCCGGAGTGAGAGCGGACGGATCGGGTCGACCGAGGAGGGAGCGCCTCGAAGTAGCACGACCTCAACGCGAAGAATGACCCGAGCCGGGCCCGCTTGCGCATTGGTGCTGACCGGCGGCGCAGAGAAGCGGGCTTGTTCTCCCCTCCCCCGCGGACACGGAGCCGGCATTTCGAAATCGGTCGGCATGGCCGTCACGAGACAGCGCGGGCCGATGGCTCTCTCCGCCCCCACCCGCCTCGTGGCGAGGTGAGCACGCGATCGCGTGATCGATCTCGAAGGTCAGGGAACGACGGCGCGCGGCCGGGCCTCGAGGCTGTCTCATGATCAGGGCCGACGCGATCGAAGCGCGCGATCCGCCAGGACAGACTGCCTCTCCCGATTCGCACGCGCCCGATTGGTCACGCGCATCGCCCTTGCTGGGTGATGGTCGATCTCACGCGATCCCTGGGACGAGCTCGCACGCCCAGAAAACTCCAGCCATGGGCGCTCGACACGGTGCCGCTCGCGCAGCGCAAGCGCGAGGCCCGAGCGGATCGCATGAGCCGACCGTGGAAACAGATCAGCTTCCAGCCTTGCCCAGCTGGAGCTTGCCGCTCCAGGGGAGACGCTTGAACGCGAACGTCGTTCCGAGGATGAACACGTCGTTGTTCTTGTAGTCGCCGCGCACCGTGGGATTGCGAACTTCGGCCGCACCGAGATTGACGTAGGTGAACGAAAAGCCGACCGTGAGCGAATCATTCAGGTCGTGCTGCGCGCCGAGGGAGTACCGAACCTGCTCGTCGATCGGTAGCGCCACGCTGCGATCGCTGTTCTTGAGGGGCGAGGTGTCGTACATGACGCCCGTCTGCAGGAGCCAGCTTTCCGTGAGGCGATAGTTCGCACCGACACCGATCTTGTACGTGTCCTGGAATCCGGTCGTCGCGCTCACGGTACGGGACGCGAGGGTGACTCTCAGCTTGTCCGCCTTGCTCCAGTCCTCCCAGTTGAAGGTCCCCAGCAACGCGAGCCGCTCCGTCGCCTGCCAGTAGGCGCTGACCTCGACGAACTGGGCCAGCGGCAGCTGGCTGTCGAGATTGGGAGACAGGCCCCCTGGACCCCGGACGCTTCCGCTGAGATCGAAATCCGTTTCGGAGTTGTAGTAGACGGAGAGCGCGAAATCCTTGCGCGGGTGCAGCAGTAGACCGACGCGTCCCGCGGGCTGCCAATCGTTGAGCTTGTTCATCCGAACGTTGACCTCGTTGCCCGACGCCGGAGGAAGCTCGGCCTTGAGATCCCAGTTGAGGACGCCATAGGTCGCGATCGGCCCACCGCCGATCGAGAGCCAGTCGGTGACTCGAACGGCGACCGTCGGCGAGACGCTGATCGTCAGGAGGGAGATCTGCCGGAGCTCGAAGCGCCCCGCCCAGTCGTTGTCGGGATCGAGAATCGACCCGGAGATCGAATAGAAGCTCAGACCCAGTCGAACGCGATCGGAGAGACGGTGGACGTAGCTGGAGCCGACGAGGGGCGCGAGTCCGGCTTGATTGCCGCCGCTGGCATTCCCGCTGGGCGAATTGGCGGCCGGATCGAACTTCACGTTGCCGACCGCCAGGGAGAGGCCCCCGGCGAAGCCGTGATCTGCGAGCCGGGTCATCGAGGCCGGATTGTGGAGCGCCGTCGACGCATCGGGCACCCAGGCACCGCGCCCCGCCCCCGCATTGCCCTGGGAAGTCGTCGAAAACTCGTTGGTATAGAGCCCTCCGGCAGCAGCGGCGCCGGCCAGCATCAGGCTCCCCGACAGACTCGCGAGCGAGAAGGCGGCCCGCATCCGCCGGGCCCGACCGGAATCAGGCCTGCCGCCCTCGCCGGTACCGATGCGCACGTCCAGGAAGATCATCCAGTACTCCTTTTGGGAAAGGTCGCTCCGCATCCGCGCGGAAGGAGCCGAAGGCTGCCGTCCGTCCGAAGAGCGAGAGTCCGGCTCACCGGACTGGCAGCCTAATGCTCGAGCCAGCCCTGCTCGCGGAATTTCATCTCGAGCTCGTCCGCGATCCTGTCCGCCATCTTCTCGCCCGCGCCTTCGATCGTCTTCCTGCCGGAGAGCTCGCTTCCGACCTTCAGGGGCCACGTCACGATCAGACCGGTCGGGCTCGCCGTCGCCGCCGTCACGATAACCGGAACCACGACGCCCGGCGACCGGCCCGGCCCCGACGTCGTTTCGCCCGATCCGAGCCCAAGGAGACCTCCCTGCGTGTACGGGTAGCCTTCGACCGGTCGGGTGACCTCGGCCGCTCCGGATCCGACGCCGATCACGACACGCTTGAATCCGCTGCCAATGTCGAGGAACACCCGCTTCGGAGCACGGCGTCGGGCGACGAGGCGGTTGCCGACGCCGCCGACGTTCTCCGCTCGAAGCCTCTTCCCGACCTCGATCGCCAGAGCCGCGCAGCTGAACACGTCCACGATCGTCAGCGCCGAAATCGCGCTCCATCGACGAGCTGGCTCGCCACGAAGTTCATGTTCCAGGCCTCGTTAGGTCGCTTCGGCGGGAAGCGCTCCCTTCGCGACACCATCCGCTTGGGACGGCGGGGCAGCCTGCTGCGAAGCGACTTGCCGAAGCCCCACCCTCGTGCTGAACCAGTTTTCTCAGTGCAGCTCACGCCGCACGAGCTTCGAGCCCAGGACCAGCATCGAAGTTCGTAGAGCCTGGCGCACTACACGACGGCCGCGCGGGCGAGCCACGCGGCGACGGTGCGGGCCATTCGGGGGCGGAATGACCAATCGTCGGAGGGCTCGATCGTGACCACCGCGTTGCCACGGCCGAAACCGACCCGAAAAGCCCGTTTGAATCCGACCATTACTGGTCGGGCCGGCGGGACTTGAACCCGCGACCTCTTGACCCCCAGTCAAGCGCGCTACCAGACTGCGCTACGGCCCGACGAGGCGCGAACGTTTAGCCCAGTCCGGGGGGGCCTGTCGACCGGCGTCGAGCGGTGCGGATCGGTCCGAAAGACGGGATCGGATCGGCGGCGGTTCCGACCGGACCGGCAGCATTCGGGCTCGATCGACGTCGATCGAGCCGTGGCCGATCGAGAGGGCGCGCCCGAGCGGGCTCAGAGCGCGTCGACGATCGGAGCCCCGAGCCAGGCGTCGCTGCGGGGATGGACCGAGAGCGCCCGCGCCAGCGCCCCGTGCTCGGGCTCGAGCAGCGCGGTGACCACGCGATGGATGCGTCGGGGCACCCCGCCCGAGAGGGCACCGATCCGCTCGAGGGTGACCGGATCGAGGCCGTCGAGGAGCTCGACGCCGAGGCCCGCGCGCTCGAGCCGGGCTCGCAGATATGCCTCCGTCTCCGCGGCGTCGAGGGGCGTGCGCAGCACCGCTTCGAAGGGGCTCAGCCGATCGAGCACCGCGAGGAGCCGCGCCGCCCGCGAATCGTCCGTCAGGGCCAGCACCAGCCTGAGCGGGGAGCGCTCGGGCGGGAGCCCCTGGGCCAGGATGCGCAGCGTCGGGAGCGGCAGCGAGTCGGCGTCGTCGACGAGCAGATAGAAGGGCCCGACCGCGGGGTCGCCCAGGGCGCCGAGCGCGTCGAGCGCCCCCTCCTCGCTGCGCGGAAGCCGGGCGATCTCGTCGCTCGAGCGGCCGAGCAGTCCGTGGATCCAGCGACAGAGGTCGGGGAGCGAGAGAGCGGCGTAGGGCAGATACAGGACTCGGGTCGTTCGAACCGGCGCGAGGGCCTCGGGGCCGTGGCCGGTCGCCCCGGCCAGGCGCGCCTGCAGCACCCGGAGCAGATGGGTCTTGCCGAAGCCCGGGGGCGCGATCAGGGCGGCGACCGTCGATCCGACGCCCTCCTCGGCACACCAGTCGAGCAGCCCGTCGAGCAGCAGCTCCGTCGCGTCCCGCGGAACGTGGGCCGTCGGGTCCGCGGTCTCACCGAATGCCCTGCGGATGGCCATCTGAACCTCCCCGTCCCGCGCCACGGCTCAAAGCCCCTGCTGCAGGGCCCCCCGGAGCTCGAGCAGCTCGCTCTGCATGCTCTCGAGCGCGACGCGCAGGCCCGCCCAGTCCCAGCCCGCCGGCTCGATCCGCGACGACCGAACGGCGCGGTCGTCGGCCTCGGACGCGGCCTCGCTCCGCGGCCCGGCGGCGAGCGCGTCCGCACGATCGGTGGTCTGGTCGCGGGCCGGGTCGCTCGAGAGCGCGCCGGTCGGATCGGGGGACGCGACGGCGGTGAGCCCGCCGATCGAGACCATGGCCGCGTCCAGCGACTCCGCATCGGCACAGCGCGAGAGCGCTTCGTCGAGCCCGAGCTCCTGGATCCGCTGGCGCGCGCCGGCGATCGTGTAGCGCTGGTCCCAGAGCAGCTTCTTGAGAAGCCAGACGAACTCGATGTCCCGCTTGCGATAGAGGCGCTGCTTCGAGCGCGACTTCGGCGGCGCCATCCAGCGGAACTCGGTCTCCCAGTAGCGGAGCACGTGGGCCTTGACGCCGGTCAGCTCGGAGACCTCGCCGATCCGGTAGTAGAGCTTCTTCGAGGCAGCGAGCAGACGACGGGCCTCGTCCTCGTCGATCGGTCGTCGGCGGCTGCGCGCGGCGCGCGGGCGACCCGGCTTCACGACGTCGATCCGGTCCTCGCCCTCGACCTGCCCGCTCGCGACGCCCGTCTCCACTCCGCTTCGATCGTCCCGCACGCGCCACCTCCGCCGCGACTCGCTGTCGGGTCAGGATGGCAGATGGCGCGCAGGGCCGCACCGAAAAAAAACGGCGGGCCGCTCCCATCCGGAGCCGGCCCGCCGCCTTCGATCCTCGACCCGTGCGCGGTCGCTATTCCTCGTCGTCCTCGCGCGCCTGGGCTCGCTCGGCCTCGCGGTCGGCCTCGGTGACCTCGGTCTCGTTGAGCACGTTCTTCAACACCAGGCTCGGCTTGAAGGTCAGCACGCGCCGGGCGTCGAGCAGGATCTCCTGCCCGGTCTGGGGATTGCGCCCCTTGCGGGCATTCTTCTCGCGAACGACGAAGTTCCCGAACCCGGAGATCTTGACCTTCTCGCCCTCGGCGAGCGTGTCCTTGATGATCTCGAAGACCTTCTCCACGAGCTCGGCCGCTTCCTTCTTCGAGAAGCCGACACGCTCGTAGATCTGCTCGACGATTTCGGCCTTGGTCATGGCCCGCTCTCCCGCGCGGCCGGAGCGCCAGGGCTCCGGCTCGTTCCTTCCCGCCATCGCGGGGACGAAGCGACGTTACGCTGCGCCACCCTTGGCCCGCTCGGCCAGCGCCGCGAATCCCTTCGGATCGTCGAGCGCCAGCTGCGCGAGGACCTTGCGGTCGATGACGACCCCGGCCGTGCGCAGCCCCGACATCAGGCGGCTGTAGGAGAGTCCGTTCATGCGGGCGGCCGCGTTGATGCGCGCGATCCACAGCCCGCGAAAATCCCGCTTGCGCTGCTTCCGGTCGCGATAGGCATACTTGTCGGCCTTCTCGACGGCCTCGATCGCGACGCTGTACAGCTTGCTTCGGCCTCCGAAGAAGCCCTTCGCTCGTTTCAGGGTCCGCTTGCGACCCTTGGCGCTCGCAACGCCCCGCTTCACTCTCGGCATCTTGTCCTTCCTCTCGTCTCTCGATGGAGTCGAAATCGACTCTCAATGGACTGGCCATGGGCTCGCCATGGCCCCGGCTCCGATGCGACCTCGCATCGGGCCTCCTCGCGGCTCTGCGGGCGTGCCTTGCCCGTTCGAGCTCGCTCGTGCGCACCGTCCTCCGACCGTCGAACCTTCGACGACTAGAGGTACGGCAGCGACCGCATCACGCGCGACGCGTCTGCATCCGAGACCAGGTCGTGCTGGCGCATCGGGCGCTTCCGCTTCGTGCGCTTCTTGGTCAGGATGTGCTGCTTCCCGGCCTTGTTGCGCTTCAGCTTCCCGGTTCCGGTCAGGCTGAACCGCTTGGCGGACCCACGATGGGTCTTCATCTTCGGCATCTCGTCTCCATTCCGTCTGCTTCCCACGCGGAGCGTCACTCGCCCCGCTCAGGCTCTCTCGCGGCGCCTCTCGACACCGCCGTCGCGCGACCCCGGGGACCGCCATCGCGTTCCCGTCGGCCGCACCCTCACTCGTTCACGCGTCTCCGACCCGGTCGTCGTCCGATCCCCCCGTGGCTTCGCCGGAGGCCTCGTCGTCGTCCTCGTCTTCCTCGTCGTCCTCGTCCTCGTCGATCTCCTCGGCCTCTTCGGCCTCCGCGTCGTGGCCCGCGGCGGCGGCCGTGATGCCCTGCTGCCGACGTGCCTCGGCGATCGCGTCGCGATCCCCGACCACGATCATCGACATGAAGCGCCCCTCCATCCGGGGCGTGCTCTCGACCTTCGCGATCGAACCGAGCTGCTTCAGGACCTCGTCGAGCTGCTCGCGACCCCGATAGGTGTGGACCATCTCTCGACCGCGGAACATGACCGTGATCTTGACCTTGTCCCCTTCCATCAGGAACTTGCGAGCGTTGTTCAGCTTGAAGTTGAGATCGTGCTGGTCGGTCCCGGGCCGCAGCTTGACTTCCTTCAGGGTGGCGGCGTGGGACTTCTTGCTCGCGCTCTTCTTCTTCTGCTCGTACTTGTACTTGCCGTAGTCCATGATCCGACACACGGGCGGGCGCGAAGTCGCGGCCACCTCGACCAGGTCGAGTCCGCCTTCGCGGGCGATCGCCAGCGCTTCCTCCGGCGCCATCACGCCGAGCTGCTCGCCGTCCGCGCCGATGACGCGGACCTCACGAACTCGAATGCGTTCGTTCACGCGAACGGTGTCACGCTCCGGGGCCACGGGTCGGAACTTGGGTCGTGCAGGGATGGATCGTCCTCCTTCATGCTCGAGTGGCAAACGGAGCCGGGCTTCTCTCGGCGTTCGCGACGCGCAGGGTCTCCACCAGCGCGTCCGCCTCGATCGGCTCCAGAGCCTTCTTCGATCTGCGCAGCCTCGGGGCGACCGTGCCCCGGGACAGCTCGTCGTCTCCGATCACCAGCGTGAGCGGAATCTTCTGCCCTTCGGCCTCGCGGATGCGGTAGCCGAGAGTCTCGCTCCGATCGTCCACCTCCGCCCGCAGGCCGGCCGCCGCGAGCTTCGCGTGGATCGCGCGGGCGCCCTCTGCGTGGCGGTCGGAGATCGGGAGCAGCACGACCTGGATCGGGGACAGCCAGAAGGGGAAGTCGCCGCCCGTGTGCTCGATGTAGATGCCGATGAAGCGCTCGAGGGAGCCGAGCACCGCGCGGTGCAGCATGGCGGGCTGGTGGAGCTCGCCGTCGCGGCCGACGTAGCGCAGGCCGAAGCGTCCCGGCATCGCCATGTCGATCTGGATCGTGGCGAGGGTCCAGGCCCGACCGAGCACGTCCCGGAAGTCCGCCTCGACCTTCGGCGCATAGAAGGCGGCCTCGCCGGGCTTGATCCTGCACTGGAAGCCGGCGCGCTCGACGGCGCTGATCAGGGCCTTCTCGGCGACGTCCCAGTCGGCGGGATCACCGAGGAACTTCTCGGGTCGGGTCGAGACGGCCATCTCGATGCCCTCGACGCCGAGCTTCTGGTAGACCTCGGCCGTCATCCGGAAGAAGCGGTCGATCTCGTCGGGGACCTGCTCCGGCTCGCAGTAGATGTGGGCGTCGTCCTGGGCGAAGGTGCGCACGCGGGTGATGCCGTTCAGGGTCCCGCTGCGCTCGTTGCGGTGCAGGCGCGTGAACTCGGCCCAGCGGATCGGGAGCTCCCGGTAGCTGCGCTTCGCGGTCCCGAAGAGATGGCAGTGGCCGGGACAGTTCATCGCCTTGACGCCCAGCTCCTCGCCCTCGTCGGAGCCGGCGAACCAGTACATGTCTTCGTAGAACTTCTCGTAGTGGCCCGATGTCTTGAAGAGATCCGAGCGGAAGAGCTGCGGCGTCATGACCTCGCGGTAGCCGTACTTCGGATACAGCTCCCGCATGAAGCGCACGAGCTCGTTGTAGAGCGTCATGCCCTTCGGCAGGTAGAACGGCGAGCCGGGCGCGAGCTGGTCGAGATGGAAGAGGCCGAGGTCGGCGCCGACGCGGCGATGGTCCCGGCGCTTCGCCTCCTCGATGCGCTCGAGATGCTCGGTCAGCTCCTTCTTCGAGGCGAAGGCGGTGCCGTAGATGCGCTGGAGCTTCGGGCCGTTCTCGTCGCCGCGGAAATAGGTCCCGGAGGACTCGAGCAGCTTGACGGCGCCGATCTGGCTCGTGCTCTGGACGTGGGGACCGCGGCAGAGATCGACGAAGGGGCCGTGGCGGAAGACGGTGATCTCGGCGCCGTCGGGGATGTCGGCGAGGCGCGAGAGCTTGAGATCCTCGCCGAGGGAGCGGAAGAGCGCCTCGGCCTCGGCGCGGGTCACGACCTGACGCTCGAAGGCGGCCTTCTCCGCGAGGATCGCGTTCATCTCCTGCTCGATCTTCGCGAGATCCTCGGGCGTGAAGGCGTTCTCGACGAGGAAGTCGTACTGGAACTTCTCGGAGTGATCGCTGCGCCCGGCGTCGACCTGGGCCTTCGGGAAGAGACGCTTCACGGCGTCGGCCATGACGTGCTCGGCCGAATGGCGGATGACCTCGCCGCCCGCCGGATCTTTCGCGGTCACGATCTCGAGGGCGGTGTCGGAGACGAGCGGCTTGCGCAGATCGACGAGCTGGCCGTCGATGCGCCCCGCGAGCGCCGCCTTCGCGAGCCCCGGGCCGATCTTCTCGGCCACGCCGAGCACGGTCGTTCCGACCGGGAGCTCGAGGAGCTTGCCGTCGGGCAGTCGGACGGAAATGCCGCTCATGACCGCGGCCGTGCCGCGAGCGATCGCGGCCGCGCCGCACGCACGACGGCCGCCTCCGCGCCGAACACGGCGCGGCACACGAGCCTCGATGCGAATCGATGCGGACGCTTCAAAACGGGCTCCCTCGACTCCCGACGGCCCTTCAGCACAGGGCGCGGCGAGCCTTTCCTTGGCAGGAGCAGGAGCGCGTCACGGCGAATGGACCGGGGGGACTCCCCAGCTGGTAGGCACGGGCGGAATTGAACCGCCGACCCCCGCCATGTCAAGGCGGTGCTCTAAACCCCTGAGCTACGTGCCTGTAGCCAGCTAAGGCGCCGGTTTGATTAGCCTTTTGGATTGGGGGTGTCAATCATTTTTCGACCGGATTTCGCGTCCGGTCGAAATCAGGGCCGAATCGGGCCCGCGGCGTCGGGAGAAGCGGTCACGGACCCGCCCTCTTCCCCGGCCGGGACCGGCTCGAAGAACTGGGCCATCACCCGGATCCGGCCTCCTGCCGGGTCGACCTCGACCGGGTCGAGGATGAGCTCGGCCGTGTCGAGCTGGCCGAGTCGGGAGGCCATCTCCTCCGGGCCGAAGGGGCTCTCGATCCGGACGAGCTGGCGGCCGGGGCCGAACTCGAGGGTCTCGATCCGACGCGCCGAGAGCGAGCGGCGCAGGGTTTCGAGCAGGCGCTGGAGGGCCGCATAGCGATCGAGACCGAGCAGCTCGAGCGTGACGGTGCGACCGACCCCGGGGCCCGGCTCGGGCTCGAGGAGGCCGGCGCGCGCGAGCTCGCCCTTCACGCGATCGAGGTCGACGAGGACCTCGACCACGACGAGATACTCGCGCCGGACGCCCGGATCCTCCGCGAAGAGCACGGGGCGCTCTCCGCGATCCTCGACGATCCGGAAGCTGCGCGTGTAGGGCAGGACGTCGCGCCCGAAGATCTTGCGGAAGCGCTCGGTCGGGTCCGGCTGAACCGCCCCGCCCGCCGTCGCCGGCCGCCCCGCCGCCCCGGCCCCGGCCCGCGCCGCCGGATCTGGAGCCGGGCCCGTCGTCGGGGCCCCCGCGGCCGTGGGATCGAGCTCGTCGGGGGCGCCCCCCTCCTCGCCCATCAGCTCGAGGGACACCCGCGAGACGGCCTCCCAGAGCGCCTTCTGGATCGCCTCGTCCCGGGGATTGACCTTGCCGCGCAGGGCCTCCCGGATCGGATAGGTCCCGACGACCTCGACCCGGTGGGGCTCCGCGCCGAGGGCCGGCGCGAAGAGCAGGCCGGCCAGGGCGACCAGCGCGACGGCCGCGAGGCCCCGCGCCGAAGCTCCGGCGTCCTTCGATCCCTGCCCTGCGTCGCGTCGTCCGATCCCGATCATCGCTGCTCCGCCCTGGCCGAGCGGGGCTCCCCCCGACTCGATCGTCCCGATTCCGACTCCGACCCGGCCCGGCCTCCGCCGCTCAGAGCGTCCGCTCGGCCACCGGTCGCCCGAACAGCCGATCGACCTCGCGGCAGAGCTCCGCGGTCGCCGCGACACCCCGGATCCCGCCCACGCCGAGCACCGTCTCGCTCTCGCCCGGGATCGTGATGTGGAGGAACACGCTGCAATCCCCGACCCGGCTGCCGAAGAGCCGCTTGAGCGCCAGCAGTCGATCGCGAGTCACCTCCGGCGACTGGATCCGGACCCGCAGGCTCGCCGAGAGCTTCTCTTCCGCTTCGTCCAGACGGGTCACCTTCCGAACGAGAATCTTCGGCGGATCGCCTTCCTCGAGGTTGCCCTGCACCACGAGCGGCACCGGTCCCTTGCCCCCTTCGGCGCTGCTCTCGTCCCGCGCGCCCCGCAGCAGGGCGACGTGCTCCTCGTAGCAGTCGGAGAAGAAGACCAGCTCGAACGCCCCCTCGAGATCCTCGAGCTGACCGAAGGCCATGCGCTGGCCGCGCTTCGTGCGCGTCTCGCGCAGCCCGGCGAGCAGACCGCCGACCCGCACCTCCCGCCCCGCCTTCCCCGCCGTCGTGAGCGAGGTCGTGTCGGTGAAGCGCGCGAGCAGCGGGGCCACCGCGCCGAGGGGATGCCCGGTCACGTAGAAGCCGAGCAGCTCCTTCTCGTGGGCCAGCCGCTCGCGCTCGCTCCAGTCCGGCGCCTCGACCAGCTTCGGCACCGCGAGCCCGGCCCCCGCCGACGCCCCGCCCCCGAACAGGCTCGCCTGGCCGACCGCCCGGTCGCGCTGGAGCGAGGCCGCGCGCTCGAGCGCGACGTCGAGGGAGGCCCACACCGAGGCCCGGCTGGGATGAATCCCGTCGAAGGCACCGCACTTCACGAGCGCCTCGACCACCCGGCGGTTCACGCGGCGCGCGTCGACCCGCTCGGCGAAGTCGAAGAGGCTCGTGAAGGGCCCGCCACCGTCGCGCGCCTCCAGGATCGCCTCGATCGCGCCCGCTCCGACGTTCTTGATGCCGGCGAAGCCGAATCGGATGGCTCCGTCGACGACGCCGAAGTCCTGCAGCGACTCGTTGACGTCGGGGGGCAGGATCTCGATCGCGTTCTCGCGGACGTGGGCGATGTAGCGCGAGAGGCGATCGTGATTCACCGACTCGATCGTGAGCACCGAGGCCAGGTACTCGGCGGGGTGATTCGCCTTGAGATAGGCCGTCTGGTACGTGATGTAGGCGTAGGCGGTGGAGTGGGCCTTCGGGAAGCCGTAGCCCGCGAACTCGACGATCAGATCGAAGACGTGGCCCGCCTCGCCGCCGTCGATGCCGTTCGCGATGCTGCCCTGCACGAAGCGATCGCGCTGCTTCTGCATCTCCTCGGGCTTCTTCTTGCCCATCGCGCGGCGCAGCAGATCGGCCTCGCCCAGGCTGTAGCCCGCCATCTTCTGGGCGATCTGCAGGACCTGGTCCTGGTAGACGATGACACCGAGGGTCTCCTCGGTCAGGTCGACGATCGTGGGATGCAGGTACTCGGTCTTCGTGACGCCCGACTTGCGTCCGACGTAGTCGTCGACCATGCCCGACTGGAGCGGACCGGGCCGGTAGAGCGCGACCAGCGGGATGATCTCGCGGAAGGTGCGGGGCTTCAGCTTGAGCACGAGGTCGGTCATGCCCGAGGATTCGACCTGGAACACGCCCTCGGTGTCGCCCTCGCAGAGCAGGTCGTAGGTCTTCTCGTCGTCGATCGGAATCGCGTTGACGTCGAACTTCTCGAAGCCCGGCTTGCGGCGGATCATCCGCTCCGCATCCGCCATGAGCGTCAGCGTCTTGAGCCCCAGGAAGTCGAACTTGATCAGCCCGACCTTCTCGACGCAGCCCATGTTGTACTGGGTCATGACGTCGCCGGACTTCGGGTCCTTGTAGAGCGGCACCATCTCGATCAACGGCTTCGTTCCGATCACGACGCCGGCGGCGTGCTTGGACGCATGGCGGGTCAGGCCTTCGAGGTTCCGCGCCGTCTCGATCAGGCGCCGGACCTGGGAGTCGGCCTCCATCAAGGCGCGCAGCTCCGGCGACTGGTTGATCGCATCGTCGAGCTTGATGCCGAGGACGTCGGGGATCAGCTTCGCGATCCGGTCGACGTCGCCGAAGGACATGCCCAGCACGCGGCCCACGTCGCGGATCGCCGCCTTCGCCTGGAGCGTTCCGAAGGTCACGATCTGCGCGACCTTCATCTTGTCGTAGCGCCCGTCGAGGTTTTCCTTGTCCTCGACCTCGCCGTCGTACTTGTCGGCGACGTAGCGGATCACCTGCTCGCGGCCACGCATGCAGAAGTCGACGTCGATGTCGGGCATCGAGATGCGCTCGGGATTCAGGAAGCGCTCGAAGATGATGTCGTACTCGATCGGATCGACGTTCGTGATGTTCATCCCGTACGCGACGAGGCTGCCCGCCGAGCTGCCGCGGCCGGGGCCGACCGGGATGCCGTTCTTCTTCGCGTAGTTGATGAAGTCGGCGACGATCAGGAAGTAGCCCGGGAAGCCCATCTTCTTGATCACGGACAGCTCGTGCTCGAGCCGCTCGGAGTAGACCTTCCGATGCCCTTCGAAGGGCTCGTCGTGCGCCATGCCCAGCTTGGCGCGCAGGCCGTTCCAGGCCTGCTCGTCCATCACCGCATCGAGCGTCTTCCCGGCCGGGACCTGGAACTCCGGCATGTGGTACTCGCCCATCGGGATCTCGACGTCGCAGCGCTCGGCGATCTCGAGGGTCGCCTCGACGGCCCGCGGCAGGTCGTGGAAGACCTGCCGCATCTCGTCGCCGTCCTTGACGTAGAAGCCGTGGCCGTCGAAGCGGAAGCGCTTCTCGTCGGAGAGGTTCGCCGCCGTCCCGACGCAGAGCAGGAGATCGTGGTCCTCGTGGTGATGGGCCTCGAGGTAGTGGGCATCGTTGGTCGCGACCAGGGGGACGCCCAGGTCGTGGTGCATCTTGATCAGTTCCTGGTTCACGATCTCCTGCGCCGGGATGCCGTGGCGCTGGATCTCCAGGTAGTAGCGATCGCCGAAGAGCCGCTTGAAGTCCTCCGCGAGGGTCCAGGCGCGATCGGCGTCGTTGGCGAGCACCGCGCGCGGGACCGGCGCCGAGAGGCAGCCCGACGTGCAGATCAGGCCCTGGTGATGGCGCTCGAGGAGCTGCCAGTCGATCCGCGGCTTGTAGTAGAAGCCCTCGAGGTAGGCCTTCGAGACGAGCTTCATCAGGTTCTGGTAGCCGGTCGCATCCATCGCCAGCAGCAGCAGATGGTTGATCGCGTCGAAGCCGGTGTCCTCGCGCGGCTTCTTCTCGCGGTCGAAACGCGAGCCGCCGGCGAAATAGACCTCGCAGCCGATGATCGGCTTGACGCCGTTCGCCCGGGCCTTCTCGTAGAACTCGACGGTCCCGAACAGGTTGCCGTGGTCGGTCTGGGCGACCGCCGGCATGTTCGCGGCCCTGGCGCGCGAAAAGAGCGGGTTGTGCTTGATCGCGCCGTCGAGCAGCGAGTACTGGGTGTGGAGATGGAGGTGGACGAAGGGCGCGGGCACGGCGTCGGACCTCGAATGGATGCGCATCCTGCCTGTAGCACACGAGCGCCCCTCAGTGCTGGAGCTGGGCCTCGAGGGCCTCGAGATTCTCCTTCGAGAGCAACGACTTGAGCAGCGGCGACTGGAAGTGCCGCTTCACCGTGATCGCGTAGAAGCTCTCCGTCAGCCCCGGGACCGCGCAGTACTCCTGGAGCACGCCGTCGCGCAGCTCGTCGCGCACCACGACCGAGGGCAGCAGCGCCACCGCCTGCGTGTCGCGCGCGAGCAGCCGCAGCATCGCCATGTCGTCGACCTCGGCGAGGATCTCGAAGCGCACGCCGAGCTGCTCGCACAGCAGGTCGAAGCTCGTGCGGAGCTCGCTGTCGATGCTCGGGAGCAGGAGGCGCTGGCCCGCCAGATCCTCCGGAAAACGGAACGGCGTTCGGCGCCGGCGCGGCTGACCGACCAGGCTGACCTGCTGACGGGCGATCCGGCGACAGCGCCACTCGGCGTGCGCGTCGGCGAGGACCGGGCGGTTCGAGAGCACGAGATCGAGGGTGTGGATCGAGAGCCGGGTCAGGAGCTCCGCCGGGCTCCCCGACTGCATCACGAGCTGGACGTCGTCCCGCGCCAGCAGCGGCCGCACGAACGACTCCTGGAAATTGCGCGACAGCGTCGCCACGGCGCCGATCCGCAGGACCTGGCGATCGGCGCGGTGGCCCTCGGCCAGGGTCGCGAGCAGCTCGCTGCCGGCGGCGAAGATCTGGTCGGCGTAGGCGAGCGCGATGCGTCCCGCTTCGGTCAGCTGGAGCGAGCGGCCGGCGCGGTGGAAGAGCGGCTGGCCGAGCTGATCCTCGAGATGGCGGATCTGCGCCGATAGCGCGGACTGCGAGACGTGCAGGCGCTCCGCGGCCCGCGTCAGCTTGCCCTCCCGCGCCACGGCCCAGAAGTACTGCAGGTGGTGGTAGTTGAGATGGGGCATCGGTTCGGCTCCTTCCAGCGCGTTTCGTCGATTCGAGATTTCCGAATGTTCGATCCACAAAATTCTATTTTACTGAACTTGGAATCCGCCGCAGATTCCCGCTCGCGCCCCACGCGAAGGGAGGAATCCTTGATCTCCGCAGCCCTCGAAGGACCGTCGGCCGGTGCCGCGATCCTGCAGCTGATCCCCCTGATCCTGGCCGTGTCCGCCCTGTTCCCGGGCGGATCGCCGACCGGGCACGACCCGACGGGACCCCAGGACCCGAGCGGCTGGCGGCGGGCCGAGCGCGTCGCGGCCTCGGCCTTCCTGCTGGCGGGCCTCGCCGCGCTGCTCGTCGTGGCGGGCGGAGGCCCCCTCGGCGCCGCCTCGCCCGCTGCGGTCGCCGGCGCGACCCGCGTCGACGCCCTGACCCTCACGATGCTGCTGCTCGTGACCGCCATCGCCTGGGCGATCGTGCGCTTCTGCCGCCGCTACCTCGACGGGGACCCCGGCGCGCGCCGCGCACGACGCTGGTTCCAGGCGACGGTCGCGGCCGTCTGTCTGCTCGTCCTCACCGACCACCTCATGGTGCTGGCCTTCGCCTGGGTCGCCACCAGCCTCGCGCTGCACCAGCTGCTGACCCACTTCGACGAGCGGCCCGCAGCGCTGATCGCCGCCCACAAGAAGTTCCTCGCGAGTCGGGTCGCCGAGGTCGGCGTCTTCGCGGGCGTCGCCCTGATCGTCGACGTCGTCGGCAGCGACCGGATCTCGGAGCTCTTCCGCCATCTCGCCGAGCAGCCCGGGCTCGACCCGCGCCTCGAGGTCGCGGCCTGCCTGCTGGCCTTCGCGGCGGTCCTGAAGTGTGCGCAGATGCCCTTCCACGGCTGGCTGATCCAGGTCATGGAGGCCCCGACCCCGGTCTCCGCCCTGCTCCACGCCGGCGTCGTCAACATCGGCGGCTTCCTGATGATCCGGCTCGCCCCGCTGATCGCGGAGGCCGAGACGGCCTCGCTCCTGCTGGTCGCCTGGGGCAGCGCGAACGCCGTGACCGCGGCCCTCGTGACGACCACCCGCGTCAGCATCAAGGTCGGCCTGGCCTGGTCGACGAGCGCCCAGATGGGCTTCATGCTCCTCGAGTGCGGGCTCGGCGCCTTCTCCCTCGCCCTGCTCCATCTCGTCGCCCACTCGCTCTACAAGGCCCACGCGTTCCTGACCGCGGGGAACGTCGTCGAGCAGTACCGCATCGCGGCGCTCTCGCCGGCCAAGGGTCCGGTCGCCCTCCGACGCTGGATCGCGGCGCTGCCGCTCGCGGCGCTCGTGACGGTGCCGGTGGCGCTGGTCTTCGATCTCGATCCGCGGCGGGAGCCCGCGCTGCTGGCGCTCGGGCCGATCTTCGTCTTCGCGCTGGTGCCCCTGGTCGCCCACGGGCTCGCCGGCGGCCCCGCCCGCCTCGGCTTCGCGCTGCTCGGCGCAGCCGGGCTCGCGACGCTCTACGGCCTCGGTCATGCGGGGTTCGGCCGGCTCCTCGACGGGCCCGAGCCGGGCAGCGTCGACGGCGCCCGGATCGCCTGCATCGCGATCGCCCTCGGCGCCTTCACGCTGCTCTTCGTGGTCCAGGGGATCCTCTCCGCCCGCCCGGAAGGCGCCCTCGCGCGGGCCCTCTACCCGCGGCTCTTCGCCGGTCTCTATCTCGACGATCTCTTCACCCGCCTGACCTTCCGCCTCTGGCCCGCCCGCCTCCCCGGCGCGGCGATCGAGCGGACCGTCGGCACCTATCCTTCGTGAGGTCACAGCATGTCCCTTGCCCCGCTCTTCCGAACCGACTCCGCCGACCCCGCGATCGAGCAGGCGATCGAAGCGGCCTGCGCCCGCATCGCCCCGAGCTGGCCGCTCGACCAGTCGATCGCCGTCAATCCGCTCTGGGGCTGGACCGCCGACCCGGTGCCGAAGGCATCCCGCCGGATCGAGGCCCTCGCCGGCAGCCGGCTGCTGATGCCCCGGAGCTGGTATGCCGGGCAGTGGCATGCGGGTCGCCTGCGCGAGTCCCATCTGCGCGCCGCCCTCGAGGCCTGCGGTGAGACCGAGAGCCTCGAGACCCTCGTCGCCCACCTGCTCGGTCCGGAGACGCCCCCGGCACGGCGCGCCCTCGTGACCGACGTGGCGGACGGCTTCCGGGACACCGTCCACGGCGTCGCCTGGTGCGACTTCGTCGCGCACACCCTCTCGCAGCACTGTGCCGCCTTCTTCGACGCCGGCCAGGCGCGCCTGGGGCCGGATCGGCGCGGCGGTCTCTACCCGGCCTGGCGCCGCGCCGCCCACCACGACTGGAGCCCGCGGCTGCTGATGGGCCTGAAGGACTACCGGGCGCTGCTCGAAGACCTCCCCGCGGATCCGTTCCCGCTGATCGCGGAGACGGTCGCGCTGCTGGGCGTGCCCGCCTTCGAGCGAGAGGCCTACTTCACGGCGCTGCTGATGCGGGTCAACGGCTGGGCTGCCTGGTGTGCCCATCGCCGCTTCGTCGCGCGGCGCGCGGGTGGGGACGACGACCAGATCGTCCACCTGCTCGCCCTGCGAATGGCCTGGGAGTCGATCCTCTACCGCGGGGGCGCGCCCGGACCGCTGTCGGACCACTGGTCGGCGGCAGTCGCGGCCTGGCGTTATGCGGACCGGACCGCCGAGGCGGCGCAGCGGCTCGACTGGGTGCTCCAGCGCGCGCTCGAGCTCGCCCATCAGTCGGAGCTCGCCGGCGGGCTCGCCCGGGCCGGCGCGGGAACACCGGCCGCCGCGACTCCGGTGCCGGCGGTGCAGATCGCCTTCTGCATCGACGTGCGCAGCGAGGTCTTCCGGCGGGCTCTCGAGGCGGTGGCGCCCTCGGTCGAGACGCTGGGCTTCGCGGGGTTCTTCGGGGCCCCGATCGAGTACCAGCCCCTCGGCTCGGCCACGGCGCGCCCGCAGCTGCCCGGTCCCCTCGCCCCGGCGATGCGGGCCACCGACCAGGGCGCGCCCGCCGACCTGGCGGCCCGCCGCGGGGCACGCCTCGCGCGGCAAGGCGCCTGGAAGGAGCTGCGACAGGCTTCGGTGTCGGCCTTCTCCTTCGTCGAGTCGGCGGGCTGGCTCGCTGCCTCGTCCCTGCTCGGACTCTCGCTGCGCCGCGGTCGCCCGGGACCGCAGCCGGAGTCGGCGGGGCTCACGGGCGCGGAGAAGTCGGCCTGCAAGCCCCGAATCGCCGGCCCGGTCGCGGGGGGTGAGCTGACCCGGACGGCGCGCGTGGAGCTCGCGGCGGGCATCCTGCGCGCGATGAGCCTGCCCTCCGCGCTCGCACGCCTCGTCGTGCTCGCGGGCCACGGCAGCCAGACCTTGAACAACCCCCATGCCGCGGCCCTCGACTGCGGCGCCTGCTGCGGAGAGACGGGCGAGGTCAACGCCCGCGCGGTGGCCGCGCTGCTGAACGACGCGGCGGTGCGCAGCGATCTCGCCGATCGCGGCCTCGCGATCCCCGACGAGACCCGCTTCGTCGCCGCGCTCCACGACACCACGGTCGACCGCGTCGCGCTCTTCGACCTCGACGAGCTGCCCGCGTCCCACGCCGCCGACGTCGCGGCCCTGCGCGGCTGGCTCGAGGCGGCCGGGGTGCGCGCCCGGCGCGAGCGCGCACCGACCCTGGGCCTCGCCGCGCTGGCGGACGACCCGGCGGCGCTCGAAGCGGCTGTCGGAGCGCGTGCGCGCGACTGGTCGGAGGTGCGACCCGAGTGGGGACTCGCGAACAACGCGGCCTTCGTGGTGGCGCCGCGCAGCCGCACGCGATCCCTCGACCTCGCCGGCCGTTCCTTCCTCCACGAGTACCGCTGGGAGCAGGACCGCGACTTCTCGGTGCTCGAGCTGATCCTGACGGCGCCGATGGTCGTGACCCACTGGATCAATTTCCAGTACTACGCCTCGACCGTGGACAACCGGCGCTGGGGCAGCGGCGACAAGACGCTCCACAACGTGGTCGGCGCCCGCCTCGGGGTCTTCGAGGGCAACGGCGGCGACCTGCGGATCGGGCTCTCGCTGCAGTCGCTCCACGACGGCCGGCAGTGGCGGCACACGCCGCTGCGCCTGTCGGTCTACGTCGAGGCCCCGCGCGAGGCGATCGATGCAATCCTCGCGAAGCACGAGCGGGTCCGGCAGCTGGTCGAGAACGAGTGGCTCTTCCTGCTCCAGATCGATTCGGAGACCGGGGGTGTGATGATCCGACGCCCGACCGGCTGGCAGGACTTCGCGCCGGTCGCGGCGGCGGCGGCGGGGAAGACTGGGGTCGCACCGGCCTGAGCCCGGGCGGCCCGGCAGGAAGCTCCGGCGTCTCCGCGCAAGGGGAGACGCCGGGGCCTACTCCCACTCGATGGTGGCGGGCGGCTTCGAGGAAATGTCGTAGACGACGCGGTTGATGCCCTTCACCTCGTTGATGATGCGCCGCGCGATGCGACCGAGGACGTCGTAGGGGATCTGGGCGACGTCCGCGGTCATCGCGTCGGTCGAGGTCACGCAGCGCAGTGCCACGACGTTCTCGTAGGTCCGGCCGTCGCCCATCACGCCGACGCTCTGGACCGGGAGGAAGACGACGAGGGCCTGCCAGATCTGGTCGTAGAGGCCCGCCGCGCGGATCTCTTCGATCAGGATCGCGTCGGCCTCGCGCAGCGGCTCGAGTCGCGCGCGGGTCACCTCGCCGAGGATCCGGATGCCGAGGCCCGGCCCGGGGAACGGATGGCGCCCGAGCGCCCGCGCCGGCAGCCCGAGCTCGCGTCCGACTGCGCGCACCTCGTCCTTGAAGAGCTCCCGCAGCGGCTCGACGAGCGCGAGCTTCATGTCCTCCGGGAGCCCGCCGACGTTGTGGTGCGTCTTGATCGTCACCGACTTGCCCTTGACCGAGACGCTCTCGATCACGTCGGGATAGAGCGTGCCCTGCACCAGGAAGCCGACGTCGCCGATCTTCGCCGCCTCGGCCTCGAAGACCTCGACGAAGAGGTTGCCGATGATCTTTCGCTTCTTCTCGGGATCCGTGACCCCGACGAGGGCCGAGAGGAAACGATCGCTGGCGTCGACGGAGATCAGGTGGATGCCGAGGCTCTCGCGGAAGAGCGCCTCGACCTCGGCGCGCTCGTTCTTCCGCATCATGCCGTGGTCGACGAAGATGCAGGTCAGCTGGTCGCCGATCGCGCGGTGGACCAGCGCGGCGGCGACCGAGGAGTCGACACCGCCCGAGAGGCCGCAGACGGCCCGCGCCTTCCCGACCTGGGCCCGGATCGTCGCGACGGCGTCGTCGACGAAGGACGACATCGTCCACGCCGGCTCGCAGCCGCAGATGCGCAGCACGAAGTTCTCGAGCATCCGGCGGCCGCCCTCGGTATGCACGACCTCGGGATGGAATTGCACGCCCCAGATCGGCGCGCGATCCGCCGTCGCCTCCGCGCGAACGGCCGCAAAGGGCGAGCCACCGGAGGTCGCGATCCGACGCATGCCGGCGGGCAGCGCGAGCACGCGGTCGCCGTGGCTCATCCAGACGACGTGCTCGCTGTCGCGCGAGAGCCCCTCGAAGAGCGGATCGTCGCACTCGAGCTTGAGCGACGCGCGCCCGTACTCGCGGTCGTCCGCCGATTCGACGCGCCCGCCGAGCTTCTGGACGACGAGCTGCAGGCCGTAGCAGATGCCCAGGATCGGAACGCCCAGGGCGAAGACGCCCGAGTCCATGTCGGGGGCGTCGGCGTCGAGGACCGAGCTCGGCCCGCCCGAGAGGATGATGCCGGTCGGCGCGAAGGCGCGGATCGCGGCGAGGTCCATGTGGGCCGGATGCAGCTCGCAGTAGACGTGGGCCTCGCGGACCCGGCGCGCGATCAGCTGCGAATACTGGGCACCGAAGTCGAGGATCAGGATCCTCGAGCTCGTGGCCTTGGGATGGGAAGACATGGGGAGTGGATCCTCGGACGCGACTCGCCGCGGTCGTTATTCGAAGCGGTAGTTCGGCGCCTCTTTCGTGATGATCACGTCGTGGACGTGGCTCTCATGCAGACCGGCGGTCGTGATGCGGACGAAGCGCGCACCCTGGCGCAGCGTCGCGAGATCCGGTGCACCGCAGTAGCCCATCCCCGAGCGCAGGCCGCCGTAGAGCTGATGCAGCGACTGGGAGAGGCTCCCGCGATACGGCACGCGGCCCTCGATGCCCTCCGGCACGAGCTTCTCCGTATCGACGCCGGCCTGGAAGTAGCGATCGCGGCTGCCGGCCGCCATCGCGCCGAGGGACCCCATGCCGCGGTAGACCTTGTAGGAGCGGCCCTGGAAGAGCACCACCTCGCCCGGCGCCTCGTCGGTCCCGGCGAAGAGCGAGCCGATCATGATCGTCGAGGCCCCGGCAGCGAGGCCCTTCACGACGTCGCCCGAGTACTTGATGCCCCCGTCCCCGATCACCGGAATCCCGGCGCGCTCGGCGACCTCGGCCGCGTCGCGGATCGCCGTGAACTGCGGGACGCCGACGCCCGCGATCACCCGCGTCGTGCAGATCGAGCCGGGCCCGACGCCGACCTTCACGGCGGAGACGCCCGCCTTGATCAGCGCCTCGGTTCCCTCGGCCGTCGCGACGTTGCCGCCGATCAGGGGCAGGTTCGGGAAGTGGCTCTTGAGCTCGCGGATCGTCTGGAGCACGCCCGCCGAATGACCGTGGGCCGTATCGACGACGACGACGTCCACGCCCGCGTCGACCAGGGCCTGGGTCCGCTCGAGGCGATCGGGCCCGACGCCGATCGCCGCGCCGCAGCGCAACCGCCCGAATGCATCCTTGCAGGCGTCCGGGTAGCGCTCGGTCTTCTCGATGTCCTTGATCGTGATGAGCCCGCAGAGCTTGCCCGCCTCGTCGACGACGAGGAGCTTCTCGATACGATGGGCGTGGAGCAGCTCCTGGGCGCGATCCATCGTCGTCCCGGGCGGCACCGTCACGAGATCCTGGCTCGTCATCACCGTCGAGATCTCGGCGGAGACGTCCTTCACGAAGCGCAGGTCGCGGTTGGTCAGGATGCCGACCGCCTTGCCGTCGCGGGTCACCGGCACGCCGGAGATCCGGAAGCGGCTCATCACCTCGAGCGCCTCGCGGATCTTCTGCTCGGGGCGCATCGTGATCGGGTCGACGATCATGCCCGACTCGGAGCGCTTGACCTTGTCGACCTCGGAGGCCTGCTCGGCGATCGGGAGGTTCTTGTGGACGATGCCGATCCCGCCATTGCGGGCCATGCAGATCGCGGTCTCGTGCTCGGTGACGGTGTCCATGGCCGCGGAGACGAGCGGCGTATTCAGCGGGATCTCGACCGTCAGGCGGGTCTTGAGATCGACGTCGGACGGCAGGACTTCCGAGGCGGCCGGGACGAGTAGAACGTCGTCGAACGTCAGCCCCTCGCGGATCTCCGATCGGCCCATCGGCGATGCACGCCTCCCCGGCAAAAGCCCAGCATAATCGGGGGCTGCGGGGTGGTCAACCGAATCAATCCGGGTCGACTTCGGCGTCCGCGGCGGGTGCCGAGTGGCGCGCGAGCGGATCGAGGCCCTGGCGCGCGAGTCCGGCGAGCTCGCTGGCCACGGCGGCCGCCAGCCGGTAGCCGGCCCGCGGCGAGTCCTCGACCAGCCGGGCGAGCGAGGAGCGGGACAGGGTGTAGATCGTGCACGGGCCGTCGGCGAGCGCCGTGACCTCGCGCTTGCCGAGGGTGAACAGGGAGCCCGCGCCGAGATGGTCGGGGGCCTCGAGCGTGCCGACGATCCCGTTGGTCCGCTTGCTTCGGAGCTTGAGCCGGCCGGACTCGAGCAGGACGAGGCCCTCGCTCTCGCTGCCCTCGCGGAAGGCGCTCTTGCCGTCGGCGAGGCGCTGCTGCTCGAAGAGCGAGGCGGCGATCTCGCGCTCCTCCTCCGTCAGCTCGACGAAGAGCGCGTGGCGCTTCAGCGACTCCGGCTTCACGGCACGACCCTCGCGAAGAGGCTCCGCACGAGCGAGCTCGGATCCTTCGCCGGGTCGAGGGGCAAGAGGAACAGGCTCGCCGTGTCGAGCAGCGCGAGATTGCGGCGCAGATCCTCGGGCGGGACGCGCTCGCCAGCGCCGAGCAGCACGACGTGGAAGGTGCGCGCGCCCGGCAGGCCCGCGAGGGCCGCCGCGACGTCCTTCAGCTCGCCGGCGCTCGTGCCCATCCGCGCGTCGTGGAGCACGATCGTGCCGAGGGCGCGGTGGGCTGCGAAGGCCCAGAGCGGCGCGAAGGTCGTCTCGGCCGGGAGGTGGATCAGGTCGATCGAGAGCTCCCGATCGACGGCCAGCCGACCGATCGCGGCCAGCGGACGCTTCGCTTCGCCCCCGCCCGCTCCCGTGCCCGGGCGCGGTGTCGGGGCGAGCTCGGCCCCGGGGACCTTCTCGAGCAGCTCGGTGAAGCGCCGGGTCGACTCCTCGTTCGCGGCGACCACCAGCAGCTTCGCGTTCGGCAGCGGCCCGCCGGATCGGCGATCGGCCTGGGCGAAGCCGCGCAGGCGCCGGACCTGGGCCTCGCTGAAGAGCGCGTGGGCCAGGGATTCCGGCGGCGCGACGCGCGCCCGACCGAACTCGACGATGCCGCGCTCCGCCAGGGTGTGGAGGGTGCGCAGGACCTGATAGTCGGGCTGGCTGCACTGGTCGAGCACGTCGCCGACCCGCGACGTGCTCTCGATCAGGGCGAGCACCTCCTGGGTCAGCGGATGGAGCACCGGCGGCAGCTCGCCGCGCGCGACCCGCAGCCGGATGGGCGACTCGAGCGGCGGGAGCTTCGAAGCGAGGCGCTGCCCCTCCTCGCGCTGGCGGCGCGCCTCGGCGAGCAGCACCCGCGTCGGTCCCTTGAGCTCCGGAACTCCGTCGACGCTGCCCGGCTCGAAGCGGAAGTGGCCCGCGCCCCATTCGAGGAGCCGGAACAGCGCCTTCTCGCCGCGGATCGCCCCGATCTCGACGGCCTGCAGCTCGCCGCTCGCGAGGCGCAGCCGCGCGGTCGTCTCGGGGACACCCTCGCGGGTCAGCGTGAGCCACCCGGTGGCGCGGCGCGTGCTCAGCATCTGCAGCAGGTCCACCGGCGGCAGGTCGAGCAGGCTCCCTTCGAGCAGGGTCGCCTCGTGGGCCCCGAGATCGAGCTGGTCCAGTCGGGCCTGGCGCTCGAGCATCCGGGCCACCGCTCCGACGACGGCGTCGGCCGGTGCGGACTCGTCGACCCATTCGTCGCCGATGACGGCCTGGGCCCCGCGCCGTCCCTCGCGGCCGAGCACCAGGAAGGGGACCGCCCGCGTGCGCGGATTGGCGCGCAGGATCTCCGCGAGCTTGGCGGCATCGACGAGCGGGAGCTCGGCGTGGACCACGAGGACGCGCGGCGGCTGGGAGAGCGCCTGCTCGAGGGCCGCCGCCCCGTTCGCGGCGAGGGTCACCGGCCGCCCCGCCGCCTCGAACGCACGCGCGATGCGCTCGGCCCGGGCGGTCTGGCCATCGGCGATCAGGATCGTTTCGCAGCTCGTCGTCACGGCGCAGCCCACCCTAGACCGAGACCAGGATGCCGAGCTCGCGCTGGAGCCGGAATGCGAGGTGTTCGACGAGCGTCCGATCGGAGGACTGGAAGAGCGGCACCCGTGAGGCCACGACCCCGACCTGCCCGACGAGGGCGTAGGCCGGGCCGTCTCCGAAGTAGACGGCGAAGGGACGCCGCGCGTCGAGCGGCGACTTCTTGACGACGTGGATGCCCGAGTCCCCGTCCTGCTCGACGCCGTCGGCGAGGATCACGATCTCGGTCTGCGTCGCGCGCCCGCGGACCTCGTCGAGGGTCTCGAGCACGTCGGACGACCAGCGGCTGCCGGGCGAGAGGAACAGGATCCCGCGGTCCTCGGGGCGTCGGAAGACGTCCTCGAGCACGAAGCGCAGGATCTCGCCTTCGGTCTCGAGCGCCTCGACGGAGCCGAGCTCGAGCATCTGATCGAAGGTCGCGTCGAGCGTGCGGGCGTGCGCGAGCTCGGGATGGGCGAAGAGCAGACTGTGCTGCGCGGCCTCGCGGCGCTGCTCGAGGACGCGGTGGAGTGCGTCGAGCTGGGTGCCGTCGGCGGGAAAGGTCACGCCCGCGAAGCGCACGAGCTGGCCCGGATGGCGCCCCATCCAGTCGGCGGTCGTCCGCTCGATGCGGCGCACGAGGACGCCGACGCCGAGGGCGTCGGTCTGGGGCAGCAGGACGAAGAACGTGCTCCAGGACTCGGAGGCGAGCAGGTCGGTGCCCCGGAGCGCGATCTCGATCTGGCGCGCGAACTCGCCCGCGTCGACGGCGGTGAGCGCGGGCGGCGGCGTTCCGCGGCCGCCCGACGGTCGGGGCTCGAGATCGATGCGCAGCAGCGAGAAGCGGTGGCCGAAGCGGTTCGCCTTGTGGATCTCGTTGCGAACGGCGTCGTCGAGATAGGCGCGGGAGTAGGCGCGGGTGTCGGCGTCGCGCAGCGTCCGGCGCTCGAGCGCGCGGAAGCGCATCGCGTTGCCGAGGGCGATCCCGCCGAGCTCGGCGAACTTCTCCGCCATCGCCCGATCGGCCGCCGGGAAGCCCTCGCCGTGGAGGCGATCCGAGAGCCGCGCGACGCCGACCACGTGGGTCCCGCTTCGGATCGGCATGAAGAGCGCCTCGCTCGCCTCCGCGTCCTCGGGCAGGACCGCGACCGCCGATCGCGCCCCGGAGAGCCCCGGACACCAGGCCGCCTCGATCTCGTCGAGGACGATCGACTTCGGCTCGCCCTCGATCCGCACCAGCCCGCGCATGCCGACGAGCCCGAGCGAATCGCCGCCGATCTCCGCCGCGAGCCAGAGGACGCCGGTCTGCGCCCGCGTCTCGAGGCACAGCCCCTCGAGCAGGCGCTCGGCCAGCGGCTCGACGGCGAGATTCGAGAAGAGCGCCGTCGCCCGCTCGAAGAGCGACACGATGCCCATGTACTCGAGGTTCTCTTCGATCAGCCGCGCGTGCTCGCTGCGCAGCCTCAGGCGGTCGACGATCCGGCCCACCGCCTCGATCAGCGCCTCGCGATCGAAGGGCTTCAGGATGTAGTCCGTGGCGCCCTGCTTCATCGCCTCGACGGCGGCCTTCACGTCGACGACGCCCGTCACCATCACGACGTCCTGGTGGGGGCGTCGCTCGCGGATCCGGCGGACGAGCTCGGTGCCGTCCATCTCGGGCATGACGAGGTCGGTCAGCACGATCTCGTAGTCGTGCTGCTCGAGGCGCTGCAGCGCCTCCTCACCGGAGGCGGCGGTCTCGACGTCGTAGCCGGCGTCGGACAGGAGCCCCTCGATCAGCTCGCGGAAGTAGCGCTGGTCGTCGACGGCGAGTACGCGTGCCTTGCCCATGGCCCCTCGAGAGACGTGCCCGCTCGGACCGAGCGAGTGGCCGGGAACGCATCTCCCCCGGCCGGCTCGGCGCGTGCTGCCTCCGGGGCCTCATCGGCGGGCGGCAGGCCCGACTTCACGGCTGATCGGGGGAATCACCCGGTCGGTGCCGGACCGATCGGCACCTCGGGACGCCCGCCCGGGCCCGACCCGGCGCCGGGCACGCCCGCGATCCCGACCCCCTCGGCCAGGGGGGCCCCGGCCGGGCGGATCCGTCCGCCCGGCAGCGCGACCGCCCGCAGCGAGTGGGGCGTCGCCTCGACGATCCGGACCGTCACGCTGTCGCCCGGGAGGAGGACCTCCCCCGGCGCGAGATCGAGGTTCACGACCCGCTGATGGGGATCCCGGCCCGAGACCTGCCCTGCCCCGTGCCGGCTCTCGCCCTCGACGAGGACCCGGGTCTCCTGGCCGACGCGGGAGCGGTGGTAGGCCAGGGTCCGCTCGCTCTGGAACGCCTGGAGCCGGACGAGCCGGGCCTGCGCGACGTCTGCCGGGACCGCGTCGCCGAGGTCGGCCGCGGCCGTGCCCGGGCGGGGGGAGTACTTGAAGCTGAAGCTGTCGACGAAGCCGGCGGCCTCGACGATCGAGAGCGTCTGCTCGAAGTCGAGGTCGCTCTCGCCGGGGAAGCCCACGATCAGGTCCGTCGTCAGCACGAGATCGGGCCGCGCCCGGCGCAGGGCGTCGGTGATCTCGAGGTAGCGCTCCCGCGTGTACCGCCGGCGCATGGCCTCGAGGATCCGGTTCGAGCCGCTCTGGAGCGGCAGGTGGACGTGGGGGCAGAGGTGCTCGAGCTCGCCGTGGGCGCGGATCAGGGCGTCGTCGAAGAAGAGCGGATGGGGGCTCGTGTACCGGATGCGCTCGAGGCCGGGGATGGCGTCGAGGCGGGCGAGCAGCTCGGAGAAGGGCATCGTGCCGGTCGCGTCCGTCTGCCCGCGACGGACGTCGTGGCGCCCGTACGCGTTCACCGTCTGCCCGAGCAGCGTCACCTCCCGGATGCCCCGATCGACGAGGCTCCGGACCTCCGCCTCGATCTCCGCCGCCGCGCGACTGACCTCGCGGCCCCGGGTGAGCGGCACGATGCAGAAGCTGCAGAACATGTCGCAGCCCTCCATCACCGTGACGAAGGCCTTGCGGCGCACGCCCTGGCCGGGCTCCGCCCGGGACGCCATCGGCAGGTCGAACCGCCGCGCGGCGCTGCGATCCTCGCCGACCTCGACCGACCGCCGACCGGACCGCGCCGCGGCGAGCAGCTCGGGGACGCGGCGCAGATGGTGGGTGCCGAAGACGAAGTCGACGTGGGCGAAGCGGCCGAGCAGCTTGTCGCCGACCTGCTCCGCGACGCAGCCGCCGACCGCAACCATGCGACCGGGGCGCTCCGCCTTCCAGGCGCGCAGCAGGCCGAGGTCGCTGTAGAGCTGGTGCTCGGCCTTGTCCCGGATCGAGCAGGTGTTGATGACGAGCAGGTCCGCATCCGACTCCGAAGGGCTCGAGACGAGGCCCGCCTGCACGAGCAGGGCGGTCACCTTCTCGGAGTCGTGAACGTTCATCTGACAGCCGTAGGTTCGGATGCTAAATCGCTGAGGATCCAAGGGAATTCCAATTCGAATCTGCGGGTCGCAGCGACGCCGGCGCGACCGGGCGAAGGAGGCTCGCGGCGCGTCGGGCGGTCCTCGGGGCCGCTCGGCATGGGCCCCGATGCCGCGGAGCCCGGACCGGCCCGTCGGATCGAGCGCGGGCGGAACGTACCCGACGCTCCGGAACGAGTCGATCGGAGCGATTCGAACACCGGATCGGAGCCGCCGCGGGCGACCACGCCCGGGACTTCGAGAAGATTCTCGAAGTTCGACAAAAGCGTGCGGTTTTGAATCCCTCGAGAAAAGATCGCGCGAATCCCGAAATCCCGATTGACAAGCCGATCGCACCCGCCATAATGCCGAAAGTTGATCGGGTTTCGGAGTGGCGGCGGATTGGCCATTTCTTCCGAAATGTCCAACCTCTCACCCCCCATTGAATGAGTCCGCCGCCCCTCCCCCTCCCGAACGCCCCGTCGGCCCCGAGTCGACGGGGCGTTTCCATTTCGGGGCGCCGATCCTGAAGGCCGAGCGAGCGCGCACCGCGCCGCACGCGCGCCGTCCATCCCCGCCCTTCGAAACGGGAGCGCGCGCCGCACCGGTGGTGGGGCGTTTGAGGGGGGCGTAGGCGCCGAACGCCGCGGCGAGCGACCACGGCAGGTACTTCGAGACGAAGTTCTTCGGAATCGAGGCCAGGGCCTCGAGCGCGGGCACACCGCGCCGCGCCTGCTGGATCACCGGGACCTCGACCAGGCTCGAGAAGACCGAGAAGCCGAACGCCCCGGCCACCAGCGCGGCCGGCCCCATGCTGCGCGTCGGCACGAGCAGCCAGAGCAGGACGACGATCGACGCGTGGGCGATGTTGCCGCCGTAGCTCATCCAGAGGAACGAGCGGGCGTCGTTGCGCACGTAGTCGAAATCGTAGAGCGGCAGGAACTGCGAGATCGGCTTGAGCGGCGCGTGTCCGCCCCCGAGTCGGGCGCCGAGGAGGTGGCCCCATTCGTGGGCGAGCGCCGCGATCGCGACGCCGACGAGCAGCCCGTCCACCACCGACAGGATCTTCGCGACCTTGAGCCGGGAGATCGTCGACCAGCTCTCCGCCCCGGCGAAGAGCGAGAGGAACACGGCGACGAGCGCCACGTCGCGCAGGACGACCAGCGCGAGGCGGGCCTGGTCCTTGGCCGCCACCTGGCGGCTCGGGTCGTAAGGTCCACCCGAGGCGGCCGAGTCCCCCGGTGCCCCGCTGCCCATGCTTCCGGCCCCGCCCTCGGCGCCCGGTCCGGTCGACGCGGCCGCGCCCTCCTGGCCCTGCCCCACGCCCTGCGGATCCGGCGAAGTCATGCGCTCTCCCCCCTGGTTCGGGAATCCGTCCGCGTCAGAGAACGATCTGGTCCACGACCCGCGAGAGCTGACGGAGATTCCGGCACTCCTCGACGATATCGCAGTACGGCATGTAGCGATCCATCACGGAGTCCCCGAAGCCCCAGGCCGAGGGGCTCTCGGGATTCAGCCAGACGACGTTCTTCGCCTTGTTCTGGATGTCTCGGATGCACCACGCCTTGGCGTCGTTGTAGTTGTTCCGCGCGTCGCCCAGGATCATGACCGTCGTCTTCTTGTCGACCGAGGCGAGGTGGTTCTTCCAGAACTCGTGGAAGGCGTAGCCGAAGTTGCTGCGGGTATAGACGTTGATGACGTCCCCCCCGTCGAGGGCCTTCTCGATCGCCTGGCTGATGTCCTTCTCCTGGAAGACGCTCGTCACCTCGCCGAGCTCCGCGACGAAGACGTAGCAGCGGATCTTCGTGAAGGCCTCCTGGAGCGAGTACATGAACTGCAGCATGAAGCGCGAGACGTTCGCGACCGACGACGATACGTCGCACAGGATCACGAGCTTCGGCCGATCCTTGCGCCGGGTCTTGTAGACGACCTCGAAGGGGATCCCTCCGCGGGCCATGTTGCGGCGCAACGTCTGGTGGAGGTCGAGCTTCCCGCGCTTCAGGCGCTTCTTGCGGATCGAGAGGATGTTCTTGATGCGCTGCGCGAGGCGCGCGACGACCTCGCGCATGCGCGCGATCTCGTCCTCGGTCAGATGGTAGAAGCTCTTCTCCGTCAGCATCTCGCGACGGAACTTCTCCATGTAGTTGTGGTTCTGCTGCTGGAGCTCGCGCTCGGTGAAGGTCCGCACCGTGCGCCGGACCGTCTCCATCAGCTTGCGCATCAGCTCCTGCAGCTGCTGGATCTGCTCGTCGCCCATCCCCATCGCGCGCATGCGCTCGACGAGGTTCTCGAGCTCCTGCGAGGCGCCCTCGAGGCCCATCTGCTCGGCGGTGCGACGGCTGAAGAAGCCGACCTGGAGCATGTTCTCGATCCGCCCCGTTCCCGCCTCTTCGGCGGCCTGACGGATCAGGTTCTCGAGCTGGGACAGGTCCTGGGTCAGGAGCGCCTTGGCGAGCTCGGAGAGGTCGAGGTCGCCGTCCATCTCCTTCATCATCTCGGCGAGCTGGCGCAGGATCTGGTCGAGGTCGACGCCCATCGCGCCGAGGTCGCCCTCCATCTGGTCGAAGGCCTGGCGCAGGTTGTCGTAGAAGCCCGACCAGAACAGGTCGAAGAGCTCGTCGTAGGCGGCGATGTCGTCGCCGCGCTTGACCATCGCCGTCCGCAGCGCGTCGCGGAAGATCTCGCGGTCGTCGAGGGAGAGCTCGTCGAGGGCGTTGAAGGCGTCGATGCCCTCCGCGACCGAGACGCGGATGCCGCTCTTGCGGAGCAGGTTCGTGAACGCGATGACCTTCTTCTGCATGCTCCGTCTCTCGCGTGTCGCTCGCGTGGCTCGCGCCGCCGTTCGATCCGGCCCGATCGGGCCGGCGGCTCAGTGGAGGATGCCCTTCTTGACCGCGGAGGCTTCCGCTGCCGGCGCGGCCTGCGGCTTCTCGGCGGTGACCTCGGCGGTCTTCTTCTTGATCAGCTTCGAGAGCTCGTTCTGCGCCTTCTCGACGTCACCCTCGTACTTCAGGATGACGTTGAGCGTGTCGGACACGATCTGGTCCTCGAGCTCGTCGGCATTGAGCGCGAGCAGCGCCCGGGCCCAGTCGAGGGTCTCCGAGATCGACGGCGTCTTCTTGAGGTCGAGGGCGCGGATCCGGTTCATCAGTCCGACGACCTCCTCGGCGAGGCGCTTGTCGATGTTCGGCACCTTGCGATCGAGGATCCGGACCTCGAGCTCCTCGGACGGGTAGTCGATCCAGAGGTGGAGGCAGCGGCGCTTCAGCGCGTCGCTCATCTCCCGGGCGTCGTTCGAGGTCAGGAAGACCAGCGGCTGGCTCTTCGCGACGATCGTCCCGATCTCGGGGATCGTGACCTGGAAGTCCGAGAGGACCTCGAGCAGGAACGCCTCGAACTCCGGATCCGACTTGTCGACCTCGTCGACGAGGAGCAGCGTCGGCTTCTCGGAGGTGATCGCCTGCATCAGCGGTCGCGGGACGATGAAGCGGCTCGAGAAGAAGACCGAGTCCTGGGCCCCGACGCGCTCGGCCGCCTCGGCGAGGGTCTGGGTTCCGGCCAGCGTCTCGGCGACCTTGTCCTTCAGGATCTGCGTGTAGAGGAGCTGCTTCGAGTACTCCCACTCGTAGAGCGCCTTCGCCTCGTCGAGCCCCTCGTAGCACTGCAGCCGGATCATGTTCCGACCGAGCGCCTTCGAGACGACCTTCGCGAGCTCCGTCTTGCCGACGCCGGCCGGCCCTTCGACGAGCACCGGCTTGCCCAGCTGCTGCGCCAGGAAGACCACCGTCGCGATCTTCTTGTCGCAGATGTAGTCGAGGCGCCCGAGCTGCTCGATCACGTCCTGCACCGACTTGAACATGGCTTCCTCTCGCTCGTCCGCCCGCTCGTGCGTTCGCTTCGCCTCGCACCGCCTCGTCCCCCCGCAGACGTCCCGGATCCACCGGGCGGGGCGGGGACGAGCGACGCCTACGACATCAGGTGGAGCACGTGACCGAGCTTTTCCTTCTTGGTCCGGAGATAGTTCAGGTTGTTCGCGTTCGGCTCGACCTCGAGCGGAACCCGGTCGACGATCTCGACGCCGTAGCCGCTGATGCCGGCGCGCTTGCCCGGATTGTTGGTCAGGATCCGGATCTTCGAGACGCCGAGGTCCGCCAGGATCTGGGCTCCGACCCCGTAGTCGCGCAGATCGGCGCCGAAGCCGAGACGATGGTTCGCCTCGACGGTGTCGAGGCCTTCCTGGTCCTGGAGCTCGTAGGCCTTGATCTTGTTCTTGAGACCGATGCCCCGACCTTCCTGACGCATGTAGAGGACGATGCCCGAGCCCTCTTCCGCGATCATGCGCATCGCCGCCTCGAGCTGCTCGCCGCAGTCGCAGCGGAGCGAGCCGAAGGCGTCGCCCGTCAGGCACTCGCTGTGGACCCGGATCAGGATCGGCTCGTCGGGGTCGATCTCCCCGAAGACGAGCGCCATGTGGTCGACGTGATCGATGTCGTTCTCGAAGACGATCGCCTTGAAATCGCCGAAGCGGGTCGGGAGCTTCGCGGTCGCGGCGCGGTGGACCAGGCGCTCGTTGCGCAGGCGATAGGACACGAGGTCCTTGATCGTCACGATCTTGAGGCCGTGCTCGCGGGCGAAGATGATCAGGTCCGGCAGCCGGGCCATCGTCCCGTCGTCGTTCATGATCTCGCAGATCACGCCCGCCGGTCGGCAGCCCGCGAGCCGCGCGAGGTCGACCGAGCCCTCGGTCTGGCCGACGCGGCGCAGCACGCCGCCCTTGCGCGCGCGCAGCGGGAAGATGTGGCCGGGGCGGACGATGTCGGTCGGCTTCGCGTCGTCGCGGATCGCGACCTGGATGGTGCGGGCGCGATCCGCGGCGGAGATCCCGGTCGTGACGCCCTCGCGGGCCTCGATCGAGACGGTGAAGGCGGTGCCGAAGGGGGTCGAGTTCTCGAAGTCGGGCACCATCATGCCGAGGTGGAGCTTCTCGAGCTGCTCCTCCTCGAGCGGAAGGCAGATCAGGCCGCGCCCGTACTTGGCCATGAAGTTGATGGCCTCGGGCGTGACCTTGTCGGCCGCCATGCAGAGATCGCCTTCGTTCTCCCGGTCCTCGTCGTCGACGAGGATCACCATCTTCCCGGCGGCGATGTCGGCGATCGCCTCGGAGATGGTCGAGAGACCGGGCGCCGGCGTCGACTCGTGGATCGTTCGCGGCGGTCGGGGCTTCGAGGATGAGGAGTTGGGCATCGGCGGGAGTCGACCTTCCGTACGGACCACCCTCTCCGGCCTCTTTCCGGCCTCGTTTCGGCCTCTTCTGGGCCAGAGGCGTTCGGCCAGGGGCGGTTCCGGCGGATCCGTTCGGGACGAATGACCCGGGGGTGGTCGACCGACGATAAGGTCCGGGCCATGGAGTGTCAATCACACGCCGAGGGCGGGTCGAGGACGCCGGGGCCGGCGCGGTGCGATCGCAGGCGATCGATGGGCGCTCGGCGTGGCCGCGGGCTCCGAGCGGAGCCTCGGGTCAGGGGCCCTGCCGGAAGTTGCGCATGATGCCCTTCAGGAAGTCCTCTTCGGAGAGGCTGAACTTCGCCGAGAAGTCGTGCCGCGCCTCGAGCCCGCGGTAGAGCACGCGCATCAGCTCCCGGAAGGTCTCGAGGATCCCCTCGCCCCGGGTCGCCACGGCCGGGAAGGTCGGCGTATTGCCCCACTGCTCCTTGATCTCGGAGAGCGGCTTGATGTCGGGCATGTCGCGTTTGTTGAACTGAACGACCTTGGGAAGGCTCTCGAAATCGAGGCCGTGGGCCTTCAGGTTGGCCTCCATGTCGCGCCAGGAGTAGGCATTGGCGCTCGCCGCCGAGCGCTGCGAGTCGGCGATGAAGGCGACCGCGTCGGCGCCGGCCAGCACGACCTTGCGGGTCGACTTGTGCATGACCTGCCCGGGGACGGTGAAGAGCTTCATCTTGATCGAGAAGCCGCCGGCGGTGTTGAACTCGACCGGCAGGAAGTCGAAGTAGAGCGTCCGGTCGTCCTTCGTGTCGAGGGTCAGCATGTGGCTGCGGCGCGCGGGATCCATCATCTCGTGGAGCTTCTGGAGGTTGCTCGTCTTGCCCGAGAGGGCCGGGCCGTAGTAGACGACCTTGAGGGTGATCTCCTTGCTGCCCATGTTGATCTGGACCATGTCGGCGACTCCACGGGTGTGCGGCGGGAACGGGGCCGCGGCGGCCGTGCCCGCGGCGCGGGCGCGCTCCGGTATCGGCCGGTGATCCCCGTCCCATGAAGATTTCCCCACGGTCCAGGCGCGGGACCCGGGAGCACCCGGGGCGGAGCGGGAGCCGGTCGGTTACGGGCGGCTCGGCGAGAAGAAGCGCTCGAGCAGCGCGCGCGCAGCCGCGGTCGGCGTGCGAGTCTGGTCGGCCACGGCGGCCTCCTCGGCGGCGATCGCCTCGGGCATGCCGGGGCGCTCCCGGAACGCGCGGGCCATCCCCTCCTCGAGCAGCTTCCAGAGCCAGGCGCGGGCCTGGTCGCGACGGCGGGCCTCGAGGCGGCCCGAGGCCTCGAGCAGCGCCCGGTGCTCGAGGATGGCCTGCCAGACCTCCGCGACGCCCCGCGCCTCGAGGGCGCTCGCACACAGCGCGCGCGGCTGCCAGCCGTCCGCCCCGTGGCGCAGCATCGAGAGCGCGCCGGCGTAGTCCTGGCGCGTCCGCTCCGCCTGCTGCGCCATCGCGCCGTCCGCTTTGTTGACGACGAGGGCGTCGGCGAGCTCGATGACGCCCTTCTTGATGCCCTGGAGCTCGTCGCCGCCGGCGGGCAGCAGGAGCACGAGGAAGAAGTCGACCATCGAGGCGACGGCGACCTCGGACTGCCCGATCCCGACCGTCTCGATCAGCACGACGTCGAAGCCCGCCGCCTCGCAGAGCAGCATGACCTCCCGCGTGCGGTGGGCGACGCCGCCGAGCGATCCGCCCGACGGCGAAGGCCGGATGTAGGCCTCGGGGCGGACCGAGAGCCGCTCCATGCGCGTCTTGTCGCCGAGGATGCTCCCGCCGGTCACCGGGCTCGACGGATCGACGGCGAGCACCGCGACCCGCTTGCCCTGCTCGACGAGCAGCAGGCCGAGGGACTCGACGAAGGTGCTCTTGCCGACGCCCGGCGGGCCGGTGATCCCGACGCGGATCGCGCGGCCGCTCTCGCAGACGAGCGCGTCGAGGATCGCCTGGCCGAGGTCGCGGTCGGCGTCGCGGGTGCTCTCGATGCGCGTGATCGTGCGCGCGATGGCGCGGCGATCGCCCGCGCGGATCGCCCGCACCGCGGCCTCGACCTCCGCAGCCTGCGGCGATGTCGAGCTCGGCGTCGCCAAACGCTAGGCCGCCGCCCGCGCTCGCAAGACCTCGAGGACCTCGGCCGCCGCCTCGGGCACCGGCGTCCCCGGCCCGAAGATCGCCGCGACGCCCTCCTTGCGCAGGAAGTCGTAGTCCTGCGGCGGGATGATTCCGCCCACGATCACCGCGATGTCCGGCGCCCCCGCGTCGCGCAGCGCCTTCACGAGCTCGGGCACCAGCGTCTTGTGGCCGGCGGCCTGGCTCGACACGCCGATCGCATGGACGTCGTTGTCGATCGCCTGGCGCGCGGCCTCGGCCGGCGTCTGGAAGAGCGGGCCGACGTCGATGTCGAAGCCGAGGTCGGCGAAGGAGGTCGCGATGACCTTCATGCCGCGGTCGTGGCCGTCCTGGCCGAGCTTGACGACGAGCATGCGCGGTCGGCGGCCCTGCTCGCGGCCGAACTGCTCGACGGCGCGCGAGACGCGGTTGAAGGCCTCCTCGTCGCGATAGGTCGCGCGGTAGACGCCGGAGACGGACTGGACCTCGGCGCGGTGGCGGCCGTAGGCCTTCTCCATGGCGTCCGAGATCTCGCCCACCGTCGCCCGGACCCGCGCCGCCGCGACGGCGGCCTCGAGCAGGTTGCCCTTCCCGGACTTCGCGAGCTCCGTGATGTTCGCGAGCGCCTGCTCGACGGCCTTCGCGTCGCGCGCCTTCTTGATCTGCTCGAGCCGCCGGATCTGCGACTCGCGCACCGCCGTGTTGTCGATGTCCCGGACCTCGATCTGCGCCTGCTTGTCGAGCCGGTACTTGTTGACGCCGACGATCACGTCCTCGCCGCTGTCGATGCGCGCCTGGCGCCGGGTCGCGGCCTCCTCGATGCGCAGCTTCGGCATCCCGGCCTCGATCGCCTTCGTCATGCCGCCCATCGCCTCGACCTCGTCGATCAGGGCGTTGGCGGCCTGGTAGACGGACTCGGTCAGCGACTCCATGAAGTACGAGCCGCCCCACGGATCGACGACCGCCGGGATGCCCGACTCCTCCTGAAGGATCAGCTGGGTATTGCGGGCGACGCGGGCCGCGGTGTCGGTCGGCAGCGAGACGGCCTCGTCGTAGCCGTTGGTATGCAGCGACTGGGTCCCGCCGAAGACCGCGGCCATCGCCTCGATCGTCGTCCGGATGATGTTGTTCATCGGGTCCTGCTCGGTCAGCGAGGCGCCCGAGGTCTGGCAATGGGTCCGGAGCATCAGGGAGCGCGCGTCCTTCGGCGCGAACTCCTGCTCGAGGCGCTCGGCCCAGATCCGCCGACCGGCGCGCATCTTCGCGATCTCGAGGTAGAAGTTCATCCCGATGCACCAGAAGAACGAGAGCCGGCCGGCGAACTCGTCGATGTCCATGCCCTTCGAGAGCGCGGCGCGGACGTAGTCGAGGCCGTCGGCGATCGTGAAGGCGAGCTCCTGGACCGTCGTCGCCCCGGCCTCCTGCATGTGATAGCCGGAGATCGAGATCGAGTTGAACTTCGGCATCTCCTTCGCCGTGTACTCGATGATGTCCGCCACGATCCGCATGCTGGGCGTCGGCGGATAGATGTACGTGTTGCGGACCATGAACTCCTTGAGGATGTCGTTCTGGATCGTCCCCGCGAGCTTCTTGCGCGGGACGCCCTGCTCCTCGCCCGCGACGATGAACGACGCGAGCACCGGGATGACGGCGCCGTTCATCGTCATCGAGACCGAGACCTCGCCGAGCGGGATCCCGTCGAAGAGGATCTTCATGTCCTCGACCGAGTCGATCGCGACGCCCGCCTTGCCGACGTCGCCGGAGACGCGCGGATGATCCGAGTCGTAGCCGCGATGGGTCGCCAGATCGAAGGCGACCGACAGGCCCTGCTGGCCGGCGGCGAGGTTCGCCTTGTAGAAGGCGTTCGACTCCTCCGCGGTCGAGAAGCCGGCGTACTGCCGCAGCGTCCAGGGCCGATTCGCGTACATCGTCGCGCGCGGTCCGCGCAGGAACGGGAACAGGCCGGGCAGCGTGTCGGCGAACTGCAGGCCCTCGAGGTCGGCGGCGGTGTAGAGCGGCTTGACGCGGAGGCCGTCCGGGCTCGTCCAGGCGAGCTCACCGATGTCCTGCCCCTTGACCTCGCTGGCGGCCAGCTTGCGCCACTCGGCGAGGTGCTCCCCCGCCTTCATGCCCGCCGCCTTGCGCCCGCCCGGCTTGCTCGTCGAATCGCCTGCTGAACCTGCCATCGAAAGGTCCTCACTCCATCTCGGTTCCGGTGCGCCGAGCGCACCGCCCGCCCCCCGACCGGGCGCGCGAGTCTAGCAGCCCGGCCCACCGATCGACCTACATCGAGCGGCGGTAGCGCCCACCGACCTCGAAGAGGGCCTCGCTGATCTGCCCGAGGCTCGCGACCCGGACGGTCTCGAGGAGGGCGTCGAAGACGTTGCCCCCCGAGCGGGCGACGTCTGCGAGCCGCGCGAGGGCCGCCGGCGCCTCCCCCGCCCAGCGCGCCTGGAAGGCCCGGAGCGACTCGAGCTGGGCCCGCTTCTCGGCCTCCGAGGAGCGCATGAGCGCGTCGGGCGCGACGACCGGCGGGGCCGGGTCCGGGGAGAGGAAGGTGTTCACGCCGACGATCTCGAGCTCGCCCGAGTGCTTGCGCTGCTCGTAGCGCAGGCTCTCGTCCTGGATGCGCCCGCGCTGGTAGAGCGTCTCCATGGCGCCGAGCACACCCCCGCGCTGGGCGAGCCGGTCGAACTCCTCGAGCACCGCCGCCTCGACGAGATCGGTCAGCTCCTCGATCACGTGGGCGCCCTGGGTCGGGTTCTCGTTCTTCATGATCCCCGCCTCGCGGTTGAGGATCAGCTGGATCGCGAGCGCCCGCCGCACCGAGGCCTCGGTCGGCGTCGTCACGGCCTCGTCGAAGGCGTTGGTGTGCAGGCTGTTGCAGCCGTCCTGCAGCGCGGTCAGGGCCTGGAGCGTCGTGCGGATGTCGTTGAAGTCCATCTCCTGGGCGTGGAGCGAACGGCCGGAGGTCTGGATGTGGTACTTGAGCTTCTGGCTGCGCTCGCTCGCGCCGTAGCGATCCCGCAGCGCGATCGCCCAGATCCGGCGCGCGACCCGGCCCAGCACCGAGTATTCGGCGTCGAGCCCGTTGCTGAAGAAGAACGAGAGGTTCGGCGCGAAGGCGTCGATCGCGAGGCCGCGGGCGAGGAAGTACTCGCAGAAGGTGAAGCCGTTGGCGAGGGTGAAGGCGAGCTGGGTGATCGGGTTCGCGCCGGCCTCGGCCATGTGGTAGCCGGAGATCGAGACCGAGTAGAAGTTCGAGACGCCCTCGCGGCAGAAGGTCTCCTGGATGTCGCCCTGGAGCCCGAGCGAGAACTCGGTCGAGTAGATGCAGGTATTCTGGGCCTGGTCCTCCTTGAGGATGTCGGCCTGCACCGTCCCCCGGATCGACCGCAGCACCTCCCGCCGGATCCGCGCGTAGGTCTCCGCGTCGACGGCGCGATCGCCCGGGATGCCCAGCAGGCCGAGCCCCGAGCCGTCGTGGCCCGGCGGCAGCGGCCCCGCATAACACGGAAGCCCCTGCCCCTTCGCCCGCAGCTCGGCCTCGAAGCGCGCCCGCACCCCCTCGAGCTCCCCGGTCGCCCGCAGGTGGCGCTCGACGCGCTGGTCGATCGCCGCGTTCAGGAAGAAGGCGAGCACCGTCGGCGCGGGCCCGTTGATCGTGAGCGAGACCGAGGTCCGGGGATCCGCGAGGTCGAAGCCCGAGTAGAGCTTCTTCGCGTCGTCGAGGGTGCAGACCGAGACGCCGGAGTTGCCGACCTTGCCGTAGACGTCCGGGGCCTCCGCCGGATCGCGGCCGTAGAGGGTCACGCTGTCGAAGGCGGTCGAGAGGCGGACGGCGGGCTGGCCGGCGGAGAGCAGATGGAAGCGGCGGTTGGTGCGCTCGGGGCCGCCTTCGCCGGCGAACATCCGGGTCGGATCCTCCTCCTGGCGCTTGAAGGGGAAGACGCCGGCGGTGAACGGGAAGTGGCCCGGGAGGTTCTCGCGGGCGAAATAGCGGACGAGCTCGCCCCAGTCGCGCGTCCGGGGCAGCGCGACCTTCGGCAGACGAAGTCCCGAGAACGTCTCGGTCCGGTTCTCGACCTCGACCGCCCTGTCCCGCACGACGTAGCGCTGGCGATCCGCGGCGTAGGCGGCGCGCGTCTCGGGCCAGCGCTGCAGCTGCAGGGCGAGCTCTGCCCCGACGCAGGCGACCGCCGCCGCATAGCCCGCGGCGAGCGCGGCGCGCGGGAGGCCCTCGGCCCCGGCCGCCGTCGCCGTCGCCCCGCTCGAGCCAGCCTCCGGCAGCGGCCCGAGCGGCGCCCTCGGCCCGCCCCCCTGCGCCGCGAGGAGGCGCGCGTGGGCATCGGCGAGAGCCGCCTGCTCGGCGGAGCGCTCGGCGGCGAGATGGTGGGCGCGGATCGTCTCCGCGATCTCCGCGAGGTAGCGCTGGCGGGCCACCGGCAGCAGCCCCGGCGTCGGCGGCAGCTCGCCGCCTCCGACCTCGGTCCCCGCCGTCTCCACGCCCGCGAATCGCCCCGTCAGGCCGAGCCCCGCGAGCCGCGCCTCGATCGCCCGCGCGAGCCGCTCCGTCCCCGGATCGTTCCAGGCCCGGGCCACCGTCGGAAAGACCGGCACCTGCGCATCCGGCAGCCCCGGCTGCCCGCGATTGCGCCGCCACTGCTTGCGCACGTCGCGCAGGGCGTCGGCGGCGCCCTGCCGATCGCACTTGTTCAGCACGACGAGGTCCGCGAAGTCGAGCATGTCGATCTTCTCGAGCTGGGAGGGGGCCCCGTAGTCGGGCGTCATCACGTAGAGCGAGAGGTCGACCCGGTCGACGATCTCCGAGTCGCTCTGCCCGATGCCGGCGGTCTCGACCAGCACGAGGTCGAAGCCCGCTGCCCGCAGCACGGCGAGCGCGTCGCCGACCGCAGCGGAGAGGGAGAGATGGGCGCGCCGGGTCGCCATCGAGCGGACGTAGACGTCGGGACCGGCGATCGCGTTCATGCGGATGCGGTCGCCGAGGAGCGCCCCGCCGCTGCGTCGCCGGGTCGGGTCGACGAGCAGGAGCGCGATCCGCAGCCCGGGCGCGTCGCGCCGCAGGCGGCGCACGATCTCGTCGACGACGCTCGACTTGCCCGCGCCGCCGGTGCCCGTGAAGCCGACGACGGGCGGCGGTCGGCGCGTCCGGGCGGCGAGCACCGCGCGCAGGCGCTCGGCTTCGGCCTTCGCGCCCTCCGCGTGATCCTCGAAGAACCGGATCAGCCGCGCGACGTCCCGGGGCCGCTCCGGAGAGAGCCCGTCGACGACCGCGTCGAGTCCCTGGGCGGGATCGGCGTCCCGTGCGTCCCGGGCCGCCCGGCACTCGCGCAGGATCGTCCCGATCATCCCGTCGAGGCCGAGGATCCGACCGTCCTCGGGGCTGAAGATCCGGGCGACGCCGCCGCGTTGAAGCGCCTCGATCTCCTGCGGCGTGATGGTGCCCCCGCCGCCGCCGTAGACGCGCACCTCGGGGACACCGGCCTCGGCCAGGCGCCGCACGAGGTAGCCGAAGAACTCCATGTGGCCGCCCTGATAGGACGAGACGGCGACCGCGTCCGCCGACTCCTCCACCGCGGCCTCGACCAGCTCCTCGACGCTGCGGTCGTGGCCGAGATGGACGACCTCGGCACCCTTCGCCTGGAGCAGCCGCCGCATCACGTGGATGGCGGCGTCGTGGCCGTCGAAGAGCGCGGCGGCGGTCACCACCCGCACCGGGGTCTCGGACCCCGCGGCCTCGCTTCGGCCCTTCGCGGTCATCGCATTCCTTCCCGGATCCCGGCGGGCATCGGGACAGGATCGCCCGCCCGGCCGGATCGCGTCAACCGAATCGACGGCCCGCGCCCGGGACTTCAGTGGTAGCCGAGCTCGGCCATGCGCCGCGCGCTCTGGCTCCAGCGCGGGTCGACCTTCACGAAGAGCTCGAGGTGGACCCGGCGCTCGAGGAAGGCCTCGATCGACTCCCGCGCGCGAACCCCGATCTGCTTGATCTGCTGCCCGCCCTTCCCGACCACGATGCGCTTCTGGGAGTCGCGCTCGACGAGCAGGTCCGCGCGGATGCGGACGAGCCGCGGGTCCGACTCGTCGAAGGCGTGGAGCTCGACCGCGATCGCATGGGGCACCTCCTCGTCGAGCAGCCCCATCGCCGCCTCCCGGATCCGCTCCGCGCAGAGCCAGCGCACGGGGCGGTCGGTCAGCTCGTCCTCCCCGTAGAGCGGCGGCGAGATCGGCAGCCGCTCGACGATCGCGTCGAGCAGGCGCTCGAGCCCGACCCGGCGCCGGGCCGACACCCGGACGACCCCGGGCGCGAGGGCCTCGGGGATCGGGGAGGCGTTGGCGGCCGCAGGCAGGTCCGTCTTCGTCTCGACGACGACGAGCCCCGCGGCCTTCGGTGCGAGGGCGCGAAGCAGCTCGTCGTGGACCTCGCTCCATCCCCGCGTCGAGTCGACGAGCAGCAGCGCCACGTCGCAGTCGCGCGCGGCCTCGTCGACGATCGCGTTGAGCGTCTCGTTCATCGTCTTGGCGCCGCGGTGACGACCGGGCGTGTCGAGAAAGAGGATCTGGGCCTGGCCCCGCGGCAGGATCCCGAGGATCCGGCTGCGCGTCGTCTGCGGCCGCGGCGAGACGATCGCGAGGCGCTCGCCGAGCAGGGCGTTCAGCAGCGACGACTTCCCGACGTTCGGCGGCCCGAGCAGCGCCACGAACCCGGCACGGGATCCGGTCGCCGCGGCGGCGCCGGACTCCGCCTTCCCTCCCCGCGCGCCCTCGCGATCAGCCATCGATCGGCTCCGACACGGCCGCGCCGCCCTCGGGCCCGAAGTGCGCGAGGGCGATCTCCGCCGCACCGCGCTCGGCCGCCCGCTTCGTGCGATCCGTCGCCCGCGCGAGCACCTCGCCCTGCAGCACGACCTCGACCGTGAAGCGCCGGTCGTCGCCCTCGATTCCGCTGTCCGCCACGACCCGATAGCCCGGGAACTCGCCGACCGCCGCCATCGTCCGCTCCTGGAGCGCCGTCTTCGGATCGCGGGCCACCGGCGAGCTGCCCGCCGCGAACGCCTCGGCGAAGCGCGATCGCACGAAGCGCTCGACCGCCTCGAGCCCGCCGTCGACGAAGAGCGCCCCGACGACCGCCTCCATCGCATCCGCGAGGATCGACGCCTTCTCGTGTCCGCCGGAGCTGCGCTCGGTGCGGCCCAGCAGCAGCGCCGGCCCGAGATCGAGGTCGCGGGCGAGGCGCGACAGCGAGCGGGCATCGACGATCGCATGGAGCGCGCGCGTGAGGTCGCCCTCGCGCCAGTCGGGCCGCGCGACGAAGAGCGCGTGGGCGACGACGAGGCCGAGCACCGCATCGCCCAGGAACTCGAGCCGCTCGTTGCTCTCGACCCGGGTCTCGACCCCGGCGCGGTGGCCGTCCGGCCCGACGGACGCCTCGTGGGCATGGGACGCGTGGCGCAGCGCCGTCTCGAGCAGCTCGGGCCGGGTGAAGCGATGGCCGAGGGCCGCCTCGAGGCGGGCGTGGGCGGCCTCGCGCGCGTCGGGCTCGCTCATCTCAGCCCCGCCGCGAGGAAGCCCCCGCCGAGGACCTCGTCGTCCGTCGCCGCGTCGTAGAAGACCGCCGCCTGCCCCGGCGCGACCGCCCGCACCGGATCGTCGAAGGCGATCTCGGCCCCGCCCTCCGCGAGCCCGTGCACCGTCGCGGGGACGGCCTGATGACGATGGCGGACCTGAACCCGCACCCGGATCGGTCCGGGCGGCGCCTCGCCCGCGATCCAGTGGACCCGATCGACGCGGGCGCCGCGACAGTCGAGGGCGCCGGCGTCGCCGACGACGACCCGCTGGTGTTCGGGCTCGAGGCGCACGACGTAGAGGCGCCGATCGGAGGCGATGCCGAGGCCGTGGCGCTGGCCGACGGTGAAACGATGGATGCCGCGGTGATGGCCGAGGACGCGACCGCCCTCGTCGACGATCTCGCCGCGCAGGGCGGACGCCTCGGGACGGATCTGCTCGACGACCTTCGCGTAGTCGCCGTCGGGCACGAAGCAGATCTCCTGACTCTCGGGCTTGTCCGCCGTCGCGAGACCGAGCTCGCGGGCCATCTCGCGGACGGCCTCCTTGCTCATCTCGCCGACCGGGAAGAGCGCCCGGCGCAGCTGCTCCTGGCGCAGCGAGAAGAGGAAGTAGCTCTGGTCCTTCTCGCGGTGGCGCCCGCGGAAGAGCCGCGCGCGGCCGCTCGCCGGGTCCTGCACGACGCGCGCATAATGGCCGGTCGCGACCCGCTCCGCCCCGAACGCCTGGGCGCGCTCGAGCAGGTGGTCGAACTTGAAGCGCTGGTTGCAGGCGATGCAGGGGATCGGGGTGCGCCCCGCGAGATAGGCGTCGGCGAAGCCCTCGACGACCTCGCGCCCGAAGGCGTCGGCGTAGTTCGCCACGTAGAAGCGGATGCCGAGGCGATCGGCGACCCGGCGCGCATCGTCGGCGTCCTCGAGCGAGCAGCAGCGCGAGCCGCTCGCCGAGAGCTTCATCGTGACCCCGATCGCCTCGACGCCCGAGCGGACGACGAGCGCCGCCGCCAGCGACGAATCGACTCCGCCGGACATGGCGACCACGACGCGGTCCGGCGCGCCCTCGCCCGTCACGCCGCGCCCAGTCGGCGCAGGCGCGGCACCAGCGCCTCGAGCCGCTCGAGGACGCGATCGATCTGCTCCGCGTCGACGCCCGGCCCCACCGAGAAGCGCAGGCTCGCCTGCGCCTGCGCCGGCGTCCGCCCCATGGCGAGCAGGATCTTCGACGGCTCGACCGAGCCCGAGTGGCAGGCGGCCCCCGCGGAGACGGCGATGCCTTCGAGGTCGAGAGCCTGGAGCAGCGCCTCGCCGGAGAGGCCCTCGAGCTCCACGTTGAGCGTATTCGGCAGGGTCGTCTCCGGCGCGCCGTTCCACCGCACCGCCCCGATCCGCTCGACCAGCCCCTGCCACAGGCGATCCCGCAGCGCGCGCATGCGCTCCCCGCGAAGGGGCCCCTCCGCGGCCACCGCGCGACAGGCCGCGCCGTATCCCACGATCCCGGCGACGTTCTCCGTCCCGCCGCGCAGCCCGCGCTCCTGTCCGCCGCCGACGAGCAGCGGCCGGATCGCCTTCTGATCCCGGGCCACCAGCGCGCCGATCCCCTTCGGTCCGCCGAGCTTGTGGGCGGACGAGGCGATCGAGTCGACCGGCGTCGCAGCCAGCCCGACCGGGACCTTGCCGATCGCCTGGGTCGCGTCGGCGTGGAGCCAGATCCCCTGCGCCCGACACCGCTCCGCGATCGCCGGGATCGGCTGGATCGCTCCCGTCTCGTTGTTCGCCCAGATGACGCAGACGAGGCGCGTCTCGGGCCGGATCGCCGCCTCCATCGCCTCGAGCGGGACGCAGCCCGTCGCGTCGGGCGCGACCCGATCGACCAGGATCCCGCGTCCGGCGAGGACATCGAGGGCGACCGACACCGAGGGGTGTTCGATCTGCGTCGTGACGACGTGGTCCCCCGGCCCGAGCAGCCCGAAGAGCAGCGTGTTGTTCGCCTCCGTCGCGCCGCTCGTGAAGCGCACGTGGTCCGGCGCGGCGCCCAGGAGCGCTGCGACGTCCTCGCGCGCCGCCTCCACCAGCGACCGCGCCCGCGCGCCCTCGAGCGCCACGCTCGAGGGGTTGCCGAACTCCTCACGCAGCACGCGGGTCATCGCCGAGACGGCCTCGGGACACACGGGCGTCGTCGCGTTGTGGTCGAGATGGATCCTCACGGGCGCCGACCTTAGCCCGGGGTCTCCCCCGAATCGACGGCCAGGAAGGGCTCGAGCCCCGCGCGCGTCTTCGGGCCGATGCCCGGCACGCGCTCGAGGTCGCGCAGCGAGCGGAAGGGCGCCCTCGCCCGCTCGGCCTCGATCGCCGCCGCTCGCCCCGGGCCGATCCCCGGCAGGCTCTCGAGCAGGGGACGCGGGGCCGAGTTCGGATCGATCCGGCCGCCGTCGAGCAGGCGGGCGATGCCCTCGAGACCGGGCGCGCCGCCCTCCCCGCTCGCGCTCGCCTCGTCGAGACAGCGGACCCGCAGCGGGCCGAGCGCGTCGTGGCCCGCGGCGAAGCGCGCAACCGGATCGCCCGCCTCGGGCGCGAGCGCCGCACAGAAGGCGGGGCCATCCGCCGACCCCCATCCCGCGCCCCCCGCGAAGCCCTCGCCCGCCCGGGCGTCGTCGACGAGCCCGTCGAGCGCGAGCCAGCCCGAGGCGAGCAGCGCCAGCAGGAGCTTCACGTCGCCCCGCGCCGAGGCCGCGGCCGACGGTGCCCGCGCCGTTTGCGCCGGAGCGAGACGTGCCCAGCGCTCGCTCCAGTCCTGCAGGACACGGGTCGCCTCGTCGCCCCAGGCCGTCACACGAATGCGTCGCCGGGCGCTCTGCGCCGGATCGTCGGCCGGCAGGAAGACGATCTCGAGACGGTCCGGTCCGAGCGCCCCGGGAAAGCGATCCAGCCACTCGACGGCGACGACCTGCCCCGGACCGAGCAGATCGAGGAAGCCGATCGACTCGAGCTCGGCCTCGGAGCCGAGGCGGTAGAAGTCGAGGTGGTGGAGCCGCTCCGGACCCTCGGGCACCGGATACTCCTGCGCGATCACGAAGGTCGGGCTCGACACGACCCGCGGATCGACGCCGAGCCCCTCCGCCAGGCCCTTCACGAAGACGGTCTTCCCCGAGCCGAGGGGACCGACGAGGCCGATCGCCAGACCGCGCGCGCCGATCGAGCGGCCGAGCTGCTCCGCCAGCGCGCGCGTCGTCTCAGGGTCCGGGGAATCGATGGACCAGACCCGCGGCGTACCGGGCTCCATGCTCTCCCCCGTCTTCTGCATCGCGATCCACATCCGCCCCGTCGCCCGCGTTCGCGCACTCGAGGATCGCCCGGGCGCAACCGGGGAGCGCGTCGGCGAGCTCACCCGCCCGCATCCCGAAGCCGACGGCGCCGAGGGCATGGCGGTCGGCGGTCGCACCATGCCACCAGGCGCCGAGCCCCGCCGCCTCGAAGGGATCGAGCCCGGCGGCGAGGAGCGCGGCCACGACGCCGGTCAGGACGTCGCCCGTCCCGCCGCTCGCGAGCAGCGGACCGCCCGTCGCAACGACGAGCACGCGCCCCGCCGGCGAGGCGACGACCGTCCCCGCACCCTTGAGGATGACGACCGCGCCCGAGCGCTCCGCGAGCCGCCGCGCCGCCCCGATCCGATCCGCGTTGAGCGTCGCGGCGTCGCTCTCGAGCAGCCGCGCCGCCTCGCCCGGATGCGGCGTGAGCACCGTCGGCGCCCGCCGCGCCCGCAGCCGCGGGAGCTCGCCGGCCAGGGCGTTGAGCCCGTCCGCGTCCACGACGACCGGCCGATCCACGGCGGCGAGCACCGCGTGGACGCAGGCGATCGTCTCGCGATCGGTCCCGAGGCCGGGGCCGATCGCGAGCACGCTGCGCGCGGCCGCGAGCTCGGCGATCTCCCGGGCCGCCGAGGCCGCGAAGCCGCCCGACGCCGTCGCGGGCACCGCCTCCGTCATGACCTCGGCCGCGAGCTCGGGCAGCCCCCGCCCGGCGACCGCCGGAACGACGAGCGTGACGAGTCCGGCGCCGGCCCGCAGCGCCGCTCGCGAAGCCAGCGACGCGGCCCCCCATTTGCCGTCGGAGCCCGCGGCGATCAGCACGTGGCCGAAGCGTCCCTTGTGGCCGTCCCGCGGCCGCGCCGGAAAGCGGGCGGCGGCGGCGCGCTCGTTCCAGAGCTCGCTGCGCACGGGGCGCTCGGGGTCGGGATCGGCGATGCCGATGCGGGCGACCTCGATGCGACCGGCGAGGCGGCGCCCGGGCTCGAGCGCGAGCCCCGGCTTCGGCAGCGAGAGGGTCACCGTCCGGTCGGCCTCGACCGCCACACCGAGGATCTGACCGGTATCCGCGGAGACGCCCGAAGGCAGGTCCACGGCGACGACCGGTAGACCCCGTCCGCGCGCCGCGTTGAGCGCCGCGATCCAGCGCGCGAGCCCGCCCTCGATCGGGCGCCGGAGGCCCGTTCCGAAGAGCGCGTCGAGGGCGACGCTGGTTTCGTCGAGCAGGCCCGCTCGGTCGAAGGCGTCGTCGTCCGGGCGGATCACCCGCGCCGCACCGTGCGCCGCCGGATCCTCGAGCAGCCGCCGCCAGTGGATCGCGGCGTCGGGGGGCAGCCGCTCGGGATCCCCGAGCAGGATCGCCTCGGCGGCGATCCCCTCCGCCCGCAGATGGCGCACGGCGACGAAGCCGTCGCCCCCGTTGTTGCCGACGCCGCAGAAGGCGCGGATCGGCGCCCGTCCGCGCCTTCCGGCAGGCCGCGCCGCGAGGGCCGGCCCGACGAGCGAGCGCCCCGCGTTCTCCATCAGCAGCTCGCCTGGGATCCCCCGCCCGTCGATCGTCGCCCGATCGAGGGCCTGCATCTCCGCCGCCGTCACCAGGGACCAGACTCCGTCCCGGATCCGGGCCCCGACGGAGGAGGCGAGCTCGGGCGCGAGCGCGGCGTGGGACGAAAAGGCGGAGGGCGCGGCGTGCCGGTCGTCGCGGGCTGTCATGCGTCGGGCCCTCCCCGGACCCGCCGGGCGGGCCGTTGGCTCGGATCTGGGCGAGTCGGGACGCGCGCGAGCATGCCGAAGGTCGTGCACGGCCGCTCGCCGTGAACGCGCGTCAACGCATCCGGTCGCGGTGGTCCCGCACGGCGCGGTCGAGGCCGACCAGAAGCGCGCGTCGGGCGAGCGCCCGGCCGAGCACGACGCGCTCCGCCGAGGGCGCCGCGTCGATCACCTCGCGCAGGTTGCGATCGTCGAGACCTCCGGCGAGGGCGATCCCCATGCGGAGCTTGCTCGCGAGGCGCGCTGCGTCGCCGAGGCCGACCAGCGCGGCGCGCTTCTCGGCGTCGGGCAGGTCGACGAGCCAGCCCGTGAACAGCTCGACGTCCGCGACGCCCTGGGCGTGGGCCGCGCGGACGGCCTCGAGCTCGGGGGCGACCCGGACGGTGGTGCGGATGCGGGCCTCGGCGAGGGTCCGCAGGATCGCGGCGAGCGCGGGGCCGGCGACGCGGGGATCGACGGGGGGCATCGGGCCGGCGCCGGCGTGGCGGTCGCCGACGAGGACGACGCGATCCGGCCGGGCCGAGAGCGCGAGCTTCGCCAGCGTCGGCGACACCGGCATCCGCAGCTCGAACGAGCGTGCCGCCGCCCGCAGCGCGACCACGTCCGACTCGCGCACCGGCGAGAGCTCCTCCTGGATCCCGAGGCGCACCGCGTCGACGCCGGCGAGCTCGGCGACGCTCGCCGCGAGGCCGAGATCCGACCGGTCGTCGCCGGCGAGCTCCCGGAGCGCGGGCCAGCTGTCGAGGGAGACGACGATCTTCATCGCAGGGTCTTCATGCTAGGCCGCGCCCGCCAGCGCCTGCTTGAGCTTGCTGGCGAGGTGGTTCGCGATCTCGTGGACGCGGGCCTCGTTGCGGCCCTCGACCATCACGCGGGCCTTGAGCTCGGTGCCGGAGTAGCGGATCAGGACGCGGCCGGCGCTGCCCATCTCGTCCTCGACCTCGGCGATCGCCTCCTGGAGCGACGGGAGCTCCTCGAGCGGGCGCTTCTCCGCGACCGACACGTTGACCGTGACCTGCGGAAAGCGCTCGAAGCCCCCGAAGAGCTGGGAGAGCTTCTTGCCGCTGCGGGCGCAGAGAGCGAGGACCTGGAGCGCCGACATCAGGCCGTCGCCGGTCGTGGAATGATCGAGGAAGAGGATGTGGCCCGACTGCTCGCCGCCGAGGTTGTAGCCGCCCTCGCGCATGCCCTCGACGACGTAGCGGTCGCCGACGGCGGTGCGGACCAGGCTGACGCCGATCGACTCGAGGGCGCGCTCGAGGCCGAGGTTGCTCATCACGGTCGCGACGACCGTCGACTTGGCGAGGATGCCCTTCTCCTGCATCGAGCGTGCGCAGAGCCACATCAGCGCGTCGCCGTCGAGGATCTCCCCCCGCTCGTCGATCACCGTCACGCGATCCGCGTCCCCGTCGAGGGCGATCCCGACGTCGGCGCGCAGCTCGCGCACCTTCGCCGCCGCCCGCTCGGGATGCAGCGATCCGCACTCGTCGTTGATGTTGCGCCCGTTCGGCTCGCAGCCGAACTCGAAGACCTCGGCGCCGAGCTCGCGCAGCACCGTCGGCCCGACGCGGTAGCCCGCGCCGTTCGCGCAGTCGATCACGATGCGCATGCCCTCGAGCGTAAGGTCGCGGGGGAAGGTGTTCTTCAGGTAGACGATGTAGCGGCCGCGGGCGTCGTCGATGCGCTGGGCCTGGCCGATCTCCTCCGGCGCGACCTTGCGCTTGGCGGCGGCGCCGGTCGCGATCAGCTCCTCGATGCGCGCCTCTTCGGCGTCGGGGAGCTTGAAGCCGTCGGCGGCGAAGAACTTGATGCCGTTGTCCTGGTAGGGATTGTGGCTGGCGGTGATCATGACGCCGGCGTTGCAGCGCATGTCGCGGGTCAGGAAGGCGAGCGCCGGGGTCGGCACCGGGCCGACCTGGATCACGTTGACGCCCATCGAGCAGATGCCCGCGGCCAGCGCATCCTCGAACATGTAGCCCGAGAGGCGCGTGTCCTTGCCGATCAGGATCTGCTTGCGCTCGCCCTCGCGCTCGCGGAAGACATGGGCGATCGCGCGGCCGAGGGCCAGGGCGATCTCGGGGGTCATCGGGTGGACGTTCGCGGTCCCCCGGATGCCGTCCGTGCCGAAGAGCTTTCTGACAGGCGCCGCCATCGTTTCGATCCTTCCGTTCGTCCCACCCGATCGGCGCGTAGAAGTTCGGCGGCCCATGGCTCAGGGCGTCCCCCGACCACCGCGGTTCGCCGAGACCGCTGCCTCGACGCCGGGATCCGCCTCGATCCGCACCAGCACGCGGATCGGAGACTCGTCCTCGGCCCAGACCGAGCCGCCTCCGAGCACGAGCCGCGCCTCCTTGCGGGCGTCGGCCGTGAGCCCGGTGATGTCGATCTTCTCGGTCGCGACTTCCTTCATGCGCAGGACCTGGCTGCGCGCGCCTTCGAGCCAGACCTTTTCCGGCTCGACCACGACGCCGACCAGGTGGTATCCCGGCGCCGGGCTGCCCTCCGTTTCGGCTCGCACGGCGACGTTCTTGCGTCCCCGTTTCTCGAATCGGACCTGCAGCCTGGACGGGGAGTACCCGACGAAGCTGGTTCCGGTGGGGTGGGGAATCGACTCGACGTCGACCTCGTAGATCGCAACTCCGGGCTTTCCACCCCGGGCGTCGACCCGGTATTTGAGCTGGTCGACCGCCAGGTTGCGCAGCGCGGCCCGACTCCCCCGGAGCCGGACGTTGATCGAGTCGGAGCTCTGGTCCGTGACGACGAGGTCGTCCTCGACCCCGACCAGCTCGACCTCGACGTCGAACGACTGCTGGATGCTCGAGGTCCCCTGGGCCACGGCCCAGATGAAGACGCTGATGACGAGAGCCAGGATCAGCACACCCGGCCGCAGGTTCTGGAATCGCGAGGCCATCGGTCGCCCGTCTCCCGTCGCTCTCTACTTCGACCCGGCGCTCCGGCTAGCGAGCCCGGGCCTGACCCGGCTCGCGCCCTTCCGCCAGATCGAGGCGCCCCACGGCCTCCGACGCCTCGGGCAGCTCCTTGCGCTCGCCGCCCAGGATCTCGCGCAGCACGACCCGCAGCCGCGGCGCATCGAGACCCCGGAGCATCTCGCCGCCGAGCACGACCGAGATGCTCGAGGTCTCCTCGGAGACGACGACCACGAGCGCGTCGGTCTCCTCGGTGATGCCGACGGCGGCCCGGTGGCGCGTCCCGAGGCCCTCGGGCAGGTCGGTGCGCACCGTCAGCGGCAGGATGCAGCCCGCCGAGGCGACCCGCCCCTCCTGGACGATTACGGCCCCGTCGTGCATCGGCGAGGTCGGATGGAAGATGCTGAGCAGCAGCTCCTTCGTCAGCGACGCGTCGACCTGGACCCCGGCCTCGATCATGTCCGCGAGGTTCGTCTCGCGCTCGAGCACGATCAACGCCCCCTGACGACGCTGCGCCAGCGTGCCCGCCGCCCGCACGATCTCCTCGACGATCTGGAGGTCGCGGCTCTCGGCGAAGGACGGGAAGAAGCCGCGCCCGACGCGCGCGAGCGCCCGCCGGATGTCGTTCTGGAACAGCATCACGATGATCAGCACCGCGAAGTCGAGGAAGCGCTCGAGGATCATGCCGAGCGCCGCGAGCTGGAAGAGCTCCGACGCCAGCGACAGCGCGATCAGCACGATCAGGCCGACGAGGATCTGGACGGCGCGCGTCCCGCGGATCAGCAGCAGCAGCCAGTAGATCCCGGCCGTGACGAGCAGGATGTCGACGGTGTCGCGCAGGGGATCGAAGCGGGCTCGGAAGAACTCCGCGAGATCGCTCCCGAGATTCCACAAGACCTCGATCACGGCCCTCTCCCGGACGCGTCAGCTCGGCACCGGCTCCGGATCCGGAATCGCCGCCCCACCCGTCGCTCGGCTCGTCTCCTCTTCGCGCACCGGTCGCGCCCCGCTCGCCCGCGGACTCGGGGCGTCGGGCCCCGAGCCGGTGCGGAGCACCGGCAGCGCCTCGCCGCGCAGCAGGATCGCGAGCTGCGGTCCCTCGAGCGTCTCGCGCTCGAGCAGCGCCTCGGCGATCCGATCGAGGGTCCCGCGGTTCTCCTGCAGCAGCGCCTTCGCCTCGGCGTACTTCTGGGTCAGGATGCGCGCCACCTCGTCGTCGATCTCGCGCGCCTTCTGCTCGCTGTAGTCCTTGCGCGAGACGAGATCGCGGCCGAGGAAGACGTCCGCCCCCGAGTCCGCGTACGAGAGCGGCCCGAGCCCCCGGCTCATGCCGTACTCGGTCACCATCCGCCGGGCCCAGTTCGTCGCCTGCTGCAGATCGTTGGCCGCGCCCGTCGAGAAGTGGTCGAAGACGATCTCCTCGGCGGCGCGTCCGCCCATCGCATAGCGGATCACGGCGTAGATCTGGCGTTCGGTGTAGTTGAGCCGATCCGCTTCCGGCAGCGTCTGCGTCAGGCCGAGGGCCATGCCACGGGGAATGATCGTGACCTTGTGGACCGGGTCCGAGTCCTCGGGCGTGAGCAGCGCGACGAGCGCGTGGCCCGCCTCGTGGAAGGCGGTGATCCGCTTGTCCTCGTCGGACATGATCATGCTGCGGCGCTCGGCGCCCATCAGGACCTTGTCCTTCGCGTTCTCGAAGTCCTCGTGGGCGACGCGAGTCGCGTTGCGCCGGGCGGCGAGCAGTGCGGCCTCGTTGACGAGGTTCTGCAGGTCGGCCCCGACGAAGCCGGGCGTCCCGCGCGCCTGCAGCTCGAGGTCGACGTCGTCGGCGAGGGGCACGCGGCGGGTGTGGATCTTGAGGATCTCGAGGCGGCCCTTCAGGTCCGGGCGCGGCACGACCACGCGGCGGTCGAAGCGCCCCGGGCGCAGCAGCGCCGGGTCGAGGACGTCGGGACGGTTCGTCGCCGCGATCAGGATGACGCCCTCGTTGCTCTCGAAGCCGTCCATCTCGACGAGCAGCTGGTTCAGCGTCTGCTCGCGCTCGTCGTGGCCGCCGCCCATGCCGGCGCCGCGGTGGCGACCGACGGCGTCGATCTCGTCGATGAAGATGATGCAGGGCGCCTGCTTCTTGCCCTGGAGGAAGAGGTCGCGGACGCGGGACGCGCCGACGCCGACGAACATCTCGACGAAGTCGCTGCCCGAGATCGAGAAGAAGGGGACCCCCGCCTCGCCGGCGACCGCGCGGGCGAGCAGCGTCTTGCCCGTCCCGGGCGGCCCGACGAGCAGCACGCCCTTCGGAATCCGGCCGCCGAGGCGGGTGAACTTCTTCGGCTCGCGCAGGAACTCGATGATCTCCTCGAGCTCGGTCTTCGACTCCTCGATGCCGGCGACGTCCTTGAAGGTGACGGCCTGGGAGTTCTCGGTCAGCAGCCGCGCCCGCGACTTGCCGAAGCTCATCGCCTTGCCGCCGCCCCCCTGCATCTGGCGGATGAAGAAGATCCAGAGCCCGACCAGCAGGACCAGCGGGAACCACATCACCAGCGTCTGGCGCCAGAAGCCGCCCTCGTCCGGAGGCTTGACCTCGGTCCGGATGCCCAGCTGCTTCAGCTCCGCCAGGAACTCGCTCGTGATCACCGTCGGCGGGGCGTAGCTCGTGAACTTGCGGCCATCGACGAGCTTGCCCTCGATGTGGCCTTCCTCGATCGTGACCGACTCGATCTCGCTGCGCCCGACGCTCTCCATGAAGTCGCTGAAGGCGAGCTTGTCCGGCGCGGCCTCGTTCTGCTTCAACGTCGTGAAGAGAAGAAGCATGACCACGAGGATCACGACCCAGAGCGCCAGATTCTTGTAGAACTGCTGATTCACTCCCTGCTCCGATCGACTGACCCGGAGCCGGTCGCAAACGACCCTCCGGAGCAGCTGCCGCCCGGCTTCGAGCGGCTCATGGGCGCATGAAAAATCCAGGCGGGGCAGAGCGATCCGCGCTCCCGCTGCAAGCCATGCCCGATCTGTGACCCTCGGTGGAGCGACCCGGTTCGGGCCCCCGCCGCGGTCGACCGCACCGCCGACCGATCCGGTCCCCCCGACCGACGGTCCCGCGTGCTCGGGCCGACTTCTCCCGTCTCGAGGGACCCTAGCACCGTCACACCCCTCCGACCTTCTTCTTCGGCCGCGCGCGACCCGGACCTGCTCGATCCGCTTCGCTCGTCGGTCGGATCCCGGCCAGCTCGAAGTGATCGCCGACGCGACGAAGCGAGAACCCCCCGGGTAGCTCCCACATCTTGTCTCGTCCGACGGCCCGCCCCCGCCGCACCACCGCGAGCAGTCGGAGGATCGCCCCCCTCGACACCTCGCGACCGAGCCCCACCGCGACGAGCGCGCGCCGCACGACGCGCCGGGCGAGCGGCTCGGGCAGCGCGCTCCAGCCGTCGATCGCGAGCTCGACCCGTCCGTCGCCGAGGCGCAGCCGCCGACCGGCCTCCGCCTCGACCTGGCTCTCGATCCATTCCCGATCTCCTCTCGCCGCTTCGGCCAGATCGGCGAGGGCCCTGAGGATCCGCGGATTGAATTGCGAGGCGAGCGTCGGAAGCAGCGCGTGGCGGACGCGATTGCGGCGGAAGCGCGGATCGGCGTTCGACGCGTCCTCGCGCCAGACGATCCCGTTCGCCCGCGCCCACGCGGCGAGCCGCTCCGGGGCGACGCCGAGCAGGGGTCGCACGAAGCGCCCGTCGCCGCTCCGGGGCGCGATGCCCGCGAGGCCGTCGGGGCCGGTGCCGCGCAGGATCCGGAGGAGAACGGTCTCCGCCTGATCGCCGGCGTGATGGGCGGTCGCGACCACGGCGGCCCCGTCTCGTCGGCGAGTCCGAGCAGCGCGCTGCGCCGCAGGTCGCGCGCCGACTCTTCGAGGGTCGGTCGGGTCCGGCTCGGCCCGCCCCGCCGCGCTTCGGGATTGACGCGCAGCCGATGGAACAGGAGGCCCGCGTCGCGGGCGAGGTGCTCGACGTGGGCCGCGTCGAGATCGGCTTCGTCGCCGCGCAGGCCGTGGTGGACGTGGGCCACGACGAGCTCGAGCGCCCGCGCCCCGGCCACACGCCGCAGCAGCTCGAGCAGCACGCACGAGTCGCGACCGCCCGAGACCGCGACGACCACCCGAACGCGCGCGAGACCGAGCGCATCGAGGCACGGCCCGAGCTCGCGCTCGAGCGAAGGCCCCGCATGCCGACGGCCCTTCTCGTCCTGCCGGGTTCGTCCCATCCCCGTCAGCATAGTCGCCGGGCGCGGTCGCGCTCCGCGCCCCGACCGGACACCGACCGCGCGTCCGCCCACCGCCGACCGCGCGAGCCCGCCCGCCCGCCGACCGACCGAGCCATCCGGTACAGTCGGCGCGCCATGTCCCGGACGCCCGAAGCCGCCCTCGCGGTGGATCCCGATCGCGAAGTCCCCGCCGACGTCGGGCGCTGGATCGATTTCTGGGCGATGCGCCAGCCCGATGTGCTGGCCTGGGCCGACGACGAGCGGCGCTGCAGCTGGCGCGACGCCGCCGATCAGGTGGCGCGCCTCGCCGACTGGCTGGTGCGCCAGGGCGTCGAGGCCGGGAGCGCATCGCGCTCTGGCTCGCGAACCGGACGGCGGTGATCGAGGCGATCTTCGCGGCGGCGCGGATCGGAGCGATCGCGCTACCGATCAACGCGCGCCTGACACCGCTCGAGGTCGGCTTCCAGCTCGAGGACGCGGCCCCGCGCGCGCTGCTCGTCGAGCGGAGCTTCCGCGAGCGCGCCGACCAGGCCCTCGCCGCCGGCCGCGCTCAGGCGCCCGTCCGGCTCGAAGTCGGCCGCGTCGACGGCGACGGCGAGCCCTGCGCCTACGAGCGCGCCCTCGCCGCCGCGGATCCCGGCTCCACCCCGGCTCCGACGACGCCCCCCGATCCCGAGCGCGCGATGATCCTGATGTACACGTCGGGCACGACGGGCCAGCCGAAGGGCGCCCTGCTCCCCCACCGCAAGACCCTCGCCAACTGCCGCAACGCCCGCGCCGCCTTCGGCACGACGGCGGGCGACCGGGTGCTCGTCGTGACGCCGCTCTTCCACTCGCTCGGGCTGCAGATCCTGACGCTGCCGGCGCTCTACTGCGGAGCCGGCGTGGTCATTCAGGAGGGCTTCGACCCGGGCCGCGCCTGGCGCGCCGTCGAGCGCGAGCCGATCCACTATTTCGGCGCCGTGCCCACCGCCCACCAGCGCCTGCTCGACGCCCTCGGCCCCGAGCGCCCGGCGAGCCTGCGCTTCGTGTTCACCGCCGGCGCCGCCGCGCCCGTCGCGCTGCTCGAGGCCTGGCATCGGCGCGGCATCCCCATGATCCAGGGCTACGGCCAGACCGAGACGTCGATGCTGACCTGTCAGCGGCCGCAGGACGCCCTCGCGAAGGCCGGCAGCGTCGGCCGCCCCCTCCCCCTCGCCGAGATCCGCCTGATCGAGCCCGCGTCCCTCGACGGACCGGTCGACGCATGGCGCGACGTCGGCGTCGGCGCGGTCGGCGAGATCGTGGTGCGCGGACCGATCGCGATGCTCGGCTACTGGCGGCGCCCCGAGGCGACGCGGGAGACGCTGCGCGGCGAATGGGTGCGCACCGGTGATCTCGCGACCCGCGATGCGGACTTCGACGTGACCCTCGTGGGCCGCGCGCGGGAGATGTATATCTCGGGCGGCGAGAACGTCTATCCCGCCGAGGTGGAAGCCGTGCTCGAGACCCATCCCGCGATCGCCGAGGCCGCCGTCGTCGCCGTGGCCGACGCGACCTGGGGCGAGGTCGGGCGCGCCCACGTCGTCCCGCGCCCGGGCATGGCGCTCGACCTCGACGCCCTGCCCGAGTGGCTCGCGCCGCGACTCGCGCGCTTCAAGCAGCCCCGGCGCTTCGTGCTCGAGCCTTCGCTCCCGCGCACCGCGAGTGGCAAGGTCCAGAAGCATCGTCTCGCCGACCCGGCGTCGAACGCCGCACGATGACCCGAGGCCGCGTTCGCTGCGTTCGCCGCATCGCTCCCGCCGTCGCCTGCCTGCTCGCCCTCGCCGGCGGCTGCCGCGACGACGCCGAGCGCGGGGGCGCCGACGACCGCGCGGACGCGACAACGGAGTCCGGTGCAGCGGACGCGGGCGAGAGCGGTCCCGCATCCGACGCCCGCTCCGGCGGCGGCGAACGCGGCGGCGACCCCGACGGCTCGTCCGCGGCCGGGACGCCGCCCGCCGAGGGCCGCGCGCCCGGGGAGCCCGGGCTCTTCTTCGGCGACCTCCACGTCCACACCGCCTGGTCCTTCGACGCCTTCGACCGCGGCGTGCGCGCGGAGCCCGACGCCGCCTATCGCTTCGCCCGCGGCGAGAAGATCCGCCATGCCACCGGGGGCCGCATCGCGCTGAAGGGACCACCGCTCGACTTCCTCGCGATCACCGATCACGCCGAGTATCTCGGCGTCACCGCCGCCGCCCTGCGCCCCGAGCATCCGCTCCACCGTCAGCCGCTGATCCAGAGCTGGCTCTCCGACGACGCCGCCCGCTCGGACCTCGCGACGCGGCGCATCCGCCAGACGCTGAACGGGCGCGAGCCCCTGCCCGCGCTGGTCGCCGACGACGTCCTGCTGCCCGCCTGGCAGGAGCTCGTCGCGAGCGCCGACGCCCACGACCGCCCCGGCGTCTTCACGGCCTTCATCGGCTTCGAGTACACCTCGAATCCCGATCGCCAGAACCTCCACCGCAACGTGATCTTCCGCGGCTCGAAGGTCCCCGACCGACCGTTCACCGCCTTCGACTCGGAGAACCCCGAGGATCTCTGGGACTGGATGGACGCGACGCGCGCGAAGGGCGACGACCTGCTCGCGATCCCCCACAATTCGAACGGCAGCAACGGCCTCATGTTCGACGCGGTCCGCTTCGACGGCGGCGCGATCGACGTCGCGTGGGCCGAGCAGCGCATCCGCAACGAGCCCCTCGCCGAGGTCATGCAGATCAAGGGCCAGTCCGACACGACGCCGCGGCTCTCGCCCGACGACGCCTGGGCCGACTTCGAGGTCGTTCCCTGGCAGACGATCGCCCCGAACCGACCGAGCCGGGAGTCGGGCAGCTACGTCCGCGAAGCGCTCGGCCGCGGCCTCGCCCTGCGCGAGCGGCTCGGGGTCGATCCCTATGCCCTCGGCGTCGTCGGCTCGACCGATACGCACAACGCCGCGAGCCCCGTCGACGAGGCGACCTACTTCGGGAAGATCGGCTTCTCGGATGGGACGCCCGAGACGCGCCTCGAACGCATTCCGACCGGAGGCTCCGCCGGGGCGACGGCGCTCAACGTCTCCGCCTACTGGAGCGCCGCCGGGCTCGCCGGCATCTGGGCGGAAGAGAATACCCGCGCGGCGCTCTTCGACGCGATGCGCCGGCGCGAGACCTTCGCGACCTCGGGGCCCCGCATCCGGGTGCGCGTCCGTGCGGGCTTCTCGCCGCCCGCGGACGGGGCGGCGGCCGAGCCGGGCGAGGCCTCGGTGCCCATGGGCGGCGTGCTGCAGGCCGAGCGCGGCGCCGAGAGTCCGCACTTCGTCCTGCTCGCCCAGCAGGATCCGTTCGAGGCGCCCCTCGAGCGGGTGCAGATCGTGAAGCTCTGGCGGACGGCGGCGGGCGAGAGCCGCGAGCGGATCTACGACGTCGCGTGTCGCGACGGCGCGGCGCCGGACGCGAAGTCCCATCGCTGTGCGAGCGGTGCGCCCGCACCCGATCCGGCGAGCTGCCAGGTCGATCCCGCCGCCGGGGCACGCGAGCTCACGACCCGCTGGCGCGATCCCGACTTCGATCCGAAGCAGGCCGCGCTCTACCAGGTCCGCGTGCTCCAGGTCCCGACCTGTCGCTGGAGCAGCTTCGACGCGAAGAAGCTCGGCCAGAAGCCGCCGAGCGAGGTTCCGGCCACGATCCAGGAGCGCGCCCTCACGTCGCCGATCTGGGTCCTGCCGGCGACGGGCGAAGCGGCGGCGGGGAGGATCCGATGATCGCGGCTCGACTCTTCCGGCTGGGAGCCGGCTTCGCCTCGCTGGCCCTGGCGGCGCTCGTCGCGTGCGAGTCCGCGCCCCCGGCCGACCCGGGCGCCGCGCGGCCCGGGGACGCCGGCCAGCCGAGCCGCGTCGCGCGTCCGAGCGACACCGAGCTGCGCCAGGCCGACCGCGCGACCGGCGAGTGGCTCAGCCACGGCCGGACCGATCACGAGCAGCGCTTCAGCCCCCTCGACCAGATCGACGTGGAGAACGTCGGCGAGCTCGGCCTCGCCTGGGCGACCCCGACCGGCACGACCCGCGGCATGGAGGCGACGCCGCTCGTGATGGACGGCGTGCTGTACGTCTCGGGGGCATGGAGCATCGTGCTGGCCCTCGACGCGCGAACGGGGGAGCTGCTCTGGCGCTTCGATCCGAAGGTGCCGGGACGCGCCGGCGCCCACACCTGCTGCGACGTCGTCAATCGCGGCGTCGCGCTCTACGCGGGCCGCGTCTACGTCGGCACCCTCGACGGGCGCCTGATCGCCCTCGACGCGAAGACCGGCCGGCCCGTCTGGGAGTCGCAGACGACCGATCCCGCGCAGGACTATGCGATCACCGGCGCGCCCCGCGTCGTCCGCGGCAAGGTCATCATCGGCAACGGCGGCGCCGACCTCGGCCTGCGCGGCTACGTCTCCGCCTACGACGCCGAGGACGGCCATCTCGTCTGGCGCTTCTACACCGTCCCCGGCGACCCGGCGAAGCCCCAGGAGTCGATGGCCCTCGAGCGCGCGCTCCCGACCTGGCAAGGCGGCGAGTGGTGGAAGCTCGGCGGCGGCGGCACGGTCTGGGACGCCCTCGCCTACGACCCCGAGCTCGAGCTGCTCTACGTCGGGACGGGCAATGGCGGCCCCTGGACCCAGTCGGCGCGCAGCGGCGGCGACAACCTCTACCTCGCCTCGATCCTGGCCCTGCGCCCCGACACCGGCGAGCTCGTCTGGCACTACCAGACGACGCCCGGCGAGATCTGGGACTACGGTGCGACCCAGCCGATGATCCTCGCCGACCTCGAGCTCGGCGGTCGCGTCCGCAAGGTCCTGATGCAGGCGCCCAAGAACGGCTTCTTCTACGTCCTCGACCGCGCGACGGGCGAGCTGCTCTCGGCCGAGCCCTTCGTCCCCGTCACCTGGGCGGAGAAGGTCGACCTCGCGACGGGCCGTCCGATCGAGGCCGCGAACGCACGCTATGCGCAGGACCCCGTCCTGCTCCGACCGGGCGCCGCCGGCGGCCACAACTGGCATCCGATGTCCTTCCACCCGAGGACGGGCCTCGTCTACCTGCCCGCGATCGACATGCCCTACGGCTACGTCGAGGACCGACCCTTCACCGTCGAGCCCGGCTTCTTCAACACCGGCGCCGATCCCGTGAAGGGCAGCGAGACGATGACGACCGCCGGCCGCATCCAGGCCTCGCTGCTCGCCTGGGATCCCGTCCGCGGCCGCGTCGCCTGGCGCGTCGACCACGCCTTCTTCGCGAACGGCGGCACCCTCGCGACCGCCGGCGACCTCGTCTTCCAGGGGACCGGCGACGGGCGCATGCGCGCCTATCGTGCCCAGGACGGCGAGCTCGTCTGGGAGACGCCGACCGGCACGGGCGTCGTCGCGCCACCCATCAGCTATGCGGTCGACGGCGAGCAGTACCTCGCCGTCGTGACGGGGCTCGGGGGCGGCATGGGACTCGCGAGCGGCAATCCTCCGCCCGCCGTGCTCGCGAGCGGCAACGCGGGCCACGTCCTCGCGTGGAAGCTCGGCGGGAAGGCGAAGCTCCCCGAGCCCGTCGCCCTCCCGACTCCGCCCCTCGAGCCGATCGCCGAGAAGCTCGAGCCCGCGCGCGTCGAGCAGGGCCGCAAGCTCTACATCCGCTACTGCGGCCACTGCCATGGCCCGTTCGCGATCGCCGGCGGCATGATCCCGGACCTTCGCCGGAGCGCGCCCGCGACCTACGAGGTGCTCCCCTCGATCGTGCTCGAAGGCGCGCGCGAGGCGCGCGGCATGCCGCGCTTCGACGGCGTGCTCGACGCCACGGAGCTCGCCGCGATCCGCCAGTATCTGCTCGATCGACGGGCCGCGCTCGTCGCCGAGACGGCGCGGAACTAGCACGCGAGATCCGGGGCCGAGCGCCTCGCGCGACCGCGGGCGTCCGACCCGCGCGCCTCGCCCTGCGCCCTGAGCCCGAAGCCCTCACCCGACCGGCGCTTCGCCCGATGCCTCGATCCACCGCCCGAGCGCTCCCGTGAGTCGGACCGGCCGCAGCCCCGCCCCGGTCGGCGCCGCGAGCAGGATGGGCACCGCGCCCCGCGTCCCCAGCGTGACCCGCACCGCCGGCTCGATCGCGAGCCCATCGGGCAGGCGGAAGTCGAAGCGCCCGACGAAGGCGGCCACCGCCTGCTCCAGCACCTCCGTCGCGAAGCCCGCGCCGATGCAGAGGCGCGGGGCGGCGCTGAACGGGAAGGAGTCGTAGGGACCGGGCTCGGCGTCGCGCCAGCGCTCGGGGCGGAAGCGGTCGGGCTCGGGGAACCGCTCCGCGAGGCGGTGGGCGTGGAAATGGCTCACGAGCACGCGATCGCTGCGCCGGACGGGAACGCCCGCGAGCTCGACGTCGCGGGTCGCGATCCGGATCGTGTAGGGCACCGGCGGCAGAAGCCGAAGCGCCTCGCGCACGACGAAGCCGACCTCCGCCGGCCGCTCGGCGCCGCTCTGCGTGCGCAACGAGCGCACGATCCCGGGCGACTGTGCGAGCAGCGCCAGCGCGAAGAGCAGCGCCTGGGCCGTCGTCTCGTAGCTCGCGCCGAACAGCAGCGTCACCTGCCCGACCAGGTCCTCGTCGCCGAGCCCCGCGATCCCCGCGTCGCACGCCTCGATGAGCGTCGAGAGCAGATCGTCCCCCCCGCCGGACCGGCGCCGCGCGTCGATCACCGCCCGCGTCTCGCGCTCGAGGACCTGCGCGTGGCGCTCGAGCGCCGCATAGGGCGTCCCCGGCAGCCGCCCGAGCCAGCGCGTCCCGAGCACGTCGAGCCGGTAGCTGCCGCGGATGAACCCACCGAGGAGCGTTCCCAGGCGCTCTGCCTGCGCGCGATCGCCGATCCCGAAGAGGATCTCGCTCGAGACCCGCAGCGAGAGCCCCTTCGTCACGCGAGCGAGGTCGATCGGCGAATCGGTGCGCAGAGCGTCGAGCTCCTCGGCGACGATCGCGGCGATGCGCGGCGCCATCGCCTCGACCGCGCGGCGCTGGAGCTTCGGGAGCAGCGCCGCACGCAGCCGGCGGTGCTTCTCGCCGCGGGTGCGCGTGAGGCCGTTGCGGACACGTCGAAGGGCGGAGCCGCGGGGGCCGGAGAGGCCCTGGCCGGTGGTGCGAAAGGTCTCGGGATCGGAGAGCACGGCGCGGTTCAGCGCGGGGCCGAAGACGAAGACGACACGCCGAGCGCGGGGGCGGAACGGAACGCCGACGAGGCGTACCGGGACCGCCGGATCGGCGCCGAGCGCCAGGAAGGTCTGGAGCGGGTCGCGCAGCAGAGCGAGATGGATCCGCGCCGCTGCGAGCCCGCCGATCGGCACCGTCGTCGAAGAGGAAGGATTCAGGCCGGCCCCGGTCGTCGCGCGGCGGATTCGACCGGACCGGCGAGGGAAGCGATGGCGAGTCGGGAGGAAGGAACTGGTAGCGGAGCGCACTCTACCCACTCGGTCGCGCAACTACCTGCTTTCTCGACACCCAGGGCAGCCCCCCAGTGTCTCCCCCCAAACATACCCTCTCGATCTGGCTGCCAGGACCACACGCGATCCACGTCCAGATCGACCCTCGCCCCGTCAGGTCACCCAAACCTACTGAAGATCCCTGGGCGTCGAAATCCGGTAACGATCGAGATTCTGCCGGAGAAGCGCCCCCCCCCAGCCAACGACCCGATTGAACCGCCCCGGGATTCCCGGAGGCCATTGCAGTCACAACGGGCGCTTGAAGCACCAGATGGCTCGACTCGGGGTCGCATTGGCCCCTGCCATTTCCCAGCCATCCCTCCCAAGGCTCTGGGCTGTAGTCGTGACCTCCGCAGCCCCCCACACCTGCACGCACGAGTCGTCCCAGCGTTGTCGGTCTGCCTGTTCGGCTCTTGACGCGGGCACGACGAGGTCAGCAAGCGCTGGCCCGGCTACGCATCCGATTCCAAATGCAGTGATGAGCCACGGAATCAAGTTCTTCTCGGACATTTCTCACCTCGCGTTGTAGGGCGCCACGCGGGCGAGCTGCGGATCGAAGACGCAACCAGCTCGCGCGAATCGCGGAAAACATCGCCAGGGCGCCGAGCCCGGCCGTCGGCATCATCGAGGCCCTGAACGGCAGACGAGCCGCCGCCAGTACTCGGTCGCCGCGAGACTCTCACCCAGCACCCTGATGGGGGGCAGGACGGCGAACCCATGTCGGACGCCGCGCACGTTCCGACCGTCTGAGATTGAGCAGATGGGGAAGCGAGAAGCGCGAGGACAAACACGAGCAGCCGCATGGACGAGGACTCACGTCCCGCCTCGCCCCCCCGACGAGTCAGCCTAGCAGGGCGATCCACCCCGTCAGGGGCATCCCTGGGCCACTATCGAGATCGACGTCTTCGTCCGCATCGTGGGCGCCCTACGGCCCACCTGGAGTCAATCTACAGCCGACGTCGGGCCGCTCTGGTCCGTCCAATCGGCAAGGCCACCCGTCACGCACTCGGGCCCACTCCGGGGAACGATTCGAGTGAGGACGCGATTTCTCATCTCGAGGACCGCTGCGACTGCGGAAGCGTGCAGAAGGAGCCAGCGGATCGATCGAGCAAAGCATTCACCGGAAATCCAGCGCAGGGGAACTGGTGGTTCGAGCCCGATCTTCTGCGCCACCCATCGAGATCATGACGTAAGCTGTTCCCCGGTCAGGGGTCGTCCGTCGGCGTCCGCGGCCGGCCTTCAGAACGTGGAGAGCTGCGCGGTCCCGTAGAAAACGTCGGACTGCTCGCCCGCCGCCGGGGCCGCGTGCCAGACGAGCCCGACGTTCGTCGGGCTGCCTGAAACTACTTGATAACAGGCCCCGCCTCCTTCCCCAAACGCAATCCTGAGCGGCGTAGAAAAGCTCGCTCCCCCGTCCGTCGATGCAGTGAGATATGAATCGACGAGGATGAAGTTCTCCCGATATGTCCAGGTGACGACCAAGCGCCCATCGCCGACCTCGATCGATGGGCACGTCGCGTCACGGTCGGGCGCAGAGATCGTGACGGGCATACTGAAAGAGACGCCTCGATCCGTGGAGCGCGCGAAGCGGATTCGCGTGTTCCAGGCATCTCCCTCCTCCCAGACCGCATACACCGTTCCGCCCGCGTCACGCACCGCAGTCGCACACCACGACTTCGCCGGGTCGAGGTCGACCTCGACGGGGGTGCCGAAGGTGACGCCATGGTCGACGGTTCGGGAGGCGAGGATCCGTTCGCTTCCCTCGCTCCCCTCCGTCCAGAGTGCGAGCACGTCGCTCGCCGACCAGAGCACCTGCGCGCAACCGGCGTAGCTCGGCGGGGCACTCACGATCTTCGGCGGCGAGAAAGTCGCACCGTCGTCGATCGAGCGTGCGTAGCCGATCGAGTTCTCCCCGGTATCGAGATTGGAGTTCTGCCAGGCAATCGAGACGGAGCCGTCTCCCTCCGCATCGATCGCGGGCGCGACCGAATTGATCCCGTCATCGGTGGAGACGAGCACCGGATCGCCGAAGGTCGATCCATCATCGCTCGACCCGACGTGAAAGACCTCGGCACCGCCGTAGAGCTCGTCGAAGAGCGTCGTGACGACGTGGAGGGTTCCTCCCGCTTCGAGGACCCTCGCCTGTCCAGCGGAGAAGTCGTTATTCGATCCCCAGAATCCATTCGGATCGATCACGTATGTCGGGTCCGTGAACGACTGACCACCGTCGATGGACCGAGCCATGAGCAGGTCTACGCCGAATTCCTCCCAGACGACGTCGATCGATCCATCACTCTCGTGGAATGCATTCGCACTCTGCGAGATCGTCCCCGTCCTGGAGACGTTGACCGGCGTCGAGAGCTTCATCCCGATGGTCACCGACACAGTCGCGCTGGCGTGCGCGCCGAGGTCGTCGGTGATCGTCACGCGGGGAGCATAGTTCCCCTCTGTGGAATAGGCGTGTGCAACCGAGGGAGTGTTGACCACCTGGATCGCGCTGCCATCCCCGAAGTCGAACGCGTACTGCACGATCGTTCCGTCCGGATCACTCGACGCGCTTGCGTCGAACGACACGTCCGTGCCGATCAGCTCGCTCTCGGTAGCCGAAAGCGCCGCCAACGGCGGGAGATTCACCGTGGTCGCACAGACGACCGGGCTGGCAGCGGAGGCGTTCCCCGCGGCATCTCGCGCCAGAACGGAATAGCAATGCGGCACGCCCGGCTGGAGGCCGGAGTCGAGCACAGACGTGCTCGTGACGCTCAGCAGGTACACGCCATCCCTCTGCACGTCATAGGCGACGACGCCGACATTGTCGCTCGAGGCGGTCCAGCTCACGGTGATCGTGACCGGCGAGCTGGCGTCTGCCATGACCGATCCAGGCATGCTCGGCGCCTCCGAATCGGCATCGGCTCCCGAGCCACCCGCTCCGCCAGAGCAGCCCGCGAGGATCAACGCGCCGCAGAGCGCGAGCACAGTCCATTGTCCTCGATCGATGTCCAACCGTCGCACCCCCGCATCTCCCCAGGAACGGCAGCGCCGAGATCGCAACTCTGCCGGCCTCAGCCCCGTTCATCATGATCGCAACGACCATGCCTGGATGCAGGGGCCTAATGACGAGCCTCCCGAAGGAAACCGCCCACGAAATGAGGTCTCGGCGCATCCATCGAGGCGTCCCGCCACAATGCGCAGCTCTCCAATCGGAGGATCAGCACGGAATCAGGGTTGGTCGCTCCATGCCCGGAGACTCTCCCGAGCCGTGGTCAGACTCATCGGCCTCCAGCTCGCGCTCGCGCTCGTCGCCCGGTTCGAGTTGCGCCAGGTCGACGACACCAACCCGGGTATAGGCGCCGGACAGGCCCCCGGAGAGGCCATTTTTCGACAATGGTTCCAAGCTGTGGCGCGGAAATGCGAGCCTGTTTCGGCTATCCGCGCGACGCCAGCTACCCACGATGATCTCGGCGTCTTCGGGCGCTTCCGCATGGTTCTCGGTTGTGCCGAAAGACCTCAATTTGCGAACGCGTGGGTGGAGCGGAATGGGTCGGATCGACGGAAGACCTTGAAATCGCCCCACGTTCGGCTGTAGGGTGCATTCCGATCAGCCGTGGGGTCGGGGCCGGCTCCGAGGGCTGTTTGAGAATTGGGATTCGAATTCGCCATGCGCCGCCGCTCGACGGCGCAATTCCCGGAGAATGGCTGCCGTGTCGAAGTCTCTTGTCGTGCTAGTCGTGTTCCTGTCGCTGGCGGTCCCGGGGCTGTCGGAGGCGACTGCGGTCGTTGGCGGTTGGTTCGTCATAGACGACTCGATGACGGCCGGCGCCGCAGGGAGGTTCACACCGTTCGTCCCCGCATACACCGTCGCCGCCTATGACACGACCGGCGATTGGGCTTCGACCGGGATCTATGCTTCGGGGGGAACGAGCGGAAAAGTAGCCAGCTGGACGTTTCTGGATCTGCCGGCAGGTTTTTACGACGTGGCGGCAAGCGTTTCCGACTTGGACAATCGCGCGACGAATGCTCCGTACAGCATCGATGGAGGCGCTCCGATCCTCGTGAATCAGCAAATCCCCGCGACCGGTCCGCCGACGCTGAACGATGGCTCGGCCGACATTCCGTTTCTCGTTCTACAAGCCGCGTTCCCACATGCGGGTGGCGATCTGACGATCAATCTTACGGACACAGCCGACGGGTACGTGATTGCTGACGCGATTGCGATCAGGCCGCTGCCCGAGGCATCATTGTCGATGTTATTGCTCACAGGCACTGCCTTCCTCCTGCTTCTCGAAGGCGCCAGACCTCGCGCGTGAGTGGCTCCAGCGCACGGAGAATCGCCTCCGCCTGCGTCGAGGGCGGGACGAGGTGATCCCCGGCCGCCCTTCATCTCGTCGCCGGGAATCGTCCAGAGCGCACCGCCCTTCGCGTCCAGATCCAGCTCGGACCACTCCATCATTCGCAGCAACTCGCCGAGGGAATCGGGCTCGATGATCGCGGCGAAGTGTTCCCGCCTGGCCGCCGGGAGCGCCCCGCGCAGGGCCGGCGTCGGGTCGCCCGATGCGCGCCCGGTCGGGACCGCGAATCGCATCGTCTGGTCGATGCCCCAGAGCAGGCGGTGGGCCGTCTCGACGTGGCCCGCATTGGCGACCCGTCGCACGACTTCGAGCACGTCGCCGGGCGTGATCGATCCGACCGGCATGGACGCGAGGCAGGGGAAAGCATCGCGCTTGAGCCGGGCCTTCACGCGCTTCGCGTGGGCGGGCGCCCATCCGGGCGTCTCCTTCGCGATCCATTCGAGGGCGACCGCCTCGAAGCTATCCGCTCGGGCGACCTTCTCGGCCTTCCGGGCCGCGCTGGGGTCGATGCCGGCGGCCAGCTGGGATCGGGCCTCTTCGCGCTTCTCGCGGGCCAGGGCGAGCTCGGTCTGGGAGTAGACGCCGAGGGAGATCAGCTTCTCCGAACCCCCAACCCGGTACTTGAGCCGCCAGGAGAGGGCCGCGTCCGGGTTCACGAGCAGAAAGAGCCGGCCGTCTTCGGCCACATTGCGGGCCTTGCGACCGGGCTTCAGCGCCTTGCTCGCCTTGTCCGCGAGGGGCATCGCTCGGGGTATCTCTTTCTGGGGGTATCGGATTCCCCCAGAGTTACCCCCACGAACGGCGGGACGTCAGGCAATCAGACGGGAAGATGGAGAGACCAAAATCTCCCTGAATTCCCGTCTTTTCAGGGACTTAGGGGACCGCGAGGCACCCCCGGAAATCGACAGGTGGTAGCGGAGCGCGGACTTGAACCGCGGACCTACGGCTTATGAAGCCGCCGCTCTAACCGGCTGAGCTACTCCGCCCCATTTCGAACGCGTCCCACCCTTTCGGTCCGCGAGCTCGACCCCGACGTCTCGGTCCGGGTCCTGCTCCGCGGATCCCTGGGCGGGCGGGGATCGCAGGCCGCGCACTTTAGCAGAGCCTCGGGCTTCGCAAGCCGGGCCGGGGCGAGCCGGGGCCCTCGGAACCGCGCCGCCGGGGCGGGCGCTATTCCTCGCGCTTCTTCTTGCTGGCCTTCAGGTCCGAGAGGCTCTTCTCGAGGGCCGAGACCCGAGCGAGCAGCGCCTGGTAGTCCCGGATCGAGACCGCCACGCTCGAGGCCGCGGCGGGGGCCGAGGGGGCCACCGCCTCGCCGTGGGCGAAGCGACTGACCTTGCCGGCCAGCTCGTCGAGGTCGGGGATGATGTCCCCGATGCTCCCCGAGTGGACGAAGATCTCGCGCAGCGGCTCGAGGCGGCCGCCGGGCTCCGCCGAGGCGCACTGGACGTCGAGGCTCGCGCCCTGGCCGAAGCGCGTGAAGGAGCCGAAGAGCACGTAGTCCGCCCCGAGCCGGCGCGCCGTCTCGCGGGCGCGGGCGAGCTGGGTCGTGCCCTGGGTGTTCGCGTCCGGCGGGACGATGTGGATCGCCCCGATCCGGGCGAGCCGGGCCGTCAGCATGTCCGAGAGGCCATCGCGGAGGTAGGTCGGATCCTCGGCGCTGTGGACCACGATCGGGAGCAGGAGCAGCTTCGGCACCGTCTCGGCGGCCGATCCTGCGGAGGCGCCGAGCGTCGACGCGAGCCAGACCGACGCGAGCAGGGCGAGCACGCGGACGCGCCGACCGCCGCGGCCGGTCGGGAACGGCCTTCCTATCCGCGCTCGAGGGGCTTTCGCCTGGTGCATTCCCGGATCCCCCTCCTGCTGCGCTCGGACGACCCCGGTCGGCCCTTCCCGAAGCGGCGCGCAGAGCGGGCGGATTCTCTGGAATCCACTTCCGAGCGTCAAGCGCCGTCGGGCGTCGTCGTCTCCGCGGGCGGCACGCTCGGCAGCCGCACGTAGAACGTGGCGCCGTGGCCGGGGGTGCTCTCGACTTCGATCGAGCCCCCGTGATCGGCGATGATCTGATGGGAGATCATGAGGCCGAGCCCGGTTCCCTTGTCGGGATCCTTGGTCGTGAAGAAGGGATCGAAGATCTTCTCGAGGTTCTCCTCGGAGATGCCCTCGCCCGCGTCCTGGAACTGGATCCGTACGCCGCTCGGGGCGGAGATCGGCCCATCGGGGTCGATCGAGATCGAGATCGACCCGCCCGACCGGCTCGCCTGGATCGCGTTGAGCGCCAGGTTCAGCACGACCTGATGGATCTGGTCGCGCACCGCCTGGATCGGCTCGACCGCCTCCGAGGCGTGGAGGTGGATCGTGACACCGGCCTGCTCCGTCTCGCGGTGGAGCAGACGGACGACCTGGCGCACGACCTCGGCGACGTCGACCCGCGTCCGCTCGTTCGAGGGCGTGGGCCCGCCGCGGCCGAGGCGGCTCATGGTCTCGACGAGGCCGCGGATGCGCTCGAGCTCGCCGACGGCCAGCTCGTGGTACTCGCCCCAGAAGCCGGGGTCGTCGGCGGTGCGCTTCGCGGGCGCGAGGGTCATGAACGTGTTGATCGAGGTCAGCGGGTTGTTGATCTCGTGGGCGAGGCCGGCGGCGAGGGTGCCGAGGGTGCCCAGTCGATCGACGCGTCGGATCTGGGCCCGGGAGCGGCGCAGATCGTCGACGAGCTTCGCGTTCTCGATCGCGATCACGGCCTGGGTCGCGAGCCCTTCGACCAGCATCCGCCCGTCGGTCGCGAGGCGCTGACCGCCCCGGCGATTGTCGACGGCGAGCGCGCCGATCACGCGGTCCTTCCCGACCAGCGGGACGACGTAGAGCTCCTCGGCCGCGACCTCGGTCATCCACGCCCGCACCGGCGGCTCGAGCTCCGCCGCCTCGTCGCCGTGGATCAGCTGGCTGTCGCCCTTCGCCACGCGATCGAGGAAGATCGGCGCCGACTGCGGCTCGAACACGAGGTCGCGCAGATGGCGCGCGACCTCGCCGTCGGGCTCGTGGGCGACGAAGCGCAGGCGCGTCGAGTTCTCGTCGAAGAGCAGCACGCTGCAGCCGTCGAAGGCGAGCTCGTCGCGCAGGGCCGTCAGCAGGGTGTCGTAGAGGCGACCGCGGTCGATCTCGCGGTGGATGCTGCGCGAGAGGCGGTTCAGGACCATCAGCTCTTCGAGCAGCGTCGCGCGCTCGGCCTCGAGGGCGTAGGCCTCGATCGCGCGCTGGATCGTGAGCCGCATGTCCTCCGGCTCCCAGGGCTTCGGGATGTAGCGGTAGATGTTCCCGGCGTTGATCGCGTCGCCGAGGATGCGGGCGTCGCCGTAGGCGGTGACCAGGATGCGGATCGCGCGCGGGTCGAGCTCGCGGACCTGACGCAGGAACTCGACGCCCTCGATGCCGGGCATCTTCTGGTCGGACAGCACGACGGCGACGGGATGCTGCGCGAGCAGCTCGAGGCCGGCCTTCGCGCTGTCGGCGGTGAGCAGCGTGAAGTCGCGGCGGAAGGTCAGCTGGAAGACGCGCAGGTTGTCGCGCTCGTCGTCGACGTAGAGCACCGGATACTCGCGGTGGTCGAGCAGTCGCGTCGGCTTCGGTCGCATCGGAACCTCATCCTCTTGCACGAGACGGTGCACGCGCGGAGGAACGGTCGGCCCCGCCGCGGCGCGGGGGACCGTCCCATGCCGTGGATTCGGTGGGTCCGCAGGCCGAATTGAGGAGAAGCTCGGGCGTTTCCCGGTCCGGGTCGGACCCGCCCCGGAATTCGGGGGCGGACCGGCAACGCGTGGGCAGGCCCGGGGAAGGTCGAAGCCGAGGCGGCCGCGCCCCCTGGCACCCTCGCCGGGCACCGGCGGATCCGGCGCTCAGCCGACCTGGCGCAGCCGGATTCCGGCGTCGGTGAGCAGCTCCAGCGAGACCTTCCCGAGCGGGTAGTCGCTCTGGAAGACGACCTCGACGATGCCCGAGTTGATGATCATCTTGGTGCACTGCAGGCAGGGCGAGAAGGTCGAGTAGATCGTCGCGCCCTTCAGCGACACGCCGTGGTAGGCGGCCTGGGTGATCGCGTTCTCCTCGGCGTGGGAGCAGAGGCACTCGTCGAGGCGGGTCCCGCCCTCGGCCAGCGAGTTGCAGCGCGGACAGCCGCCCTCGTTGCAGTTGCGCGTGCCGCGGGGGGTCCCGTTGTAGCCGGTCGAGATGATGCGCCGGTCGACCGTGACCACCGCGGCGACCTTGCGCTTGACGCAGTTGCTGCGCGACGCGACGACCCGGGCGATCGACATGAAGTAGTCGTCCCAGCCCGGCCGGGCGAAGCCGAGGTTGGCGCGGACCCAGGTCTCGATCTGGACCTGGAAGGCCTGCAGCGTGTCGTCGTTCGAGATCCGGAAGTCGGCGACCTGCTCGACGGCGTCGAGCTGCTGCGCGTTGGGATCGTCGCTGCCGCGCTCCCGGGCCTCGAGGCTCTCGAGCTCGGCGAGGGTCTTGGGATCCCCCGAGCGCCCGCGGGCGCGCATGCGCTCGAAGCGCGTCTCGATCTTCGCGTCGACCCACACGAGATGGAAGGTCTGCCCGCAGTGGCGCAGGATCTCGACCTCGACGGGATGGCGGATCGAGTCGATCGCGTAGTTGCGATCCGGAAGCAGCTGCTTCACCAGCGCCTGCGCCAGCGCCCCCGGCCCCGACCGCCGCCGCAGCTCCTGGCCGAGCTCGATCATCCGTTCCCGGGACTCGGGCAGGCCCCGGGCCGCCAGCTCCTGGCGGATCACGTCCGACAGCGAGAGCGCCGTGAAGCTGCGCGCCTCGAGGAAATGGACGAGCTCTCCCTTGCCTGCTCCGTTGCGACCCGCGACGCCGATGATCATGGCCCGCATGGTCCCCGATCGCGCCGGCTCCGGTCAAGCCCGAAGGCGTGCCGCACGCCCGGTCCTCGCCCGATCTCGACGCGCCGGCGGCTCGATCGGCGCGCCTCGCCCTGCCCCCGTCGCTTGCCCGCGTGCCTCCCCTCTGTCAGCCTCGGCCGCATGCGGGTCCTCGTCACCGGCGCATCCGGCTTCGTCGGTCGACGACTCCTGCCGGCCCTCGTCGCCGCCGGCTTCGAACCCGAGGGCGTCGACCGCGAGGTCGACGTCTGCGACGCCGCGGCCCTCGAGCGCGTGGTCGCCTCGCTCCGCCCCGACGCCGTCGTCCATCTGGCCGCCCTCTCGAGCGTCGCCGATTCGTTTCGCGATCCGGCAGCCTGCTACCGCGTGAACTTCCTCGGGACCCGGGCGCTGCTCGGCGCGGTCGCTCGGCGCGCCCCCCGAGCCCGGGTCCTGCTCGTCGGCTCCGCCGACGCCTATGCCCCGACGTCGCCGCGATCCGCCCCGCTCACGGAGGCGACCCCCCTGCGGCCCCGCTCACCCTACGCCCGGACCAAGGCCGCCGCCGAGCTCCTCGGTCGCCTCGCCGCCGGTCGGGGCCTCGACGTCGTCTGCGTCCGCGCCTTCAACCACACCGGCCCGGGCCAGTCCGACCAGTTCGTCGTCTCGAGCTTCGCGCGCCAGGTCGCCGCCATCGCGAGCGGCCGCGCCGAACCGACGCTCCGGGTCGGGAACCTCGACTCGGTGCGCGACTTCCTCCACGTCGACGACGTGGTCGACGCCTACCGCCGGCTGCTCGATCCGGCGGTCCCCGCGGACGTCTACAACGTGGCGGGCTCGGTCGCGGTCCCGATCCGCGAGATCCTGGCGAGCCTGATCCGGATCGCCGCCGTCGCACCGCAGGTCGAGGTCGACCCCGCCCGCCACCGGCCGACCGACTGGCTCGTCGGCGACGCGACCCGCCTGCGCCGGGCCACCGGCTGGCAGCCGCGCATCGATCTCGAGACGCTCCTGCGCGAGGTCTATGCGGACTGGCTCCGGCGCGACGCCGATGCGCCCAGGGCGCGCCGGACATAACGCGGCGCGATCCAGCGGCCGACGGCGTCGTCCCGCACCCGCCGCTCCGCCTCGACGAGGCCGAACGGGGCGAAGCAGGCCGCGACTTCGTCCGCGTCCTCCTCGAGCAGACCCGCCAGGATCAGGCTGCCCTCCGGCGCGAGCCGCTCGGCGATCGCGCCCGCGATCGGCAGCAGCTCGCGCTTGAGCAGGTTCGCGACGACGAGCTCGAAGGGCCCCGCCTCGACGGCCTCGATCGGGACGCAGACGAAGCGGACGCCCGCCTCGAGCCCGTTCTGGCGCGCTGCCTCCTGCGCCGCCTCGATCGCCACGGGATCGAGATCGAAGCCGATCGCCTCGCGCGCCCCCCGCGCCACCGCCGCGAGGGCGAGCACCCCGCTCCCCGTTCCGACGTCGAGCATGCGCGCGAAGCGCGTCGGCCCGCCCGCCTCGGCGAGCAGCGCGTCGATCCACTCGAGGCAGAGATGGGTCGACGCGTGCGTCCCGGTCCCGAAGGCCTGGCCGGGATCGATCACGATCTCGCGTTGCCCGGGCTGCAGGGTCCACGGCGAGAAGGGCGGCCGCACGACCAGCCGCTCCGAGATCACGATCGGCCCGAGCCCCGCCCTCCACGCCTCGCTCCAGTCGACGGCCGGCAGGGCCTCGGCCGGACCGACCTCCGCCCCCGCGCGCCCCGTCGCCTGTGCCGGCGCACCCACCGCCTCGGCCTCGATCGCCGCGAGCAGGACTTCGCGCACGGCCTCGATTGCGTCGGCGCGCGCGTAGATGCAGGCGCGATGCCGCGCCGGCGTCGCCCCGCGCACCGGCTCGTCCTGCTCCTCGGCCCCCTCCGCCCCGGCCTCGAAGGCCTCGGCGAGCAGCCACTCCCGCTGCTCCGGGGTGCTCGACGTCAGCCAGAAACGCCGATATTCATCGCCCATGCGTCGCGCCCTCCTCTCGCTGCTCGCCGCCTCGGTCCTCGCGTCGAGCGGCTGCGATTATGGCCATCTCGCGGCCGGTCAGCTCGCGATCCTCTGGCGCCGGACGCCGATCCGGACCGCGGTCGAGGACCCGAAGCTGGCCGAGAACGAACGGGCGCTGCTCGGCCTGGTCGAGTCCGTGCGCGGCTTCGCCCGGGAGCTCGGCCTGCGCGTCGGGGATCAGTACACGAGCTTCGTGCCCTGGCCCGGGGACCGGATCGTGACGACCCTCGTGCGGACGCGGCCCGGCTCCCTCGACGCGGTCGGCTGGTGGTATCCGTTCCTCGGGCGGCTCCCCTATCGCGGCTACTTCGATCAGGCCCGGGCCGAGCGCGAGGCGAAGCGGCTGCGCGAGGAGCAGGGCTACGACGTCTGCGTCTCCGCCGTCACCGCCTACTCGACCCTCGGCTGGCTCGACGATCCCGTCACCTCGCCGATGCTCGGGCGCGGGGCCGCGAACCTCGTCGAGACCCTGCTCCACGAGCTCGTCCACGCCACGGTCTTCATCGAGGGCGACTCCGACTTCAACGAGGGCGTCGCGCTCTTCATCGGGCAGGAGGCCGCCATCCGCTACTTCGAGCGGATCGCCGGGGCGCGACCGGTCGCACCGGCTCAGGCGAGCGGTGCGCCCCTCGCGCTCCCGGGTGGCGAGCGGGTCCGGCAGTGGGTCGAGGATCGCCGGCGCGTCGAGGCGAAGGTGCTCGCGTTCCGGGATCGCCTGCCGCGGATCAGCGCGCGCCCGGACGCCGCGCTCCAGCGCGAGGCCGCGGAGCGCGTGCTGCGCGGGGAGCTCGCCGCCCTGCCCCTCGACGTGCTCGAGCCCGGGGCCGTCGCCGCCGAGGCGCGCCTCTCGGATGCCTGCCTCGCGCTGCGGGGGACCTACTCCCGCGACCTCCCCCGCCACGAGCAGCTCCTCGCCCGGCTCGGGGGCGACCTGCCCGCACTGATCCGCCATCTCGTCGCGTGGCGCGAGCGCGAGGCGCCGACCGAGGCGTTCTTCGAGGGAAGGCTCGCCGCGGACGGTCAGTGACCCGTCAGGTCGAGGACGCGCGTCTCGACCAGCGCCCGGAAGACCTGCAGACACGCCTCGGTATCGACGAGCGCGTCGTGGGCCCCTTCGAGCTCGAGCCCCGTGAAATGGCGATAGGCCTCGGCGAGGGTCGGCCACTTGTAGCCGTACTTCCCGGGGGCTTCAGCACGTCCGGTCGAGGCCTCCTTCGTGCAGACGAGCTGGCGGCCGTCGAGGCGATAGGGCTTGTTGCCGAGGCGGAAGAGCGCGGTCTTCATGATCGAGACGTCGAGCGGAGTTGTGGGCGACGACGACGTCGGCCTGCAGACAGGCCTGGTTGAAGAACGAGCAGGCGATCGACGCCGGCACGCCGAAGCGCGCGCAGTCCTCCTCGCTGATGCCGTGGGCGGCCTTCGCGGCGGGATCGATCTTGACGCCCTCGGCGAGGGTCACGAGGAAGGCGCTGCGGGCCCGCGGCTTCCAGTCCACCGTGTCGACGAGCAGCATGCCGAGCTGGATCAGATCGGGCTGGCTCTTGTCCTCGGGCGGCTTCTTGAACTCGACCATGCCGGTCGTCTCGGTGTCGAAGATGAGTGCCTTCACCGCGCCCCCTCGCGGGTCATCCCTCGCCCCGCGCAGGCGTTCGTAGCACAGCCTGGGCCTCCGGCCCCCGCCGCCGCCGGGTCCGCTCGATCGCCGCGAGCAGGGCGGGCCCGACCCAGAGATCCGCGGCGAAGGCGACCGCCGTCGCGAGCGCGGAGAAGAGCCCGAAGATCCGGATGTTGCGCATGTCGCTGGCGGCGAAGACGAGGAAGCCCAGCGTCAGCGCCACCGACGTGAAGAGCATCGCCGCACCGGTCGTCCGCAGCGTCTCGCAGACGGCGAACTCGAGGTCGGCGGTCTCGTCGAAGTGGCGGTGGAACTTGTGCATGAAGTGGATCGTGTCGTCGACGGCGATCCCGATGATCATCGCGCCGATCATCATCGTCGTCGAATCGAGGGTGATGCCCAGGAAGCCCATCACGCCGAGCACGGCGAGGATCGGCAGCACGTTGGGGATCATCGCGACGAGCCCGCGCCGGACGCTCCCGAGCAGCAGCATCATGAGTGGCGTGATCAGGACGAGCGCCGCGACGTAGCTCCGCGCCATGCTCTGGATCACCGCCTCGAAGACCTGCGAGAGCAGCGTCATGACACCCGTCCGCTCGAAGGCGAGCCCGCCGCCCAGCGAGCTCGCCGCGAGCGCATCGATCTCGCGCAGGAAGGGCGGAAAGGCGAGCGCGTCGACGAAGGGTAGACGCAGGTTGACGCGGGTCCGCCGGTAGTCGGCGTCGACGAACTCCCGCGCGTCGTCGCTGCCGCTCGACTCGAAGAGCAGCAGCTCCTGGGCCACCGCCTCCCGCGTCCCGGGAATCCGGCGCATCTCGGGCCGGCCCTCGTTCAGCGCCGAGTGGGTCTCCTCGAGGATGTCGAGCAGCGAGACCGACGCGCCGACCCGGATCGGCGGCACCGCCGTCTCCCGGACCCGCGCGACGAAGGCCTCGATCGCGCGCAGCCGCTCGGGCTCGTAGAGCCCGCCTGCCTCGCCGGCGTCGAAGACGAGCTCGAGGCTGACCGAGCCTCCGAGCCGCCGGTCGATCTCCGCGAAGTCCCGCCGCGCCCAGTCGTCCGGGGCGAACCACTGGAGGGCGTTGTGGCTGAAGCGGACCTGCAGCAGGCCGACGACCGCGACCGCGGTCAGGATCGCGGTCGGCACGAGCACGGCAGCGGGCCGACGCGCCGCGAAGCGCCCCGCCCCGATCAGGAAGCGATCGATCGGGCGATCCGCCGGGTCGATCGGGACGTCCGGCCGCACGCGCATCGGCACGATCGCGAGCAGCGCGGGCAGCGTGACCATCGTGTAGACGTAGGCGAGCCCGACGCCCATCGGCGCGATCAGGCCGAGGTCGCGGACCGCGCCCATCTCGGCGGTCAGGAACGAGGCCATCCCCGCCGCCGTCGTCGCGCTCGTCATGAAGACGGCGAGGCCGGTGTGGCGGATGGCGAAGGCGATCGCGTCGGGCTGGGAGTCGCCCTCCTGACGCCGTTGATAGGCGATCGCCAGGATGTGGACCGCGTCGCAGACCCCGACCGTCAGCAGGAAGACCGGCAGGATCTGCACCGCCGTCGAGCCCGGAATCCCGAGCACGATCATGAGCCCCAGCGTCGAGCCCAGCGAGAGCACGACGATCATCAGCGGCAGGAAGACCGCCACCGCGCGCCGGAAGATGAAGGCGAGCAGCGCCGCGATCGCCGCCAGCGTCGCGGGCATGAAGACGGCGAGATCGGCGGCCATCCCGGTGTTGATCCGGTAGACCATCGCCAGCTCGCCCGCGACGTGGGGCCGGAACTCGGGGGTCGCGTGCTCCGCGAGCAGCGCGAGCAGGCGCCGGATCAGCTCGTCTCCCTCGGCGGAGCTCAGGTGGGCGGGCTTCTTCCCGCCCGCTCGGCCCGAGGTGTCGCCTGCGGCGGCGGAGGCGTCCGCCTCGATCGGATCGTCGAAGCCCGAGAGCGCGTCCTGCGCCGAGGCGGGCTCGCCGTAGGTCCAGGGCGTGATCGCGAGGGCGGTGCAGCGGCCGTCGCCGCAGAGGAGCGTGTCGCGATGGAGCGGGTTCGCCAGCGCCCGCGCCCGGATCCGCGCGAGCTCCTCGGGCGTCTCGGGCCAGGGCTCGAAGAGCTCGCCGACGACCAGGCCGCCTTCGTTGCCCTCGACGACCCGGGCGTTGATCAGGCTGTCGACGGCCTCGACGTAGGGGACGTCGGACTCGATCGCGTGGTGGACCCGCCGCAGCTTCTCGAGGAAGGCCGGGGCGAACGGATCGGGGGTGTCGATCAGCACGATCACCCGATCCTCGCGCCCGAACTGCTCCCGGAAGGCGTCGTAGGCGACGACCGCGGGGTCGTCGTCGAGCAGCATCGCCTCCGGCGAGTTGTCGATCGTGAGCTTCGGCAGCTGGGCGAGAAGTGCTCCGGTCACCGCGAAGGAGAGGAGGACCGCGGCGATCCGGTGGCGGATGATGAAGCGGCCCCAGCGCTCGAAGCCCCGCTCGACGCTGCGCTGCCAGGAGGCGTCGGACCGGTCGGCTTCCACCCTGATCGCCTCCTCGTCCGGCGTGGCTCCACCCCGGGCCCGGACCTTCGCGCTCGCCGCACCGCGGCGCACGATACCGGCCCCCCGCGCCCCGCGATCGGGGGAGCAACGATGCGTGGCGGGCCGCCCCGGCGAGATCTTTTCGCTGTCCTCGATCTGGGCTTTACTCGTCCGCGCACCGGGCCCGGCCGCCCGCGCAATCGAGTCCCCTCCCACCGAGAGGTCCCATGGCGACCGACGCCCGCTCGATCCTTCCCCTCCCGCGCGGAGCCGCCGCGCGGCTCTCCACGCCCACCACCGCCCCGATCCGAGCTCGCCTCGCGGCCCTCGCCGTCCTGCTGGCCTGCGGATCGGCCGTCGGGGCCCTCGTCGCCGCGGGCCCCGCCCGCGCCGACGATCCCAAGGCCCGCGCGATCATGGAGCGCGTCGACGCCCGCGACGACGGGGACAACCAGACCTCGACGCTCCAGATGATCCTGATCGACAAGAGCCAGAAGCAGCGCGTCCGCGAGCTGCGGTCCTTCACCAAGGACAAGGGTGAGGACACCTGGTCGATGATGTTCTTCCTCTCGCCCGCGGACGTCGAAGACACGGGCTTCCTCACCTACGACTACGACGAGGCGTCCCGCGACGACGATCAGTGGCTCTACCTGCCGGCCCTGAAGAAGACCAAGCGGATCGCGTCGTCGGACAAGAGCGGCTCGTTCATGGGCTCGGACTTCTCCTATGCCGACATGACCGATCGCCCGCTCGCCTACTACGACTACAAGCTGCTCCAGGAGGGGGTGGTCGACGGTCAGCCCGTGTGGGTCATCGAGGCGGTGCCGAACAACGACGAGGAGCGGGACGAGACGGGCTACACGAAGATGATCGTCTTCATCCGCAAGGACAACGACGTCATGGTCCGCTCGAAGATCTGGGTCAAGAAGGGCAATCGCAACAAGTACTTCGAGGTCGAGCAGCTCGATCAAATCGACGGCATCTGGGTCCCCACCGTGATGACGATGACGACGAAGAAGGGCGAGCAGACCCTCCACAAGACGATCCTGCGGACCTCTGACGTGAAGTTCGGCCAGAAGCTCGAGTACGATCAGTTCTCGGTCCGCGGCCTCGAGACTGGTCCCTGAGCCGAGGACGAAGCCGCCTGACGCGCCCGGCGAAGCGCTCCGCCCCGGCCTCGGTCCGCGCGTCTGCCCGGCGGCCGGGCCGGGCGTCGTTTCCGCTCGGCCTCGCGCTCGGCCTGCTCCTCGCGCTCGCCCTGCCCGACGTGCCCGGCCTCGCGGCCGACTACGCCGAGCCCGGGACCGCGAGCGATGCGCCCCCCGAGCCCGATCGCGAGATCGACTCGGACGACGCAGACGACGTCGACGAAACCGAAGACGTCGATGAGGAAGCAGACGGCGTCGACGAGGACGCCGACGGCGACGACCTCGACGACCTGATGGGCGGCTTCGACGACGACTTCGACGCGACCGCCCTCGAGACCGATGCGACCGCCGAGCCCGAGCTGCCGGGACCCGCCTGGATCTCGGAGCTGCCCTTCGGCGACTGGATCCGGCGCAACGTCGACCTCTCGGGCTCGATCGCGAGCGGCGCCGTCGTGAGCTACATCGACCACAGCGCCCCCCACGGCGACCGCCCGACCTCGCCGACCGACCCGAACTTCCCGAACCAGCTCGGCCGCAACTCCGACTTCGGGGGCCTCACCCGCCTCGACCTCGACGGCTTCCTCCAGCTCGACGTCAAGCTGCCCCACGACTGGCAGATCCGAGGCGAGGCCCTCGGCTGGTACGACTTCGCCTATCGCATCAAGGGGCGCGGCGACTACGGTGGACCGGTCCTCGACGTCTACGAGTGGCAGGCGGACGCGGGCGAGTTCTACGCGAGCGGCCCGATCCACGACCACGTCGATCTCACCGTCGGCCGCAAGATCGTCAACTGGGGCCGCTCGGACACCTTCCGCATCGTCGACGTCGTGAATCCCCTCGACAACAAGGAGCCGGGTCTCGTCGACATCGAGGATCTCCGGCGACCGCGCACGATGGCGAAGCTCGACGCGAGTCGCGGCCCCTGGACCGCCGAGGCGATCGCCGTCCTCGAGACCCGCTTCGACCGCAACCCGCCCCCCGGCAGCGACTTCTATCCGAATCTCTCCCGCTTCGCGTCGGCGCCCGGCCTGATCGTGACCTTCCCGGCGACCGAGCAGAGCAACTTCTCGCGCAAGCCGGGCTTCGCCGGCCGCTTCGAAGGCAACTTCAGCGGCTGGGACTTCGGCCTCTTCGGGGCCTGGGTCGACGAGACGAGCCGCGTACTCGACGTCGAGGTCTCGACCGGCGCCCGGCTCGAGGGCAATCGCTACGGCATGCTGGGCGCGGCCGGCAACGTGACCCGGGGCGCCTGGCTCATGAAGTTCGAGTTCGCCTGGCTCACCGACGTGCGGATGCTGCGGCCGCGGGCGGTGGGGCCGGTGCCGTACTGGAGCGACGACAAGCAGCGCCTCGACAGCATGATCGGCCTCGAATGGTACGGACCCGACACGCTGACGGTCGCCCTCGAGATCGTGAACCGGCAATGGCTCGACCTGCCGCGCAGCCGCGTCCTGCTGGAGTTCTACGAGCAGAGCACCTTCGAGACCGGCCTGCGCGTCTCGCGGTCGTTCTTCCGGGAGCGGCTCGACGTGACCCTGCTCGGCGTCGTGTTCGGCGAGCGTGTCCAGGACGGCGGGCTGTTCCGCGCCTCGGGCGAGTGGGAGCTCACGGACAGCTGGAAGGTCGAGAGCGGCTGGCTCGTCTTCATCGGAGGCCCCGACAAGGGGCTCGGCAACTGGGACGACAACGACCGCGTCTACCTCGAGCTCAAGTACAGCTTCTGAGCGACGCGTGCCGCGCGAATCGCGCCCCGGTGCGGGAACGTCGCGCCGCCCCGCGTCGGGCCCCGGCTGCACGCGCGCGGCCAATCGCGCCCCGCCTTGCCGGCGGGTTGCCGTCCGCCTTCGCGTGGCGAGTGATCGAAGGGGAAAGCGCACCGCCCGGCTCATGACGCGTTCCCGCGCGACCGAAGCAGCGGCAGGTCGCCACGCGAGCGCCGTCGGGCTCCCGACGCGCCACAGCGACCGACGCAGGAGATCCGCCGCGCATGCCCCGACCGGAGGCCCCCGTTCCGACCGCGAGCCAGGCCCACGAGCTCGTCGCCCGCTGGCTCGCCGAGATCGGGCGCGCGGTGCACGGGAAGCCCGAGGTCGTGCGGCGCTCGGTGCTGTGTCTGCTGGCCCGCGGCCACCTCCTGCTCGAAGACGTTCCCGGCGTCGGCAAGACGACCCTCGCGCAGGCCCTCGCCCGGACCCTCGCCGCGGACTTCCGCCGGATCCAGTTCACGAGCGACCTGCTGCCCGGCGACCTGACGGGGAGCGTGATCCCCGAGCGCAGCGCCGGCGGCGAGACGCTCGCGTTCCACTTCCAGCCGGGTCCCCTCTTCGGGAACCTGATCCTCGCCGACGAGATCAACCGCGCCTCGCCGAAGGCCCAGTCCGCGCTGCTCGAGGCGATGAGCGAGCACACCGTCAGCGTCGACGGCACGAGCCATCCCCTGCCCGACCCCTTCTTCGTGGTCGCGACCCAGAATCCGAAGGAGCACCACGGGACCTTCCCGCTCCCCGAGAGCCAGCTCGACCGCTTCCTGATGCGGCTCTCGATGGGCTACCCGGATCGCGAGGACGAGCTGCGCGTGCTGTCCCGGGATCCGGCGCTCCACGTGCTGCCCGAGCTCGACGTCGTCCTCGACCTCGCGACGCTCCGCCGGCTGCAGAGCGCGGTCGAGACGATCAAGGTCGAGACGAGCCTGCTCGAGTATCTGCTCGCGCTCGTCACGGCGACCCGCGAGCACGAGGCGCTGGCGCTCGGGGCGTCGACCCGTGGCGCCCTCGCGCTGCGCCGCGCGGCGCAGGCCTCGGCGCTGGTCGCCGGCCGCGACTACTGCATTCCGGAGGACATCCGGGAGCTCGCGGTGGACGTGCTCGCCCATCGGGTGGCGGTCGAGGCGCGCGGGGGCGCCCAGCCGGAAGTCGAGGTGTCGCGATGGATCGTCTCCGAGATCGTCGATCGGGTGGCGATCCCGCTCTGAAGCGCTGGCGGCGGCGCCTGCGCGCGCCGCGCTCGCTGCGGGCGACGCGGCCGGGCTGGTGCTTCATCGCCATCATCTTCGGGGTCGGCTTCGCCGCGCTCAACACGGGCAACAACCTGCTCTATCTGGTGTTCGCCCTGATGCTCGCCTTCCTCGTGCTCTCCGGGCTGCTGTCCGAGGCCTCGCTGCGCGGCATCGCCGTCGAGCGCCGGCTGCCGCGCGAGGTCTTCGCGGGCGCGGCGAACGCGGTGGTGCTGCGGATCCACAATCGCCAGGCCCGGGTCCCGGCCTTCGCGATCTCCGTCGAAGATCGCCTCGCGGCCGACGACGGCGGCAGTCCGGCCGGGCGCTGCTTCGTCCTGCGGATCCCTCCGGCCGCGAGCGTCGAGCGCAGCTACGGCTGGACACCGACGCGCCGCGGCGACCAGGCCTTCGCCGCGCTGCGCGTCTCGACACGCTTTCCATTCGGGCTCTTCGTGAAGTCCGTCGAGCTCGAGGCCGAGGAGGACGTGCTCGTCTACCCCGCGATCGGCCCCGTCGCCTCCGGCCTGCGGCCGACCCCGTCCCGCCGCAGCGATGCCGACGACCAGCGCGGCCGCGCGCCGGTCGGGGACACCGTCTCGGGTCTGCGCGAGTTCGTCCGCGGCGACTCGACGGCGCGCATCCAGTGGCGCCGGAGCCTCGCGACCGGGCGGCTCGTCGTCGGCGAGCGCGAGGGCCACGCGAGCGGCCTCGTCGAGGTCCTGTTCGCCCTCGCCCCCGAGCTCGGCCCCGAGGCCGTCGAGGCGCGCATCGCCTGCGCCGCCTCGGAGATCGTCCACCACCTCGAGGCCGGCCACCGCGTCGGCCTGCACACCCGCAGCGCCCGCTTCACCCCCGACCGCGGCCCCGCCCATCGCCGGGCGCTGCTCACCTTCCTCGCCCGCCTCGAGCCCGAGCGCGAGCTCGCCGCCCCGACGCGCACGCGTGAGGATCGCGCATGAGCCGCCGCGAGTTCCGGGGCCGGGTCGAGGGGCCGCGCCCGACCGCGGCCTGGCTGATGTCGATCGTCGCCGGGGCGACGCTCTGGCTGACGGGGCAGCTGCCGCCGTGGGTGATCGCGATCCAGCTCGCCGCCTTCGGCTTCTCCTGGGCCACGCGCGCGCGCCCGCCGGCCTTCCGCAGCGATCCGATCTGGCTCAACGTGCTGATGCTCGGCGTCACGACGGTGACGATCCGCTCGGCGCTCTCGGGCAATCCCGCGACCGTGTCCCTCGCCTACTTCACGAGCCTCGCCCAGGGCCTCCAGCTGCTCGACGCGCGGCCGCGCAAGAGCGAGTTCGTGCTGGTCGCGCTGGCGCTCTTCCAGGTCGTGCTGGCCTCGAACCTGACCGACAGCGTCTTCTTCCCGCCCCTCGTGCTGGCCTTCCTCGTCTGCGTGACCTGGACGCTGCTCGTCCACACCCTCGCCCACGAAGCCGCCGAGGCCGGGGACCCGACGGCCGCCGAACGGGCCATCGCGCCGGATCTGCGCCGGCTGACCTTCGTCGCGACGAGCGCGTGCGTCGTGCTCGCGATGGGGCTCTTCGTGGTCCTGCCGCGACTCAAGACGAGCGTGCTCCAGGGTGGGATGCGCGGCGGCATCGGGCTGTCGGGCTTCTCCGACCAGGTCGCCCTGGGCGACGTCGGTCGCATCCGGCTCGACCACTCCGTCGTGCTCCGCGTCGAGGCCGTCGACGGCGAGCTGCCCGACCCGATCGACGCCTACTGGCGCGGCCTCGCCTTCGACGCCTTCGACGGCCGTCGCTGGTCGATCTCCGCCTCGGAGCGCACCGGCCCGCGCCAGCCGGTCGGCGGCATCGGTCGCTTCGGGATCGAGCTCGCCCCCCACTCCGACGCCCCCATGACCGCGCAGCGCATCCTGCGCGAGGCCGTCGATGCGGACGTGCTCTTCAGCGCGGGCGAGGTCCGCCGGATCGAGGGCCCGTTCCAGCGCCTCGAGCGCGACGCGAACGGCGGCCTCTACGTCCCCGGCCACGGCGAGGAGCGCCTGCGCTACACGATCTGGACGAGCAACCTGCCGCGCGACGTGGCGGCGCTGCGCCGCGAGCGCGCGCGACCGCCGCGGGAGCCCGGGCCCGGCGGCCCGCGTCCGGCCCTGCGCTACCTCGCGCTCCCCGCCCTCGATCCGCGCCTGCGCGACCGCGCCGCCGAGATGGTCGCGGGCGCCCGGGACGACGTCGATCGCGCGCTCCGGATCGAGGCCGCCCTGCGCGAGCAGGGCCGCTACACCGACTCGCCGCCGCCCCTCGGCGACGAGGACACCTCGCCGATCGAGGCCTTCCTGCTCGGTGGCCTCGAGGGCCACTGCGAGTACTTCGCGAGCGCGATGGTCGTGCTCGCCCGGCTGCAGGGCCTGCCGGCTCGCCTGGTGAACGGCTTCGCCGGGGGCCAGCCGAACGAGGTCGGCGGCTTCCTCGAGGTGACGAAGGCCGACGCCCATGCCTGGGTCGAGATCCACTTCGAGCGGAGCGGCTGGGTCCGCTTCGATCCGACGCCCCCCGACCTGCGGCTGCGCGCCGAGGGCGATCCCTCGCTGGCGGAGCGCGTGGCCCAGCTCGCGAGCGCCCTCGAGCTCTGGTGGTTCCAACGGGTCGTCGACTACGACAGCGCGGATCAGATCAGCGCCCTGCGCGGACTCTGGCTGCGCTTCGGGCCCCAGGCCGGCGAAGGGGAGCGTACGATCGCCCGGGAGCGCGAACGGTCGGACGGGCCCTCCCTCGATCCTGGCCCGGCCGGGCGGATCCTGATCGGGCTGCTCGCCGGCTCCGCCCTCCTGGTCGCGGCCTTTCGTCTGCGCTCGGCCCGGCGCGCGAAGGGGCCGGCGATCCCCGAGGCCTATCGTCGCGCGCAGCGGATCCTCGCCCGCCGCGGCCTGACGCGGGCCCCGACCGTCTCGGCGCGGGCCTTCGCCGAGGAGGTCCAGCGCGCGCTTCCGGAGCCGGGGGCGCGGGCCTTCGCGTCGATCACCGACGCCTATCTCGCCGAGCGCTTCGGCGACCACCCCGCGCCCGATCTGCGCGTCGAGCTCGCCGCGCTACAGGACGCCGTAGATCGGATGCGTCTGCGGGATCACGCGCACGTCCGCCAGGCGTGACTCCGCCCGATCGAGCAGCGCGAGGCAGCGCTCCGGGCTCGGCATCGCCGCGACCCCGCCCCGCGGCGTGACGGGCTGGATCACGAGCGGCACCGAGGGCGAGATCGCCGCGATCGTCTCGAGCATCCGGTCGAACTCGGCGTCCTCCGTCGACGGCGTCACGACGACCTTCACGTAGACGCCCTGTGCCCGCAGCGCGACGCGCAGGAAGGCCGCGTGGGCGTCGTGGAAGTCGCGGCCGGGCCGCGGTGCGATGCCCGGCCCGTAGACGACGTCGCTCGCGAGCTTCCAGTCCATCGAGACGAGCCCGATCGACTCGACGCAGCGCGCGAGCGCCTCGGCGTGGAGGCCGTGGGTCTCGAGATAGACCCGGCGATCCCGGGCTGCGAGCATCGCCGCGAGCGCCGCGACCGCGTCGGGCTGGAGCAGCGGCTCGCCGCCCGTCAGGCTGATCCAGGCCGAGCGCCGCGGAGCGAGCGCGATCGCCGTCTCCGCGATCTCGGCGAGGGGCACCGGATTCACGCGCTCGCGGAAGCGGGCGCTCCCGCCGCGCTCCTCGATGCGGCAGCTCGTCGTCGGCCGCCAGGTCCCCGGCGAGTCGCACCAGCGGCAGCGCAGATCGCAGCCGCCGAAGCGCACGAAGACCGTCGCGCGGCCGACCTCGGGCCCCTCGCCCTGGATCGAGGCGAAGATCTCGACGAGGCTCGCGTCGACGGCGGTTCGCTCGCTCATGGCCGGCTCCCGATCGCGTCCGGCCTCGCGGCCGGGCGCCTAGCGCTCGAGCTGCGAGCGCCCCATCGCGATCTCCGCGATCACCTCTTCGAGGCGCTCCGGCCGGCGCGCGAGATCGCGCACGCGGAAGCGCGCCACGTGATCGGCGTCCGGTCGGCTCTCCACCCACTCGAGCTTGTCGACGAGATGGTGGGCCACCGCCTGATAGTCGAGGGCCCGGCGTCCCGTCACCTCGTCGCCGGCGAAGGTGAAGATCTCCTCGCCCGCCCGACGCGTGAGGGACAGCGTCGCCGCATAGCGCTCGCGCGCGATCCGGGCACAGAGCCCCGGATCGAGCCCGGCGTCGACGTCGAGCACCACCATCACGTGGGCCCCGAAGTGGACCAGTCGGAAGTCCCGCGCCGCCACCCAGGCGACCTCGGGCGGCATCGGCGGGATCGCCAGCAGCGCGGCCTCCTTCGCGAGGTCGCTCGGACGTCCCGCGAGCAGGGCCGCGATGTCGCCGCGGATGTCCCCGGTCTTCCGGGCGATCTCGCCGACGCGGTGACGCCAGATCCGGCCCCAGCGCTCGAAGTCGTGCTGGCTGAAGCGGCCGGTGGCGAGGTCGACGAGCTTGTCGGAGAAGCGGCTGCGCCGCGTGCAGGTCTCGAGCACGAGCGGGAGCACGCTGTCGAGTCCCTCTCCGCCGATCACCGCCTCCGCGCCGAGCGCATTGCGCATCGAGAGCAGGTCCTCGGGCGGCCAGGCATGACGATCGAACCAGGAGAGGCGGCCCCGATAGAGGGACGCCGCCTGGATCACGTCCCGCGCGGGCGACGGGCTGAAGCCCACCACCACGATCGGCATGTCGTCGCGCAGATCCGTCGCGATGCTCCGGAAGAACGTCATCAGCTCGGATTGCGGATAGACCCAGAGGCCCTCGAGCTGGCGCACGTCGCGCGCGAGCAGGATCGCTGCGAGCAGCGAGTCCGGATCCGCATGGACCAGGATCGCCGCCCGTCGCCTCGCCGCCGCGCGCAGCGCGTCCTCGCCCTCCTCGTCGTCGTCGCCGCGACCGCGCGACCGCCCTTCGCCGCGGAGACCGCGGCCGGGCGACTCGCCGTCCTCTTCGTCCTCGTCCTCGTAGCGCGGCTCGGCCGAGGCCTCGTAGTCCGGCACCTCGTCCGGCAGGCGCGACAGGATCTCGGAGAGATCGTCGGCGTCGACGAAATCGTCCTCGATCGCCGCTTCGGCGCCGACGAGCGGCAGCGCGATCGCCTCCGGTGCGGCGGCAGGCTCGCCGCCCGCCTCTTCGGACGCTTCGCGTGGTCCGGCCTGGTCTTCTCCGCGCCCGCCGCGGCGGCCGCGCCGGCGCGAGCGCCGGTGTCGATCGCCGCGTCCGCGCTCGCCCTCGCTCCGCTCGCCCGAGGCGCCGGGCCCCTCGTCGAGATCCATCAGCGAGACCTCTTCGAAGCGCGGCTTGCGCGGCGCACCGTTGCCCGCGTCGCTCGCGGCCTCCCGGCCGCCCCCGTCGCGCGCCGTGCTCTCACGGCCCGCCCCGGAAGCGTCGCCTTCGTCGCCCGCGCTCACCGCGCCCTCGCCGCCCGGGCCGCCGCGTCGCGAGCGCCGGCGCCGGCGTCCGCGGCGACCGCCTTCGCGGCCCTCGCGCCCGTCACGGCCCCGTTCGCCGTTGCCCTCGGCGGTCTCGGTTTCGGTCTCCGAGTCGGTGTCTTCCGAATCGTCGTCGTCGGGCGCGTCGTCGAGGCGCTCGACGGGGCGCGTCATCGCCCGCGGTCCCAGCGGAATGGCCGGTCCGCGATCCCCGCGCTCCGACCGCTCGCCGCGGTCGCCCCGCTCGGCCCGCTCACCCCGCTCGGAGCGCTCTCCACGGTCGCCCCGGTCGCCGCGGTCGAATCGCTCGGCCCGCTCTTCGCGGTCTTCTTCCCCGGCCAGCTCGTTGCCGGACTCGTCTCCGTCCGCGTCGAAGTCACCGCCCCGCGCTCGCCCGTCGGGGCGCCCGTCGGATCGACCCCGCCCCCCGCGCCGGCGACCGCGCCGGCCGAAGCGCGACTCCGCGCCCTCGCCCGCCGCACGCTGGACGAGATCGAGCGAAGCGCCCGTTTGTCCCGAGACGACGCGCAGCTCGAAGGAGAGCGTCAGCGCCGCGATCACGCGCTCGATGGCCGGGGCGAAGCGCTCCGCCGTCAGCACGAGCCGCGGTCGGCCGAGCCGCAGCGGCGGCCCCGCCTCGGCGAGCAGGATCGGCATCAGCGGCGCCAGCGACGAGAGCGCCTCGAGCACCGCGACCAGCGCGTTCCACTCGAACTCCTGTCGCACCGCCACGATCACGGGCACGCCCGCGCCGTCGACCCCCACCGCGTCGATCACGTCGACCTCGGTCCCGGGCGTCGGCCAGGCCCGCACGCAGCGCAGCTCCGTTCCCGCCGCGAGCTGGGCGACGACGCGACCGCGCAGGCCGTCCTCGCCGTCGCGGACCTTGTGGTCGTTCAGGCGGCGGCGCAGCTGGCCCTCGAGCCCGTCGAGGGCGCCCGCGAGATCCGCGGCCGAGACCGGCGTCGAGTACCGGCCGCCGACGAGCGTGTCGAGCACCGCATTGCCGGCCATGTTGCCAGCCATGTTGTCGCCCTCGGTCCGGAGCTCGGCGACCCGCCGCGCGAGCACGACGAGCTCGAGGCGATCGAGTCCGACCCGGACGCAGCCGCCGTGCTTGGCGGCGAGCCCCTCGAGCGACGAGGCGGCGCGCGTGAAGGCGGCGCGGGCCTCGCTCGAGCTCATGCGCGCGGCGAGCTGGGCCGCGCTCGCGGCCAGCAGGCGCGGGGCGCGCTCGCTCTCGACGGCGGAGCCGCCGTCCGAGAGCCGCACCGCGGCCACGGGCTCGACGGTGTACGGCGTCTGGCCGACCCACTCGAGCAGCTGGCGCGTCGCCACCGGCCAGTGGGGCGCGACGACGAAGAGGGTGCCAGTGAAGGGTGCCTCGGCGGGCGCCTGCTGCGCCGCGGCGAGGCCGGCGACGAGGGCGTCCGAGGCGGAGCTCGGAGAGAACGCGACCAGCGCGCGGGTTCCGTCCTCGAGGCTCGCCCGGGCGATCACCGCGATGCTCGCGGGCACGTCGGTGTCGGTCGCGGGCTCGAAGGCCGTCCCCGGCGCGAGCGGGATCAGCCCCTCGGCCTGGAGCTTCGGCCACCACTGTCCGCCGTCGATCTGATTGCTCTGTCCATCGCCCGGCCCGCGCCGGCGCCGCGAAAATCTCCGCATCATTTCGGATCGCTCTCCATCCTGAGTGCCGCGAGGAAGGGACCGAACAGGGCGTCCACCCGGGCGCGGGCGAGCGAGCGGCGGATCTCCGCCCCCTTTGCCCCCGTCACCCCGGTCGCCACCGCCAGCAGCGCGCGCGCCCGATCCGCGTCCTCGCGCTGCCACTCGATCCAGGCCCATTCCGCCAGCTGTTGTGCCAGACCCTCCGGGCTGGTCTCGCCGTCGAGCTCGCCCGTCACCTCGTCGACCCAGCGCCCGATCGCCGCCTCGCGGGCCTCGCCCGCAAGCCCGGCCATCGCCTGCTGGGCGCGCTCCATGCGCTCTCCGACCCACGTCGTCGACGGCGGCCAGGGACCCATGCGACCGCTTCGAATCGAGTCCCCGACCGACTCGAGGCTCTTGTCGGGATCGCCCGCCTCGCCGAGCGCGCGGCGCGCCAGCTCGCCGGGCGTCGCCTCGCCGTCGAGCGCATCCGAGAAGAGCCGGCTGCGCCACTCGACGAAGAACGTGGGCAGCGCGCGATCGCTCGGCTGAGCCTGGCTCGCACGCCGGACCAACGCGCAGAGCGCCGCCCGATCGACCTCGAAGAGCCGCTGGTTCGCCCCTTCGGCGAGGCTCTTGAGGAAGCCGCGGACCTTGCTGCGGCCGGCGTTGTAGAGCTTGAAGTCGAGGATGCCGCGGGCCGGGTCGAAGCGGATCTCGAAGAGCCGCGCGCCACCGGCAGGATGGTCGTCGACGAGGTAGCCCATGCGCGTCCCGCGGAAGTCCGGGGCCGAGAGATGGGCCTCCTGCCAGCGGTCGTTCAGCGCGGCCCCGACGCGGGCCGGTGTCGCCTTCGCTCCGGAGGCCGCCGTCGCCGCCGGGGCCGGCTCGGCGATCGCGACGCCGCGGGCGCGCAGGCGGTGCAGCGCGCGGCGCAGCTGCTTGCGCCCCGCCTTCGGCAGCGACGCCTCGGGCACCGCCGCGAGCACGCCGGCCGCGCTCTCGAGCTCGCCCCAGGCGTCGAGGAGCTCCTCGCCGGACGCCTCGTCGTGGGCGAGCACGAAGCCGAGCACCCGGGTCGCGTCCGCCGGGGCGAGCAGCTCGAGCAGTCGGTGGGGATCACCGTTCGCGGGTCGGATCCGATCCGCGAGAGCGGTCAGTTCACTGGCGGCGCGTTCGAGGCACTCCGGTAGGCTCATCCATCCTTCTCGTTTCCCGATCGGCACGGATCCGGCCGGGCGCTGCGGGCACTCTCAGATCGGCGCGTGGGGATCGAACAGCTTGCGGTGCTCGTCCATCGCGAATCGATCGGTCATGCCGGCGATGTAGTCCGCGACGGCCCGGGGCTCGCCCTCCCGGGCGAAGCGTGCGCGCACGTCCGCGGGAAGCAGGCCCGGATCGTCCCGGTAGGTTCGAAACAGATCTCCCACGATCCACTCCGCCTTGCGCACGCGGCGCAGGACGTCGGGATGGCGGTAGAAATTCGCGGACAGGAAGCTCTTGAGCTCGCGCTTGCCGTGCTCGATCTCGGGCGAGAATCCGACCGTCTGGGCGCTCCCCGGGCCGCCGCGGCTCCCGGGCCCGTCGACCTCCTGGCCGACCCCACGGCTGCCCCTACGTTGCCGCAGATCCGCCAGGGATGCCGGCGGATTCTCGGCGAGGCGCCGGCTCGTCTCCGCGATCAGGTCGCTGATGAGGGCGTTGCCGAGGGCCCCGATCGTCCGGGACCGGCTGACCGGCTCCGGCATCTCGGCGTCGCGGTCGGCGAGCAGGGCCCGGGCCGTCTTCCAGAGGGTCGTCTTCTCGAGCAGGGCGATCGAGATCAGGCCCGAGCGCAGGCCGTCGTCGAGGTCGTGGTGGACGTAGGCGATCTCGTCGGCGTGGTCGGCGACCTGGGCCTCGAGGGTCCGCTGCGGATGGAAGGGCGGGAGCGGCAGGGGATGGGGCCAGTCCGCGCCGTGCTTCAGGATCCCCTCCCGGGTCTCCGCCGTCAGGTTCAGGCCGCTCCAGTCGGGATAGCGGTTCTCGAGCAGGTCGACGACGCGGAGGCTCTGGCGGTTGTGGTCGAAGCCGCCGTGCTCCTCCATGCAGCGGTCGAGGACCGCCTCGCCGGCGTGGCCGAAGGGGGTGTGGCCGAGGTCGTGGGCGAGCACGATCGCCTCGGCGAGATCCTCGTTCAGGTAGAGGGCGCGGGCGATCGTGCGGGCGATCTGGGCGGCCTCGATCGTGTGGGTCAGGCGGTTGCGGTAGTGGTCGTTCTCGACGTGGACGAAGACCTGGGTCTTGAACTCGAGGCGCCGGAAGGCCCGGGCGTGGACGATGCGGTCGCGGTCGCGTTGGAAGGCGGTGCGATAGGGATGCTCGGGCTCGGGCACCAGGCGCCCCGCCGAGTCGCCGGAGCAGGCCGCCCAGGGCGCGAGGCGCTCGCGCTCCTCCTGCTCGTACTGCTCGCGGCTGCGGTGGCGGAATCCGGTCAAGCGCTTTCCTATTTCCCGTCCCGCGCCGACTCGCGCAGGAAGTTCCGCATCGCCTCGCGCGACTCGGCGTCGATCTCGTCGAGGGGCGGTCCACCGCCGGTCGGGCCACCGGAGGCCCCACGGCCCGCGTCACCCGCCGACCCACGTCCCGTGATCGGCCCGGTGAGCCCGCCCGGACGCCCGTCCGACCGGGGGCGATCCACGCCCCGGTCGGCTCGGTCGAGCGCCCCGGATCGCGCTCCGGCTCGCGAGCCCGACCCGCCGTCCGGGGTCATCAGCATGTGGAACGCGGTCGCCGCGGCGACGATCGCCGTTCCGATCACGACCCAGCGCGCTGCCCGCATCTCGACCCTGTCAATCCGAATCAATTCGAGGGCTTGCGTCGCTCGAGGAGCTCGACGTCGACGCCGTCGACGACCGCACGGCCCTGGGGGATCGAAGTCGCGGAGGCTACCGGCCGGGTCGGTGCGCTGTCAACTCGCGCCCCCCGGTTCCCACCCGCCCGGCTCGGGCCATCGAGGACGGCCGAGCGCCCGGCCGTCGACTCGCCTGCCTCGGCCCACCGCGGCGCGACCCGGGGAGCCCCGCGGCGAGAGCCGCTAGCATGCCCGCCATGTCGATCCTGCAACCGATCCGCGAACGCCTGCTCCTCGGCCCCGGTCCGTCCAACGCCCACGCGAGCGTGCTTGAAGCCATGAGTCGGCCCCTGCTCGGCCACCTCGATCCCGAGTTCCTGGCCCTGGTCGATCGGGTCAAGGAAGGCCTGCGCACCGTCTTCGCCACCGCCAACCCGATGACCCTGCCCCTCTCCGCCACGGGCAGCGCCGGCATGGAGGCGGCCCTCGTCAACCTGCTCGAGCCCGGCGACCGGATCGTCGTCGGCGTGAACGGCGTCTTCGGCGGCCGCATGGCCGAGGTCGCCCGCCGCGCCGGCGCCGAGGTCACGACCGTCGAGGCGCGCTGGGGCACCGCCCTCGATCCGAACGCGATGGCCGAGGCGATCACCCGCATCCGCCCGCGCGTCGTCTCCTTCGTCCACGCCGAGACCTCGACCGGCGTCTGCCAGCCGGTCGAGGAGATCGCGGCCGCCGCGCGGGCGGCGGGCGCCCTCGTCGTGCTCGACTGCGTGACCTCCCTCGCCGGGCGGCCGGTCCGCCTCGACGACTGGGGCATCGACGCGGCCTACAGCGGCACGCAGAAATGCCTGTCGTGCTCGCCGGGGCTCTCGCCCGTCTCCTTCTCGGAGCGGGCGCTCGAGGCGGTGAAGGGGCGCAAGCGGCCGGTGCAGAGCTGGTATCTCGATCTCTCGCTGCTCGCGAGCTACTTCGCCGGCGCGAAGCGCGTCTACCACCACACCGCGCCGATCAGCGCCATCTACGGCCTCGCCGCGGGCCTCGACCGGGTCCTCGCCGAAGGCCTCCCGGCCCGCTTCGCGCGCCATGCGGACGCCGGCGAGCGCCTCGTCGCGGCGCTCGAGCCCCTGGGCTTCGAGCCGCTCGTGGCCGCGGGCGAGCGGCTGCCGATGCTGACCTCGGTCCGCCTCCCCGCGCGCATCCGCGATCAGGGCGAGGCCGCCGTGCGGACGCGCCTGCTCGAGGAGTTCGACATCGAGGTCGGCGGTGGGCTCGGGCCGCTCGCGGGCGAAATCTGGCGCATCGGCCTGATGGGCGAGAACGCGCGCCCCGAGGTCGTCGATCGCCTGCTCGAGGCGCTGCGCAAGATCCTCCGCTGAGCGGCGGGGCGGCGGCCCGGCCGCGCTTCAGCCCTTGCCCTTCAGCTTCTTCTCGAACAGCGCGAGGGTCTTCGCCCAGGCGTCCTTCGCCGACGGCGCGTGGTAGCTCGCGCGCTGGTCGCAGTGGAAGCCGTGGTCGGCCTCCGTGTAGACCTCGACCGAGTGGTCGACCCCGGCCGCGGCGAGCGCCTTCTTCACCGCGTCGACCTGGTCGAGGGGGATCATCGCGTCCTTCGCGCCGAAATAGCACTGGATGCGGCCCTTGATCTTCGGCGTCCGCGACAGGGTCGAGACCGCGCCTCCCGGTCCCTGCGGTGCCGCGATGCCGCCACCGTAGTAGGACGCCGCCGCCACGATGTCGGTCTCGCACGCGACGAGGTAGGTCATGTGGCCACCGATGCAGAAGCCCATGGCACCGATCTTCGCGCCCTCGACGTCGCTGCGGCTCCGCAGCCACGCGAGCGTGTCGCGCGCGTCCGAGATCATCTCGTCGGCCTTCAGCTTCATCAGGTTGGCGATGCCCGTGTTCATGCCCTGCTCGTCGTAGCCGAGCTGGAGGCCGGGGGCGGTGCGGAAGAAGTAGTCCGGGGCGATCGCGACGTAGCCCTCGGCGGCGACCCGGCGCGTCACGTCGCGGATGTGGTCGTTCACGCCGAAGATCTCCATGAAGACGATGACGGCGGGCTTGCGACCGGGGGAGTCGGGGCGCGCGAGATAGGCGCCCATCTTCGCGCCGGACTGGGTCGTGATCTGGACGTCTTCGGTCTGGATGCTCATGGGTCGTTCCTTTCGAGGGGCGGTGCGGTGGCCCGAGCTTGCGCCAGGGGGCCCCGTCCTGACAAGCCTATCCGGCGTGCAGCCGGACCCATTGGCACGGCCGGGCGACGATCTCCGCCTCGGCGCGGGCGAGCCCTTCGAGCCGCGCATCGCGCACCGCCCGCGGCACGAGCTCGCCCGCCAGCTCGAGGTACAGCCCGTGATGACGCGCCTCGCTCGCGAGCAGCTCCCGATACAGGGCGGCGAGAGCCGCATCGGGCAGCCCGTCGGCGAGGACCTGGAAGCGCTCGCAGCTGCGCGCCTCGATCAGCGACGAGATCAGCAGCACGTCGAGCAGCCGATCGGGCTCGTCCCGGCGCACGAGGGCATGCAGCGCCACGCCGTAGGGGCTCGGCTTGATCGTCGCATAGCGGACGCCGCGGGCATCGAGGTGCGCGAGGATCGTCTGGAAATGCGCGAGCTCCTCGCGGGCGAGCTCCGCGAGCGGCTCCTGCAGGAAGCGGTGGTGGGGATACGAGAAGAGCAGCTTGATCGCGGCCCCCGCGGCCTTCTTTTCGCAGTGGGCGTGATCGAGCAGCACCTCGTCGATCGAGGTCCAGGCGCGGGCCAGCCAGGCGGGGTCGGTGGCGGAGGCGAGGTGGAGCACGGGGCCGGATTCTACCTGCTAGATTGCGCGCCATGCGAACGCGCGCATTGGGCCGGAGCGGTCTGCGGGTCAGCGAGCTCTCCCTCGGCTCGTGGCTGACCCTCGGCTCGAAGGTCGATCGCGGCGGAACGACCCGCCTCGTGCGCCACGCCTTCGACCTCGGCATCAACCTCTTCGACACCGCCGACGTCTACGCCCAGGGCGAGGCCGAGAAGGCGCTCGGTGATGCGCTCGCCGAGCTGTCGCGCCCCCAGCTCGTGATCGCGAGCAAGTGCTTCTTCGCGATGACGGAGACCCCCAACGACCGCGGGCTCTCGCGCAAGCATCTCTTCGAGAGCGTCGAGGGCTCGCTCCGCCGGCTGCGGACCGACTACCTCGATCTCCATCAATGCCATCGCTTCGATCCGGAGACGCCCCTCGACGAGACGGTGCGCGCCTACGAGGACCTGATCCGCCAGGGCAAGGTCCTCTACTGGGGCGTGTCCCACTGGGACGCGAGCCAGATCGCCGAGGGCTGTGCCCTCGCCGACCGCCACGGCGCCTATCGACCGATCTCGAATCAGCCCGGCTACTCGATCCTCGATCGCGGAATCGAGGCGGCGATCCTGCCGACGAGCGCGCGCGAGGGGCTCGGCCAGATCGTGTTCAGCCCCCTCGCCCAGGGCGCGCTCACGGGGAAGTACGGCGCCGGGCGCCGACCGGAGGGGAGCCGCGCGAACGACCCCAAGCGCAATCGCTGGATGCAGGACGTGCTGAAGGACGACGTGCTCGAGCGCATCGATCGATTGCGCCCGGTCGCCGACCAGACGGGCTGCTCCCTCGCCCAGCTGGCCCTCGCCTGGTGTCTGCGGACGCCGTCGGTCTCGAGCGTCCTGATCGGCGCGACCTCGACCGCCCAGCTCGACGAGAACGCGGCGAGCGTCGAGATCGCGCTGCCGCAGGAGGCGCTCGCTCGGATCGACGCCCTCTTTCCCGGGCCGGAGGTCCCCGGGCCGCAGACGTCGGACGCCCATGGCTGAGCACGGGCGGACGCATGCTCGGCCGGTGATCCGGCTCTACACCCAGACCGTCAATCCGTTCTCCGAGAAGGTCGCCGCCGCGCTCGCGCTGAAGCGGCTCCCCTTCGAGCGCGTGATCTCCGACGACCCCGACGACGTCGCGCGCTGGAGTCCGATCGCACGGACGCTGCCGGTGCTCGAGGTCGACGGCCGGCGACGCGCCGAGTCGATGGCGATCGTCGCCTGGATCGACGAGCTCGCGCCCGAGCCGCCGCTCTATTCCTCGGATCCGCGCACGGCCGTCGCCCAGAAGAGTCTGGCCCAGTGGGCCGACGATTCCTTCCTCTGGTACTGGAACCGCTGGCGCACCGCCCGCTACCCGCGCCCCGGCGACGAGGAGCCCGCCGACGACTCGCTGCTCGGGCGCCTGCGCCGGCACGTCGGGGAGCGCGTCGCACGCAGCGTCGCGCGCCCGTTCGGCCGCGGCCCCGAGAGCCGCGCGGAGCAGCGGGAGCTCGAGGTGATCGGCGAGATCGAGGACCGGCTCTCGGATCTCGTCGGCTTCCTCGGCACGCGACCCTTCTTCCACGCCGATGCGCCGAGCATCGCCGATCTCTCGATCTACTCGTTCCTCGTCGTGCTGCGGGGCGGTGCGATCCCCGGCTGCGCCGAGGCGATCGAGGAACGGCCGACGCTCGTCGCCTTCGTCGAGCGGATGGCGGCGCGGATCGCGACGAGCGAGGCCGGCCTCGCGGAAGAAGAGACCGGCTGAGTCCGCCGCCTGGGCGACGAGGCGCCCTCGTCGATTCCGGCGGCCCGACTCAGATCCGGTAGATGCGCTCCGCGTTGCCCCGGAGCAGCGCGCGCTGCTCGTCCTCGGAATAGTCCGCGACGACCTCGCGGAAGGCGTTCCACGGCGTGTCGTAGTCGATCATCATGCGATCGACGGGGAAGTTGCTCCCGAACAGACAGCGGCCGGGCCCGAAGACCTCGATCGTCTCGCGGGCGAGCCGGCGGCTCATCGCGCCGTCCCAGCCGGTGGCCGACATGGCGAGGCCCGAGATCTTGATCGCGACGTGCTCGAAGGCGGCCAAAGTCGCGAGGCCCTGGCGCCAGAGGGCGAGGCCCGCCTCGGAGCGGTCGAAGGGCATCAGCGTGTGGTTCACGATGAACCAGGTGTCGGGATGGGCCGCGACGAGCTTCGCGGCGGCCTGGGCCTGCCACGGAAAGAGCTGCAGGTCGAAGGACAGATCGTATTTGCGCAGCAGCGGGAATCGAGCGAGGAAGCCCGCGTCGGCGAGCAGATCCCGGCGCTTGTCGAGGGCGTGACGCGCCGGGCCCTCGGCAGGCCGCGGATCGAAGTTCAGCATCTGGCGGATGCCGCGGACGTTGCGGTGGCGTCGATGGCCCTCGAGGATCGCCTCGACGCTTGGCTGCGTCAGATCGGCGAAAGCGACGATCGCGTGGGGGAAGCCGCCGGACTCCGGCGAATCCGCGACGCGCTGGAGCCAGGCCGTCTCGCGCACCGGATCCGACTCGTCGTGCTCGGCCTGGACGTGGATCGACTTCACGATCGCCTGGCGCGCCCCGTCGGCCCGGAAGTCCCCGACGAGATAGTTGCGACACAGCTCGTCGAAGTTCGGAAACGGCGGCGCCTCGGCCCCCGGCATCAGCCAAGGGTAGTGGTTCGCCTGCAGATCCCAGAGATGATGATGCGCATCGACCGCCGGCAGCACCGCGCTCCCCTCCGCGCCACGCCCTTCCGACCCGCGCCCGAAGGCGAGCGCCGTCGCAGACGGCGCAAAGCCACCCACGGCCCCCGGTCCCAGGACCGCCCGCCGTGCTCGAGATCAGCGCCGTCGTCAGACGGCGCGATGAATGGCGTCCCCAACGGGGATCGAACCCGTGTTATCGGCTTGAAAGGCCGACGTCCTAACCGCTAGACGATGGGGACGCGCTGGCGCGGCAGTATGGCAGAGGCCGCACGGATGGCCACCCTGGGCGCTCCGGCCCCGCCCACACGGCGTCGCGGCGCACCCGATCGCGGGCCGGCGGTGCAGCCGACGCCATGGCTAGACTGGCCCGACCATGTCCGACCGAAGCATCCGCTCCGAGCGCGCCCTGAACATCTGGTCGAGCTTCCAGCGCAGCGTGAACCCGCTCGCACGGGGCGCGGCGATCATCCCGGCCCCGGATCTCGCCTTCGAGGAGATCGGGGGCCTGGCCGCCGCGAAGGAGGAGATCCTCACCTACGCCTACGCCCAGACGAGCCCCGAAGTCTATGGCCGCTGGGGCACCTTCCCGCCCACCGCGATGCTGATGATCGGCCGCCGCGGCTCGGGCAAGGCGATGCTCGCCGAGGCGCTCGCCGCCCGGACCGAGACGGCCTTCGTGCGCGTCGACGTGCCGCGCATCGTGCTCGACGTGATCCACGGCGCGAGCAAGATCGGCGAGCTGATCCAGGGCTGGTCCGCGGCGCTCGAGGAGATGCCGCCGGTCACGGTCTACTTCGACGAGCTCCAGTACGCCCAGGCCCACGATCTCTCCGCCCGCCACGGTGAGCTGCCGGCGGGCCCGATCATGGACTTCCTGTTCGAGCTGATCGATCGGACCCTCGTGGTCCCGAAGGCGCTCGTGATCGGGGCGACGAGCTTCCCCGACACCCTGCCCCACGCCTTCGTCTCGCCCGGTCGCTTCGAGCGGGTCATCGAGGTCAATCCGATCTTCCCCGAAGACGTCATCGAGGCGCTCCAGATCCACGCGAACCAGGCCGAGGGCCGAGCGGGGCGGACGCTCTTCGAGAAGATCGACTGGTCCGCGATCGTCGGGACGTCGAGCGAGCCCTCGATCGGCGACTGGGTCCGGATGCTCCACGGCGTGCTGCGGCGCAAGGCGCGGCTCGAGGCCGGGGGGGAACGGCCCGAGCCCGTCACGAGCGACGACTTCTCCCGCGAGGTCAGCCGCTTCCGTCAGGCCCACACCCGCATCCACATGGACGGCGGCAACTACCTCTAGTCTCGAGCGCTCCCGCCCCCGATCCCGAGCGCCGAGACCAAATGCCCCGGGCGTCGGGCTCGAGCACCGTCCCGCCCGGCGCATCGCGCGGGCGCGCGCGGTCGGTGCCGGCCTCGCGCGCGCCGTGTGCTCCGCGGATGCGGCCGCCCTGCGCGCGGCGGGGGGACCGGCGGACCGGCGGCCCGTTCCAGCCGACCCGAATGCAGCGATTCCTCACGCGACGCCGATTGCCGGCCGATAGAAGCGGGCATGGCCGGGGGTGCGTCCGGTGCCCGAGCCCCGGTGGCGGGCGGGCGGACGCGACTCGGATCCGATGGCCATCAGGGAGCCGCGGTGCAGGATCACACGGTCCTCTTCGTCGACGACGAAGTGAACATCTTGAAGGCCCTCCAGCGCCTGCTTCGGCACGAGCCGATCCAGGTGCTCGCCGCGTCGACGCCCGCGGACGCCTTCGACCTGATCGACCGCTACGAGCCCCAGGTCGTGGTCTCCGATCAGCGCATGCCCCAGATGAGCGGCGTCGACTTCCTCTCCTCGGTCCGCGATCGCCACGGCGACGTCGTGCGCATGATGCTGACCGGCTACACGGACATGACGATCGCCGTCGAGGCGATCAACAAGGGCGAGATCTACCGCCTGATCACCAAGCCCTGGAACGACGACGAGCTCAAGGCGACGCTCCGCCAGGCCTTCGACCACTACGACCTGAAGGCTGAGATCAAGCGCCTGAACCAGGTCACCCGCGAGCAGAACTTCAAGCTCCAGGACATGAACAAGAACCTGGAGGAGAAGGTCCGCGAGCGGACCAAGCAGCTCGACGGCAAGAACCAGGAGCTGCGCACCGCCTACATCCAGACCATCCGCGCGCTGGCCGAGGCGATCGACGCGAAGGACGCCTACACCCGCGGCCACTCCGAGCGGGTCGCCGTCTACTCCTCCCGCATCGCGCGCCAGATGATGCTGCGCAAGGACATGATCGAGCGGGTCTACTTCGCGGGCCTGCTCCACGACGTCGGCAAGATCGGCATCCCCGACGCCATCATCACGAAGCCCGACCGCCTCGACGACGTCGAGTACGCGGAGATCATGCGCCACCCGGAGATCGGCGCGAAGATCCTCGAGCCCGTCGAGTTCCTGCGCAGCGTCGTGCCCTGCGTGCGCCACCACCACGAGTGGTACGACGGCTGCTCCCGCGGCTATCCCGACCGCCTCGCCGGCGACCAGATCCCGCTGCCCTCCCGCGTGATCGTGGTGGCGGACACCATCGAGGCGATGACCTCCGACCGCCCGTATCGCCGGGCGCTCCCGCTCGAAGCCGTGACCCGCGAGCTCCACAAGTTCTCGGGCACGCAGTTCGATCCCGTCGTCGTCCAGGCCTTCCTGAAGCTGCTCGAGCAGGAGGGCGAGTCCTTCATCTCGAAGGACCAGAAGTTCGACATCTACGCGTTCATCGAAGGCTAGTCGCGAAGGCCCCCACCGTGAGTCACCCCCCGAAGCCCCCCGTCCCGCCCACGCCGACCGATCCGCTCGCGATGCTGACCGCGCTCGGCTTCGGACCCGACACCGTCCTGATGAACGACCCGAAGCTGTTCGTCGACGGTCGCTTCCTCGCCTCGCTGCTCGTCGAGCTCGAGGACGAGCTCGGCCCCCGCAACGCCGGTCTCGCGCTCTTCCAGATCGGCATGCTCCACGGCCTGCGCGACGCGGCGCGCTGCTGCCGCCGCCACGGCGAGGACGCGTCGGCCACCGGGCCCGAGAGCCCCGACACGACGGCCCTCGTGATGAGCTGGTCGGCCGGCCTCGTGAACCGACGCGACGGTGCCCTCGCCCTCTCCGGCCACTGGCCCGAGTGCCACGAGGCGGCCGCGCGCATCTCGCGCCTCGACATGGCCTCGGCCCCGGCCTGCTCGCTCTCCGCGGGCTACACGTCGGGTTGGCTCTCCGGCACCCTCGACCGCGCGCTCGTCGCCCGGGAGCTCGAGTGCGCGGCGGCCGGCGGGAGCCGCTGCCGTTTCGAGGTGATCGAAGCGACGGGTCGCGCCGCCGAGCGGGATCCCGAGCTCGCCTGGCTGCTCGCCGAGGTCCCCTTCGACGCCTTCCGCAAGCTCGCCCTGCGACCGCCGATCGAACGGCGCGATCGCCCCGCCGCCGGCGCGGCGATCGGGGGCGACGGACGCTTCGACCGCACCCAGCCGGTGGTCCACATCTGGCGACCGGTGATGGTGCTGCCCTTCACGACCCTCGAGGAGGCGCTGGGCACCGTCGACATGCTGGGCCGCGACCCGGGCATCGGCGAGATCCGCAGCGTGGTCGTGGATCTGCGCGAGCGCCCCCTCGACGAGGGCTTCGGCGCCGCCGCCCTCGAGCAGGTCCTCGAGACGATCGAGTCCTGGAACGCGCAGGGCCTGATCACGGGCATCTCGGCCGGCTCGGAGGCCGCGATCGCGAGCCTCGAGTCGTCGCACCTGATCCTGCGCAAGGACCTCTCCGAGGCGATCGCCACCGCCTTCCAGATCGCCGACGCGCAGCGCCACATCCTCTGACCGCGCCTGCGGCCTGCTACCCGGGCCCGGCCCGGACGCCGCCCCACCGAACGAGCCGCCGATGAGCGAGATCCCGAAGCCGAGCCGACGCGCGACACCCGACGAGGGCACGCTCGAGAAGGTCGGCGTCCCGCAGCTGCTCGCCGAGGCCTGGCGCGCGCGGCGCAGCGGTCGCCTGCGCCTCGCCCACGGCAAGAGCGAGCGGCTCGTCACCGTCCACGAGGGCTCTCCAATCGCGGTCGAGGCGAAGGGCGAGCCCGACGCCCTCGCCCGTGCCCTCGAGAGCACCGGCCAGATCCAGGCCGCCGATCGCAGGCGGCTCGAGCAGTTCGCCAGCGAACGCGAGTGCAGCCACGCCTCCGCGGCCCTCGCGCTCAAGCTCGTCGAGGCGAAGGCGCTCTACCAGACGATCCGCGCGACCTGCCGCGAGCAGCTCGCCCAGACCTTCGAGTGGCAGACCGGCGTCTACCAGTGGATTCCCCTCGACGGACCGGTGCCCGCCAACGCGAAGCCCTACGACGTGCTCGCCTTGATCCAATCCCAGCTCGCGAAGCGCTGGGGGACCGAGCGCCTGCTCTCCGCCGTGATGGCGATCTCGAGCCATCGCGCCGACGTCGCACCGCGCCTCCGGCGCGTCGCCCAGCGTCTCGCCGAGGCCGGCCCGCTCGCGGCGAAGGTCGTGCAGCGCCTCGACGGCAGCGCGCCCCTCGGCCGGGTGCTCGGCGAGGCGTCGGGCGATCCGCTCGCGGCGGCGACGCTGTGGACGCTGTGGCAAGCGGGCATCCTGCGCGAGGGCGAGGCCCGACTCGTCTCGAGCCCCGAGGCGGAGCTCGAGTTCGAGCTCGACGTCGTCGCCGAAGCGCCCGCCGCGAGCGCCGCGACGGGCGGGGCCACCGGGCCCGGGACCGCCGTGGCGCCCGCCGCGCTCGATCGGGAGACCGAGGCCCTGCGCGAGGACATCGAGCGGCTCGCCGCCGGCCTCGCGAAGCTCGACCACTACGCGGTGCTCGGCCTCGACGCGAGCGCGAGTGCGGCCGAGATCAAGAAGGCCTACTTCAAGGCCGCCAAGCGCTACCACCCGGACTCCCTCGCTCGCAAGGGGCTCGCCGGTCTCGAGGACAAGGCGGCGCGGGTCTTCGGTCGGGTCTCCGAGGCGTTCGAGATCCTCTCCGATCCCGACAAGAAGGCCGCCTACGATCGGGGGACGAGCGGCGAGCCCGAGATCGACACCGCGCGCCTCGCCCAGGCCGAGACCTCGTTCCGCAAGGGCGAGATCCTCCTCAAGATGGGCAACTTCCAGGGGGCGCTCGAATACCTGCAGCCGGCGGTGGAGCTGTGGCCCGACGAGCCGGCCTATCGCTCGGCGCTCGGCTGGGCGCTCTACAAGCAGCCCGCCTCGGATCCGGCCGCGGCCCGCCCGCACCTCGAGTACGCGCACCAGCACGCGCCCCAGGACGCCGTCACGATGTTCCGGTTCGGCATGGTCCTGCGCGCCCTCGGCGAGGAGGCGGTCGCGGCCGACCTGATCGGTCGGGCACGGACCCTCGAGGCCACGCTCAAGGGCTGATGCCCGACTCCGCCTCCCCGTCCTGCAAGGACGCGCGCAGCGCGGCGAGGGTCTCGCGATCGGGGAAGACGAGCAGCTCGCGCCCTTCCCGCAAGCGATCCGGCCAGCCCGGGAAGCGCAGCCCGAGCCGGCGGCCGTCCGCATAACGCACGCTCCAGCGCGCCTCGCGATCGCCCACCGACGCCACGACCTCGACTCGCCGCCCCCCGGCGTCGCGCCAGCGCCGATCGAGCGCCCGCACCGCGCGCACCCAGTCCGCGTCCCGCTCTTCGAGCCGGCGCGCCCCGAGCCACTCGCCCGGCTCGAGCGCGAGGAGCGCGCGGAGCGTCGCATCCTCCAGGGGCTCTCCGCGCAGGACCCGGCGACCGACGTTTCGCAGCTCGAACTCGTCGCGGACGAAGATCGAGTCTCCGGTGGCGGCGTGGCCCGCATAGCCGAGAGCGTGGCCGAGCTCGTGCAGCAGTGCACCGGCCCACTCCGCCTCGCTCGCGCTCCGCAGACGCCCCGCCGCGTCGCGTCCCGAGCGACGCATGCGGACCTCGGCGCGGAGGATCCGCCCGCGCGGCCCCGCGTCGGCGGGGCGCGGGGCGACGTCGCATTCGACGAGCGTGTCGCCGAGACCTTCGGGCAGCTCGGGGCCCTCGCCGTGGAAGGCCTCGATCCGGATTCCGACCGCCTCGGTCTCCGCGTCCGCGACGCGCCGCAGCGCGAGACCCTCGGGCTCAAGCGCCGACGCGAGCGCGCTCAGCGCCGGCCCACCGGCCTCCTCCCACCAGCCCGCCCCCAGCGTGGCCACTCGCAACGTCGACGGCGCCGGGAAGCGGCAGGCGACGAGCTCGACCCGCTCGCTGGCCTCTTCGGCGTCGAGCGCCAGCGCGGGGAACGGAACGAGGTCGCCGATGCGCTCGCCCGGGAGCGCGGCGATCGCCGGTCGCGCCCGGCGGAGGCCGTCCACGTCCCAGCCCCCGCGCGTCGGAACGCAGGCGAGCGCGAGGACCGCGACCATCCCGGCCCCGAGCGCGGCCGTCGCGGCGCGTCGCCCGGCGCCTGTGCCGCCGCAGACGGCGGGCCCGATCGCCGCCGGCGGCGTCGGCGCGCGTCTGCGCCGGCCCATCTTCATCACCGCGCCCCGACCCACTCGACGCCGGCCGGCTGCGGCGCCTCGAAGCCGAAGACCTTCGCGTAGAAGAAGAGCTCTCCATCGAGGGCCGTTCGGATGTTCTCGGCGCGGCGGAAGCCGTGGCCCTCTCCGGGGAAGGGCACGTAGGCGTGGGCGAGCCCCCGGCTCGCGAGCACGCGCACCATCGCCTCCGCCTGGTTCGGGGGCACGACCCGATCCTCGAGCCCCTGAAAGAAGATCACCGGACAGTGCAGCCGATCCACGTGGTGGATCGGCGAGCGCTCGACGTAGCGCGCCCGCTCCTCGGGCCAGCGGCCGACGAGCCAGTCGGTGTAGCGGGACTCGAATTTGTGGGTGTCGCGGACGAGGGCCTCGAGGTCGCCGATGCCGTAGTGGCTCGCGCCGGCGCGGAAGACGTCGTGGAAGGTGAGCGCACACAGCGTCGTGAAGCCGCCCGCGCTGCCGCCGGTGATCGCGAGGCGCTCGCCGTCGACGCGGCCTTCGGCGGCGAGGGCGCGGGCGACGTCGACGCAGTCCGCCACGTCCTCGACGCCCCAGGCGCGCTCGAGCCGGTCGCGATAGGCGCGCCCGTAGCCCGACGAGCCGGCGTAGTTGACGTCGACGACGGCGAAGCCGCGGCTGGTCCAGAACTGGATGCGCGGATCGAAGCCCGCGGAGGCCGCCGAGGTCGGGCCGCCGTGGCTCTTGACGAGGAGCGGGGGACGCTCGCCCGTCGGTCCCTCGCATGCCGCGGAGGCAGGGCGGTAGAAGAACGCGAAGGTCTTCCGGCCGTCGGGCCGCGGGATCTCGAGCGCCTCCGCGCGGCTCAGCGTCCCGTCCTCGATCACCGGCCCCCCCGCGTCCCGCACGCAGACGGGCGAACCGCCCGCGAGCGACCAGATGTAGAGCGCGAGCGCCGAGCCCGGCTTCGCCGCGACGCACGCGGCGAAGCCGGCCCCCGCCGCGAGCCCGCCCGCCGTCACGAAGTCGAAGCCGAGCGGCTCGAATCCACCGCTCGCGAGCGAGAGGATCCCCAGCTCGTCGAGCCCTGCGCGCGTCGCGCTCGCGAGCACGCGATCGCCGTCGAGCCCGGCCCAGGTCGAGAGCCCGAAGACCCATTGCGGTCGTCCGAGCTCGGCCGCGAGCGCGTGGACGGGGCGCAGGCCGGACTCGGTCGCGCGGGCGAGGTTCCAGAAGCCCGAGCGGTCGGTGACGACATGGAGCGCACCGTCCGGCGCGAAGCCCGGCTGGAAGAGCGATTCCCCGCCCCCGCCCGCCCGGCGCACGGCGTCCCCCTGCACGCCCGCCGGCCCCCAGGCGACCTGCTCGAGCACCGTCTCGTTCCAGGGCATGTGCGGATGGTCCCAGGCGAGGAAGGCGAGCCGGCGGCCGGCGGCATCGAAGACGGGCGACGCGTAGAAGTCGTGGCCCGCCGCGACGACGCTCGGGGGAGACGGGTCGACGACGCGCCCGGGATCGGCCGGGAGCTCGATCGCGACGAGGCGATTCTCGGGCTCGCGGTCGCCGCGCGGTCGTTCCTCCACCGCGACGAGCCAGCGGCCGTCGGGGGACACGACGAGATCGGCGTGGCGCGCGTCGCCGCGGGTGAGCGGCCGGAGCGGTCCGCCGATGCGGCCGCCGAGGATGCAGCCCGTCCCGTCGTCGACGCAGTAGAGGCGGTCGCGGAAGACGGTGTACTCGCCGCCGCCGTACTCGTGGACGCGGGTCCGCACGTTGACGCCGGCCGGGCTCACCTCCTCGAGCGCCCCGAGGCCGGACCCGACGGCACCGCTGCCGGCGCGTGGCAGCGCGCACCGCATCACGACCTGGCGCCCGCCCTCGGCCGGTCGCCGCTCGAGCCAGTAGAGCGCACCGCCCTCGATCCGCGGCGCCGAGATCACTCGCGCACCGGCGACCAGCGATCCCGAGTCGATCGGCGAGGCCCAGCTGCCGTACGGACGCACGTGCTTCAAACGCGATCGGCCTCCCCGCGCCCCGCGCCTCTACTCGGGGCGCTGGCGTCGCGGTGGCGGAGTGTGCATGCTTGGGCGCCCGGCGGCGACCCTCGCGCCGCGCGCGTGGCCTCGAGCCGACGGAAGAGCGATGGATCAGTGGTGGACATGGCTCGCCCTCGCCGCGGTCGGCCTCGTCGCGGGCGTGATCAACACCCTCGCCGGGGGAGGCACGCTGCTCACCGTCCCGGCCCTGGTCTACTTCGGCCTGCCCGCCACCGTCGCCAACGGCACCAATCGCATCGGCGTGCTGCTGCAGAACGTCTTCGCGACTCGCGGCTTCCGCCGAGAGGGCTTCGATGCCCTCGCCGAGTCGCTCCCGATCGTGCTGCCCGCCGTCATCGGTTCGATCGCCGGAGCCACCGTCGCCGCGCGCATGTCGTCGGAGCTCTTCGAGAAGGTCTTCGGCGTGGCGATGGTCGCGCTGCTCGTCCCGATCCTGCGCCCGCCGACGGCGAAGCGCGACCCGATGCCCGCAACGGGGCGATCGGCGGCGGCGAACGCAGCGATCTTCGGCGCCATCGGGTTCTACGGAGGCTCGATCCAGGCGGGTGTCGGTATCTTCGTCGTGGCTGCCCTCGCGCGCAGCGGGCTCGACCTCGTCCGCGCGAACGCGGTGAAGGTGATCCTGGTGGGTGCCCTGACGGCCGTGGCCCTCCCGGTCTTCCTCCTCCATGGCCAGATCGATTGGCCCCTCGCACTGGCGCTGGCGAGCGGCTTCTCCCTCGGCGGGAGCGTCGGGGCGCGCGTTGCTGCCCGGGGTGGCGAGCGCGTCATCAAGCCCGTGCTGGTCGCCTCGGTCCTCGCGATGGCCGGGCGCATGCTCGGGCTCTACTGACCGGGCGCACTTCGCACCCCCACCTGCTGCACGCGCACCCGCACCCGCTTCCGCACCGGCCCACGCACCCGCGCCGGGCCCGCCCCGGTGCCCACCGACCGTCCCCACCTCCACGTCCTCGGCTCGTGTTTGTCGGGGTGATCCGACAACGTCGGACGGTGACGAGGCTCGCTGATTTTTCTCGCGAGGCGATGGTCATTCATCCTCTCGGGGTTACAGTGAGGGGACGGATCCACGGGTGGGGGCTCTCGTTGGGATCGATGATCGACGACCGCGGACCAGATCATGTCGCGCGCTGAGAAGAATCGCGCGCGACCGGGTGCCGATCTCCTCGACCAGCTCGCGGACATCGTCGTCGATCTCGAGACGGACGGCCGCATCGCCTGGATCAACCAGGCGATCCGTCGGATCTTCGGCATCGACCCCGACCAGCTCGAAGGACGCAGCTTCCTCGAGATCGTGGCCTCCGAGGATCGCGAGCGCACGATCGCGGGCTTCCGCAAGGTGGTCGAGTCGGGCGACGACCTGACCCTGCGCTTCCAGGGCCTCCGACGCGACGGTGTCCGCCTCTCGATCGAGGCCGCGTTCCGGGCGGCGCCCCGATCCGATGGCCGAGGCGCGATCACCGCCTTCTGCCGGGACGTCACCCACGACGAATCCACCAGCCGCGTCGATCGTCTGCACAGGGCCCGGGACCGCGCGCTGGTCGACTCGGGTCTGCACGCGACCGCCATCGCGCGACCGGATGGCTCGCTCGAGTTCGCGAATCGCCGCTTCAAGTCGATCTTCGGCGGCATCGATCACCTCGACGCCTTGAATCCGATGCTGCGCTTTCCCCAGCGCAAGGCCCTCGCCGACGCGTGGTACGAGTCGACTCGTGAGAACGCTTCGAGCCCCGGCGCCATCGACCTCGAGCTGTGCGGCCGGACGCAGGGGCCGAAGTGGGTGGCGCTGCGCTGGATCGCGTTCCAGAGCGAATCCGGCGAGCGCCTCTTCGCGGTCCAGGCGGGGGACATCGGTCTGCGCAAGCAGGTCGAGCTCGCGTTCACGCATCTCGCCCGGGGCGTCGACCTCGGCGATCCCTCGCGTCTCCACTCGCTGCTCGCGTCGCTCGCCGCGGCCCTCGAGCTCGACCGTCTCGTGCTCGCCCGACTCGACCCCGAGCATCCCGATCGGGCGATCCGGATCGCCGGCTGGCAGGACGGACGCGACCTCGGCGGCGGCGAGGAGTCCCTCGTCGGCCTGCCCGAGGCGATCGCGGCGCGCGGGGAGCTCTGTGTCCATCCGGCCGGTGTGACCCGGCTGCTGCCCGAGGTCGCCGATCGGCTCGACCCGGGCTTCGTGTCCTTCGCGGGCATCGGTCTCGTGTCCCGGCGCGATCCACGCACGCTCGGGCTGCTGGCGGGCTATGCACGCCATTCGCTCGCGGACCCGGAGCGTCTGCGCGGTCTGCTCGAGAGCGCGGCCGAGCCCTTCGCCCGCGCCCTCGAAGAACGCAATGACGGCGGGATCGCGGCGGCGGAGCGGGCTCGATTCGAGGCCCTCGTCCGACTGACCGGCGAGCTGGTGATCGAGCTCGACGCGGACGGGACGATCCTCTCGCTCTCGGAGGCGTTCGAGCCCCTGCTCGGTCAGCCGCCCTCGCCGTGGATCGGACAGCCCTTCGACGCGCTCTGCGCCCGCGACGGGGATCGCGCGGCGATCCCCCTGATCGAGCACAAATCGCCCTTCCCCCTCGCGCTCCGGCCCCTCGACGGCCGGGCGCGGAGCTTCGAGGCCCGCATCGAGACGTGCGCCGACGGCGCGGGCGGGCCTCGCTGGCTCATCGTCGCGCGCGAGATCCGCCCGGCCCCGCCCGCCCCCGACCTCGGCCGCGACCTGCTCCACCGGGTGATCCAGCAGAGCGCCGACCTCGTGTTCATCTGCGACCTCGACACGACGCTGCTCTTCGCCAACGAGACCGCGACCCGCCATCTGCGCGCCGAGAATCCCGAGCCCCGCCCCGGGCGCACGCTGCTCGAGCTGCTGACGCCCACCGACGCCCAGCGCCTGCGCAGCGAGGTGCTGCCGCGTCTCACCAGCCGTTTTCCGTGGAGCGGGGAGCTCAGCCTGATCGGCGGACCGGAGGGCCCGCCGATCCCGACGGAGGCGACGATCCTGCTGTTCTGCGATCCCGTCGGCCCCGTGGAGGATCCGGCGCTGCGGTCGTACTTCGCGGTGACGCTGCGCGACGTGAGCGCCCGGCGCCGGACCGAGGAGGCGCTGCGCCAGAGCGAAATGCGGCTCGGTCAGTCCCGCAAGCTCGAGTCCGTCGGCCGGCTGGCCGGCGGCATCGCCCACGACTTCAACAACCTGCTGACGGCGATCATCGGCTACAGCGACCTCGTCCTCCAGGAGCTCGACTCCGACCACGCAACCCGGCCCGACATCGAGGAGATCCTGCGGGCGGCCGAGCGGGCGTCGGGCCTGACCCGCCAGCTGCTGGCCTTCAGCCGACGCCAGGTCCTGCGGCCGGAGCGGGTCGACCTGAATGCCGTCGTCGCCGAGATCGACCGGATGCTGCGCCGCCTGATCGGAGAGGACATCGAGCTGGTGACCCTGCTCGACGGTGGCCTCGACGCGCTCCTCGCCGATCCGGGGCAGATCGAGCAGGTCATCGTGAATCTCGTCGTGAACGCGCGGGACGCGATGCCGCGGGGCGGACGGCTCGAGATCGAGACCTTCAACCATCTCGTGCGCACGCCCCAGCGCGTCGAGTCGGGTGTGCTCGGCCCCGGCGCCTACGTCGCGCTGCGCGTCTCCGATACCGGGACCGGCATGGACGAGGCGACGCGCAGCCAGATCTTCGAGCCGTTCTTCACGACGAAGAGCGCGACCGGGGGCACCGGCCTCGGCCTCGCCTCCGTCTACGGCATCGTGAGCCAGAGCCGCGGGCAGATCGAGGTGGAGAGCCGCGTCGGCGAGGGCTCGACGTTCACGATCTACCTCCCCGCCGCCCACGAGGTCCTGCTCGAGAGCGGACCGGAGGAGCCCTCGTCCGTCGGCCGTGGACGCGAGACGGTTCTGCTCGTCGAGGACTCCCGTCCCGTCCGCAAGCTGGTCGAGCGCACCCTGCACCGGCGCGGCTACACGGTCCTGCCCGCCGAATCGGCGACGGCCGCCCTGCGACACTGCAGCCGCCACGACGGACCGATCGACCTGCTGCTGACCGACGTCGTGCTGCCGCGCATGGCCGGCCCGGAGATCGCGGAGCGGGCGCGACAGCTGCGACCGGGGATCCGCGTGCTCTACATGTCGGGCTTCACCGACGAGACCCTGATCCAGCACGGCCTGGCCAGCGGCGGCCTGCAGCTGCTCGAGAAGCCCTTCAGCTCGGCGACCCTCCTCGGCCGCGTCCGCCAGATCCTCGACGAGCCCCCGTCCGGCCAGGACGAGACACCGTTCCTCGTGGAACAACCCGTTCAAGATCAATGAGTTGCAGTCAGTCTCCAGGAATTCGTTTCAGACTGAAACGAGTCGCGCCGACACTCCGGGATCGACCGCCTCCCCGCCGACCCTTCCCCGGTCCCCTTCCTGCCCGTTTCTCCGGAGCCCGCCCGTCCCGCGCATCGCGCACCGCGCCTTCCGCCGACCGCGAAGGCGCCCCATCGCAGCATCAGGCTCCCACGGAGCTCGGCCTCCTCCGGCGTGACGGGCCCCGTCAAGGCCCTCCGGCGATGGCGCGCAGCACCTGCACGACCGCCTCCTTGTGGTCGACGAGCACGGCCCGGGCCCGGCGCCCCTCCCCGAACACCGCCCCGCCGAGCGCCTGCTCGTCGCAGGCGCACACATAGACCTCGAGCATCTTCGAGTACTGACGCAGCAAGCTGCTGATCTTTCTGAAGAAACGATCGGATCCATCCTCGCTCACGAGGAGCAGTCGGGAGATCCGGTCGGGCACCGGAGCGTCCACTCCCCGCGCGCCTCCAATGCCGAGCGCCTGGGCACGCAGCGCCGCCTCGGCCTCCTCGAGCCCCCGCACGAGGCGGCGCGCACGACGCGCCTCGAAGAGTGCATTCACGAGGGCCGGCGTGAGGGCCCCGCCCGCCCAGCGTGGCCGGCCGGAAGCCTCGGCGGCCCGGCCGCTCTCCACCCAGCGGGCCGCGAGCGCATCGGCCTCGCCTGCCTGGATCAGCTCGCGCGGCCAGCGCCGGGCGAGCGTCCTGATCTCGTCGTCGCCGCTCGGCCCGTCCGCTTCCGTCCCGCCCTCCCGCGGATCCATTCCCACCGTCTCCTCCATCCGGGCCTCTCCCCGGTCCGCATTCCCACGACCCTGCGCTCCGGCGCCCCGTTCACCGATCCGGACCGGAGACGGGCGACGGGGCGATCGGTCCCCTTCGCCTCCGGATGCCGGTCGTGCCCTCTCCACCGCAGTCGCGCGCTCCACCCCAGCTCGACGTCCGCCGATCCCCGTCCACCGTCCAGCCCACGCCGATCGCACCGTCGCGCCCGGTCCACGCGATCGGGATCCCCGCGTCCCGCACCCGGGCGAGCGCCTCGGGGCTCGGCAGGCCGCGACGCGCGTCGCACGGGGCGCTCACGATCGCGAGCGCCGGGGCGACCGCCGCGAGCAGGCCCGGCCCCGAGCTCGCGCGACTGCCGTGGTGGCCCAGCTTCAGGAGCTCGACCGGTCCCAGCCGGCCGGCCTCGAGGAGGCGCTGCTCGACGCGCAGCCCAACGTCCGCCATGAACAGGACGACGCGCCCACCGACGGTCGCGCGCAGCACGATCGATTGCTCGTTGCGCCCCCCGAGCCCGATCGCGGCGTCCGTCGCCCCCGGCCCGCGATGCGCGCCCACAGGCCCGGCGCCGCTCGGCTCCGGCGGCCACAATACTTCGAGGCCGAGCGATCGACCCGTCCCCAGGCGATCGCCCTCAGCGACCCAGGCGACGCGGACGCCGCGCGCGCGCGCCTCGGTGGCGAGCTCCTCCAGGGCGGGTTCGGCGCGCGCGAGCGCGGGCAGCCAGAGCTCGCCGATCGGCATCGCCGCGAGCAGACGCGGAGCGCCGCCTCGGTGGTCGAGATCGGCGTGGGTGATCACGAGCCCGTCGAGGCGATCGACGGACAGGGCCCGCAGCGCACGCAGCAGCGTCCCTCCCCCCGAGCCGTCACCCGCCCCAGGGCCGGTATCGATCAGCCAGGCCGCATCCTTCGTCTCGACCAGCGCGGCATCCGCCTGCCCGACGTCGAAGAAGACGACGCGCGGCCGCTCGTGCGCGAAGACCTGTTCGCGCAGGGGCACGAGCCCGAGACCGCCGAGGCCGAGCCAGACGAGCCCGGCGAGTGCGACCCGCCCGCATCGCAGCGCCGCAAAGCCGAGCGCGATCCCGATCAGGCCGAGCGGCCAGGGCCACACGCCGGGCCGATCCTCCGTCAGCCCGCTCGAAGCGATGAACGCCCCCACCCCCGCAGCCACATCCTCGAGCGCCGCGGCAGGCCAGAGCAGCGCATCCAGAACGAACTCTCCCCGACCGGGCGGCAGCCCCGCGGTGAGCGCGCAGGCCGCAAAGGCCCCGGGCAGCACGACGAAGCCGGCCCAGGGAATGGCGAGCGCGTTGACGAGCGGGGACGGCAGCGAACGCGGCAGCCCCTCGAGCTCGACCCATGGCAGCAGCCCGAGCGAGACTGCGAGCGAGGCCCGCATCGGATCGACGAGCGCGTCCCACGGCGGCGTGCGCCCTTCGGCCGCCGGAGCCGTCCCGCCGGTCCCCGCCGCCGCTTCGCGCTGCGTCGATCCACGCGCCGGCGCTGCGCGCCAGAGCCCCGCCCCGACGAGCGCCGCGCAGGCGGTGAACGAGAAGCGTGCGCCCGGATCGAAGAGCACGTTCGGATCGGCCACCAGCAGCCCGAGGGCCACCACCGCCAGGACCGGTCCGGGCGTCAGCCGGACCCGGAGCGCGCGCGCGAGCCCGAAGAGCCCGAACGCGAGGCCCGAACGCAGCGCGGGCACGCTGCTCCCCGTCAGCCACGCATAGCCCAACGCCGCGACGCCCCCCGCCACGATCGGCGCCGCGAAGCCGCGCACCGGCCGCCCGCGCCGTCGGAACACGACGCGCAGCCGCGCCAGGGCGGCCGCAGCCGGCAGGGCGACGAAGCCGATGTGAAGCCCCGAGACCGAGAGCAGATGCGAGAGGCCGAGCTCCCGAAAGGCGTGGCGGGTCGACTCCGACAGATCGCGGCGATCGCCGAGCACGAGCGCGCGCGCGAGGCCGGCCCCCGCTACCTCGCCAGGCAGTCGACGACGAACCCGCTCCGCCGCGGCCCGACGCGCCGCGACGAGCCCCGCCCGCAGACGGGCCCCGGGCTGGTCATCGGCCACCGTCTCGACCACCCAGTCCGGCTTCGCGAGCCGCGCCCGCGCGCCGATGCCGCGCCGGGCGAAGGCCCGCTCGCGATCCGCACTCCCCGGATTGCGCGTCGGACGGAGCGGCTCGAGCCGGATGGCGATGCGGACCCGGGTCCCCGGCCAGAGCAGCCTCCCGGCTCGCGAGGAGGCCTCGTCGGCACCGCGCCCCGAAGCCTCGTCCCGACGCCACGCGAGAACCGCTCGCTCCGGCAGCGGCTCCGTCCCCGGACCACCGCGGACATCCCAGAGCTCGACCTCCTCCCCGAAGCCGGTCGCGCGGCGCTCGACGACGACCGCATCGACGAGACGCGCCGGCCCCCGCTCGGCGCGCGAGGGGCCCGCGGATCCCGGCGCCGCCGCGACCACGGCCGCCGCTCCGCGTCGCGCACGGGCGAGCTCGCGGTCGAGGGCGTGCTGCCCGGCGGCGAAGGCCACCGCGCTCAGGGCGGCGATCACGCTCATGCGGAGCAGACACCGGACGGTGACGCCTGCGCCGCGGCCGACCGCGAGCCCGCGCACCAGGCCGATCGCGGCCGCGCCGCCGAACAGTCCGCCGATTGCCGCGACCGCGCCGAAGGGCAGCGTCGCCCCGCCGCGATCGACCCAGAGGATCCCCGCTGCATACGAGCCGAGGAGAAGGAGAAGCCCAGCCACGCACACGCCGCCCTTCAGCGCCGACGCGCCGCGACGCCGGGCCGGGCCGGCCCTCCCGCGCTGCGGACGCGAACGGATCGGAGACGAGCGTGGCGCGCGAGCGTATCCGGTGCGCGCCGTGAGCGGGCGTTCACGGGGCGTGAACGCGCGGGCTCGAACGACGCGCGGGCGTCGGGCTCCGGTGCGGGGATCGCCGGGGGACGGTTGCGTCCGAGGGCCGGGTGCTAGTGGAGGAGGTGCCCGTTCGAGCCGTTCGGCTTCTGCGGTCGCATGCGCTGGGCGTAGGCGGCGAGGACCTCGAGGACCTCGTCGAGCTTGGCGAGCTCGCCGGTGAACGCGCCGAGCAGGCGCTCGACCTCGCGAACGTCGCGCAGGCTGCGCTCGGCGTGGGCCTGGCTCTCGGCCTGCATCGCCATCGCGAGCACCGCCCCGCGGATCAGCGCGGCGGCCGAGCCGGAGCCGAGCTCGCGGTGGGACTCGACGAGCCGCGGCGCGAGCCGCGCCGCCGACTCCTCGGCAACGCCGGCCGCGACGAGGCGCGCCTGCCACTCCTCGAGCTGTCGGGGATCGAAGCGCTTCGGGGCCTTCGCCACGGGGGCCCGCCGGGCCTCTCCCTGCCACAAACGATGCCAGAGCGAACGCAGATCCATGGCGCCTGTCGTCTCCCGGTCGAGCCCCGCAGGCCCTGGGTCCGGCCGCGCCCTCCGGCACGGTCCGGCCTCGATGGAGCAAATTCGGTGCCACGGCCTCGCCCGCCCGGGACCGGGATCGGGCGGATGCGGGGGGAAGGCAATTGCCCTCTCTGGGCAATCCGGGAAAGGCCGAGGGCCCGCGGCGGCCCCGGCGGCGGGCGAACGGGCGGGACCGCGGCCTGGGCGGCCCCGGGCCGGGACGGGGGGCGGTCTACTCGCGCCAGGCCATCGGGACGTGGGCGTCGTCCGCCTCGGCCTCGAGGACCTCGACCTGCCGATCGTTCTCGGCGATCGCCGCCTCGATCTCGCCGCGGCGGACCTCCCAGTTGGGATTGGTCCGATCGAGCTCGCGCTCGAGCAGCTCGCGCCGGGCGGAGAGCTGCGCGAACTGGGTGCGCCACTGCTCCTCGGTGCGGCCGGCCTTGATCACGCCGGCCTCGACCAGGCCGTTGGGCGTCAGGGTGATGATCCCGGCGACGGGATCGACGTCGTAGCGGAAGTGGTTGAAGAACGAGAGCCCGAGCAGCCCGGTCGTCATCGACGCGCTCACCGTCGCCGGCACGTTCTCCGCGCGCGCTCCCCCGAGATCGACACTCGCGAGCGTCACCAGCGGCTGTTGGACGATGCCGTTCGCCGTGCCGTAGATCCCGGTGCGCGAGCCCTCGAGCTCGAGGCCGAGCTCGTCGGCCACCGACTTCGGGATCACCACGTCCGAGGCGCCGGTATCGACGTGGAACGGGGCCACCACCTGATCGTTGAGGCGGACCTGGACGAACATCGCGGAGCCCGCGCGCTCGACCTGGATCCGAAAGGTCCTCGCGGCGGGACTCGCGGCGCGCGGCGCGCTGCGACCCGCGCGGCCTGCGCTCGGACGCGGGGCGGCTCCGGGCGCACCGAGCCCCGGCGCCGGCGACGCGGGAACCGGGCGGTAGTGCTGGATCTCGGGGCCGCTGCCCTCCTTCCGCGCCCCGGCCTCGGCCGCCGCCCGCTGGGCGGGCGGGACCTGGTTCAGGTCCTGGGCGAAGTGGAGCCGGCCCTGGGCGTCGCGCCACTGATAGATCTCGGCGGGCGACCTCGAAGGCGTGCACGCGACGACCGCGATCCCGAGCCCGGTCGCGATCCGAGAGCGAGTCCGCGGAGAGGAAGTCGTCGCGCCATGGCGGTCCGCCTGTCGTGGGTCCGCCTCGTCTATCGGAGGGTATCGGGGGACGCTTGATCGACGGCCGCCCGAGATCGCCCGCACCGGTCGGCCGGCCTCAATCCCCGTCGCCGGCCGCCTCCGGCGCCGGGGCCATCCCAGGAACGGCGGCCGGATCCGGGTCGCCGCCCGGGTGGCCGCCCTCGCGATCACCGGCCCCCCCCTCGCCCAGTCGGGCCAGGGCCTCGAAGAAGGCGCGGATCGAGCGCGCGTCCTTCGGCGAGATGCCAGGCACCGCCGCGAGCGTCTCCTCGCTCGCCTGCCGCACCCCGCGCAGCGAGCCCAGCGCCTTGAGCAGCGCCCGCCGCTTGCCGGGCCCGATCCCCGGCAGCTCCTCGAGGATCGAGGTCATGTTGAGGCGCGAGCGCAGGTCGCGCTGGTACTCGATCGCGAAGCGGTGGGACTCGTCGCGCACCCGCTGCAGCAGCAGCATCCCGCGGCTGCTCGGCGCGAGCTGGATCGGATTCGCCCGGCCCGGCCGGAAGATCCGCTCCGCCTTCAGGCCGCCCGAGCGCTTCACGCGCACCGACGGCGACAGCGCGTCGCGCTCCTTCGAGATCCCGAGGACTTCGACCTCGAGCCCCGCGTCGGCGAGGGCCGCCGAGACGACGGCGAGCTGGCCGCGACCGCCGTCGACCATCAGCAGATCGGGCAGCGGCTCGCTCGCGACGCGCTTCAGGCGCCGATCGAGCATCTCGCGGAGACAGGCGTAGTCGTCGCCGGCCGTCGCCTCCCGCATGCGATACCGCCGATAATCCGCGGTCACCGGCTCCCCGTGCTCGAAGACCACCCGGCTCCCGACCGCGAGGGTGCCCTGCAGGTTCGAGACGTCGTAGCACTCGATCCGCACCGGCCGCGTCGCGAGCCCGCAGCGCTCGGCGAGCTCGTCGATCGCCGCGTCGATGCTCTCCCGGGCGGCGAGGCGCGACGCGAGCGCGTGGACGGCGTTGCGCTCGGCGATCTCGACGAGCCGCCGCGGCGCCCCGCGCTGGGCCCGGCGGACCTCGACCGGCTGGTCGAAGCGCTCCCGCCAGAGGGCGACGAGTGCCCCCTCGTCCTCGAAGTCGACGGACGTCAGGACCTCCCGCGGCGGTGTGTGCCCCGCGCCGGCGCCGTAGAACTGGCCCAGGAAGGAGCTCATGACCTCGCCGTCGTCGAGCTGGACGTTCGAGAACGAGAAGCCGCGCGCGCCGATGACCCGCCCCTCGCGGACGTGGAGGACCTGGACCTCGACCTCGCCGCCCTGACGCGCGAGGCCGAAGACGTCGCGATCGACGCCGCCCTCGGTCACGATCTGCTGCCCCTCGATCGTGCGCTCGACGGCCTGGATGCGATCGCGCAGGCGCGCCGCGTCCTCGAAGCGCTCCTCGGCGGCGGCCGTCGCCATCTCCTGCTCGATCTTCTCGACGAGCTCCCGCGAGCGCCCGCGCAGGAAGAGCACCGTCCCCCGCACCTGCTCCGCGTAGGCCTCGGGCGTCGTCAGCCCGCAGCAGGGCCCGAGGCAGCGCTTCATCTCGTACTCGACGCAGGGGCGGCCGCGGCGGGCGTAGTCCTTGAAGTTCGCGTTGGTGCACGAGCGCAGCGGGAAGAGCCGCTGCAGCTTCGTCAGCGAGGCCTTGAGCGCGACGCTCGACGTGTACGGGCCGAAGTACTGTGCCCCGTCCTTCCGGAACCGGCGCACCATCGTCACCCGCGGCCAGGTCTCACTCTCGTCGATGCGCAGCGCCAGGTACTGCTTGTCGTCGCGCAGGCGGACGTTGAAGGGCGGGCGGTGCTGCTTGATCAGCTCGTTCTCGAGCAGCAGCGCCTCCTTGACGTTGCCGGTGACGAGGACCTCCACGGAGGCCGCGCGCTGCACCAGGGCCGGGATGCGGATGCGCCCATCGCCGCCGGCGACGTACTGCCGGACGCGGGACTTGAGGCTCTGGGCCTTCCCGACGTAGAGCACCGTCCCCTGCTCGCTCTTGAACAGGTAGACGCCGGGCTCCGTCGGCAGGCGCTCGACCTGCTCCTCGAGGCTCGACCGCGCGGTCGTGTCGGCGTTCACGTGAGCTGGATGCGCTCTGCCTCGAGCGCCTTGATCCGGTCGCGCAGCTCCGCCGCCCGCTCGAACTCGAGGGACCGGGCCGCCTCGCGCATCTCGAGGCGCAGCTGCTCGATCAGTCGCGGCAGCTCGTGGCGCGGGAGATCCGCCGTCGGGCGCTCGCCGGGCTTGGGCACGGTGACGTAGTCCGCCTCCCAGATCGAGGACTGCAGGCTCGTGATCCGCTTCGCGACGGTCTTCGGCGTGATGCCGTGCTCGGCGTTGTAGGCCTCCTGCCGCGCGCGGCGGCGGCCCGACTCCTCGAGCGTCGCCCGGATCGAGTCGGTCTGCTGATCGGCGTAGAGGATCACCCGCCCCTTCACGTTGCGCGCCGCGCGCCCGATCGTCTGGATCAGGGAGCGGGTCGAGCGCAGGAAGCCCTCCTTGTCCGCGTCGAGGATCGCGACCAGGGCGACCTCCGGGATGTCGAGCCCCTCGCGCAGGAGGTTGATGCCGACGAGCACGTCGAACTTCCCCTCGCGCAGCTCGCGGATGATCTCCATGCGCTCGATCGTCTTGATGTCGCTGTGGAGGTACCGGATCCGCACCCCGAGCTCGGCGTAGTAGTCGGTCAGCTCCTCCGCCATGCGCTTGGTCAGCGTCGTGACGAGGACGCGCTCCTCCTTCTGTACGTGGGTCTGGATCTCGGCGAGCAGGTCGTCGACCTGGCCGTTCGCCGGACGGATCTCGATCTTCGGATCGACGAGACCCGTCGGGCGGATGATCTGCTCGACGACGACGCCCCCGCAGCGCTGGAGCTCGTACTCGGCCGGCGTCGCCGAGACGTAGATCCGCTGGCCCGCGCGCTCCTCCCACTCGTCGAAGCGCAGCGGCCGGTTGTCCAGGGCGCTGGGCATGCGCCAGCCGTATTCGACCAGCGTCTCCTTGCGGGCCCGATCACCGCGGTACATGCCGCCGATCTGGGGGACGGCGACGTGGCTCTCGTCCAGGACGACGAGGGCGTTCTTCGGGAGGTAGTCGTAGAGGGTGTACGGCGTCTGGCCGGGGGTGCGGCCGTCGAGCCAGCGGGAGTAGTTCTCCACGCCGTTGCAGAAGCCGAGGGTCTCGAGCATCTCGAGGTCGTAGAGCGTGCGCTGCTCGAGCCGCTGGGCCTCGAGCAGCTTGTTGGCGCGGCGGAACTCGGCGAGGCGCTCCTGCAGCTCGTCTCGGATCCCGGTGCAGGCCTGGCGGATGCGGTCCATCGTCGCCACGTAGTGGGAGGCCGGGTAGATCATCGCCCGCTTCGGTCGCGAGACGACCTTGCCCCGCAGCGGATCGACCTCGGCGATCGAGTCGATCTCGTCGCCGAAGAACTCGACCCGGATCGCCATCTCGCCCTCGTATTGGGGAAAGATCTCGACGACGTCGCCGCGGACCCGGAACGTCCCTCGATGGAAGTCGTGGTCGTTGCGGGTGTACTGGATGTCGACGAGGCGCCGGAGCAGCTCGTCCCGGACGAGGGACATGCCGGTCTCGACGTAGACGTGCATCGAGCCGTAGTTCTCGGGCGCGCCGAGACCGTAGATGCAGGAGACGCTCGCGACGACCAGCACGTCGTCCCGGGTCAGCAGCGAATGCGTCGCCGAGTGGCGCAGCTTGTCGATCTCGTCGTTGATCGACGAGTCCTTCTCGATGTAGGTGTCCGTCGAGGGGATGTAGGCCTCGGGCTGGTAGTAGTCGTAGTACGAGACGAAGTACTCGACGGCATTGTTCGGGAAGAGTCCCTTGAACTCGCCGTAGAGCTGCGCCGCCAGGGTCTTGTTCGGCGACATGACGAGCGCCGGCCGGTTCAGGCGCTCGATCATGCAGGCGATCGTGAAGGTCTTGCCGCTGCCGGTGACCCCGAGCAGGGTCTGGTGCTTGTCGCCGCGCAGGACGCCCTCGCAGAGCTCGTCGATCGCCTGCGGCTGGTCGCCGGCGGGCTTGTATTCGGAGACGAGCTTGAAGGGCTGGCTCATGCGGGTCGACCTCGCCGCCACTTCGGGCCCTGGGGCGTGTCGACGATCTCGATGCCCTCGGCCTTGAGCGCATCGCGGATGCGATCGGCCTCGGCGAAGTTGCGGGCCTTCTTCGCCGCCTGTCGTTCGGCCAGCAGACCGTCGATCCGCGGATCCTGGCCCCACTCTTCCGCCGCGGCCGGCCGCGCCTCGCCGAGCCGCAGCCCGAGCACCGCGTCGAAGCCCCGCAAGAGTGTCCGCCGAGCCGCCGGCGCGAGGGCGTCGTTGCGCGCGACCTCCCAGACGACGGCCATCGCCTTCGGTGCATTGAGATCGTCCGCGAGCGCCGCCCGGAAGCGGGCCCGCACCTCCTCCGCCGCCGCATCCATCGCGCCGGACTTCGCCGTGACGGAGCCGCCCGGGCCCGCCGCGGCCGTCGCAGCCGCCCCCTCCGCGACCCCGAGCTCCCGCGCCACCGTCTGCAGCCGCCGATAGCCCGTCGCCGCCGACTGGATCGCCTCGTCGCTGAAGCTCTGCTGCTGGCGGTAGTGGGCCTGCAGGAAGAAGTACCGGAAGGCGAGCGGATCGACGCCCTGGGCCACGAGATCCGAGAGCGTGCGCACGTTGCCCTTCGACTTCGACATCTTCTCGGAGCCCATGTCGAGGAACTCGTTGTGCATCCAGAACTCGACCCAGGGATGGACGTGGTAGCCGCACTCGCTCTGGGCGACCTCGTTCGTGTGGTGGACGGAGGCGAGATCGATGCCCCCGGTGTGGATGTCGAAATGGTCTCCCAGATAGCGATGGGCCATGGCGGAGCACTCGAGATGCCAGCCCGGGAAGCCGCGGCCCCAGGGCGAGTCCCACTCCTGCTGCCGTCGGACGCCGGGCTCGGCGAACTTCCAGACCGCGAAGTCGGCGGGATTGCGCTTGCCCTCGGTCACCCCGATGCGGGCGCCTTCGGACTGGCCCGCGAGATCGAGATGGGCGAGCTCCGCATAACGCGGGAAACGGCTCGTGTCGAAGTAGAGGCCGTCCGCGATGCGGTAGAGGAAGCCGCCGGCCTCGAGGCGTCGGGCCAGCTCGATCTGCTCCGGGATGTGCTCGGTCGCCTTCGGGTTGTGCTCCGGGGGCAGGCAGTTGACGGCGGCGCCGTCGTCGCGCCAGACCTGCGTGAAGTGGGCGGCGATCTCCTCGGCGCTCTTGCCCGCGCGGCGGGCGGCGGCCTCGACTTTATCCTCGCCCTGGTCGGCGTCGGAGACGAGGTGGCCGACGTCGGTGATGTTGATGACGTGGGTGACGCGGAGGCCCTCGGAGAGCAGGAAGCGCTTCAGCAGATCCGAGAAGAGCCGCGAGCGCAGGTTGCCGATGTGGGGCGGGCCGTAGACCGTCGGGCCACAGCTGTACATGCGGACGTGTCCCGGCTCGATCGGCGCGAAGGCGCGCCGGCTGCGGGTCCGCGTGTCGTAGAACTCGATCGCGCTCAAGCCTGCTCCCCTGCCCGGCTCCGCGGAGCCGTCCCCGGAATCGCCCGGGTCGTCATTCCCGTCATTCCGCTCAGCCTCGCCCGCCCTCGGCCTCGAGCAGCACGACGGCCATCGCCGCGATGCCCTCGCCCCGGCCGATCGCGCCGAGCGCATCGGTGCTCGTGACCTTGACGTTGACCTGCTCGGGCGCGGCGCCGAGGAGCGCCGCGATCCGCGCCTGCATCGCCGGCTGGTGGGGCGCGAGCCGCGGAACCTGCGCGACCACCGTCGCGTCGAGGTTGCCCAGGCGGAAGCGCGCCGCCCGCATGCGCGCGACGACCCGCGTCAGCAGCTCGGCGCTCGCGACGCCGCGCCAGCGCTCGTCGCTCGACGGGAAGTGGCGCCCGAGATCGCCTTCGCCGAGGGCCCCGAGGATCGCGCTCGCCACCGCATGGAGCAGCGCGTCGCCGTCCGAGTGGCCGACGAGCCCGCGCTCGAAGGGGATCTCGACGCCGCCGAGCCACAACGGCCGACCCGCCGCGAGGGCGTGGACGTCGATCGCCTGACCGATCCGCATGAGGCTCCCTGCCTGCGTCATCCGCGCCCGTGCCCCCGTCTCCCGGGACGCCGCCGCCCCCGGCCAATCGCTCGCTCCGCCCCGCGGCCCCGCCCCCCGGCCGACCCGCTCGCAGCCCCGCTCATCGCGCCTCGAGCAGTGCCCGCGCCGTCACCAGATCCTCGGGGCGGGTGATCTTCGGATTCGGCGAGCGCGCCTCGATGATCGAGACCGAATGCCCCAGCGCCTCGACCAGCGCCGCATCGTCCGTCGCCTGCCGCTCGGCCGCCACCGCCGCCGCCGTCGCGGCCTCGAGCCAGTCCCGTCGGAAGACCTGGGGCGTCTGCGCCGCCCAGTAGGCCCGCCGGTCCGGGGTCTCGACGATCCGCCCGGCCTCGACCCGCTTGAGCGTATCGTGGACCGGCACGCCCAGGATCGCCGCGCCCGTCGCCTGCGCCGCCTCGATCACGCGCTCGACGTCGTGCGGATCCACGAGGCAGCGGGCGGCGTCGTGGACCGCGACCCAGCCGATCTCCGGCGGCAGGCTCGCGAGCCCGGCCCGCATCGAGTCCTGGCGTTCGGCGCCCCCGGCAACCGCAGACGCGAGGCACGGGACGTCGGCGAGCCCGGCGGCGATCGTCTCGAACGCCGCCCGATCCCGCTCCGCCACGACCGGCACGATCCGCGCGAGGCGCTTCGACGCCGCCAGCGCCCGGATCGAGCGCTCGACCAGCGTGCGCCCGGCGAGGGCGACGAATGCCTTCGGGACGCCCCGCCCGAGCCGCTCGCCGCGGCCGGCCGCCAGCACGAGCGCCGCGACCGCGGGACGCTCGCGCATCGCTAGTTCACCGGCTTGCGAACCGCGTCGACCTCGATCGCATGGGCCTCGAGGATCGAGCCGCGCGCCCGCTCCAGCGCCGTCTCCGCGGCATGGAGGGTCTGCAGCGCGTTGATCTTCTGGCTCTCGGCGTCGACGAGATCCTCCTCGCGCTGCAGGACCTCGAAGGGCGTCGACTCGCCGTGCTCGAGCCGGATGCGCTCGGCGCGCAGCTGCTCCTCGGCGGCGAGCCGGCGGCGCTCCGCCGCCTCGATGCCCTGGGCCGCCGCCAGCAGCGTTCGCGTCGCCGCGCGGATCTCCAGGATGATCTGCTGCTCGAGCCGGATCCGGCTGGACTGGCTGCGCTTCAGGTCGAACTGGCTGCGGTTGACCTGCTCCCGGCCCCGCGTGTTCGGAATCGGGACCGAGACGATGCCCTGGACGCGGTAGTTGTCGTAGCCGTTGCCCTGGAACCAGCTCTGCATCCCGTCGCTGTAGTCCCGCCGCTGGATGGCGCCGGGCGGAAGCACGAGCGTTCCGATCTGGAAGTTGCTGTTCGGCCGACCCGAGATCCCGACGTAGCCGTAGCGGCCGACGAGGTCGAGCTGCGGCAACCGCTGGCTCTTCGCGAACTTCAGGTTGATCTCGCTCTGCTCGATCTGGTTCTGCGCGAGCTTCAGCTCCGGCCGCTTCTCGAAGGCCTGGGCCACGTCCCCCTCGACGTCGACCCGCGCGACCTTCGCCTCGGCGAGGTTCGAGGTCGGGACGAGCTGCAGGTCGGTGAGCGGCTTCAGCTGGGTCCCCAGGATCGCGTCGATCAGCACGTCCTGGGTATTGCGGAAGCTGTTCGCGCTCTGGAGCAGCTCGAACTCGCGGTTCGCGACGCCCGCCTCGGCCTCGACGACCTCGACCTGGGACACCACGCCCACCTCGTACTGGGTGCGCGTCTGCTCGAGCAGTGCGCGCGCCGTCTCGAGGCTCTTCTGCGCGACGCGGACGCGATCCCGGGCGGCGACCAGGCCCCAGTAGTTGTTCACGGTCGCCTGGACGGTGTCCATCAGCGCCTGGCGGAACTGCTGCTCGGCGGCCTCGTCCTGGGCCCCGGCGATCCGCACGTTCGTCCAGTTCTGGTTCCAGACCGCGTTGCGCAGCAGGGGCACCGTCGCCGTCAGGAAGAAGTTGGTGGTGTACTGCTGCTCGTACACGGCGGCCGAGTTCCGCGTCATGAACGAGTTGCTGCTGAAGCGGGCATCGAGCGAGGCGCCCAGATACGGGAAGAACTGCGTGACCCCGACGTCACCGCCGTTCGTCCGATCCCGGTTGTTGCGGACCGCGCTGAACGGGCTGACGTTCAGGGACTTGGCCACGTCGTACTGGAACGACCCGTTGACGGTCGGATCGTAGACGCCCCAGGCCGCGTTCGCGGCCGCCTCTGCGATCAGCGGTCCATAGCGCTGGACCTCGACGTTGAGCCCGTTCCGGATCGCCATGGCGACCGCGTCGTCGATCGCGAGGGGCTGCCCCTCGCCCACGATCACCGCCCCGGGCGCGAGATCGTCCTGGATCACCGGCTTCATCGCCTGGACGACGAGGGCATCCTCGGCGGCACCGGGCGAGGCCGAGCCGATTCCCGGCGAGGCGATCGGATCCTCCGACGACGCGCCGCCGCCGGCCTGCGCGGCCGCCTCCGAAAACGGGGCCCCCATCAGGGCCAGCCCCGCCAGCCCCAGCCTCAACCAACGCGTCATGAAGATCCTCCGGCCGCGGTCCCAATCCAGGCGCGGCCCCATGATGGGGGGCGCCGGATTCCATCGCAACCCGAGGGCGACGCAGATCACAGCTTGCGGCGCCCGCCGATGCGATAACCTGCCCGGACTTCGTCCCGGAAGACCCGGGTTTTCGAGCGTGTGGGAGGACGACCGTCGTGGGATTCTTCAGCAGTCGGGGCCGTGGGGATGGCCGCGGAGACAGTCGAGGAGACGGTCGCGACGGACAGGGCTCGTCCGAGGCCGCACGCGAGAGCGCAGCGACGCCCTCCGCCGGAACGGCGGGAGCCACGCAGGCGGGCTCGGCGAATCCGGCGGGCAAGCCGGCGCAGTCCTGGTCGACGGTCCCGACGGCCCAGGCCGGCGGGGATCCGCGAGCGAGAGAGACCGATTCGACGACCGGCCGCAGCGCCGGCGCACAGGGGGGGAATCAGATCATGGCCGCGATTGGCAAATCGATCGTTTTCAAGGGCGAGCTGACCGGCGACGAGGACCTCGAGATCGAGGGCCAGGTCGAGGGCAACGTCCGGCTGACGAACAACACGCTGACGATCGGTGCGAACGGCCGGCTGACGGCCCAGGTCGTGGCCAAGTCGATCATCGTGATCGGGCGGGTCAAGGGCAACCTGACGGCGACCGAGCGGATCGAGATCCAGGCGACGGGCATCGTCGAGGGCGACGTCAAGGCGCCGCGGCTGAACGTCCAGGAAGGCGCCGTGCTGAACGGTGGGATCGACATGTCGGCGAGCGCGCCGGCGGCCCAGGCCGCCCAGGCGCCCCGCGACGAGGCCCGCAAGCCCGCCGTGAGCGCCGCCGCCCCGACGGCTCCGGCGCCCGCCGCGCCCGCCGCCCGCCTCTAGCGGTCGCGCGGGTCGCGGGAGACGCGCGCCGCCCAGAAAGCCGCCTCCGCCGCGGCCGCTACCGGCCCCGGCGAGGTCCCGAACGAAGAGGCCCGGTCGTGCTCGACACGACCGGGCCTTCTTGTATCCGAGGCTCGCTCGCCGGCTAGGCGCGGGCGCGACCGGCCTTGCCTGCCCCGACGGCGACCCCGGTGCGCGGCGTCTTCGAGTTGCCGTAGCGCCGCTCGAGGAAGAGCAGCATCGGCGCGGCGATGAAGATCGACGAGTACGTCCCGACGACGATGCCGATCGCCATCGTGAAGGAGAACGGGAAGATGACCTCTCCGCCGAAGGCGAGCAGCGCGATCACGGCGACCATCGTCGTCCCCGAGGTCAGGACCGTGCGCGACATCGTCTGGTTGACGCTCAGGTTGAGCACCGACTCGAGCTCGGCCGTGGGATGCAGCTCGAGGTTCTCGCGGATGCGGTCGTAGATGATGATGGTGTCGTTCAGGCTGTAGCCCACGATCGCGAGCAGGGCGGCCAGGATCTGCAGGTCGAACTCGATCCGAACGAACCCGTTCGCCATCACGAGGAGCGCCGACGTGACGAGCACGTCGTGGACCAGCGCGATGACGGCCCCCGGCGCATAGCGCGAGCTGAACCGGAACGCGACGTAGATCAGGATCGCTACCGCCGACATCAGGAGCGCGTTCATCCCGTCCCGGCGCAGATCCTCGCCGACCTTCGGCCCGACGTACTCGACGCGCTGCTCGGTGAAGCCGCCGATCTGCTCGCGGATCGTCCCCTCGAGGCGGGCGACGCGGGCGTTGGCGGCAAGGCCGTCCTGCTCCTCGGCGCTGAGGCCGCTCGTCGGCTCGCCCTTGAACTTGATCAGGAACTCGCTGGCGTCGGCCTCGCCGAAGCGCACGACCGTCGCGTCCTCGAAGCCCGCCCCGCGCACGACCTCGCGCAGGCGCGACTCGTCCGCCGCGACGCCCTCCTCGAAGCGGAGCTGGACCTCGGTCCCACCCGCGAAGTCGATGCCGACCGGCGGTCCGCCGCGAGCGATCGTCGCGACGATTCCGAGCAGGATCATCAGCAGCGAGCCCCCGATGCAGAGCCTCCGCTTGCTCAGATAGTCGAAGTCGAGGTCATGGGGGATGAGCTCCATCGGCATGCTGCAGGACTCCTGTCCGTCGCGCGCGCAGGCTGCGCGGGACGACGGCGAGATCGGGGGCTAGATCGAGAGGGAGGAGGCCGGTCGGCTCCCCGGATGGAGGTCGTAGAGCAGGCGCGTCACGACGAGCGCCGTGAACACGCTGGTCACGATGCCGACCGAGAGCGTCACCGCGAAGCCCTTGATCGGCCCGGTCCCGTACTCGAACAGGATCACCGCCGTCAGCAGCGTCGTGATGTTCGAGTCGAGCACCGTCCAGAGCGCCTTGTCGAAGCCCAGCGAGATCGCGGTCCGGGCCGGTCGGCCCGCCCGCAGCTCCTCGCGGATGCGCTCGAAGATCAGCACGTTGGCGTCGACCGCCATGCCCATCGTCAGCACGAGACCCGCGATGCCGGGCATCGTGAGGGTCGCCTCGAAGAGGGACATCAGGCCGATCAGCATGAACATGTTGACGACGAGGGCGATGCTCGCGTAGACGCCCGAGAGCTTGTAGTAGATCGAGCAGAAGACGACGACGCCGAGGAAGCCGATCAGCGCCGCGACGGCGCCCTTCTCGATCGAGTCCTGACCGAGGCCCGGGCCGACGGTGCGCTCTTCTTCGATGACGACCGGGACCGAGAGCGAGCCGGCGCGCAGGATGACGGCGAGATCGGCCGCCTCGTCGGCGGTGAAGCGGCCCTCGATCATGCCCCGGGTCGAGATGCGAGCCCGGATGACGGGGGCGCTGTAGACGTTCTCGTCGAGGATGATCGCGAGCTGCTTGCCGCGGTTCTTCTCGGTCAGGTCCTCGAAGAGCTGGCCGCCCTCCGGGCTGAACGTGAACTCGACGATCGGGCGCTGCTGCTGGTCGAACTGGACGCGGGCGTCCTCGAGGTAGTCACCGGTGATGTCGGCGACCTTGGGGACGAGATAGGCGCCGGTCTTCGCCCCGGTCTCCTGGTCGACCTGCAGGACGACGACCTGGTCCGCGGGAATGCCGTTCGGATGGCGCTTGCGCAGGTCCTCCTCGGAATCGTCGGAGTCGACGACGATCTTGAACTCGAGGAAGCCCGTGCTCTTCAGCAGGTTGCGCGCGCGATCGCGGTCGATCTCCTCGCCCGGAATCTGGACGAGCACGCGATCGTCGCCCTGGCGCGTCACGACCGAGTCCGGAATGCCGCGCTGGGGATCGTCGATCCGGCGCCGCAGGACCTCGAGCACCTGGTTCATGGTCCGCTCGCGGACGTCCCGGGTCCAGTCCTCGGTCAGCCCGTAGCGCAGCTCGAGCCCGGCTCCGCCCTGGGATACGAGCACGCCGCTGTCGTCGATCGCATCGACGACCGCCGTCCGATCCTCCTCGCGCGCGAGGTTCACGACCAGCACGCCGGCGTCGTCGACCTTCGCGTCGACCTGGATCCCCTCCTTGCCGAGGCGCTCCTGGAAGCTCTTGCGGACGAACTCGAGCTCGCGGTGGACGGCCTCGCCGAGATCGACGCCCACCACCCAGTGGATGCCGCCGCGCAGGTCGAGGCCCATGCGCAGCCCCTCGTCGGGCCACACGCTGCTCGCGACCCGATCGGCCTTCGGCACGAAGTTGGCCGCCGTCAGGAACGCGGAGAACGCGAAGAGCCCCGCGATGAGCACCGATTTCCAAGCGTTCCCGCTCACGCCTCGTCTCCCTTGCTGCCATCGCCACCGGCCGTCGCCTTGGTCAGCTGATCGATCCGATTGCGACTGACCCGCAGCTTCACCTTCTCGCCCCGGATGCGGGCGACCTCGACCTCGAGGACCTCACCGTCGACGGCCGAGACCTTCCCGTGGATCCCGCCCGTGGTCACCACGTCGTCCCCGAGCGCCGCCGTCTTCAGGAACGCCTCGCGCTCCTTCTGCTGCTTCTGTTGCGGTCGGATGACCAGGAAATAGAAGATCAGGAAGATCGAGCCCATCATGAGCAGGAACGAAAAATCGGCACCGCCCGGCGCTGCCTGGGCCAGTGCGACCCCACCCGAATCCATCGACTATCTCCCCTGCTTCGAAGCACCGCTGCGCGACGCGACCCGCTCTCCGCGCCACGTCTCGAGGCGCGCCCCCGGATAGAAGCGCGCGAGGATACGCTGATACGGAGCCCCGCGCCGCGCCAGCTCGCGCGCGCCCCACTGACTCATGCCGACGCCGTGGCCGTAGCCCGACCCGACGAAGGCAAATCCCTCCGGCGTATCGCGAATGTCGAAGAGCCGGCTGCGGAGGCCGAGGCTCTCGACGAGGGTCCGGAGATGGTCCCCGCGGATGTAGATCCGCCGTGAGCGGCCGCTGGCGATCAGGCGCTCGACGCGCCCGCTCTCGGTGCGGCCGTCGACCTCGAGCGCGTGGAGCGGGCCGAGATCCGCGCCCATCGCCGCCAGCAGGCCGTCGAGGGTCTCGGGGGCGATCACGGTGCGCCAGTAGGTGAAGGGGGCGTCCTCCTCGTGCTCGACCTCGACGCTGTCGAGATAGGGCACCGGCTTGCCCCAGACCTCCGAGGCGCTGGCAGTCCGGCCGCCGGACGTGGAGTGGAAGGCGGCGAGGATCGGGCGGCCGGAGTGGGTCAGGATCTCGCCGCGGGTCGCGTCGGCGGCCCGGCGTGTCGGCGCCGACTCCGACTCGAGGCCGTGGTAGACCTGGCTCTGTTCGGTCGCCCGCACGTCCCAGGGCTCGGCGCGGCGGAGGTCGCGCTGATGCAGCGCGTAGGTCCGGGTCGCCACGGCCTGGGCACGGAGCGCCTGCTCGGGCCAGCTCGCGGGCATCTCGCCCCCGACCGTCGCGGCGACGTAGTCCTCGAGCTCGACGTGGTTGACGACGAGGATCTGCGGGCCTGCGGCCAGCAGCTCGAGCCGCCCGCGATAGCGACGCCCCGCCACCTGCCAGGGGCCGTCTCCGCGGGGCGACCAGCGCGCACCGACGGGCGCGCCATCCACCACGAGGCCGCTCCCCTCCCGGGCCAGCGTCACGCGTTGACCGCGGGCGCCGTCACCGATCGCCACGGGCTCCTTCGACTCGGCGAGCAGCACCCGGACCGAGGGCGATCCGGCCGCCCAAGCCGTCGACGCGACGAGCGGACCGACGAGCGCGACCCACGTCGCGAACACGATCGCGGCGACGAAGGCTCGCGGACACGGGCGGCTCGGGCGACGGGCGCGCATCGATTCGGCCTTCCTGGCTACAGATCCCGGCGGATCGCCTCGGCCCGGTCGGTCCGCTCCCAGGGCAGGCCGACGGTCTCACGACCGAAATGACCGTGATAGGCGGTCACGCGGTAGATCGGGCGACGCAGGTCGTGGGTCTCGTCGATGCCGCGGGGCGTGAGGTCGAAGTGCTTGCGGACGATCTTCTCGAGCTTGGCGGCGTCGTGAGCGCTGGTCCCGAAGGTGTCGACGCGGATCGAGACCGGCTCGGCGACGCCGATGGCGTAGGCGAGCTGGACCTCGGCCCGGCGCGCCGCGCCGGCCGCCACGAGGTTCTTCGCGACGTAGCGCGCGGCGTAGGCGGCGCTGCGGTCGACCTTCGAGGGGTCCTTGCCGGAGAACGCGCCGCCGCCGTGGCGACCCATGCCTCCGTAGGTGTCGACGATGATCTTGCGGCCGGTCAGGCCGGCGTCGCCCATCGGGCCACCGACGACGAAGCGGCCCGTCGGGTTGACGTGGAAGATCGTGTTCTGGTCGAGCAGGTTCGCGGGCAGCGCGGACCGGATGATCGACTCGATCACCTCTTCCTTCAGCTTCGCGTGGGCGATGTCGGGGGAGTGCTGCGTCGACAGCACGACGGTCCCGATGCGGACGGGGCGGTTGTCGGCGTCGTACTCGACCGTGACCTGGCTCTTGGCGTCGGGCCGGAGGTAGTCGAGCTCGCCGCTCTCGAGGCGCTCGCGGTGGGTCTCGATCAGGCGGTGGGCGAAGCGGATCGGCGCCGGCATCAGCTCGGGCGTCTCGTCGCAGGCGAAGCCGAACATCATGCCCTGGTCGCCGGCGCCCTGCTCCTTGTGGAGGCCCTCGCCTTCGGTCACGCCCTGGGAGATGTCGGGGCTCTGCTTGCCGAGGGCGACCTGGACGCCGCAGGTCGCCGCGTCGAAGCCCATGTCGGAGCTGGTGTAGCCGATGTCGTGGACGACGCTGCGGACGATGGTCGGGATGTCGACCTGGGCCTTCGTCGTCACCTCGCCGAGCACGATCACGAGCCCGGTCGTCGTCGCGGTCTCGCAGGCGACGCGGGACTTCGGATCCTGGGCGAGCATGGCGTCGAGGATCGCGTCGGAGATCTGGTCGCACATCTTGTCGGGATGGCCCATCGACACCGACTCGGACGTAAACAACGATCGCGATCCCATCCTGCTCTCCTCGCCCCCTCTTCGGGCGCCGCTGCGGCGTTCCTCGGGCCGCGCCGGGGCTGCCCGCGGACGGCCGCCGGGTCCCGGCCGCCGGACGCGCCGCGTCCGGACCGGCCAAAGCGGGCCGCAGGGTAGGCGAGCCGCCCCAGCCGATCAAACCGGCCGGGCCCGGATTCGACGGCGATCCGGGGTCGCCTAGGCCTCGTCGGGCGCCTCGATCAGCGCGCCGAGCTCCATCACCGCCTGCTCCGCGTCGGATCCCACCGCTCGGACCGAGATCACCGTCCCCTGCGTCGCCGCGAGACACAGGATGGAGAGCACGCTCGAGCCGCTGACCCACTCGTCTCCGCGGCCGAGGCTGATCTCGCTCTCGAAGCGCCCGGCGATCGAGGCCAGTCGGCCGGCCGGTCGGGCATGGAGCCCCAGGGCCGACCGCACGACGAAGCTCTTCTCGACCGACCGCTGGGGACTCATGACTGGGCTTCCGGGACCAGCTCGCTCGCCACCGAGATGTTGCGCTGTCCGTACGCCTTGATGAAGCGGGCGAGCTCGTCGAGGGGCTTCTCATCGCGCAGGGTGGCGAGCTTGATCAGCATCGGGAGATTCATGCCCGTCACGACCTCGACCTGGTGCTCGTCGTGGAAGGACAGGCTCATGTTCGAGGGAGTCCCCCCGAACATGTCCGTCAGGATCAGGACGCCGTGGCCGGCGTCGGCCCGGCGCAGGCCGGCGGCAATCGCGCCGCGGACCTCCTCGACCGGCATCTTCGGCTCGACCGAGACGGCCTCGAAGACCGGGGCGTCGGGCAGGATCAGCCGAAGGGCCTGGAGGAACTCCTCGCCCAGGCGGTAATGGGTCACGATCAGCACGCCGACTTTCACAATGCTTTCTCCACGTCGCGATGCGTGACGGTGACGTCGCGCCCGGTCGTTCGCAGGTAGGTTGCGATCGCCTCGGCCATGGCCACCGAGCGGTGTCGGCCGCCGGTGCAGCCGATGCCGATCGTGACGTAGGCCTTGCCCTCTTCGTCGTAGAAGGGGAGCAGGTACGAGACGAAATCGCGCAGCCGTTCGAGGAAGGCCGTCCCGCGCTCGCTCGCGAGGACGTACTCCGCCACGGGCGCCTCCAGCCCGCTTCCGGGGCGCAGGATCTCGTCGAAATAGGGATTCGGCAAGAACCGGACGTCGAAGAGCAGCTCGATCGAGGCGGGCGTGCCGTGGCGGAAGCCGAACGAAACGACGTTGACCACCGTCGGCCGGGTCGACCCGGTCACGTGGCGGACGATCGTCTCCTTCAGCTGATGGACGTTGAGCAGCGTCGTGTCGACCCGCAGATCGGCGACGCGCACCACCCCGTCGAGCAGGCTTCGCTCGACCGCGATGCCCTCGTGGACCGAGCCCCCCGGCGAATGCGGGTGGACCCGCCGCGTCTCGCGGTAGCGCCGCTCGAGCACTTCGTCGGCGCAGTCGAGGAAGATCACGTCGACCTGGGACCCGCGCCGGCGCAGGTCCTCGACGGTCTCGGGCAGGTGCTCGAGGAACTTCTTCTCCCGGGCGTCGAGGGCGAGCGCGACCTTCTCGATCGGCGAGGTCGCCTTCGTGCAGAGGGCGAGGAACTGGGGCACGAGCTGGACGGGCAGATTGTCGACACAGTAGAACGACAGGTCCTCGAGCGCGGCCATCGCCGTCGTCCGGCCCGAGCCCGACAATCCGCTCACGAACACGATCCGCTGGCGTACGCCCTCTCTCACTCCGCCTCCCCGGCCCCTGGAGGCCCGCTCCCATCCGGGCTCCCGAGCGTGCGCAGCCGCTCGTCGAGCCGTCGCGCCGCATTGATCCCACGCAGCCGAAGCTGCCAGTCCCGGATCGCGAGATCCACCAGGGTCGCGAGATTGCTGCCGGGATGGACCGGCAGCTCGACCATCGGGATCTCGACCCCGAGCAGCCGCTCGCGCCGCCGCTCGAGCCCGATCCGCTCGAAGCTCATCCCCGGAATCGGCGCCGCGAGCCGGATGATGAAGGCCACCTCGCACTCGTCGAGGGTCGCCTCGCGCCCGAACAGGTCCGCGACGCACAGCAGCCCGAGCCCGCGCACCTCGATGTAATGCCGGATGTGCTCGGGCGACCAGCCCACCAGCGCCCGGCCGTCGGGCGTCGTCCTCAGCCGCACCACGTCGTCCGCCACCAGCCGCTGGCCGCGGCGGACCAGCTCGATCACGCACTCGCTCTTGCCGACGCCGGACGGGCCGAGGATCAGGACCCCGAGACCGCGCACCTCGACGAGGGATCCGTGGATCTGGCGCTGCTGGGCGTGATCCGAGGCGCGGCGATCCGGATCCAAGCCGCCCCCCTTCAGAACTTGGCGTCTTCCTCTTCGATCGCCCGGAAGATCTCGGAGAGGTCGCCGGCCCGCAGCAGCCGGGCGCGGAAGGAGGGATCGCGGAAGAACCGCGAGATGCGCGCCAGCGCCTTGAGGTGCTGGCCCCCGGACTGCTCGGGAACCACGAGCAGGAAGAAGAGCTGGGTCGGCCGGCCGTCGATCGAGTCGAAGTCGACGCCGGTCCGGCTGCGGGCAAAGGTCGCGATCAGGTGGTCGAGGCCGCGGATCTTCCCGTGGGGGATCGCCACGCCTTCGCCGATCCCGGTGCTCTGGAGCGCCTCGCGCTCGCGCAGGACCCGGATCAGGGTCTCGCGGTCGAGCTGCTTCTCGTGGGCCGCGAGGGCACCCGCGAGCTCCGCGAGCAGCGCGGACTTCTCCGTCGACACCAGGTCGAGGATCGACGCATCGCGCACCAGGATGTCGGTGATCTTCATCGGGGCTCCCCGCTGAGCGGCGCACTCTATCCTGCGGTCCGACGCCCCGCTATCCCGCTCACCCCGGGCCGGCTCGCCCCGAGCCCCGGGCGGCGTCCGCGGGCGGACCGGAGTCGCGCCCTGCCCGCCCGGCCGACCGGCTCCCCGTCAACACACCTCGCGGCGCTGGGTCGACGAGAGGATGTTCATCGCCTCACGGTACTTGGTGACCGTCCGACGGGCGATGTCGATGTTGGCCGCCTTGAGCATCTCGGCGATCCGCTGGTCCGACATCGGACGCGCCGGGTCCTCGCTCTCGATGATCTTGCGGATCTTCTCCTTCACCGACTCGGACGCCAGCGCTTCTCCGTCGAAGCGGTTGATGCTGGAGTTGAAGAAGTACTTGAGCTCGAAGATGCCCTGCGGCGTGTGGACGTACTTGTTCGTCGTCACCCGCGACACGGTCGACTCGTGCATCTCGATGTCGTCGGCGACGTCGCGCAGGTTGAGCGGCTTGAGGTGGGCGACGCCGTGCTCGAAGAAGTCGCGCTGATGATGGATGATGCTCTGCATCACCTTGTAGATCGTCCGCTGGCGCTGGTGGATCGACTTGATGAGCCACATCGCCGAGCGGACCTTCTCGTGGACGTAGGCCCGGGTGTCCTTCTGGCCGTCGCCCCGGGCGCCGGCGCCGAGCATGTCCCGATACACCGAGCTGATGCGCAGCTTCGGCAGGCCGTCCTCGTTGAGCAGGACGTGGAACTCGTCGCCGACCTTGTAGACGTAGATGTCCGGGGTGATGTAGACCGGGTCGTCGCCGCCGAAGCCACGGCCCGGGCGGGGCTCGAGGGCGCCGATCACCCGCGTCGCGTCGGCGATCTCCTGGATCGTCACGCCGAGGACCTTGGTCAGCCCGCGGAAGTCCCGCTTCTGGAGCTGATCGAGGTGCTGGTCGACGATCCGCCGGGCGAGCGAGTCGCCCTTCGAGATGCGATCGATCTGGAGCAGCAGGCACTCGCGCAGATCGCGCGCGGCGACGCCCGCCGGGTCGAGGCTCTGGACGACCTTCAGGACCTTCTCGACGCGCTCGGGCTCGACGCCCGCCTGCCGCGCGACCTCCTCGATCGTCGAGCGCAGGTAGCCCTGCTCGTCGATGTTGCCGACGATCCAGCCCGCGATCTCGAGCTCTTCGGGCTCGAGCTCGCTCTGATGCAGCTGCCAGTCGAGGTGCTCGGCGAGGCTCGGGCGGCGGGTATAGGTCGCCTCGAGGGAGGGGCGCTCGTCGTCCCCTGCATTGCGCGTCTCGAGGCCCGTCATCGGGTGGCTCTCGAGATAGGACTCCCACTCGACGTCGGCGATCTTGTCCGCGTCGGAGGGCGAGGCGTCCTCGAAGTCGCTCGCCGGCCCCTCCATCGGATCGAGGCCCTCGGCCAGGCTCCCGGCGGCGTCCAGGGAGAGCTCGGGCAGCTCGCCCGACTCGACCCGGTCGTCGTGCTCGGCGGCGCCGGGGAGCTCCCCGTCGCGCTCGCTCGAGGTCGTGAAGTCGCTCTCGCTGCCCTCTTCCCGGCCGGCGTCCGGACCGTCGTCGAGACCGCCGCCGCCCTCCTCGAGGGTCGCGTCGTCCCGCTCGACGGGGGTCTCCTCGTCGACGTCGTTCTCCTCCAGGACCGGGTTTTCCTGGAGCTCCTGCTGGACGAGATTCACCAGCTCGAGCTGATTGAGCTGAAGCAGCTTGATCGCCTGCTGCAGCTGGGGCGTCATCACCAGCTGCTGCGAGAGCTTGAGCTGCTGTTTCAGTTCGATCGCCATGAGAGCCTTCTACCCGACCTGCGAACCGACCCGTCGATTCGGCGCCCTACTTCACGTCCGCACCGCCGTCCATCTTGAGACGGACGGCCTCCCGATGCTCAGCCGAGGCGGAAATTCTTGCCGAGGTAGACCTCGCGAACCTCGGGATCCTCGGCGATCTCGGCCGGCGCACCCTGCCGCAGGATCGCGCCGTCCTTGATGATGTAGGCGCGGTCACAGATCGACAAGGTCTCGCGGACGCTGTGGTCCGTGATGATGACGCCGATGCCCCGGGCCCGCAGCTGCTCGATGATTTTCTGGATGTCGATCACCGCGATCGGATCGACGCCGGCGAAGGGCTCGTCGAGGAGCATGAAGCGCGGATCGAGAACGAGCGCCCGGGTGATCTCGACGCGCCGGCGCTCGCCGCCCGAGAGATCGGCGCCCTTGCGATTCGCCTTCTCCGTCAGGTTCAGCTCGGCGAGCAGCTCGACCAGGCGCTGCTTGCGCCGGGCCCGATCCGGCTCGACGGTCTCGAGGATCGCGGCGACGTTGTCCGCAACCGAGAGCTTGCGGAAGATCGACGCCTCCTGCGGAAGGTAGGTGATGCCCATCCGCGCGCGGCGGTACATCGGCAGGTCGGTGATGTCCTTCTCGCCGAGGGTGACCGTGCCCTCGCTCGGCCGCACGCTCCCGGCGATCATGTTGAAGGTCGTGGTCTTGCCCGCGCCGTTGGGGCCGAGCAGGCCGACCACCTCGGCCGGATGGACGTCGAGGTCGATCCCGCGCACGGCGATCTTCTCCCCGTAGCGCTTGACCAGCCCGCGCGCGGTCAGCACCTCGCCGCTCACGATCGCCCTCCCGTTCCGGCGCAGCGCGGGTCGGTGTTCTCCTTGGGATTGATCACGATCGACGCGGCCCCTTCGACCCGGGCCTTGTCCGCCCCCAGGTCGAGCACGATCACCTCGCCCCGCACCACGTCGCACCCCTGCACCAGCTCGGCGTGACCGCGACAGGTCAGCTGCGACGTCGCCCGCAGATACTCCGCCCGGTCGCAGCGCGCGCCGCGATTGCCCTGCTCGACGTGGACCGAGCCCTTCGCGAGCAGGCGGCTCGGCTCGGACTCCCCTTCGACGTACTCCGCCTCGAGGTGGTCGCTGGTCACGACGACGTTGTCCTGCTTGACCCAGACTCTGCCCTGGAAGACGAGCCGCCTGCCCTCGCCTTCGGCCATGATCTCCGCCTGATCGGCCTTGATCTCGATCGGGGCGTCGCTGCGGAACTTCGCGACACCAATGCGTGTCTGCAGGCCGCCGCCGGACTGGACGCCACCCTGCGGCGCCGCGGCCGGCTTGCTCGCGGACGGCTCGGCCCCCGTGCCCGGCTCTCGCCTCCCGCCCGTCGTCGCGTCCGTCTTCGGCTTCTTCGCGTCGGCTTCGGGCTTGGCGTCCGCCCGCGGCTCCGGCTTCGCCGCGACCTCGGAGGCCTGGCCCGCCGAGACCGGAGGCGGAACGGTCGCCGTCGGCGTCTGGACCTCGACGAGCGGATCCCCGCCGAGGTCGCGCACGATCGCGGCGGCGAGCTGATCGAGGGCCGATCCGAGCCCCGCACGCGCGGGGACGAGCACGGCATGCCGGAACAGCTCCGCGCCGGAATGCCCCGAGCGCACGACCGCCTCGACCTGACGGACCTCGGAGCGGGGCCGAACCTGCCCGATCCGTCCGACGACGATCGAGTCGACCTCGGCCTGCTGGGCCCAGGTCCGGACCACCTCCGCCCGCGGATCGAACTCGCGCTCGGCGGCGAAGCTCCCGGGCGAGCGCAGCCGCTCGACCCCGAGCCGCTCGAAGCGGACCGCGAGCAGCTGCGAGATCGCTTCGTCGCCCTCTTCCCCCACGAAGGGCGCGATCGCGATGCGGAGCCCCGAGCCGACCGCGGTCGCGACCTCGGCGGCCCGCGCGCTCGACGCGCTCACGAGCCCTCCGCCTCCGCCGACGAGCAGCGCGGCCAGCAGGGCGGCGAGACGCCTCGACGGACCGGGCCGCCGGCGCAGTCGGGACGGGGATTCGGCGCGGGGGCCGCGGTGGCGGATCGGACTGTCGATCATGGCTCTCGCACGATGGACGCCCCGCCCTCGAGGCGGAAGCGCTGCTCGTCCACGAAATAGCGGAAGCCACCCCCGCGATAGCTCCCGCCCTTCTCGACGATCACGACGGGCTCGTCCGTGTAGAGAACCCGCCTGGCGTCATCATAGGCCACCCAGCGCGCCTCGAAGCTCCGCCCGCCCTCGATCGTGCCGGCGACGTCGCCCTCCGCGACGAAGGACTGGGTGGCCAGATTGAGGCGCCCCTTTTCGCAGCGCATCTCGAAGCCCGTCCGGCCCTCGCCGGGCGCGACGGAGACGTGGACCTCCTCGAGGTCCGCCACCTGACGAGCGGGGTAGAAGCGGGCACGCTCGGCGCGCACCATGATCTCGTTCTGCGAGCCCTCGCTCGCGACGAAGGTCATGCCCTGGACATGGAGGATCTGGCCGGGATCTCCGTCGAGCCAGTGGAGATCCGGTGCGTCGGCCAGGGAAGCCGGCGCGATCGACAGCGCGAGCACGACGGCCCACGCTGCCGTGGGTGCGGCCCGGAGCCGGCGGGCGATCCAGGCCAGCGTTGCCCCCACTCAGTCCTCGTGTCCGAAGATCGTCTTCAGCGGCTCGTGGCTGCCGAGCCAGTGCGCCGGGCGCAGCAGCAGATAGTCGATGGCGACGCCGACCGGATGGAGCACGTAGGCGACGATCCGCAGGGGATGGCCCGAGCTCTTCTCGTCGTACTCGTCGGCCTCCACCGGCGTGGCGGCGGCGACGGCGATCAGCGCGAGCGCAACGACGGCGAAGAGGCCTCGGCGCAGGCTGCGCAGGATCTTCCGGGGACTTCGCGCTCGACTGGATTGCTGCATGACGGGCTCCTCGTGGCGTGGAACTGACCCACCTATCGGCCGGGCGTCGTGCCCCGTTCACCCCGATCGCCGCGCCGCGCGGCAAAGGGGCTCGCCGTGATCCCCGACCCCCTCGCTCCCGATCGCTTCGAACGCAGGTCGGACGCCCAGCGGATCGCGCCCGAGCCGTCCTCCGCACGCCCACTGCCTACGTCTTGCGCAAGGTACCCGGTCTCGACGGGTTTCGCCCGGGGGGCCAGCGCGCTTCGCGGGCCGAGCCGGGCCACCCCGCCTCCCGCCGTGATCGTCACGAAGCCTGGATACCTGAATCAGAGGCCACTTTTCGAGAAATACCCCGTCCTGGTCCGCCTCTTTCTCAACCGATGGGTCGTTTTTAGGAAGCATTCTGCCCAGACCCACCCACTTTGTCCTTTGATGAGGAATCTTTCGAAGAAATGAACAGCCCGAGCCATGCTCTTCCGATCGATCTGTGCAAAGATTGCGCAAGCGAGGCCTGTCCGCTTCGAGTCATCCGGGAAAGATCCACCACTGAGCGACTGAACGAGCCATCATGGCGATCCGGTGACCTGAATCTGCCGCCGAGGGATCGAAACACGGACCCGACGCGCCTGCTTCGATCTCGAAGATGACCCATGAAGGGCATGGAGCGGCCTCGCCGATCGATCGGAGCCGCGATTCGTGGCAGACGAGAGCGCGCAAGGAAACGCGTGAGGAAGGAAGTCCCGATGGAGCCCAGAGTGCCGACCGGAGCTGAGAAGCTGATCCAGTGCCTCGAGCGAGAAGGCGTCGAATACATCTTCGGGTACTCCGGCGGCGCCGCCATGCCCATCTTCGATGCCCTCGTCGACTCCGACATCAAGCTGATCCTCGTCCGTCACGAGCAGGGCGCGGCCCACATGGCCGACGGCTATGCCCGGGCGACCGGCAAGCCCGGCGTCGTGCTCGTCACGTCCGGCCCCGGCGCGACCAATACGGTGACGGGTCTCCTGACGGCCCACATGGATTCCGTCCCGATGATCGTGCTCACGGGTCAGACGATCACGTCCATGCTCGGCAAGGACGGCTTCCAGGAGGCCGACGTCACGGGCATCACCTACGCCGTCGTGAAGCACAGCTACCTGCTCAAGAAGGCGAGCGACATCCCGCGCGCGACGCGCGAGGCGTTCCACATCGCGACGAGCGGTCGGCCGGGCCCGGTCCTGATCGATCTCCCGAAGGACGTGACGCAGGGGCCCTGCGACGCTCCCTTCGTCGACGAGATCCACCTCCCCGGCTACACGGTGCCGACCCACGGCGACGCGGCGGCCATCCGACGCGCAGCGGACCTGCTCACGAACGCCAGGCGACCCATCCTCTACGTCGGGCACGGCGCGGTCATCTCCGGCGCGGGCAAGGCGGTGATCCGGCTGGCGGAGAAGCTGCGGGCGCCGATCGTCAACACGCTGCTCGGCAAGGGGGCCGCCGACGAAACGCATCCGCTCCATCTCGGCATGCTCGGCATGCACGGCACCGCCTACGCCAACAAGGCCGTCGACCACTGCGACCTGATCATGGCGATCGGTGCGCGCTGGGACGACCGCATCACCGGCAAGCTCGACGAGTTCTGCGTCGACGCAGTCAAGATCCACATCGACATCGACCCGGCCGAGTTCGGGAAGATGGTGAAGCCCGACGTCGCGATCGCCGGCGACGCCCGGCTCGTGCTCGAGGAGATGATCCCGCTCGTCTCCCCCGCCGACACCAAGGCCTGGCTCGATCAGTGCGAGGTCTGGCGCCAGCGCTATCCGCTCCGTTATGCGAAGCAGGGCGGCCTGCGCGCCCAGCACGTGCTCGACCGGCTGCATGCCGTCACCCGCGGCGACGCGATCATCACGACCGACGTCGGGCAGCATCAGATGTGGGCGGCGCAGTTCTGTCTCTCGACGACGAACCGCCACTGGATCTCGTCGGGCGGTGCCGGCACGATGGGCTTCGGCTTCCCGGCCGCCCTCGGTGCGCAGCTCGGCTGTCCCGACAAGAAGGTCTGGGCGGTGGTCGGGGACGGGGGCTTCCAGATGACCCAGGCCGAGCTCGCGACGGCCGCGATCCAGAAGCTCCCGGCCAAGTGCCTCATCATCAACAACAACTTCCTGGGCATGGTCCGGCAGTGGCAGGAGCTGTTCTTCGAGAACCGGCTCTCCGGCGTCGACCTGGTCGGCAATCCCGACTTCGTCAAGCTCGCGGAGGCCTACGGCGTGAAGGCCTGGCGCATCCGGCGCCCCGCCGACGTCGACAAGATCCTCGCCAAGGCCCACGCCTACGACGAGGGCCCCTGCGTCGTCGTCGCCGAGGTGGTGAAGGAGGACAACGTCTTCCCGATGATCCCGGCCGGGGCACCCCTGTCCGGCATGATCATCGAGAAGCCCAAGGAGCAGATGGCGAAGCCCACGGGCAGCACCTGAGACCCCCATCCGCGCCCGGATGGCGCGGCCGGCGCCCTGCCCCGGCCGCGTCCGACCGGGGCTGCTCCGCTCTCCGACCTCCCCATCCCCTTCCGAACCGCCCGCTCCGACGAGCACCGATCGAGGTTCCGCATGGCCAGTCCGACTCCGATGGAGACCCCGTCCCGCCGCCGCGCCCTGGCGCGCACGCCCGCCGCGACGGCGGCCCCCATCAGCGCAAACCTGCACACGATCTCGCTGCTCGTGCGCGACGCCCCCGGCGTGCTGGTCCGCGTGGCGATGGTGTTCTCGCGCCGCGGCTACAACATCGAGAGCCTCGTCGTCTCGCCGTCGGCGGAGGCGGGCTTCTCGCGGATGACCGTGACCTGCTCGGGGGACGTCGCGATCCTCGAGCAGATGATCCGACAGCTCTCGAAGCTGGTGGACGTCGTGCATGCGCTCGACCACACGACCAGCGATCGCTACGAGACCGAGATCGCGCTGATCAAGGTCCGCTGCGCAGGGTCTTCGCGGCGGGACGTGCTGGAGATCGCCGAGCACTTCAACGCGAAGGTCGTCGACTACGCGCCCGAGAGCGTGATCCTGCGCGTCTACGGCAGCAGCGAGAAGCTCGACGCGATGGTCTCGCTCTTCACCCCCGAGCAGATCGTCGACCTGGTCCGATCCGGCAAGATCGTGATGGCCCGCGCGCTCGAGATGACCTGAGGGACGGCTCCCCGCCGCCTCGTCGACGATCCTCGGGCCACGGTCGACCGCCCGCGACCGGCGCGGAGAGCGCTAGTTCCGCTCGAAGCCGCGATGGGCGCGCTTCAGGACGTGGATCCGCCAGAGACGCCGGCGCAGCCCTTCGCGGAAGCCCGGATCCGGACGCGTCCGCACCAGCGCGGAAAAGCCGCCATCGGCCTCGACGAAATCCTCGAAGTCCCGCGCCCGGGCTCCCGTGAAGCCGACCGAGCGGATCGCCTCCGCCGAAGGCGGTGCCGCCAGGGCGAGCGGTCGGAGCCAGCCCGACCGGGGCGACCCCGGACGATCCTCGGCCCGCGGGCGCCGCACACCCGCGTGGATGCCGTCCCCTCCAACCCTCTTCATGCACGGTCCTCCGCGGACAGGCTCGCGCTGCTGCCCGGCTGGGCCGTCTCGAAGAAGATCCGCTTCACGCGGTAGAGGCTCGAGCGCACGGCGTCGCTGGAGCGCTGCGTCCGCTTCGAGATCTCGGGGATCGAGAGGTTCTCGAAATGGCGCATCGCGAAGATCTCGGCCTGCCAGTCCGCGATCTGCTCGAGCCGCTCGCTCAGCTCGTCGCCGAAGCGGTGCAGATCGAGGATGTCGTCGGGGGAGTGGACTGCGAGCGCCGCGCTCGGCAACAGCTCGCCTTCCTCGACGAGGTCGACCCGTTCGTTCTGGGTCCGGGCCCGTCGCAACGCGTTGTTGGTCGTATTCTTCGCGATGCCGTAGATCCAGGACAGGAGCGACGACTGGCCGCGGTAGTTCTCGAACGAGCGGAAGACCGCGATGAACGTCTCCTGGACGATCTCCTCGCACTCGACGTGATTGCGCACCCGGGCGTAGACGAAGTTGTAGATGCGCTGGAAATAGCGGTGGTACAGCTCGCCGAAATGCCACTCGCTGCCCCCGCGCAGCCCTTCGAGCAGCTCCTGGTCCGTCAGCGTCGCGACGCGCACCGCCGGCGCACGCTCGGCCTGCGGGCGGCCCGGCTTGCGGGTCGATCGCTTCTTCGGGGCCGCAGCGGCCGGATTCGAGGCCGCAGCCACGGGGTCGCCCGGCGGCGCTTGGTCGCTCGCTTCGGCCTCGGATCTCCGACGGCTCCTCGCGCGAGCGTTGGAATCGGGCTTCGGGAAGCTCTCGATCGATTCGGCAGCGGATTCAGCGTAGAGGTCGGCAGCGACGGACACCGCAGCAGCAGCATGCGTACGAGACAAAGCGGCAATCTCCCCGCGCTCGCGAGCGAGCACGATGCCGTGTCCCGGTTCCCAGAGATCGGCAGGGTCTCCCCACACCGACATTGAGGGAGTGACCGTTTCGAGCCGTGCGTGGCGCGAAGCGGAGGGAAAATTCGACGATTCGATCCGACTCGCCCGGCGCAGGCGCTTGCCTCGCCGGATTGCCGCAAGGAGACCGCGAAGCTGCCGCGGGATTGCGCATCGCCCGCAGCCGGGCGATGGGCCGCCTGCACGGGCCCGAAGCGCCCGCGCGGCGACGCCGGGCGGGCGCCTCGAGGACGGCCCGCCCGGCGTTCGTCGGGATCAGCGCTGGAGCAGGCTGAGCGCGGACTGGCTCGACACGTTCGCCTGGGCGAGGACCGAGATGCCGGCCTGCTGCAGGACCTGATTGCGCGTCAGCTCCGCCGTCTCCGAGGCGAAGTCGACGTCCCGGATCCGGGAGTCGGCCGCCGAGGTGTTCTCGACCGCGATGGCGATCGAGCGGATCGTCGACTCGAGCCGGTTCTGGGCTGTGCCGAAGGTCGCGCGCAGCGCCGCGACCTGGCCCACCGCGCTGTCGAGCAGACCGAGCGCCGACAGTGCGCCGCTCGCGGTCGAGACGCTGAGACCCGCGATGCCGATGCCGCTCGCCGTCGCGTTCACCGAGCTCACGGTGAAGCGATCGTCGGTCGTGTTGTTGGTCCCGACCTGGAACGTGATCGGATTGCCCGACTGCAGGACCTTCAGGCCGTTGAACTCGGTCACCGAGGCGATGCGATCGACCTCGGAGAGGAGGCCCTGGAACTCGAGATCGACCGTCGCGCGCTCGGGCTGGCCGAGGGTTCCGTTGGCGGACTGGATCGCGAGCTCGCGCAGGCGGATCAGGATCGAGCTCGTCTCGTTGAGCGCGCCTTCCGCGATCTGCAGCATCGAGATCCCGTCGTTCGCGTTGCGCTGCGCCTGCTGGAGGCTGCGGATCTCGGATCGGAACGACTCGGAGATGCCGAGACCGGCGGCGTCGTCCGCGGCCCGGCTGATCCGCATCCCCGACGACAGCCGCTGGAGCGACTTCTGCAGGCGATCGGTCGTGTTGACCAGATTGCGCTGCGCATTGATCGAGCTGATGTTCGAGTTGACTCGCAATCCCATGCTGGATTCTCCTGATTCGCGGAATTCGACACGGCGCGGACCGTGTCCCCTGCGCCGACGGGCTACGCCTGCGCCGAATGCCCAGTGCAAGGCCGATGCCACTCCGTCGCACCGCACCTGCCGGCGGGCGCGGCGTCTCGGAGTGGCCTGGATTGAGTCTCACCGGCGCCCTCGACGCGCTCCGCCGGCAGGCCCGAAACGCGAACGTTTCCCGGTGAAGGCGATGCTTTCAGGCTGCAATCCGAGATCGGAAGAATTGGCCATCGGCCGGATCGACGGTCCCCTCCCGCCCAGCTGGCGGATCGGCGACGCGCGGGGATGGCGGACCCGGGGCTCGGTGCGCGAGCGATCGCGGAGCCGAGCGCGCGTCGCGCGGAGGGACGGAGAGACGGAGGGACGGACGAGCGAAGCGCGGAGGCGTCCGGGCGCGAGGGGCACCCTCTGCGTCGCGGCGTTTCAGGCGGGTGGGCCCTCAGGCAGGTCGGCGCCGGGACCGGGGCTCAGGGCGTGGTGCGCGTCGCGGTCGGATCTTCGGGCTCGGGCGGCGGCAGCTCTTCGACCCGACCACCGCGGATCCCGCAGTCGGCGGCGCGCATGAACTGGACCGGGCCCGCGAGATGGCAGCGCACCATGCGATCGGGGTCCGAGGAGACGAGGTCCCCCGTCGCGGCCATCGGGGTCGGGACGCTCGATTCGTCCCCGGCGACACCGTCGGATTCCGGCGCAGTCGCGGAAGCAGTCGCGGACGGAGCCGATGCCGCCGCGGCCTGCTCGGCCTCGAAGCGCTCGAGCTCGGCGAGCTCGGCGAGCTCGGCGTCGATCCCGGTCGGCTTCGCCGTCACGATCCGGATGCCGACGACGGCCCCGATCACGGCGAAGCCCACCAGGAGCTTCGCCCCCGCCCGCCAGCACGCCTTCGAGAGATCGGCATCCATGGCAGAGCGGATCGGCCCGGCCCGGGACGGCCTTGAGCTTCCTGTCCGATCGCCCTGCCCCGATCGCAGGGGCCTCGCCCCCCGACCCGACCGCCGACCGGCCTACTTCCCGCGGTGCAGATCCCGCGGCAGGCCGTAGCCGCGCTCGCCGATGATGTTGAGCTGGATGTTGGTCGCCCCGCCCGCGATCGCCGGCCCCATCGAGAAGATGTACTGGAGCACCCAGCCCGACGGCGTCGACCGACGCCCCCAGCCATGCAGCTCCTCCTCCCGCGGTGCGAGAACGCCGTCGCCGCCGATCAGATCGTAGGCGCAGCGCGCGATCCGCTGCATCGTGTCCGTCGAGTAGACCTTGTTCATCAGGACGGGGCGCATGACCTTCGCCATGTCGCCCCGCTGCGCCGCGCTGAACTGGCGCAGGTTCGAGGTCTCGCTCGCCCGGACGTAGCCCTCGATCTCGGCGAGCCGCTGGCGCACGTAGGGATCCTCGATCGCCGGCCGCCCGTTCCGCCGGCGCCCGCGCGCGAGCTCGACCAGCTCCTGGAAGGCCTCGCGCATCATGAAGGGATTCCCGATCAGGTTGCGCTCGTGGACCAGGGTCGCACGGGAGACCTGCCAGCCCTGCCCCCGCGCCGCCACGATGTTGCCGGCCGGGATGCGCGCGTCGTCGAAGAAGACCTCGTTGAACTCGTAGCCGCCGGTCATCTCGCGCAGGGGCCGGACCTCAATGCCCTTCGTGTTCATCGGGACGAGCAGATACGAGATGCCCTCGTGCTTCTTCGCGTTCGGCTCCGTCCGGAACAGGCCGAACATCATGTGGGCCCGCTGGGCGGCACTCGTCCAGATCTTCTGTCCCTTCAGGACCCACTCGTCGCCCTCGAGTCTCGCCTGGCACTGGAGCGACGCGAGGTCGCTGCCCGAGCCCGGCTCGCTGTAGCCCTGGCACCAGTTCTCCTCGCCGCGCAGCGCCGGCGCGATGTAGCGGGCCTTCTGCTCCTCGGTCCCGAACTCGAGCAGGGTCGGCACCAGCATGCCCGCGCCCTGGGTCGTGAGGTCGCGCGGGGCGCCGGCGCGGTGGAACTCCTCCTGGATGATCTGATCCTCGATCGCGTCCCGCGGCTGCTCCGAGCCCCCATAGCGCTTCGGAACGTGGCGGTAGACGAAGCCCTGCTCGATCCCGCGCTGGCGGAAGATCGCCTCCTGCTCGGCCAGCGGGAGCTTCGACTCGGCGCCCTGGAGCGGCCAGCCCTTCAGGAACGCCTTCACGCGCTCGCGAAACGCCTCGTGGGCGGCGCTGTACGTCAGATCCATGGCCTACCAACCTCCCAGGCGCGCCTGGCGCTCGCGGTGCTGCTCGGGGGTCCCGAGGGCCGAGCGGTCGAACATGATCCGCTTGAACCACATCTGGACCTCGCACTCCCAGGTGAATCCGTAGCCCCCATGGAGCTCGACCGACTGGCGCGCGGTCTCCATCGCGCGATCGGTCACGTGGGCCTTCGCGATCGAGGCCTGACGCGAGGCGTCGGCGTGGCCGCGATCGAGGGCGTGCGCCGCAACCCACCACATGCCGCGGCTCGGCTCGATCTCGGTCCCCATGCGCGCGATCGCGTGCTTGATCGCCTGGAACTGGGCGATCGGCTGGCCGAACTGCTGGCGCGACTGGGCGTAGGCGACGTCGAGCTCGATCAGCCGCGTCGCCGCGCCGAACGCGTCGGCCGCGAGCAGCACGGACGCCGAATCGAGGGCCCGCTCGCTCGCCTCGGCCCCGCCCGCGAGGAGCTGGGCCGGCGTCCCTTCGAAGCGAACCTTCGCGATCGGCCGGCCGCGGTCGACGCCGCCCTGATCCTCGAGCGGGATCCCGGGCGCCTTCGCGTCGACCCAGGCGAAGCGTCCGCCGGCGACCCCGACCAGGAAGCGATCGGCGATCGCCGCGTGGGAGACGATGAGCTTGGATCCGTCGAGGCGTCCGTCGGCGAAGCGCGCCTGCCAGTCGGCCGGCCCGAAGCCCTGGTCGTCCTCCTGCAGCGCCACCGTCGCGATCTGCTCGCCGCTCGCGAGCGCCGGCAGGATCGCCTTCTTCTCGGCATCGCTCCCGCTCGCCCCCACCGCGAGCGACGCGATCGAATGTCCGAGGAAGGGACCGGGCATCCCGGCCCAGCCGAGGATCTCCGCCGCCAGCGCCACGTCGAGCAGCTCGAGCCCGGCGCCGCCGAACGACTCCGGGATCGCGAGCCCCGCGACGCCCATCTCCGCCAGCCCCGACCAGAGCGCGGGATCGTGTCCCTGCCCTCCGTCGAAGAGCTCGCGGACGCGGGTCGTCGGACACTCCTTCTCGGCGAAGCCCCGCAGCGTCTCCTGGAGCATCTCCTGCTCTTCGCTCAATCCGAAATCCATGCTCGCTCCCGTTCTCTGGAAGAGGATCCGCCGTTCGAGGCGCAGCCCTAGGCGACGCCGAGCTTGCCCTTCGCGAACTCCTCGTAGCTGCGCCGATCGACGAAGACGTGGAGGCCGCCGGTCATCATGTCCCGGAAGCAGCGCTGGATCACGCTCGGGTTGCGCAGCCCCTGGCTCCCGGCGTTGCGGTAGGCCCAGAGCACGATCTCCTCGCAGACCTGGGTCAGGTAGGCGACGGCGCCCATCATCTCGTCGTTGTCGATCTTCGCGAGCTTCTCGCCGGCGTGGAGACGCCGCTCCATGCGCCCGTAGACCTCGTGGGCCAGCGTGCGCACCGACTGCAGCGCGAAGATCCGCTCGCCGAGGTCGCGCCGGAAGACCTGCTGGTCGATCAGCGCCGCCGAGCCGAGGCGCGAGCGCCCGCCGCGGGCGATCAGCACGATCTCGTGGAGGGCGCGACGCGCGACGCCGAGCCCCCAACCCGCGTGGCCGAGGCCCGCGAGGGCGGTGGCTCCGAGGCCGTAGAAGGGTCCGCCGGTGCGGACGGTGGGCTCGAAGAGGTAGAACGAGCAGCGCGGGTCGACGACCTGCTCGGGGACGCGGTAGTCGAAGCTGCCCGTCCCCTTGAGGCCCATCACGTCCCAGCCGCCCTTCATCTCGACCTTCGACTTCGGCACGAAATAACAGAGATAGGCGGGGAGCCCGCTCGGAAGGATCTCCGGGGCGCCGTTGTCGCCCATCACGAAGCCGCCCCCGCCGAGATAGGCGGCGTGGCCGCTGCCGGAGCCGAAGCCGTACTCGCCCGACAGGCGGAAGCCCTGGCCGTCGCGCTTGATCGAGCCCCGGGGCGCGAACTGCCCGGCGAAGACCGCGTCGGGCTTGCCGCCCACCATCTCCTTCGCGGCCTCGCGATCGAGATATGCGCAGTAGGAGGTCGCGCTGGCGTTGGCCATCTGGGACCAGCCGATCGAACCGTCCATGTGGGCGAGCTCCTCGAAGACGTCGAGGATCGTCTTGCAGTCGGCCTCCGCGCCGCCGAGGGCCTTCGGAACCATCAGATGGAAGAGACCGGTTCGCGTGAACGCCTCGATCACCGGCTTCGTCAGCGTCAGCTCGCGATCGCTGGCATCGGCCTCCGCCTCGATCAACGGGCGCAGGGACCTGGCCTTCTCGAGCAGGTCGGAGGAGGCAGTCGCTTGGGTCATGGGCGGGCTCCTGATGCGAAGCGGAGATGGAGGATCGCTTCGGGGCGAGGAGCCTGCGTGAAACACGTTCTACCGTCAAGAGTCGGGCCGGGAGCGGGCCGGGAGCACGTCCGCCGCGCACCGCTCAGCCGCCGCCGAACCCGCCGGCCAGGGCCCGCTCGAAGGCGGGCCGACGCGAGAGCCGCTCGAACCAGGCCTCCACCGCGGCCATCCCCGCCGGCAGCTCCCCGACCAGACGGGCCAGCGCGATGCCGTAGCCGGCCATCAGGTCCGCGGCGGTGAAGCGATCCTCGACGAGATGGTCGACGCCGGCCAGGGCGTGATCGAGCTGCTCGACGACCCGCGCGAGCTGCCGGCGCGCGAGGTCGAGCGCCGCGGGGATGCGATCCGCCTCGCGCAGCACGAACTTGTGGGCGTTGATCTGGCCGAGGGGCGGCATCAGCGAGGCCTCGGACCAGTGCATCCACTGCAGGTACGGCCCGCGCGCGGGCGAGGCGACCGCGGGCTCGAGCCGACCGCGCCCGTGGCGCTCGAGCAGGTACTGCACGATCGCCCCCGACTCGTGGAAGGCGACGCCCGCATCCTCGAGGGTCGGGACCTTCCCGGCCGGATTCAGCGCGCGGTATGCCGGCGAGCGCAGGCGCGGATCGCCGAGGCGATAGGTCTCCACCTCGTACTCGATCCCACCGAGCTCCTCGAGCAGCCAGATCACCCGGCACGAGCGCGAGCCCGGAACGTGATGGACCCTCATCGTCGCGACCTCCTCCCGCACGGCTTCCGACGGCCGCCCGATGCGCCGACGGGGCCGAAGGGTGTGGGGCCCTCCCTGCCCCCGCAACCCGCGCCCGCCCCGAGCCCCGGCCGGGCCCGCGGCGCAGCCACCGCAGCGGACGCGGCACCACCCCTGGCATTCGCGCCGTCCCGCGCCATGCTCGCCGGAGGGCGCCGTCCCGCCGCCCGCGCGCCCGAGGAGGAGGAGCCATGACCGGAGAGGAACGCCTCAAGACTGCGATGCTCGCGATGATGAACGCCGCCCCGCGCCCGCCCGAGGAGGAGCTCGTCGAGCGCAAGACGAAGCTCGCCGCGGCGCTCCGGATCTTCGGGCGGCTCGGCTTCGACGAAGGCCTCGCCGGCCACATCACCGCGCGCGACCCCTTCGATCCGACCCATTTCTGGGTCAATCCGGCGGGCCGCTCGTTCAAGCTGATGTGCGTCTCGGACCTGATCAAGGTCGACGACGCGGGGAACATCCTCGAGGGCGACGGGCTCCTCAACCAGGCAGCCTTCGCGATCCACTCCCGGATCCACAAGGCGCGCCCCGACGTCGTCGCCGCCGCCCACGCCCACTCGCTCCACGGCAAGGCCTGGTCGATGCTCGGCCGCCTGCTCGATCCGCTGACCCAGGACGCCTGTGCGTTCTACCAGGACCACGCGCTCTTCGACGACTACACCGGCGTCGTGACGGACCTCTCCGAGGCCGACCGCATCGGCGCCGCCCTCGGCCAGCACAAGGCCGTGATCCTGCGCAACCACGGTCTGCTCACCGTCGGCCGCACGGTCGACGAGGCGGCGTGGTGGTACGTCACGATGGAGCGCAGCTGTCAGGCCCAGCTGCTCGCGGAGGCCGCGGGCAGGACGGTGCCGATCGATCCCCACCACGCCAAGGCGACGGCGGAGCTCGTCGGCAAGCACGGCACCGGGCACATCAGCTTCAAGCCGCTCTTCGACGTCCTGATGCAGGAGGCGCCGGACTTCCTGCGCTGATGCACCGCCGGCCCGGCGCCTAGCGCCGACCCGCCGCCTTGCGGAAGGCCTGGACGAGGGGAGTCAGCAGGTCCTCGACCGCGGCCTGGCTCTTCGGCAGGTCGAGGGTCACGCGCAGGTCGGTGAGCCCGCCCGCCACCATCGCCGGCACGACCGACATCGTCTTCTCGACGTCGATCTTCTTGTCCGCCCCATAGGCGATCGGGATGTAGCTGGTGGCCTCGAAGCCCTCGATGCTGCGGCCAGCCTTGGTCAGGGCCTCGCGGATCTTCTTGATGCCCTCGAGCGGGTTCATCCCGTCGTCGCCCCACGGAATCCAGCCGCTGCCGTACTTGACGATGCGCTGCATGACGTTCGGGTTCAGCGTCCCGCTGATCCAGAACGGCACGCCGCAGGGATGCACGGGCTTCGGGTTGAGGTGGATCTTGTCGAAGTTCGCGATCCGACCACGGTGGCTCGCCGACTCGTTCTTCCAGAGGGTCTGGCAGATCTCGAGGGTCTCGTCGAGGAGCTTGCCGCGGCCCTCGTACTCGATCCCGTTCGCCTCGTACTCCTCGCGCTGCCAGCCGACGCCGACGCCGATGTCGAGGCGTCCCTCGGAGAGGGTGTCGAGGGTCGCGAGCTGCTTGGCGAGGGTCGCCGGGCGGCGCAGCGGCGCGATCAGGATGCCGGTCAGGAAGCGGGTGCGCTTCGTGACCGCCGCCCACATCGAGAGAACGACGATCGGATCGAGCCACTGGCCGTCGGGCCCGGTCGGCTGGACGCCACCCTTGATGCCGCCCTTCTTGGGATCGGCGTAGTTGCCGAGCTGCTCGCCGAGGACGACGTGGTCGGAGACGACGAGGCGATCGATGCCCGCCGCGTCGGCGCCGCGCGCCTGGTCGAAGAGATGGCGCCAGCCGCCGATGCCGGGATCCTTCGCGGCGAAGTTCGGGGGCTGGAGCGAGAGGGCGGGTCGCACGGCGGCGGGCTGATGGGCTTCGGGCATGTCGGGCTCCTCGTTGCGGTTGGGTTCCTTCGAGAGAGGGCGGCGGGATCCGGGCGGGTCGAGGGCGGGCGCGCTCGGCCAGCGCGGTCCGCCCCACCGTTCACTGCCCGCTCACGCGCAGATCCTTGAACGGGCGGTCGCGGTCGAAGCGCGGCTCCTTGGGCAGGCCGAGGGCGCGCTCGCCGAGACCGTTGCGGTGGACCTCGACGGTCCCGCCGCCGACGGTCGTCGCGCCGCGGCCGAGCAGGCTGTCCTGCCAGCGCCCCTCCATCGGCGCGTCGTGGCCCGCGAGCAGCGCCTCGGCGCCCTGCAGCCAGGCGGCGAGCTCGGCCTTGCGGTGACCGCTCTCGGCGGTGAAGACCTTGAGCACCGACCCGTCGACGTCGGGCCGCCGCCCGTCGAGGATCGCCCCCTTGAGCCGCGTCTGCAGCAGCTCGAGCACGCGCTCCTCGACGTAGCCCACGCCGAGCTTCTCGCGCACGACGGGCTCCTCGATGCGGCCGGAGGCGACCGCGTCCGCGACGAGATCGGCGACGCGCAGTCGGCCGTGGCTCGTCGTGCCGATGCTCGCGCCCTCGTTCATGAGCACGAAGGTCGTGACGGGCCAGCCGCGGCCGAGGCCGTTCACGACGTTCGTGAGCGGGGTCCGCACGTCCTTGAAGAAGACCTCGTTGAAGTGGCGATCGCCCTTCATCGTGACGAGCGGGCGGACCTCGACGCCGGGCTGGCGCATGTCGACCATCGCGAAGGTGATGCCGTCGTGCTTGGGGACGTCGGGATTCGTCCGGCAGACGATGAAGCCCCAGTCGGCGTACTGCGCGCTGGTCGTCCAGACCTTCTGGCCGTTCAGCACGAGGTCGTCGCCGTCGACGACGCCCCGCGTCCGCACCGCCGCGAGATCCGAGCCGGCCTCGGGCTCGCTGAAGAGCTGGCACCAGATCTCGTCGCCGCGCAGCATCGGCTTCAGGTAGCGCGCGCGCTGCTCGGGCGTCCCGAAGCGGATCAGCGCCGGCCCGATCAGGCCGACCGCCGCGTCGATGAAGCCGCTCGAGACGTCGAAGGCCGCGACTTCCTCTGCGAAGATGATCGCCTCGATCGGGGACGCACCGCGCCCGCCGAACTCCTTCGGCCAGGTGATCGCCGCCCAGCCCCCGTCGAAGCGCGTCCGCTGCCACGCCTTCATGCGGCGCCAGTACTCGTCCTCGGCCTCGACCGTGTGCTCGCGGGGCCCGTTCGACCAGTCGTCGATGCCGTTCTTGCGCTTCGCGTGGGCCTCGAGCCAGGCCCGGGCCTCGGCCCGGAAGGCGGCCTCCTGCGGCGTATCCGCTCGTCGCTTCATCGCGCACCTCCCCCCGCGGCCACCGCCCGTCCGGCCGCCGTCCTCGCGGCCGCAGACGAGGCCAGCAGCCGAGCGATGCGGTCGTGGTGATCGCTCGCGCGCCCGTGGAAGACCTCGCCGGACTGGGCGCGGCGATAGTAGAGATGGGCGTCGTACTCCCAGGTGTATCCCACGCCGCCCTGGATCTGCATGTTCTCGATCGCCATGCGGACGTAGGCCGGGCCGGTCTTCGCCTTCGCGACCGCCGCGAGCAGCGCCCGCTCGGCGGCGTCGTCCCCGTCGCCGGCATCGCAGGCCTCGATCGCTGCCTCGACCGCCGTCCGCGCGCCCTCGAAGTCGATCAGCATGTCGGCGCACTTGTGCTTGATCGCCTGGAAGGAGCCGATCGGCCGCCCGAACTGATGGCGCGCGTTCGCGTAGTCGACGGCCGCCTCGAGCACCCGCTGCATGCCCCCGATCATCTCCGCACACGCGAGCACCGACGCGTCCTCGAGCCCGCGCTCGATCGCCGCCCGGTCCTCGCCCGGCGCACCGACGGCCTCGACCTCGACGTTCTCGAAGCGCATCCGCGCGAGGGGCCGCGTCGGATCGAAGGCCTCCTGGCGCGAGACCGTGAGCCCCGGCGCCCCCGCGTCCACCGCGAAGAGCCCGAGCCCCCCGCCCGACCGCGCCACCACGAAGAAGCGCTCCGCGACGGCGCCGTCGAGGACGAGGCGCTTCTCCCCGCTCAGCCGGAACGCCGAGCCCGACGGCTTCGCCTCGAGACGCACACGCCCGAGCTCCCAGGAGCCCCCGTCCTCGAGCCAGGCCAGCGTCGCGATCTGCCCAGCGGCCAGCGGCTCGAGCCAGCGATCCGCCTTCGCACCGCTCGCCTCGAGGACCCGCGCGACCACCCGACCGGCGAGCGCCGCCGAGGCCTGGAGCGGAATCGGCGCGAGCGCGCGCCCGACCTCGCCGAGGGCGATCGCGAGCTCCTTCAGGCCGAAGCCCTGGCCACCGTGGGCCTCGGGGATCGCGAGGCCGACGAGGCCGAGCTCGGCGCCGGCCTTCTCCCAGAGCGCGCTCGAGATCCCCTCCCCCGACGCCATCACGCGCCGCGTCTCGGTCATCGGGGCGTTCGCCTCGAAGAAGCGGCGCAGGGTGTCGCGGAACTCGACCTGCTCGGGGCTCAGATTGAAGTCGGGCAGCGTGAGCGGCACGGGTCGGTCTCCCTCAGAGCGAAAGGTCGAAGAGCCGGATCGCGTTCTTGCGCGCGATCTTGTCGACCTGGTCCTGGGGCAGATGACCGAAGAGCTTCTCGGCCGTCTCCTTCGTATGCGGGAAGGTGCCGTCCTGATGCGGGTAGTCGGTCTCGAACATGACCTGGTCGAGGCCGACGCGCTCGACGAGGTCGATGCCGACGGTGTCCTTGAAGAAGCAGCTGAAGACGTTGCGGCGGTAGTAGGTCGACGGCGGATCCGGGAGCCGCGTCTCGCCCTGGGCCCACTGGTGGGTCTGCCAGGTGTCGTCGGCGCGCTCGATGAAGTACGGGATCCAGCCGATCTGGCACTCGGCGTAGAGGAGCTTCAGCTTCGGGAAGCGGATCAGCTTGCCCGAGAAGATCCAGTCGAGCATCGAGGCGACGGAATTGCAGGCGATCAGGTTCGAGGACATGATCGTCGGCGCGTCCGGGGCGGTGTTGACGGTCTTCGTCCCCGAGCCGATGTGCATGCAGATGACGGTCCCCGTCTCCTCGCAGGCGCGGATGAAGGGATCCCAGTAGTCGCCGTGGAGCGAGGGCAGCCCGAGCCAGGAAGGCAGCTCGGAGAAGGCGACCGCGCGCACACCCCGGGCCGCGTTGCGGCGGATCTCGGCGGCGGCCAGCTCGGCGTCCCAGAGCGGCACGATGCAGAGCGGGATCAGCCGCCCGTTCGAGCCGCCGCACCACTCCTCGACCATCCAGTCGTTGTAGGCCTCGACGCAGAGCTTCGCGAGCTCGCGGTCCTTGCGCTCGTTGAAGAGCTGACCGCAGAAGCGCGGGTAGTTCGGGAAGCAGAGCGAGGCCTCGACGTGGTTGCGGTCCATGTCGGCGAGGCGCGCCTTGGGATCGAAGCAGCCGCGGGCGATGTCGTCGAAGGTCACCCCGATCGGCTTGACCTCCTCCGGGCGCAGCCCGGGACACGCGATCATGAGGCGCATCTGGTAGAGATGGTCCTCGTAGTGCCACCAGGCCGCGAGCGGACCGTCGTCCCCCGGCCGCTCGACCCAGACGCCGTCCACCAGTCGCGGCACCCCGCGCGGCCGCAGCACGACCCGCGGCCCCTTGTCCCGGAAGCGCGCCGGCAGCCGGGACTCCCAGATGTGCGCCGGCTCGACCACGTGGTCGTCGACGCTGATGATCCGGGGAATCGTGCTCGTCTTCGAGCCTTGGGCCTGCATGCGGAGCTCCTTGCTGGACGAGCCGGTCGGCGCCCGGCCCCGCGAAGCGCGGGACGCGGGTCCGGACGGGCCGTCGGACGCGTGGTCGGGCGAGTTGCCGAGATTCGCAAACCTGCGAGATTTAGTCGACTTCGGACGGGAGCAGCGGTGGGCTCAGGCAGGACGCGTTTCGATTTCTCGGGACAGACGGTGGTGGTGACGGGCGGCTCGCGGGGGATCGGCCGCCAGATCTGCGAGGCCTTCGCGGAGGCCGGTGCGCGGGTCGAGACCTGCAGCCGACGACTCGTCGAGGAGCCCTACCGACACGCCGGGATCCGTGCGACCGCGGTCGACGTGCGCGACCCCGAGGCGACCCGCGCCTGGCTGGCGGAGTGCGCGAAGGCGACGGGCGGGATCGACGTCCTCGTCAACAACGCCGGCGGTGCGCCGGCGGTCTCGAGCGCCGAGGGCTCGCCGAAGCTGACCCAGAAGATCCTCGAGCTGAACCTCCAGGCGCCGCTCGTCCTCTCGCAGCAGGTCCACGCCCACATGGCCGGCCGGGAGCACGGCGGCTCGATCGTCAACATCGTGAGCATCAGCTCCCTGCGGCCGACGCCCAAGGGCGTGGCGTACGGGGCAGCGAAGGCCGGGCTCATGAACGCGACGACGACGCTGGCCGTCGAGTGGGGCCCGAAGATCCGGGTCAACTGCATCGTGGCCGGACTCGTCGCGACGGAGCTGACCGGCGACCACTTCGGCGACGACTCGACCCAGGCCGAGATCCTGCGCGCGATCCCGGCCGGGCGCTTCGCCCACGCCGAGGAGATCGCCCACGCCTGTCTCTTCCTCGCGGCCCGGGACTCGAGCTACGTGAGCGGCGCGGCGCTCGAGGTCCACGGCGGCGGCGAGTGGCCGCCGACGGTGCCCCACCCGGTCGAGTGAGCGCCGCACGGGCACGACGCGAAGTCGCGTGCCCGGGCGCATCGGAAGGAGTCGAGCCTTGTCCTCCCCCTCGAACGGCGTGCTGACCGGCCGCGTCGCCGTCGTGACCGGCGGCTCCCGCGGCATCGGCCGGGCGCTCGCGGCGGCGCTCCGCCAGGCCGGCGCCGCGGTCGTGATCTCCGGGCGCTCCCAGGAGAAGCTCGACCGCGCGGCCGCCGAGCTCGACGTCGTCCCCGTGCGCGCCGACGCGATGAGCCGCGACGAGGCGACGAAGCCCGTCGCCGAAGCGATCGCCCGCTTCGGCGGTCTCGACATCCTCGTCAACAACGTCGGCGGGTCGGCCGGCGGCAATCCCAATCTCTTCTCGAGCGACGACGATCGCTTCGAAGCGAACCTGACGTTGAACCTGACCTCGGCCTACTGGACCACGAAGGCCGCCGTCGCCTCGATGCGCAGCCGCGGCCGGGGCCGCATCATCCAGATCGGCTCCGGGGCCTCGAAGCACGCCGCGGCGAGCCCCGCCTATACCGCCGCGAAGCACGGCCTCGTCGGCCTGACGAAGCAGCTCGCCGTCGATCTCGCCCGCCACAAGATCACCGTCAACTGCGTCTGCCCCGGCTGGACCGCGACCGACCTCGTCTCCTTCGATCAGCTCGGCGCCGCCCAGGGCATCGACGCCGCGACCGCCCGCCAGCGCGCGGAGGCCGAGAGCGCCCAGCGCCGCATCCTCGAGCCCGAGCTGCTCGGGCCGATGGTCGTGCTGCTCGCGTCGGATGCGGGCGAGCCGATCACGGGCCAGGTGATCAGCGTGGACGGTGGCTACCGGCTCTGAGCGGGACGGCGCGCGATCGACGCGCCGCCCCGATCCGGTGCCGATCGATTCGACCCGAGCGCCGCGCCCACGCGCGCGCCGATGAAGGGAGTCCCCATGCAGACCGAGATCCTCGACGCCGGCTCGATCGCCTCTTTCGACGAACAGGTCGACGTCCTCGTCGTCGGCCTCGGCTGCGCCGGCGCCGCGGCGGCCCTCGGCGCCGTCGCCGCCGGCGCGAAGACGCTCGTCGTCGAGCGCGCGGGCGGAGGCGGCGGAACCTCGGCGATGTCGGGCGGCGTGATCTACCTCGGCGGGGGCACCGCGCTCCAGAAGGCCTGCGGCTTCGAGGACTCGCCCGAGGAGATGTACAAGTACCTGATGGCCTCCGTCGGCCTCGGCCGCGACGAGGCGAAGATCCAGCTCTACTCGGAGGGAACGGTCGAGCACTTCGACTGGCTCGTCGCCCAGGGCGTCCCCTACAAGAACAGCTTCTACTACGGCCAGTCCGGCGAGCCGCCGACCGACGACGGCCTCGTCTGGTCGGGCTCGGAGAACGTCGCGCCCTTCCGCGATCTGGCTCGGCCCGCGCCCCGGGGCCACGTCGCCGCCGTCCCCGGCGCCGCCGGCCACAAGGTCATGAGCTCCCTCTGCAAGGCGGTCGCCGATTCGGGGGCCGCGCAGTCCTTCAACACGATCTGCAGCGCGCTCGTGCAGGAGCGCGACGGCACGATCACCGGCGCCCGCCTCGAGACCTTCGGGAAGTCCCGCTTCGTCCGCGTCCGCGGCGGCGTCGTGCTGGCGACCGGCGGCTTCGTGCTCAACGACGCGATGCTCGACGCCTACCGTCCCGAGGCCCGCCGCTGCCAGATGCGCGTCGCCGCCGACGGGGACGACGGCTCGGGCATCCGCCTCGGCATGGGCGCCGGCGCCGGCACGCGCCACCTCGACAAGGTCTCGGTCTCGCTGCCGGTGACCCAGCCCTGGGATCTCAAGCGCGGGATCCTCGTCAACGCGAAGGGCCAGCGCTTCATCAACGAGGACGCCTACTACGGCCGCCTCGGCGACGCGGCGCTGCTGCGCCAGGACGGCCACTGCTGGCTGGTCGTCGACGACGCGATCTTCGTGCAGCCCGAGTACGGCTTCGAGGTCTGTGCCGTCGGCGAGACGCCGGCGGAGCTCGGCCGGGAGCTCGGCCTCGCCGAGGGGGCCCTCGAGTCGACGATCGAGCTCTTCAATCGCCATGCCCAGCAGGGGAGCGATCCGCTCTTCGGGAAGCGCGAGCCGTATCTGCAGCCGCTGCTCGTGCCGCCCTTCGCCGCGATCGACTGCAACGTCGAGACCGCGCGCTATGCGGTGTTCACGCTGGGTGGTCTCGCGACGGACGTCGACGGGCGCGTCCTCGATCCCGAGGGTCGGCCGATGCGCGGCCTCTACGGCGCCGGCCGCTCGACCTCGGGCGTCGCCGTCGGCGGCTACAGCAGCGGGCTCTCCCTCGGCGACGGGACCTTCTTCGGCCGCCGGGCCGGCGCCACCGCCGCGCGCACGCGGCTCTAGCCGCCCGCTCCGGGCTGGAGCGGCGCGCTCGCGAGGGCCGTCGCCCGCCCGCGGCCGCTCAGATGTGGAGCGTCTCCGGGAGCCAGTTCTCCCGGGTCGCGAAGCGCTGGCGGCCGAGCGGCCCGATGTCGCAGGCGCTCGAGCGCCCGTCGACGATGCGCTCGGCGAGGGCGCGGGCGACGCCGTAGGACTGCATCACGCCGCGGCCGGTGAACGAGTGGGCCTCGAAGAGGTTCGCGATCCCGGGCACGGAGCCCGCGATCCCGCTGCAGTCCGGCGTCACGGCGTAGAGCCCAGACCAGCCGCGCACGTGGCCGCAGCGCTCGAAGGCCGACGCCCGATGGGCGAGCCGCGGCCAGACGAAGGTCTCGAAGAAGTCCGCCCCGTCGTAGGCGAAGTCGAAGCCGGGCGCCTCCTCGGGGATCGAGTAGCCCGCGAGCACGTGGCCCGCCTCGGGATGGAAGTAGAGATCGCTCGCGTCGACGACCATGCCGAGCGCATCGAAGTCGACCCGCGAAGAGAGCGCCGCGCGGTCGAAGCCGACGAGGCAGATCTGCCGGCGCACCGCCTCGGTCACGTCCCGGATCCCGAGCTTGCCCGAGAAGACCGTCGACCAGGCGCCCAGGCAGTTGACGAGGACGTCGCACTCGATCCGGCTCTCGCGCAGCCGGCGCTCGCGCGGGATGCGGTGGCTCGTCAGGATCGAACGCAGCGCGCCGGACTCGTCCGCCGCGTCGACACCCTCGACCTCGATCACGTCGATCGCGCAGACGCGCCGCGTCCCGGTCTCGCCGTCGACGCGCCGGGTCACGATCCCATCGACGTAATGGCGATTGCGGAAGCGCACGCCCAGGGCCTCGGCCTCGGCGCGGTAGTAGCGGCGGATGGCGTTCGGATTGATCAGCCCGTCGCGCGGCGACCAGGTCGCGCCGACCAGCTCGTGGAGATTGCTGTCGAGCAGCGGACAGCGCGCCGCCGCCTCGCCCGGCGAGAGCAGCTCGACGCCGAGCCCGCGCTGGTTCTGGAGCTTGCTCTTCTCGCGCGCCACCGCGAAGTGGTCGGGGTCGTCGTAGAGCCACAGGTAGCCCTGCTCGCGGAAGCCGAACTCCTCGCGGCGCGTCCGGAAGAAGTCGAGCGACTGCTTGCAGGTCTCGATGTTCACCGGCTGCCACCAGGTCGCGCGCACGCCCCCGGCGTTGAGCTCGCTCGAGGCGTAGATGCCGGCGAGGTCGAGGTCGACGACGTGGATGTCCCGGACCCCGCGCGCCGCCAGCGACCAGGCGACCGCCGATCCGATGATGCCCCCGCCCGCGATCACGACGTTCACGCGCTCCATCGCCTCTCCCCGGGGCCGCGGCCCCTGCCCTCGCTCGATCGCCCGCCGTCAGGTTCCGCGCGCCGTCCGCGCACGGCACCCGTCGGGCCCGGAATCGGCACGACGCGCCCCGACGTTGAGACACCGGCCGGCTCAGCCGCCGCCGAGGTCGATGCCGAAGGCGTCGAAGACGAGGTCCGCGCCGCGATGGCGATGGTGCTCGAAACGCTGGAGCAGGAGGTGGACCCGCCGCCGCAGGGAGAGCGCCCCGGCACCGGCCTCGAGCAGCCCCTCGAGCCGCGCACACTCGGCCTGGAGCATCGCCTGCTCGGCGACCAGCCGGTCGACGTCGGGCGCGCGGCGCGGCGCGACCTCGATGATCTCCCGGAGGACGCCGTCCTCGCGCCGGGTCTCCTCGACGTGAGCGGCCAGCGCCGCGGACAGGGCCCGCAGCTCCCGGCGTACGCGATGGGTCCAGCGCCGGCCCGTCCCGACCGGGGCACCGATCGCGTGGCCGACCGCGACGAGGCGGCCGCGCAGGCGTTCCCGGGTCGCGAGGGCGGCGAGCAGCGTGGTGCTCTCGGAGGCGATCTCGGCGACGGTCGCGTCCTCGAGCAGGTCGAGGAAGGTCGAGCCCGCCATCCGGACGAGGGTCTCGTGATCCCCGCCCTCGAAGAAGATCTCGTCGCGCGCCTCGAGGCTCGCGTCGATCACCGTCGGCAGCCCGTAGGCCGCGCCGAGCGGCGGCACCGCGCCGCACTCGCAGTCCGGGAACAGCCGCGCCAGCTCCGGCTCCCGGGAGACGTGGAGGGCGCGGCCGAGTTCCTCGCGCACGCGTTCGAGCTCGAGCCGCCTCGAGGCGGGCAGCACCGCGAGCACGAAGCCCGCGTCGTCCTCGAGCACGACGGACTTCGCGAGGGACTCCTCGTCGATTCCCGCCTCCCGCGCGCTCTCGAGACTGCTCGAGGACGGCATGTGGAACTCGAGGGCGTAGGCGGCGCCGTGGCGGAAGAGGTAGTCGGCGATCGTCGGCGAGAGCGTCATGACGGGGGTCTCCTTGCGGTCGGGGATTCGGGTCGGGCGCGGGGAACGCGCGAACGAATCGCTCGCCGATCGGGCCGGCGTCGGGCGACGTTCGAGGTCATGCGGGGATGGGTGGGCTGTGGGGCGCCGCGAGCGCGCGGGGCGCAGGCCTGCGGGCGGAACGAAGTGCGGGGCTCACGGGAAGGGCCGGAGGATTCGAGCGGCTCGAGTCGATTCGCGTTCGTCATGGCGGCTCGCGTCCTCCACGTCTGCGTCGGCTCCCTCGTCTTCGACGAGGCGGGCGGCTTCGCGATCGTATACTTGATTCTCCCGCTCGCGTTTCCTCTCTCTTCTCTGCTCCCTGCTGCTCGTCCCGTCTCGTCTCGAAGCGCTCTCGGCCTGTGCTCGCCCCGAACGCAGGCGGATGGCGCCAAAGTAGGGCGACACGCGGCGTTGTCAAACGGCGTGCGATCGCCTCGGCCCGGGCGTTCAGCGCCCGTTCGTGGTGCCACCGTTCGCGCGCCAGATCTGGCCGGTGCAGAAGCGCCCCGCCTCCGACGCGAGATAGAGCACGAGCCAGGCCTGATCGACCGCTTCACCGACCATCCCGATCGGCGACATCGACTCCATCTTCGTGATGAAGCCCGAGTAGGCGGTCTGGTTGAGCGAGCCATCGGGGTTCTTGAGATGGCGCTGGGTGAACGCGGTCACCGTCGCCCCGGGCGCGATCGCGTTCACGCGGATGCCGTCCCGCCCGACCTCCTGGGCGAGCGTCTGCGTCAGCTGGGCGACGCCCGCCTTCGTGATCGCATAGGCCCCGTAGCCCGCGACCGGAAGATCGATCGCCCCCGACGACACGTTGATGATGCTGCCGCCACCGCGCTGGCGCATCGCGGGGATCGCGGCCTGACAGCCGTAGAGCGTGCCCTTCAGGTTGACGCCGAGGATCCGCTCGAAGGCCTTCTCGTCGAGATCCTCGAGGCGACCGTCGCAGGGGATCCCGGCGATGTTCGCGATCACGTCGAGCCCACCGAACTCGCGCACCGCCCGCGCGACGAGCGCCTCGACCTCCGCGCGCTGCGAGACGTCGACCCGCTGCGCCGCCGCCTCGCCGCCCTTCGCGCGGATCCCCTTCGCGACGGTCTCGGCCCCCTCCGCGTCGAGGTCCCCGAGCACGACCCGGGCCCCCGCCTCGGCGAAGACCTCGGCCACCGCGCGGCCGATCCCCGAGGCCGCCCCCGTCACCACCGCCACGCGCCCCGCGAGCCCGAAGATCTCGTTCAATGTCGCCATCGCCCTGCTCTCCCCGACCGGTGGGTCGTCCGTGAGTCCCGCTCCGGAGCATACGCGAACCCCAGGCCCCGGCCTGCGCGCCTGCGAGGCCCTGCGTCCTTTCAGGGCCCGTCGGGACTGACTAGGATCCGGGACCACCGCGCGGGCCCCGCGCGCCCTCGAGGAGCCATCGATGCAGGGACTTCGCCATCTGCGGGTCGTCGATTTCAGCGATCGGATCGCAGGCGCCTACGCGACGAAGCTGCTGGCGGATGCCTGGGCCGAGGTCGTGAAGGTCGAGCCCCGCTCGGGCGACCCGCTGCGCCGCTGGACCGCCAGCGGTCAGGAGCTCGGCGATCGCGACGGGGCCCTCTTCCAGTTCCTCAACACCTCGAAGAAGTCCGTCGTCGGCGCCCCGGACGACGCCCACGTGCTCGAGCTCGTCGCCGGGGCGGACCTCGTCGTCGAGACCTTCGAGCCGGGCGTGATCGAGCGCCTCGATCTGTGCAACCGCTTCCCCGGGCTCGTCGTCCTCTCCATCTCGCCCTACGGGCGCGGGGGACCGATCTCGAACGCGCCCGCAGCCGACATCACGATCCAGGCCCACAGCGGCGCGATCTCCGTCCGCGGCCTCCCCTCCCAGCCCCCGATCATGTGCGGCGGACGCATCACCGAGTGGATCGGCGGGACCTTCGCCGCCGTCGCCGGCCTCGCCGCCGTCACCCGCGCCCAGCGCTTCGGTCAGGGCGAGCACGTCGACTTCTCGCTCTGCGAAGTCATGAACATCGGCTCGACGACCTACTCCGACTTCATGCAGAGCCTGCTGGGCCGCCCGGCGCTCGTCGCGCCGCCCCGCTCGGTCGAGGTCCCGTCGATCGAGCCGACCCTCGACGGCTGGGTCGGCTTCAACACCAACTCGAACCAGCAGTTCACCGACTTCCTGCTCCTGATCGAGCGCCAGGACCTGCTGGCCCAGCCCGAGTGGGCGCAGATCGCGACGCGCATGGCGCGCATGGACGAGTGGAACGCGATCGTGCGGGCCTTCACGTCGAAGCACACGACGGCGGAGGTGGTCGAGCGCGCCTCGCTGCTGCGCATTCCGGTGGCCCCGGTCTGCAGCGGGAAGACGGTGCTCGAGCACGTCCATCTGAAGGAGCGCGGCGTCTTCGTCCCGAACCCGACGGGCGGCTTCCTGCAGCCGCGACCGCCCTACCTCATGGACGGCCAGGGGCCGCGACCCTTCGAGCCCGTCCCGAAGCTCGGGGAGCACACCGCTGCGTACGCGTCGCCCGCACCGCGGGTGCGCGCGAAGCCGGGCCTCCCGCCCGTCGCCGGCGCGACGACGCCGCTTCCGCTCGCGGGCATCCGCGTGCTCGACACGACGGCGTGGTGGGCCGGGCCTTCGGCCTGCCAGATGCTCGCCTACTTCGGGGCCGACGTGATCAAGGTCGAGGCGATCCAGCGCCCCGACGGCATGCGCATGGCGGGCGGGATCTTCGGGCTCCAGGGCGAATGGTGGGAGAAGAGCGCGATCACCCTGGCCGCGAACACCAACAAGCGCGGCCTGACCCTCAACCTCGCGGATCCCAAGGGCCTCGCCCTCTGCAAGCGGCTGATCGCCGAGTGCGACGTCTTCATCGAGAACTTCTCGCCGCGGGTCGTCGAGAACTTCGGTCTCGACTGGAAGTCGATCCACGCGATCAATCCCCGGACGATCGTCGTGCGCATGCCCGCGTTCGGCCTCTCCGGGCCGTGGCGCGACAACGTCGGCTTCGCCCAGACGATGGAGCAGATCTCGGGCCTCGCCTGGATCACCGGCCACGCCTACGACCAGCCCCGCATCCAGCGCGGCCCCTGCGATCCGCTGGCGGGCATGCATGCGGCCTTCGCCACGCTCGTCGCCCTCGCCGAGCGCGAGAAGACCGGGACGGGCCACCTGCTCGAGTGTACGATGGTCGAGGGCGCACTCAACGCCGCGGCCGAGATGTCGATCGAGTGGTCCGCCTACGGCGTCGAGCTCGGCCGCGACGGCAATCGCGGGCCGGAAGGCGCCCCGCAGAACGTCTACGCCTGCGCCGGCCGGGAGAGCTGGCTCGCCCTCGCCGTCACGAACGACGCCCAGTGGCAGGCCCTGAAGGCGCTGCTGGGTCGCCCCGCCTGGGCGGAGGACGCCGAGCTCGCGACCCACGCCGGAAGACGCCGCAAGCACGATCTGCTCGACGACGAGCTCGGGCGCTGGGCCGCCGGGCGGGAGCTCGACGAGGCGGTGGCCCTGCTGATCGGGCGCGGCATCCCGGCCGCGCCGGTCTGGGACGCCCGGACCCAGAGCCGCCATCCGCAGTTCGCGGCCCGTGGCTTCTTCGAGCCCCTGGACCATCCGGTCGTCGGGACCCACGGCCTCTGCCGCGCCCCCTTCCGCTTCGCGACCGTCGAGCGCTGGAATCGCACGCCGGCGCCGAAGATGGGCGAGCATAACCACGAGATCCTCGCGGGCCTCGGGCTCTCGGCCACGGAGATCGCCGAGCTCGAGCGCAGCGAGGTGATCGGGACGCGGCCGAAGGGCCTGTAGGACCGGGCCGGCTCGGCGTCGCCCGCCTCGGCGCGTCAGCCCGCGGCGACCGACTCCGTCCCCTCGAAGGCGAGCACGTCCGCGCGACAGGCATAGCGGATCGGCCGGATCGTCACGTCGGCCCGACCGACGACGGCCGGCAGCGCATAGCTCGGCCGGATCCGCGCCTCGCCCCAGGCCGCGGCATCGAAGGCCTCGATCTCGATCGCACCGCGCTCGGCGCGGCGGACGGCGTGCTCGACGTCCACCTGGACGAGGCGGAAGCCGCGCGGCGTCTGCGCCGGATGCAGGCTCGAGACGAACTGGGTATCCGACTCGCCGAGGCGCTGGGGCGCGCGGATCGCCAGCGAGAGCCAGACCGCTCCGCCGCGGACCACGCGCAGGCGCGTCGCGTCGTAGGCCCGGGCGATCTCGACCTCGCCGGCCAGGGTCCGGAAGCCGAAGCGCTCCGCCAGCCCGACGCGCGCCGCCTCGACGTCGACGACGGCGGCGACCAGCAGGCCCCGCGGTCGCAGTCCGCTGCGACACTCGATCCGGACCTGGGCCAGCCGGAACGGTCCCCACGCCGAGTCCGGCACGTCGAACGCGCCGAAGGAGACGACCGGCGGCAGCGTCGGATGAAGCGCTGGCGGCAGCATCGCGCACATCGGCTCGGCCGCGATCTCGCTGAGCGCCTGGACGAAGACGCAATCCGGCAGCGCGAGCTCCGGCGCATCGAAGCGCGCGAGCGTCGGCGCGTCCTTCTCGAGGGCCCGCGGATCCCCGGTCCCGACCAGCATCAGCCGCGCCCTCCGCCGAGCCCCGCCCGGGTCGCGCCGGCCTGCTCGCTCGGCGCTGCCGCCGCCGAGCGCGCGTCCTTCCGGAACGCCGGCATCACCTCCCGGGCGAAGAGCCGCATGCTCTCGAGCACCTGCTCCTGGGGCAGCACCTCGCAGGCGTTCACGAGGAAGTTCAGCTGATCGACGCCGACCGACTCCCAGCGCTTCACCGCCGCGATGATCGCCTTCGGGTCCCCGATGCAGACGCCGTCCGGCACGCCGTAGGCGGCCCCCGGATTGCCGCCGCTGCGGCTCGCCGCCGGCGCGCTGACGCCGCCGAGCGATTGATAGGCGGTCGTCGGATAGGCCTCGCGCGTGAAGAGCAGATGGGCGTTCAGCAGCCCGAAGAGCCCGAGGAAGCCCATGCCCCGCTTCGCGCCGATCGCGAGGTCCTCGTGGCAGTGCATGAAGTTGAGCGTCGCGACCTGGTCGTTGACGACGAGGCCGGCGGGCGTGCAGCTCTGGATGCGGCGGTGGTACTCCTTCGTCCGCCGCTCCTGCTCGGCGAGGCTCGCCGTCGCGACGCCGAGGCAGCCGAGGCCGCGCTCGGCGGCATCGAGCTCGGTGCCCGGGCTCGTGACGGTGACCCACATCGGCGGATGCGGCTTCTGCATCGGCTTCGGGAGCACCGCCCGCTCCGGCATCGAGAAGCAGCTCCCCTTCCAGGCGAAGCGCTCCTGGGTCCACATGCCCGGGATCGCCCGGACGAACTCGTCCCAGTCCTGCTTGGTCCGGTCGGGATCCGCCTCGAAGCCGCCGAGCTCGGTCCAGGTCGAGGAGCGCGCAGTCCCGAACTCGAGCCGGCCGTTCGAGAGCAGGTCGAGGGTCGCGGCGCGTTCGGCGACCCGGATCGGGTGGTTCATCTCGCGCACACAGACGACCGCGCCGTGGCCGACGCGGATCCGCTCGGTCTGCATCGCGCAGGCCGTCAGGAAGAGCTCGGGCGCGCTCGAGTGGGAGTAGCCCTCGAGGAAATGATGTTCGACGGCCCAGACCGTGTCGAAGCCGAGCTCGTCGGCGAGCCGGACCTGCTCGAGGGCGTTGCGCAGGACCTTCGCTTCGTTCTCGGCCGTGAAGGGCCGCGGGGTCGCGAGCTCGTGGAAGATGCCGAATTTCAAGGGATGCCTCGCTGCCGGCCTGCGGGCGACCGTGGCGCCCGACGATAGCGCCTCCGCCGGACCCTCCCGAGGGCCGGCGGTTGACTATCGTGGGTCGCGGAGGCGCCCGTGAAGCTGTACGCGATCAGCGATCTGCACGTCGGCTTCAAGGAGAACCGCGAGGCCCTGCGCGCCCTGCCCGCCCGCCCCGACGACTGGCTGATCCTCTGCGGCGACATCGGGGACACCCCGCAGCAGCTCGACTTCGCCCTCGATCTGCTCGGCCGCAAGTTCGCGCGGCTCGTCTGGGTCCCCGGCAACCACGAGCTCTGGACCGTGCCCCGGGCGACCGGGACCCGGGGCGTCGCGCGTTATGCGGAGCTCGTCGAGCTGTGTCGTCGACGCGGGGTCCTGACGCCGGAGGATCCGTTTCCCGTCTGGCCCGGCGAAGGCGGTCCGCACCTGCTCGCGCCGCTCTTCCTGCTCTACGACTACAGCTTCCGGCCCGACGAGGTCCCGGTCGAGCAGGCGGTCGCCTGGGCGCAGGAGGAGAACCTGATGTGCGCCGACGAGGTCCTGCTCCACCCCGATCCGTATCCGAGCTTCGGAGCGTGGTGTGCGGCGCGCTGCGAGGAGAGCGAGCGGCGCCTCGAGGCCGCGCTCGCCGCGCATCCCGGGCTGCCGACCGTCCTGATCGCCCATTTCCCGTTGAAGCAGCGCCTCGCGGTCCTGCCCCGGATCCCGCGCTTCATGGTCTGGTGCGGCACGCGCCGGACCGAGGACTGGCCGCAGCGCTACCGCGCCGCCGTCGTCGTCTCGGGCCACCTCCACATCCCCTCGACCCGCCACGTCGACGGCGTCCGCTTCGAGGAGGTCTCCCTCGGCTATCCGGAGCAGTGGCGTGCCCGCGCCGCCCATCGCGGCTGGCGCTTCGAGGACCACCTGCGCCCGATCCTGCCGGCGCCGGAGGTGGACGCGGGCGACCCCCTCGCCGAGTGGCTCGCCGCTCAGGAACGCGGCGCCTCGGACCCGACGCGCTGAGCGCCCCGACCGCGGTCCGGGCCTTGCGGGCTCCCCCCGCGCTGGCGGTGGAGCGCCGGATCGATCCCCTCCCTCATCGCCCGTCGCACCGGGGCGAGCGCCTCGAGCGCGCCGGCCTGCGCCCCGTCGGCGAGGCGATCCGCGCCGGTCCGCGCGAGGAAGGCGACGATCCGGTCGACCGACTCCGCCGACCGCGCGAGGAGCGCCGCGTGCTCGACGAACACGACCTCGATCGCGGGGCGCGCCTCGAGCCAGGCCCGCGTCCGCGCGAGGGCGCCCTCGACCGCGCGCGCGAGGGCCGGCTCGGCCTCGGGCGCGATCGGCTCCCCGCGCCGCGCGAGCATCGCCCGCTGCGAGGCGAGCACCTCGTCGAGCGCGCGCTCGACGAAGTGCACGCGAGGCCGCAGGCGCTCGACCGCGACCTCGGGCAGGTCGGCGAGCAGCGGCCCCACGATCTTGACGACGCGCCCGCGCCCCTCCTCGAGGAACGCCGCGTCGCGGCGGAGCGATCGCACCGCCGCGAGCTCGTGGTAGCCCCGCGGATTGTCGGGATCGGCGACCCGTGCGCCGTCCCGCATGAGCGCGAGCCCCGCCGCCTCGAGCAGCTGCATCAGCAGCGACGTCCCCGCGCGCGGCAGCCCCGAGACGATCGTGATCCGATCGGGCGCGTCGAGCCGGACCATCTCAATGCACCGCGGCCGGCGTCTCGTCCGGGAACCGGACGTCGAAGCGCGTGCCGCGGCCGACCTCGCTCGCGACCAGGATCGAGGCGCCGTGCTCCTGGGCGATGCCGTGGACGATCGAGAGGCCGAGGCCGGTCCCGCCGTGGTGCTCGCGGGTCGAGAAGAACGGATCGAAGATCCGCGGGAGGTCGCCGTCGCGGATCCCGGAGCCCTGATCCTCGATCCGCAGACAGGGTCCCTCGGGCTCGCGCACCGTCGCGATCCGCACCCGCCCCGCCCCCGCCGCGCTCGCATCGAGGGCATTGCGCACGAGGTTGACGACGATCTGCTCGATCCCGAGCGGATCGGCGAGCACCGCGAGCTCGTCGCTCGCGAGCTCGGTCTCGATCCGCTCGAGCTCCTCGCGCTGCAGCCCGCCGCGCATCGCGACGAGCGACCTGCGGACGAGGGCGTTGAGGTCGTGCCTCGACTTGTCCGCGGACGAGCCGGCCGCGAAGCGCAGCAGCGCCTTGACGATCCGCGCGCAGCGCTGAGCCTGCGCTTCGCTCTCGGTCAGCGCCGCGCGCCAGATCGCGTCGCGCTCGGGGTGGTCTTCGCAGGCGAGCGCGTACTGCGCGCTGAGCAGGATCCCGCCGACGGGATTGTTGATCTCGTGGGCCACGCCCGCGGCGAGGGTCCCGATCGAGGCCAGGCGTTCGGACCGGGCGAGCTCGCGATTCGACTGATCGAGCGCCTGCGTGCGTTCGTCGACCAGCGCCTTCAGCTCGCTCTGGAAGCGCTGGTCGATGGCCCGCTGCTCGGCGTGCAGGCGATCCGCTCGCTGCTTCTCGCGGCGGAGCTCCCGCTCGGCCTTCGATCGCAGCCATTCGTAGCTCGCGGCGAGGCCGAAGGTGACGAAGACGAGGATCGGCGCCGCCGAGAGGTTCCACGCCGCCACCGCGTCGAAGCTCGGGGAAACCGGCGGCCGATAGCCCAGCGCGAGGGCCGCCGAGATCGAGAGGAACGAGGCCGCGGTGACCACGCTCCAGACGAGGCCGTTGCGCGGGCCGGAGCAGAGGATCGCGAAGAAGGGCACGAGGATCGCGCAGAGCAGCGAGGCGGTGTCCTTGCCGCCGGTGACCAGCGCGAGGAGCGAGGAGTAGGCCCAGGTCAGGCCGATCAGGGTCTGCTGGGCGACGACCAGCTCGAGTCCGAGCGTCATCCCGAGCGGGACGAGCAGGAAGCAGGCCCCGAGCCCATACGTAGCGAGGCGCACCGCGATCGACGCCTCCTCCCGGGTCGCCAGCACGGCGAAGAAGACCGCGATGCCGCCGACGACGCCGACGATCGCGGTGACCCGTGCGCGCAGCGGAGACTCGTCGGGGACCGTCTGCTCCGGGCTGGGATCGTCCATCGTCCTCATCCTCTCGCTATCGGGCCGCGAGCGGTCCATCGGGGATCGGGAGGGCGGTCAGGCTCCGTTCCAGGCCGCGCTCGTCGTGTGGCCGTCCGAGAACTGGATCAATTCGATGCGCGCGCCATCGGGGTCGGTCAGGAAGAACATCCGGACCCCGCCCACCTCGACCGGCGGCGAGAGGGGCGCGAGCCCCTTCGCGACGCATTCCGCATGGGCCGCATCGATGTCGGCGACGGAGATCGAGATGTTGCCCCAGCCCGACCAGCGGCCCTCGGGCGGTCGCGCGAGGGGGGGATGCTCGAAGTGGATCAGCTCGATCGAGACCTTGCCCGCGCCCGGGACGAGCAGGCCGACCATGCGGCCCCGCGCGCCCTTCGCCCCGGTGACCGCGTCGAGGCCCGGTCCGTCGAGGCGGACGTCGAAGAGCTGTCGCAGCCCGAGGCCGTCGCGGTAGAACGCGAGCGCGCGATCGAGATCGCACACGCGGACCGTGATGTGGGAAAAGTCGCGAAAGGCGAGCGCGCTCATGCCGGCCGGCCGCTCACGCGCCCTGCTTGTGGGACCCGTCGCAGAGCGGCGCCTTCTTCGTCGCCTTGCAGGTGCAGAAGTAGACGGCCTTGCTGGCGGTCGCCGTGTACTTGACCGGCGCGATGCCCGTCCCCTTGTGGGCCCCGTCGCAGAAGGGCTGCGTGGCGCTGCGACCGCAGGCACACCAGAAATAGCTCTTGCCCGCCTCGACCTCGACGGAGATCGGGGCATCACCAGCGCGCACGGGATCGGCCATCAAGGGGCTCCTCGTTGGATGTCGCAGCGAGTGTGTCCCGGCGCGCGGGCGGCCGCAATGTCCGCCGGGCGCGGGACCGGAGCGCGACGCCCGCGCACTGCCCAGCCGGTCGGGATCGCGGACGACGCGGACGGAACGCGCTATCACCGAGGCGGCCCGACGAAGGGAGATCGACGCATGAGACGAGCACGCCGGTGGCGATCCTTCCGCGCGGCCCCCGACCGAGCTCCGACCGGAGCGTCGCCCGGTCCGACGACCCCGGGCTCCCGGACGCTCGCCCTCCCGGCGGCCGCCCTCCTCGCCCTCCCCCTCGCCTTCGCGGGCTGCCGCGAGGCCGAGACCCCGCCGATCGACTACTCCGGTCCCGTCGCCGGCTGGGATCACGCCGCCGGCGACCGCGGCGGCCAACGTTATTCGCCCCTCACCCAGATCGACCGCACCAACGTCGCCCGCCTCGAGGAGGCCTGGCGCTTCGAGAGCGGCGACGTGACCCCGACGACCTCGCTGCAGGTCACGCCGATCCTGGTCGGTCGCCGGCTCGTCTTCTGCACCCCGCGCGACCAGGTCGTGGCGATCGACGCCGAGACCGGCGCCGAGGCCTGGCGCTTCGATCCGAAGGTCGACCTCGACGGCGTCTACAACCCGGTCTGCCGCGGCGTCGCCCATCTCGCCCTCGCCCCGGACGAAGCCGGCGGCGACGCGTCCGCGTGTCGCTCGCGCATCTTCTCGGGGACGCTCGACGCGCGCCTGATCGCCCTCGACGCCGAGACCGGCCGCCCCTGCGCCGACTTCGGCGAGGGCGGCACCGTCGACCTGAAGCACGGCATCGGGGAGACGCGCCCCGGCGAGTACACCGTGACCTCGCCGCCCCTGGTCGTCGACCAGCTCGTCGTGACCGGCGCCTGGGTCACCGACGGCCAGCGGGTCGACGCGCCGGGCGGCGTCGTCCGCGCCTTCGACGCGCGCACGGGCGCGCTCGTCTGGGCGTGGGATCCCGTGCCCGAAGACCGCACCCCGATCACGGCGGCGGACGTCGCCCTCGGCAAGACCTTCACCCGCGGCACCGCCAACGCCTGGACGCTCCTGTCCGCCGACCAGGAGCGGGGCCTCGTCTTCGTCCCGACGGGCAACGCGGCGCCCGATCACTACGGCGGCGAGCGCCACGGCCTCGACGCGTTTGCGAGCTCGATCGTCGCCCTCGACGCGAAGACCGGCGCGCGGCGCTGGCATTTCCAGACCGTCCACCACGATCTCTGGGACTACGACGTCGCGTCCCAGCCCGTCCTCTACGCGCATCCGCGGGACGGGGCGACGATCCCCGCCGTCGCCCAGGCGACCAAGATGGGGCACCTCTTCCTGCTCGATCGCCGGACGGGCGTGCCGCTCTTTCCGGTCGAGGAGCGGGCGGTGCCCCAGGGCGGCGTCGCCGAGGGCGAGTTCGTCTCGCCGACCCAGCCCTTCCCGACGCTGCCGCCCCCGCTGCATCCCCACTCGCTCCCGCCCGAGGACGTCTGGGGGCTCACGCCGATCGACCGCGCCGAGTGCCGCAAGCTCGTCGCGTCGCTGCGCAACGAGGGGATCTTCACACCGCCCTCGCTGCAGGGGACCCTCGTCTTCCCCGGGCTCGGGGGCGGCGTCAACTGGGGCTCGCTCTCGATCGATCCGGCCGCCAACACGCTGGTCGTCAACTCGATGAACAATCCCTTCATCGTTCGCACCATCGCCCGCGAGAACGCGAAGGAAATCGACCCGCGCGACCTCGTCGGCGTGCAGCCCAACGAGGGCACGCCCTACGTCACGCTGCGGGCCCCCCTGCTCTCGTCCTGGGGCATGCCGTGCACCCCGCCGCCGTGGGGCAAGCTGACCTCGATCGACCTCGCGACGGGGAAGATCCGCTGGCAGGTGCCGCTCGGAAACCTGCGCGAGCTCGCGCCCGCCTTCGGCCAGTTCTTCGCCTGGGGGACGCCCAACCAGGGCGGACCGATCCAGACCGCGGGCGGCCTCGTCTTCATCGGGGCGACGATGGACCGCACCTTTCGCGCGTTCGACGCGGACACGGGCGAGATCCTCTGGGAGACGCTGCTCCCGACCTCGGCCCATGCGACGCCCATGACCTATCGCGTGCGCCCCGACGGCCGCCAGTTCGTCGTCGTCGCGGCAGGCGGCCACTTCCCCCTCGGCTCGCCCTCGGACGACGTCCTGATCGCCTACGCCCTGCCCGACGGCCGGACGCCGGCGACGCATCACGGGCCGCCGGCCGACGGGGCGAGCGGCTCGCACACACCGCCTGCTGCGACCGGGGCCGGCACCGACTCGCCCGCGGCCGAGTCCAACGGGAGACCCATCCGATGAGCCCGACGACCTCTGCTTCCCTCGGCCCCCGCGACCTCGTGCTCTGCTCGGGGACGCTCTTTGGCCATCCGCTGCGCGCCAAGATCCGCGCCGCCGCCGAGGCCGGCTACCAGGGCATCACGATCTGGCCCGACGACGTGACCCAGGCGCGCTCCGAAGGGCTGTCGGATGCGGACATCCGCGCGCTGCTCGCCGACCACGGCCAGGTCGTGGTCGACATGGACCCGCTGCTCGACTGGACGCCGCAGGCCCGGCCGAAGCCCGGCGAGGCGGCGGTCTCGATCACCCCCGAGGCCGAGTTCTATGCGATCGCCGAGGCCTTCGGTGCGCGCTCGATCAACGTCGTCCAGGCCTTCGGGACCGCCCTCGACCTCGACCGCGCGGCGGAGGATCTCGCCGGCGTCTGCGACCGCGCCCGCGACCACGGCCTGATCGTCACCCTCGAGTTCCTTCCCTGGTCCGGCATCCCGAACGCCGCCGTCGCCCTCGACCTCGTCCGCCGCACCGGCCGGGCGAACGCGACCGTCCTCGTCGATTCCTGGCACTGGTTCCGCGGCGGCGCCGACCCGGCCCTGCTCCGCGCGCTCCCCGGCGACAAGGTCGGCAGCGTCCAGCTCAACGATGCCCCGAAGCAGGTCGCCGAGAACATGATGATGGAGAGCATGCTCGGGCGGCTCATGCCCGGCGAGGGCGACATCCCGGTCGTCGAGGTCGTGCGCATCCTCGACGAGATCGGGTCGCGGGCGCCCCTCGGCATCGAGGTCTTCCACGAGCGCCATGCCCAGATGGACGCGACGGCGGTGGCGAAGCGCGCGGCCGAGGCGACGCGCCGGGTGCTCGCGGAGGCCCGGGGCTGAGGACCGACCGGGCGCGCAGGCGCGCGAACCGCCCGAAGGTTTAGGGCGCCGTTCCGCCCACGAGGCCCGGATCGCTCAGCGTCTCCGCAATGATCGCCCGAACGACGATCGCCCTGCGACGCCCAGTCCGGCGAGTCCCGCGAGCAGCATCGCCCCCCGACCCGGCTCCGGGACGTAGCTGCGACCACTCAGGAACGTGAGCGGCGAGCCGGGCGAGAGCGGATCGAAGAAGAGCCGGCCCGTATGGGAGGCATCGGCCGTGGCGTCCAGATACGGCCCTCCACCCTCCACCGACGCAGTCGCCTGGACCTGCATGGCCCATCGGAACGAATACGTCCCCGGAGCCAGGAAGACGTCGCGCACGAACCGGCTCGACGAATTTCCGGAGTAGAGGAAGGCATTCGCGTCGGTGTAGAGGATGATGGTCGGCGCGTTGCCCGGCAGCGCGTCCTTCTGCAGGAAGAAATCGACGTCGGCCTGCGACGCCCCGCCCGTGAATGCGCCGCTCACCGCCGACGTGATGCGGACCGTCTGACCGGTCGCGACGGTGAAGCCATCGACGAAGCCGAGGCTCGAGATGGACCGGATGCCCGCGTGGCTGTAGTAGCCGGCTCCGGGAGCCGGCAGCGTCATGTGCGCGTCCGCATGGAAGCTGAGGTCGCCGTAGGTTCCGTTCGCCGCGGTCGATCCGAACGCCCCGAGGCCCGTCCCGACGACGCCGACCACGACGCCCAGCGTGTTCTGCGTGTGATTCGTCGGATTCACCGTCGAGCCGATCGATGCACCGGCGAGGTCGGCCCCGTTCACGGCGGCATCGCCGCAGACGGCCGGACCGTCCACGAAAGGAATCGCGAACCAGGCGCCGAAGCAGGGAAGCGGATCCGCCTGGGCGTCGCGGGCCGGGACGGACAAAAGGCCGAAGAGGACGAGGAGAACGGCGATCCGACGACGGACGGTCTTCGCGCCGTCCCGAGCGCGAAGGGGCCCGATCGGACAGGCAGGCGAGAGGACGGCGTCCACGGACGCGCGCGGGTCGGTGAGCATGGTCCCATCCACTTCTTCGAGCGATGGGATGCGGCCGGCTCGGTTCCGCGTGAGCCTACTCTGACCGGGTCGCGGCCCCATGGCAAGACAATTCACGCCGATCCTTCGAAGCTTTCAGGAATTGCCGGTCATTCTCCTCCGTAGAGCGGCCGGACCAGCGCCCGGGCCCGCCGCGCCATCTCCATGTCGAGCCCCGCCGCCTCGCCGCACTCGATCGCGAGGTCGAGGTCCTTCTCGCCGATGCCCGACTGGCTCGAGCGCAGGGCGCGCGTCGCCGCGTCGGGCTGCTCGCGCGCCGCGCGGGCGAAGTCGAGGACCTGCGCCATCAGCGGCGTCAGGTTCCCGTTCGCGGTCATCACGCGGCGCATGACCGCCTCGGGCACCCCGTGCTCCGCGGTCAACCGCTGCGCCTGCAGCGCCAGCACGATGTGGCTCCAGCTGACGAGGTTGTTCCCGATCTTGAGGGCCATCGCCGAGCCGCAGGGCCCGACCTCGACGATCTGCGTCGAGAAGGTCTCGAGCACCGGCCGCGCGAGGGCGATCGCCGCGGCCTCGCCTCCGACCATCGTCAGCACGAAGCGACCATCGGCGGTCCGCGGCGTGTTGGTCACCGGCGCATCGAGCAGGCCGAGGCCCCGCTCGGCGAGGCGGGCCTCGAGGCTCTTCACGGTGCCGATGTGGATCGTGCTGTGGACGACCACGACGGCGCCGCGCGCGAGGCCCTCGACGAGACCCTTCGGGCCGAACACGACCGACTCGACCTGGGCGTCGTCGCGCACGCAGACATGCGCCGTCCGAACGCCCTGCGCGGCATCGGCCGGGGAGTCGGCGATGCGCGCGCGGCCGCGGAAGGCCTCCCGCGCCGCGGCGCTCACGTCGGCGACCGCGAGGGCCAGACCGCCCGCCGCGATCCGGCTCGCGAGCGGGCCCCCCATGTCCCCGAGACCGATGAACGCGGTCGTCCGATCCGAGCCCGACATGTCTTCCTCCCCGCACGGCGCGCGAGGTCCGGGTACCCGGCGTCGCCCTCGCCGGATCCACGACTTAGCGCAGGCGGGAGGACCCCGCCGTCTCGCTCCCCGCGCAGGACCAAAACCGGGCGCCCGGTCCGGCACACCGCGCGGGGATCCGATCGACGCGACTTCTCGCGCATGCATCCGGACCCGATGGCCGAAACGGCCCGATCGCGGGGGGCCCCTACCCGCTGAAAGGAGGTCAGGAAGCGCGCAGATCCGGAACTTCCGTCCCGAGCGATTCCCTGGCCACAGTTTGTATCCTTCGGCGCCGATCCAGGTCTCGAGACGAATCCGAGATCCTTCTGGAATCGGTGGGGAGTGCACGAATGCCGGGGGCAGGAGAGCGATCGCTCGCGGGCCTGCGCATCGACCGCGCGGACGAGCGCGCCCATCTCGGCGAGGTCGAGCTGAAGCTCACGCGCCGCGCCTTCGAGGTGCTCGCCCACCTCCATGCCCGCCCGAACCGACTCGTCACGAAGGACGAGCTCTTCGCGACCGTCTGGCAGGGCAGCGCGGTCAGCGAGAGCGCGCTCACGACGGTGATCCGCGAGATCCGGCGGGCGCTCGGCGAGCGCTCGAGCGGGGCGCGCCATCTGCAGACGGTCCACGGCCGCGGCTAGCGCTATGGCGGCCCGGTCGTGAGCTCCGCGCCCGCGGAGCGCGCGGGCGCGACGCCCCCGAACGCCCTCGTCGGCCGCGAGGGCGAGCTTCTCGCCTGCCGCAGCTGGCTGGCCGACGTCGAGACGGGGACGCGGCGGATCGCGTTCCTGACGGGCGAGCCCGGCATCGGGAAGACGGCCCTCGTCGAGGCCTTCGTCGACTCGCTGCGCGACGAGGCGCGCGTGCGGGTCGCGATCGGGCAGTGCGTCGAGCTCTACGGCGCAGCGGAGCCGTATCTGCCCTGGCTCGATGCGCTCGGCGCCCTCGCGCGCCGCGTCGACGGGGCCCAGGTCGTCGAAATCCTGCGGCGCGTGGCCCCCCTCTGGCTCGCCCAGCTCCCCGCCTTCGTCGGGCCCGACGAGCGCCGTACGCTGCTCCAGGAGGCCGCCGACGCCCCGCCGCAGCGGATGTTCCGGGAGCTCGCCGACGCCCTCGCCCTGCTCGCCGCGGAGCGCCCGCTCGTCGTCGTGCTCGAGGATCTCCACTGGGCTGATCGCCCGAGCCTCGAGCTGCTCGCCTGGATCGCGCGGCGGCGCGAGCCGGCGAAGCTCGTCATGGTCGGGACCTATCGTCCCTGGGAGATGGGCCGCGCCGAGCCGCCCCTGCGCTCGATCGCGCAGGACCTGCTCGCCCAGCGCCGCGCCGAGCGCCTCGAGCTCGGCGACCTGTCGGCGGCGGCGGTGCGCGAGATGCTGGCGGCGCGCTTCCCCGGCCTGCCCCCCGACTTCGCCGACCTGATCCACCGCCGCACCGACGGCCATCCGCTCTTCCTGCTCAACACCCTCGAAGACCTCCAGCGCCGCGACCTGATCGGCCTCCACGGCGGTCTCTGGGAGATCCGCGGCGACGCCGGCGAGATCGAGACCGCGGTCCCGGACAGCCTCCGCACGATGATCGGGAGCCAGCTCGAGCGGCTCGACCCGGCGCAGCGGCGCGTGCTCGAGATCGCGAGCGTCGCGGGCATCGAGTTCTGCGACGCCTCCCTCGCTCCCGCCCTCGGCGCGGGGGTCGAGGAGGTCGGTGCGCGGTGCATCGAGCTGACGCGGCAGAGCGTGTTCCTCGCGGACGCGGGCGAGCTCGACTGGCCCGACGGGACGCCGACGCGCCGCTTCGTCTTCCGCCACGCGCTCTATCCGGAGGTCCTCTACGACGGCCTGCCGCCGAGCCGGCGCATGCAGATCCACCGCCAGCTCGCCGAGCGCCTCGAGGCGGGCCACACCGGCTCGACCGACGCGATCGCGGCGGAGCTCGCGACCCACTTCGAGCGCGGGCGCGATCCCCGCCGCGCCGTCGTCTATCTCGCCGCCGCGGCGCGCAACGCGAGCCGACGCCAGGCCTTCGAGGAGGCGATCGCGAGCCTGCGCCGCGCAGCGCGGCTGCTCGACGGTCTGCCCGACGACGCGGAGCGACGACGCCAGGAGCTCGCGATCCGGATGGCGCTCGCGCCGATGTTGATGATCACGCGAGGCTATGCGGCCCCCGAGGCCGAGGCCGAGTACGCCCGCGCCGAGCAGCTCTGCCGCCTCGGCGCCGAGGACCGCGAGATCTTCTCGGCGCTGCTCGGCCGCTCCGGCCCCGCGCTGCTCATGGCGCGCACCGAGCTCGCCCGGGATCTCGCCGAGGAGAGCCTGCGCCTCGCGAAGCGCCGCGGGGCCCTGCGCTACCTCGCCCACGCCGAGAGCTCGGTCGGCATCACGACCTTCTGGCGCGGCGAGCTCGCCTACGCCACCGAGCATCTCGAGGCCGGCCGCGCGGCCTACGCCGCGATCGACCGCATGCCCGCCAACGCGTGGCTCGCCCACGATCCCGGCGCCGCCGGCCGCGCCTACGCCGCCTGGGCCTACTGGCTGCTCGGCCGCGCCGATCGCGCCCGGGACGAGAGCCGCGAGGCGATCGCCCTCGCCCGCTCGCTCCACCATCCCTTCAGCCTGGCCTTCGCCCTGGCCTTCGGCACCTTCGGCCACCAGGCGCGGCGCGACGTCGCAGCGACGCTCGCCCACGCCGAGGCGACGATCGAGACCTGCGCCGAGTACGGCTTCGCCATGTACCATGCCGTGGGCACCGTCTTCAGCGGCTGGGGCCGTGCCCAGCAGGGCGACGTCGACGGCGGCATCGCGACCATGGAGGCGGCGATCGACGCCTATCACGCGACCGGCGCGAACCTGGTCCAGCCCTACTTCCGAGCGCTCCTCGCCGAGACCTGCTGGCGGCAGGACCGGCTCGAGCCTGCGCGGGCGCTGCTCGAGAACGCGCTCGACGCGGCCGAGCGGACGGGCGAGCTCGTCTATCTGCCCGAGCTCCACCGCCTGCTCGCCGAGGTCGAGCGCCGCGAGGCCGAGCTCGACGGATCGCTCGAGCGCCTCGGTCCCCGGATCGAGGCCCGCCTGCTCGACGCGCTCGCCCTCGCCCGGGCCCAGCGCTCCGCCGGTCTCGGCCTCCGCGTCGCGACGAGCCTCACCCGCCTGCTCGCGGCGCGCGAGCGCCCGGACGAGGCCGCTCGCGTCCTCGCGGAGGCCCGATCCCGGATCGAAGAGGGCTTCGACACACCGGACTGCGTCGACGCGGCGGCGCTGGCAGACGAGCTCGCCCGCGAGCTCGCCTCGGAGCGCGGGCGGCGCCCACGATCGGGCTGAGCGTCCGCGGCCCCTTCGACGGGGCCCGCTCCGGTCCCAGCGATCGAAGCGCCCCCGATCCCGCCCCGCTCAGGGCAGCACTGCCACGACCCGCACCGGCGCCCCCGACCCCTCGGCGATCTTCATCGGCAGCGCGAGGACGAGCGCCCCGCGCGGCGGGAGCGCCTCGAGCCGGGCCTCGTTCTCGAGCCCGTAGATCTCGGCCCCGTTCAGGATGCGGTGGGCGATGAAGTCGCGGGAGGTCCCGGGATCGAGGCTCGCCGTGTCGATGCCGACGGCGTCGACGCGACGCGCGACGAGCAGCTCGGCCGCGTCGCGAGCGAGCCCGGGGAAGTGGAGATGCTCGACGTCGCCGGGCACGTCGCTCCCGAGGTAGCGCTTGCGATCGGGCCAGTGGCGCGACCAGCCGGTGCGCACGAGGACGATCGAGCCGGGCTCGATGCGACCGTGGTCGGTCTCCCCGCTCTCGATCTCGGCGGCCGAGACCGCATGGTCCGGGTCGCGGGCGGCGGCGTCCGCGACGTCGAGGACGATCGCGGGGCCGATCAGCTGGGCGACCGGGATCGCCTCGACGGTCCGCCGGCCCGTCGGGCGCTGAGCTCGCGCATCCGCCGCGGTCCACCGACTCGAGAAGTCGGTTCCCCGCAGCCCCGACCGCAGCCTCGGCGCCCTCAGCGGCCCCGGGCGCCCCGGTAGTACATCGGACGCTCGAGCTCGTAGCGCCGGCGCAGCTCGGGCAGATCGTTGGCGTGGCCCAGCACGATGACGGTGTCACCGGAGGCGAGGGTCAGCCCGTCGTCGGGATTGACGACGACCGAGCCGTCGCCCCGCCGCAGGCCGACGATCAGGAAGCCGTGGTTGCCGCCGATCTCGATCGCGCGGATCGGCTGGCCGACCAGCGGGGAGCCCTCGGCGAGCCGCATCTCCTCCACGCGCAGGCCGAGGGCGTCGAGCTCCTCGCGCAGGTCGCCCCGGATGCCCCGATTGGTCGCGAGCAGGTCCTCCGCCGTCGGGCGGGTGATCAGGTTGGCGATGCGCTGCGCGCCGATCGAGGCCGGCAGGATGACGTGCTCGGCCCCGCTGCGACGCAGCTTCGACTCGCTCGCCGGATCCTCGGCGCGCGCGATCACGACGAGGTGTCGGTTGATGCCGGTCGCGGTCAGCGTCACGAAGACGTTGGCCGCGTCGTTGGGCAGGACGGCCGCGAGCTGGGCGGCCTGCCCGACACCGGCGCTCGCGAGCACCGCCTCGTCCGCCGCGTCGCCCAGCACGACGCGATGGCCGTCGACCTCGGCCTCGACGATCCGCTCCCGGCTCCGATCGACCACCACGAGCGGCACGCCGGCGGTCCGCAGGCTCCGGGCCAGGATCCGACCGACGCGGCCATAGCCGCAGAGGATCGTGTGGTCGCGCAGCTGCTTGATGTCGCGATTCATGCGTCGGGCTCCCATCGCGCGGTTGATCTCGCCCTCGGTCACGAGCTGGACCAGGCCGCCGACGACGTAGACGGTGGCGCCGTAGCCGGCGACGATCAGGCTCGCGGTGAACAGGCGCAGGCCGGTCGAATCGATCGGGCGGACCTCGCCGTAGCCGACGCCGAAGATCGTGATGATCACCATGTAGAACGCGTCGAGGCTGCTCCAGCCGGCCATCCGGTAGCCGACGACCCCGAGGACGCAGATCCCGACGAAGACCGCCGCCGCAGCCACCAGACGGCGAATCGGCCTCGCCATGCCCCACTCCCCGCCCCTCGTGATCGATGACGAACAGGAAAGCAAGGGGAGTGCCGGAATCGGCACCGATCGAGAAGGGGCCTCGAGAGCGACCTGGGCTGCACCGCGGGCGGTCGACGGCATGCCGAAGCGCGCGGTCCGTGCACGCCCCGGCGCAGTCGGGCCCAAAGGCGAGGCAGGCTGGCGCGGATTCGGGCAGCACGCATCATCGTCGCGTCGATGGGCCCAGGTCGAGCGAGGGCCCGCGTCGAGCGGGTCGACCGGCCGGTTCAGCTCACGAACCAGCGCCCATTGTTGACCGCGATGCTCTGCCCCGTGATCGGCCGGGCGAGATCCGACGCCAGGAAGAGCGCCGTGCCCGCACACTCCGCCGGCGTCGGCGTCGCCCGCAGCGGGAACTGCGCGTTCCAGAGCGCGAGCTCCTCGTCGTAGCTGCGCCCCGCGCGGCGCGCGAGATCCTCGACGTAGCCGCGGAAGTTCTCGCCCGTCATGGGCCCGAGCTGGATGCCGTTCGCGCGGATCCCGGTCGGGCCGAGCTCGACGGCGAGGGTCCGCACGAGGCTCGCCAGCGCCGCCTTCGAAGCGGCGTAGGCACCGAGGGTCGGCGGCGGATCCGTCGACGCCCCGCTGTTCACGAAGATGAGCCGACCGTCGCCCCGGGCCTGCATCGACGGGACGACGAACTGCGCCAGATGGAACGCGCCGAAGAGGTTGACCTCCATGATGTCGCGCCAGGTCTGGGGATCGGAGTCGGTCACGATCCGGTAGTCGCCGTCGTAGTGGCCATTCTGGACGAGCACGTCGACGTGGCCGAAGCGGGCGAGCGCGGCTTCGACGAGCGCGCGACAGGACTCGCGGTCGGCCAGATCGGTCGGCCGGGCGAGCACCGGCCGCCCGAGCGCCTCGATCTCGCGCGCGACCTGCGCGAGGCGATCGGCGCTCCGCGCCGCGATCGCGAGCGAGGCCCCGTGGCGCGCGAAGAGGAGCGCGATCTCGCGCCCGAGCCCCGGACCGATCCCCGTGACGATCGCGACCTTGCCTTCGAGCAGCATGACTCCGCGACTCCTCCCCGGGCCTTCGACGCAGGCCCTCCGCTCCGGATGCTAGGCCGGCAGGTTGAAGCGTCCCTTCGCGCGGGGGATCGGGAGATCGAGGGAGGTCTTCAGCCCGGGCGAGGCGTGGCAGACCGGCTCGATCGCGTTGACGCAGTTCATCGCGGTCCAGACGAGCCCGGGCTCGGTGGTCTTCGAGGCGATCGGCGTGAGCGCACAGCGGACCGACGGGTCGCCCTCGACCTCGACCGTGTACTCGATCGGCGCGTCGAAGGGCCAGTTGGGCTCGATGTCGCGGGACATCTTCCAGTAGGTGTTGAACTGGATCACCGGCCGGCCCTTCACGAGGCCGGTGTATTCGAAGTGCTGACCGGCGACGTGGCCCTTCTGGATCACGCCCGCGTGGATCGGGACGTCGCGGGTCGCCAGGGCGAACTCGTGGCGGTGGGCGTAGGTCTCGATCTCGAAGCCGAGGCCGGCGGCGACCATGTCCATCGACTCGTAGAAGATCCGGCTCATGAAGCCCATCAGGGCGGGCGGGTTCTTCGCCGCGTCCTGCGCCGTCATGCCGAAGCCGAGCTGACCGAAGACCATCTCGGGGGACTCGGAGCCCTGCGAGAGATCGCAGACCTCGTAGACCGTGACCTTGTCGATCCGGCGGCACAACGCCGATAACACGATGGGCAGGCGGTCGCCCGCGAAGCCCGGATGGATGCCGCTGCCGTGGAACGAGACCCCGCCCTTGCGACAGGCGGACTCGAGCCGGCCCGCGAGCCCGGGATCCTTGACGAACGAGAAGCCCGTCGGCGTCACCAGGTTCTTGCCCGACTCGAGGATCGCGCACATCTCGTCGACGTCGGCGAGCAGCGGCGCGTAGAGGACGCAGTCCGCGTCGAGGGCGAGCAGCGTCCGCTTGTCGCGGGTCGCCTTCACGCCGAGCGGCGCGATCCCGGCGATCGTCCCGGCGTCGACGCCGTCCTTGGCCTCGCCGTGGACCCAGACGCCCGCCAGCTCGAGGCCGGGCGACTCGGCGATCGCGCGGATCGCATAGCGTCCGATGCTCCCGGTCGCCCACTGGATCACACGAAGGGGTCGGCTCTGCGCCACGCTCGCTTCCTCCTGGCCGCCGGACGTAGCCGCGCACCGAACGGCGCGGCGACACCGCCACGCAGCCCCTGGCCCGGACGGCGCCGGACGGCTCGCCCCCGGAGCCGAGACGCTAGCCGGAAATCCCGGCGCCGCGATCGACGCGCGCCGGCAAGGGGGTATCGTCGACGGCCGGGGCGCCGGAGGGAGACGGCCGGCCGACCGCCTCGCCGACGACTCGAGGGACGAGCGTCGCGGATCGGACGACGAGCCAGGGAGACGGATCATGACGAAGCCGATCGTGGACTGGGTGATCGATGCCGACAGCCATGTCACCGAGCCGCCGGATCTCTTCCGCAGCCGGCTCCCCGCGAAGTGGCATGACCGCGCGCCCTACGTCACGAAGAACGCGGCGACGGGGAGCGAGGTCTGGGTCGTCGGCGACCGCGCTCCGATCACGCCCCTCGGCCACACCGCGACCGCCGGGTGGCGGGAGCCCTTCCCCTCCGCACCGTCGGGCTTCGCGGAGATCCCCGTCGCGGCCCACGATGCCCACGCGCGTCTCGCCTACATGGACTCCCTCGCGATCTGGGCGATGGCCATCTATCCCAACGTCGGCGGCTTCGGCTCCCAGGTCTTCCTCGGCCTGCAGGATCCGGAGCTCATGCTCGCCTGCGTGCGGGCCTACAACGACTTCCTGACCGACTGGTGCTCGGCCGACTCGCGCCGGCTGCTCCCGATCACGGCGCTCCCGTTCTGGGACGTGCAGGCGTCCGTCCGCGAGATCCAGCGCTGCGCAAAGCTCGGCCACCGCGGCATCCTCTTCACCGGCGAGCCCCAGTCCCACGGCATGCCCGTCCTCGCGAACCCCCACTGGAATCCGCTCTGGGAGATCGCCCAGGACCTCGACCTCGCGATCAGCTTCCACATCGGCGCGGGCAACTTCCAGGGCCAGAGCTTCTGGACGCCCGAGCGGATCCAGCACTACGGCGCCGGCGGCGTCAACGGCATGTTCACGACCGGCCTCTTCCTCGACAACGCCAAGCAGATCGTCGACCTGCTCTTCTCGGGCGTGCTCTGCCGCTACCCGCGGCTCAAGTTCGTCTCGGTCGAGAGCGGAATCGGGTTCATCCCCTTCCTGCTCGAGGCCTGCGACCATACCTTCGACTACGGCCAGGTCGCGAAGCAGCGCCCCGAGTTCGAGCTGAAGCCCTCGGAGTACTTCGCCCGCCAGGTCTACGGTTGTTATTTCTTCGAGGAGTTCGCGCCCTCGCAGCTGCTCGACCGGATCCCGCCGGACAACGTCCTGTTCGAGACGGACTACCCGCATCCGGTCTGCCTCTACGGCAACGTGCGGGAGAAGATCGACGCGGGGCTCGCGATGGCGAAGCCCGAGAACCGCCGGAAGCTTCTCTTCGACAACGCGGCGCGGCTGTACAAGGTGGCGGCGCCGGATCGGGCCGCGACCCTGACGGGGCGGGCCGGGGCCGCGTAGACGCCCGCTCCCGGGGCTGACGGCCCGCGTGCATCCCACATCGCTCCGTCACCACGACTCCGCGGGTGTGCGCCGACCGCGCCGCGTCCGTCCGCGCACATGACGCGATCGTGAAAGCCGACGCCGCGCGCGCGACGACCCCACGTCGATCCCGGGAAGACCGTGTGGCGACACGGTGTCCGGTACGAGGCGTTTCGGGTGATTCGCCGGAAGTCGGGCGTCGTCTTCGTCACACGCGCTCGCCGCTCGAGTAGCCTCCGCCGCGTCGGTGCCCGCCCGGTCGGGCGCTGCCCACGCCGGAGCCCGGACGATGCAACGACGCGATCGCCATCTTCTCTTCTTCCTTCTGCTGCTCGCCGCCACCTTCTCCGGAGGGTGTCGCTCGGAGGCCGAGAAGATCGAGGCCTTCATCGGACGCGGGGACGCCTACGCCGCCGATCGGATGTATGCCGAGGCGGTCCTCGAATACAAGAACGCCATCCAGCTCGATCCGAACCAAGCGACGGCCCACTGGGGCCTCGCGAAGGCGTTGATCGGCGATCGCCGGGCCAAGGAGGGCCTCTGGGAGCTCCAGGAGACCGTGCGGCTCGACCCGAAGAACCTCGAAGCGAGACTTCAGCTGGGGCGTGTCTGGCTCGTCTCCGGGAAGGTCGAGGAGGCCCTCGCTCAGGCCACCGAAGCCCTCGCCCAGGATCCGACGAGCGTCGCCGCCGAGCTGCTGCGCGCCCAGACCCTCGAGGCGCAGAAGAAGTTCGACGAAGCGCTCGCCGCCTACCGAGCGGGGCTGACGCGCGCCACCGGGGGCGAGCTCGAGCCCGATGCCCTTCGCCTCCTCGTCGGCTTCCATACCCGACGAGGGGACCTCGCATCCGCCGCGCCCTACGCCGAGAAGCTCGTCGAGATCGATCCCTCCGTCGACTCGTTCGTCGCCCTGGGCGAGCACTCCCAGCGCGAGGCCAAGGCCGACAAGGCCGAAGCGGCCTTCCGCCAGGCGGTCGAGCGCGCGAAGAGCCCGGGCGAGGTGACCCGTGCCCATGCGGCCCTCGCGTCGAGCCTCTACGCAGCCGGTCGCAGCGCCGAAGCCATCGAGACCCTCCAGAAGGGCATCGCCTCGACCGAGGACTCCCTCGATCTGACCTACCTCCTGGCCCGGTTCTACACGCTCGAGGGGGCGGAAGAGCTCGCCGATCGACTGGTTCGCGAAGCCGCGGAGAAGGACCCGACCCAAGCGCGTCCCTTCGTCGTCCTCTCGAGCTACGAGCAGAGTCGCGGGCGGCCGACCGACGCGCTCGCCGCCATCGAGCGGGCCCTCGCGATCGATCCCGACGACGTGGAGGCGCGGATCTGGCGCGTCGAACTGCTCGTCGAGCTCGGGCAGCAGGAGAGGAGCCCCGAGCGCACCGAGCGGGCGCGCGAGGAGATCGAGGCGCTGCTCGAGAAGGATCCCGCGCATCCCGGGGCGCTCGTCGCCCGGGCGAAGATCGACGTCGTCGAGGGCCGTCCCGAGGACGCCCTGAAGGCCCTGGCCACGGCCAGCCAGGCCCGGCCGGACTGGGCCGTGCCGCATCATCGGGCCGGATCGGTGTACGGGCTCCTCGGCGACTGGACGCGGGCGCGGACCGAGCTCGCATTAGCCCTCGAGCTCGACGACCAGCTCGTCGACGCCCGAAGATTGCTCGTTCGCGCCCACCAGATGCTCGGCGAGCACGAGTACGCGATCGAAGCGGCCCGCCGGGTCCTGCTCGACCGCCCCGACGACACCGAGACGCGAACCCGCCTCGCCCAGAGCCTCTTCTCCCTCGGACGGGCCCGCGAAGCCTCCGACGCGCTGGCGCCGATCCCCGAGAAGCTCCGGACCCCCGAGGTCCGCTATGCGATGGCCCAGCTCGCGCTCGCCGGCGGCCGTACCGAGGAGGCGAGGACGCAGCTGACGCAGGCTCTGGCCGCGCGACCGAACGACCCGGACGTTCTGCAGGCCCTGCTCGCGCTCGATCTGCGCGAGAAGAAGCTCGATCGATCCATGGAACGCATCCGCGCCGCGGTCGAGGCCGAGCCCGGCAACGCGCGCCTCCATCAGCTCCGGGCCGCCGCCGCGCTCGCCAGCGGCGATCCCGCCGGAGCGGAGGCCGCGCTCCGTCGAGCCGTCGAGCTCGAGCCCGGCGCGTCCGCGGCGTCGCGGCAGCTCGCCGACCTCCAGCTCCGCAGGGGCCGGATCGACGATGCGATCGCGACCTACGAGGCCGCGATCGAGCACGCCCCGAAGGATCCGAAGCTCCCCTTCCTGCTCGCGATCCTGTACGAACGGACGGGCAGGACGGACGCGGCGATCCGACGATACGAGCAGTCCATCGCCCTCGATCCGAAGCTCGCCGAGGCGCAGAACAATCTCGCCTTCCTGCTGGCGGAGTCCGACCGCGATCTCGACCGCGCCCTCGAGCTCGCCCGCCAGGCGCGGGCGCTCCTCCCCGACGACCCGACGACGGCCGACACCCTGGGCTGGGTCTACCTCAAGCGGGACCTGCCCGAGCCGGCGATCGAGCACCTCCTCGCAGCCGAGGCCGCCCGCAAGCCCGGCGATCCCGAGCGCGGTGCGGTGCAGCATCACCTGGCCCTCGCGTACGCAGCCGACGGGCGCCACGCGAAGGCCGTCGAGGTCGCCCGCGAGGCGCTGCGCGAGCTCGAGTCCGCGCGAACGACCGCACGGCCGAAGGGCGGCGAAGCGCTCCCCGAGCCCGCGTGGGCGGACGAGCTGCGGGCGCTCGTGAAGCGGTCGGGCTCGGCGGCGAGCGCTTCGCCGAACGCCGAGAACGCGCGGGCCGGGAGCGCATGAATGCGCTCCGACGATCGACGGGCGCGCGACATCGATGACGTCCGTGTGAAGGCCCACGACACGAACGCCGCCCGACCCGATCCGGCTCTCCACCCGAAAGTCACCCCGCTCGCGGTCCTCCCTCCCTAACATCCTCGTCGACCTGGGCGACATCGGTGACGCGTGAAGCAACGCTGCGCGCCTCTCACGGGGAGAGTGTTCGCGGCGCACCCACCGGCCCTCGGGAAGGGGAAGTTGGAATGAATTCGAAGCAGCTTCGGTTTGCAGGGACGTTCGCCGCGGGCATCGCGCTCGCGGGGACGTCCGCTACGGCCGGGACGTTCACGGGGCCCTCGAGCTCCGCGACGCCCTACGTGGTCCCGACGATCGCCGGCGTGGACATCACGTCGATCCTGACCACGGGAGACTCCGTCGGCGGTTATCAGATGACGGGCATCCCCGATGGCCTCGGGGCGTTCTCGAATGGCGACGGCACGTTCACTCTCCTGATGAACCACGAGCTCACCAGGACCCAGAGCATCGTGCGGGATCACGGCGCCGCTGGCGCGTTCGTGTCGGAGTGGCGGATCAATACGGGCTCCCTCGCGGTGACGTTCGGCGACGACCAGATCAAGAACCTGATCCTGACGGACGTCCAGGCGGGCGACACTGCGGGCGGACTCTCGGCGCTGCAGCTGGGCCGGCTGTGCTCCGCGGATCTGGCCGCCCCGAGCGCCTACTACAATGCGGCGAGCGGCCTCGGTACGACCGAGCGGATCTTCATGAACGGCGAGGAGAACGGGAGCGAGGGCCGCGCGTTCGCCCACGTGGTCACGGGCGCGAACGACGGCACCAGCTGGCAGCTTCCCGCTCTCGGCCGCTTCTCCTGGGAGAACTCGGTCGCGGCCCCCGGCAGCGGCGACAAGACCGTCGTGATGGGCATGGACGACACCACGCCCGGACAGCTCTACGTGTACGTCGGCGACAAGACCAATTCCGGGAGCGAGATCGACAAGGCCGGCCTCACCAACGGCAGCGTCTTCGGCGTTCGCGTCCTCGGCGGCGCTCCGGCCGACGAGGCGCGCGCGACGGGCTTCGGCGCGGGCAAGGGCGCGTCCCTCGACTTCGACCTCGTCGCCCAGGCGCCGCAGACCGGCGTGACCGGCGCGGCGCTCCAGACCGCGAGCGAAGCTTCCGGCGTCTCCGAGTTCCTGCGACCCGAGGACGGCGCCTGGGATCCCAACCACCCCAACGACTTCTATTTCGTGACGACCGATCGCTTCAACAACCCGGCCCCGAACGAGGGTCGCAGCCGCCTCTGGAAGATGACCTTCGACGACGTGTCGAACCCGCAGGCGGGCGGCAAGCTGACCATGGTCCTCGACGGGAGCGAGGGCCAGCAGATGTTCGACAACATCACGATCGACAAGCACGGCCGGATCCTCCTGCAGGAGGACCCGGGCAACAACACCCACATCGCGAAGATCTGGAGCTACGACATCGCGACGGGGACGCAGGCCGTGATCGCGCAGTTCGATCCCGCCCGCTTCGGGACGCCCGCGCAGGCCCCCTTCAACAACGACGAGGAATCGTCGGGCATCATCGACGTGACCGACCTCTTCGATCCCACGGGCGTGACCGGGAAGGGCTACGCGCTCTTCGATGCCCAGGCCCACTATGCCAACGGCGCGACGCTGGTCGAGGGCGGACAGCTCATGCTGATGACCTACGACCTGAACGTGGTGCCGGAGCCCGGAACGGCGGTGCTGATGATGCTGGGCCTCGCCGGCCTGGCCTCTTCGCGCGCGAATCGCGGCAAGCGATAGGTCACCGCGAGCCGGGAGTCGGTGGGAGGATCTCACTCCCCTTCCGCCGACTCCCGGCCTCTCGGCCGACACAGGATCGCCCACCCCGACGCCAGAGGAGGATCCCCGGTATGCCGGCTCGTACGCTCGATCGCCTCGCACCGATCGCGCGTCTCGCGCGTCTCGCGCTCGCGGGATGGATCGCTCTGACCGCTCCGATCGGTGCCTCGGCCTTCGCGCTCGACGAGACGCTCGACGGCGATCTCTCGGGCGACCGGTTGGCGCCGACGCGCCTCGTCCTCGCCCCCGGCGCCAACGACCTCGCCATGACGTCGGGCAGCCCATCGGGGAGCGTCGATCGCGACTACTTCACGTTCTTCGTCCCCGCCGGCTGGGTGCTCGACTCGATCTTCCTGCTCAGCGCCCAGGTCGACGGGGCCGTCTCGTTCATCGGCCTCCAGAGCGGCCCCGTCTTCAGCGAGCCCCCCGTCGGCGCGAACGTCGGCAACCTGCTCGGATGGCATCATTTCGGCGGCAGCGAGGCCGGGACCGAGATCCTCGACGACATCGCGACGGGCGCCGGCTCACAGGGCTTCATCCCGCCGCTCCCGACGGGCCACTACACGTTCTGGGCCCAGGACTTCGGCTTCCAGGCCGCCTACGCGATGCGGTTCCAGGTCTCGCCGCTGCCGGAGCCCGAGCTCGGCGCGGCGCTCGCCAGCGGGCTCGCCGGCCTCGGCCTGCTCGGTCGCCGACGCGCGCGGGGCGATCGGGCGGGCGGGGCGTGATCCACGCCCGGAAGCGGACCCACGCCCGAGGCGACCGGAGACCCGCGCCGCGAAATCCGCTCTAGACTCGGGTCGACCCTGCCGGAGGTCGACCGATGACGACGAGTGCCCCGAGCGCCGAATCCCCCGTCCCCTGCGCGCCGCCGCTCTCCCCTGCCCTGGCCGCGCTGCCCGCCCTCCACTTCGACGACCGGTTCTTCCGCACGCCCCACGCGACCGTCGCGCCGCTGATCGCCGGCGGTGCCCGCGCGGCGCACGTCCCCGAGCTCGGGACCGTGATGTTCCTGCGCCACGCCGACGTCGCCGAGATCCTCCAGGACCGCCGCTTCGGGGCCATGAACTCGCGCTACTACGAGCAGCAGGGCTGGAGCGAAGGGCTCTACATCGACTGGGTCCGGCGCACCCTCGTCTTCCTCGACCCGCCCGACCACGACCGCCTGCGCGCGCTCCTCGCCCGCGCCTTCACGCCGCGCCAGGTCGCCCGCGTCACGCCGATCACCCTCGCGCTCGCCGGCGCCCTCGCCGACGAAGTTGCCCGGGCGGGCGAGGTCGATCTCTACGACGCCTTCGCCCAGAAGCTCCCGCTCCAGGTCATCTGCAGCCTGCTCGCGATCCCCTCGATCGACTTCGATGCGGTCGGCGAATGGACCGAGGCGCTCTCCCTCGCGACGGCGACGCCGACGCCCGAGGCGCGCGTCGGTGCGGATCGCGCGATGCGATCGTTCGACGACTACGTGACGCGGCTCGTCGCGGAACGGCGCGCGCAGCCCGGCGACGACCTGCTCTCCGCGCTCATCGCCGTCGAGGAGGGAGGCGATCGGCTTTCGCGGGAGGAGCTCGTCGCGATGGTGGTCCAGCTCCTCTACGCAGGACACGAGACGACCCGCAACCTGATCGGCAACGGCCTCATCACCCTGCTCGACCATCCCGACGAGCTCGCCCACCTGCGCCGCGAGCCGGCGCTGCTCCCGAACGCGGTCGAGGAGATCCTGCGCTTCGAGCCGCCGATCCTCTTCCTCTCCCGCGTCGCGCTCGCGGACGTGGAGGTCGGCGGCGTCGAGGTCCGGAAGGGGGATCTGATCCACGTCGACCTCGCCTCCGCGAATCGCGATCCCGTCGTGCACCCCGACCCCGACCGCTTCGACGTCGGCCGAGCCGACACGCGGCACCTCTCCTTCGGCTGGGGCATGCATTTCTGCATGGGCGCGAGCATCGCCCGCATGGAGGGCCGGGTCGCCCTCGAAACGCTGCTCGCGCGCTTCGAACGGATCGAGCTCGTCGGCCTGCGCCCGGAGTGGGCGCCGGCGACGGCGCTGCGCACCCTCGAGCGCTTCCCCGTGCGCGTGACGCCGGCCTGAGCCCGGACCGGAGACGACCATGCTCGAGCCGGTGCACCGCTCGCCCGCGTCGCCCGGCCGCGAGCCCGACTTCGAGCTCGAGATCGAGATCGCGGTACCGCGCGCGGTGCTCCACGCCTTTCTCTGCGATCTCGAGGCGATTGCGCCGCTGCATCCTCTGATCGAATCGATCCGCGCGCTCCCGCCCCGACCGGAGCTGCCGCGGGCCCGGCACTACCGCGTCGTCGACCGCATCCCCGTCGGCCCCCTCACTCTGACGACCGTCTACACCGCGGCCCTCGATCCAGTCGCCGACGACGAGGTCCACGGCCACGCCTGGCAATCCCCCGGCGTCTACCTCCACACGGTCTATCACCTCGAGCCGGGCGCGAGCGCCCCGGGTGGTGCGGGCGCCGGGCGCTCCGCCGGTGCGGCCGGCGCCGACGATGGGCCGGTCACGACGCGGCTTCGGGAGCAGGTCGCCCTCCGCGCGCCCTTCGGCCTGCGCCGGTTCGTGACCCGCCAGGCGCGGGACGCCCACCGCACGACCCTCGAGAAGATGAAGGCCCTGCTCGAATCGCGGGGCCGAATCAGCGCCGATCCCCGCTCCGCGCCGGATGACCGGCCCGCCTGAACCGCGCCCGGGGCCCGCTCCGCTCGGAGCCTGCCCGGGACCCGCCCCCGCTCGCGGCGCGCCCGAGCCCTGCCCGGCCTGAGCCACCTCCGACCCGGACCGCGGACCGGTCCTCCAATTTCCCGGGCGATCCTCCGCGCATCGCTGGACCGGGCCGCGCCGGAAGGCTAAAGACCCAGGCGAATCGGCCCGGTCGATCCCCCGGGCCTGCGGAGGAATCCCATGTCTCTCGTCCAGAAACCGGCTCCCGACTTCACGGCCTCGGCGGTCATGCCCGACGGCTCGACCGCCCCGCTGACCCTCTCGAGCTTCAAGGGCAAGTACGTCGTCCTCTTCTTCTATCCCTTCGACTTCACCTTCGTCTGCCCGACGGAGATCCTCGGCTTCTCGAACCACATCGCGGAGTTCGAGAAGCGGAACGTCCAGGTGATCGGCTGCTCGATCGACTCGCCCCACGTCCACCGCGCCTGGCGCAGCACGCCCGTCGACCAGGGCGGCATCGGCGCGATCAAGTACCCGCTCGTCGCCGACGTCAACAAGGACATCGCGCGCTCGTACGGCGTGCTGCTCGAGGCCGGCATGGCCCTGCGCGGCACCTTCCTGATCGACAAGGCGGGCATCGTCAAGCAGGTCACGATCAACGACCTGCCGCTCGGCCGCTCGATCGACGAGACCCTGCGCCTCGTCGACGCGCTTCAGCACACCGAGGAGCACGGCGAGGTCTGCCCCGTCGGCTGGCAGAAGGGCAAGGCCGCGATGAAGGCGAATCCGCAGGGCGTCGCGTCGTTCCTCAAGGAGAACGCGGCGAAGCTCTAGGGCTTGACCGTTCCCTCACGGCTCGGCCTGGTCCGCGCAGATGCGTCCGCGCGGACCAGGCCCGCTTGCGCGAAGCCCGTTTCCGCGGCGCCCGGTTCTGCGACACGACGCGATTCGGCGAGCGGGAGCCCGATCCCCGACGCGCTCGACCCGATGCCTCGAGCCGTCCGGCCTTCCCGCTCAGGCGCCCGCCTGCGTGAGCCAGCCCGTCATCGTGCGGGCGTCGACCAGACCCGACTGCGCGAAGACCGGCCGCCCGCCGCGAAACACGATGAAGTGCGGGATGCTCCGGATCTGCCAGGTCTGCGCCAGCGCCGTCTCCGCGTCCGTATCGACCTTGAGCACCAGCACCCGACCCGCGAGCGCCGCCGCCGTCTTCGCGACCTCGGGCGCCGCCTGACGACACGGTCCGCACCAGGTCGCCCAGAAATCGACGAGGATGGGGACGTCGACGCCGGCGACGATCGCCTCGAAGAGCGCTCGATCGACGGCGAGCGGCTCGGCGATCGGCGGGAGCGCGGTCTTGCAGGCGCCACAGCGCGCCGAGTCGAGCAGCCGTGCCGCGGGGATCCGATTGCCCTTCCCGCACGCCGGACACCCCCGCACCACGCTCGCCCCGCCGCTCGTGCTTCCGCTCATGGCGCCGCGACCTCTAAGACGAGCAGCGCGTTGCCGGGCCGACCCTGGGAGCTCGCGCCGGAGACCACGTAGAGCCGCCCGCCCGCCGCCGCGAGCGCCCAGCCATGAAGCTGCCCGCCCCGGGCCGGCACCCCGTTGACCGCGTCGAAGGCGCGTCCCGTATCGAAGCGCCAGAGGACCTCCCCGTCCGCCGTCCGCCGCGCCCGCAGCCAGCCGTCGCCCGAAGCATGGAAGACGACCCCCGGCACCGCCGTCGCCGCCGAGATGCTCCCCGACAGACACGGCCCGTCCTGCCACGCACAGACCGGCTCCTCCGCCGCCCGCTTCCAGCGGATCACGCCGTCCGCGGGATCGAGGGCGGCCATGCCGCCGGGCAGGCCCGGGGGCTGCACGAAGTGGTTCGGCGTGTCGGAGATCGGGAGGAAGGCGAGCCCGTCGGCGACGGCCATGCCGTACATCAGACCGCCGAGGTCGGTGCCCTTCGAATAACGCGTCGACCAGAGGACTTCGCCCTGCGCGTCGGGGTCGAGGCCGTGGGCCCAGCCGTTCTTCTGGGCGGCGAGCAGGATCTCGCGGCCGTCGGGGAGCGCATGGAGCACGACCGGCGCCGCGAAGTCGTAGTTGTTGCGGCAGTCGCTCTCCTTGTCCGTCCGCCGGCAGGCCGCGACCTCTTCCGGCGTCTTGAACATCCGCGCCCAGCGCCGCTCGCCCGTCGCGAGATCGTAGGCGACGACCGATTGCGCATCGGGCCAGTAGCCGTCGTCGTAGGAGGCGGCGGTTGCCGCATAGACGACGCCGCGCTTCGGATCGAGGGTGAGCGGCGAGAAGACGGCGCCGCCCGCCGGCAGGAAGCGGGCCGGCGGATCGGAGGACGGCGGGATCGTCGGGAGCGGTCCCGGCTCGGTCCCCGCGGCGAGCTGATGCGGCGGACGGTTCGGCGCTCCGCCGGCTGCGGCCACGTCCGCCGCGGGGCGCGGCGCGGCGCGGATCGTGAACTGCTTCCAGAGGAGCTTCCCGCTCTTCGCGTCGAGGGCGGCGACGCTGCCGCGGGAAGTGCAGCAGGGGTAGTCGGGGAAATGCTGCAGCGGATCTTCGATCGTCGACATCGCGACGTAGACGCGGTCGCCGAACACGCTCGGCGACGCGGTCACCTTCGCGAGCGCGTGCTCGTCGACGGCGGTCGACCAGAGGCGGCGACCGGTGCGCGCGTCGAGGGCCGTCACGAAGGCGCGGCCGTCGCCGAAGACGACGATCCCGCGGCCATTCGAGAGCGTCGCGACGGAGACCGAGCGCACGAGGCGATCGGTCGCGTGGGCCCAATGGGTACAGCCGGTCTTCGCGTCGAGGGCGAGGACCTCGCCGGTCCCGCTCGCGAGGTAGACGCGGTCTCCCGCGACGGACGCGGGGCCCGCGGCGCCGGCGGGAATCGCGAAGGACCAGGCGAGCCCGAGGCGCGCGACGTTCTTCGCGTCGATCCCCGCGGTCGGCGCATGGCGCGTATTGGCGAGGTCGCGGCCGAGATCCGGCCAATCGTCGGGGCCGACGGCGGGCAGCTTCGGGGCGAAGAGCCCGCCCGAGCGGGGGCATGGATTCGGCTTCGGCTGCGGCTCGGGCCGCGGCAGCGCGCCCGTCAGGTAGGCCACGATCGCCGCGCGGTCCGCGTCGGAGAGCGCCGCCGCCATCGGTCGCATCGGGCCGCGCTCGAGGGCGCGCAGGATCGCGTTCGGGGTCCGGAAGAGCAGCGCCGTGCGGTGGGGCGTGCGGCCGGTCGGCGCATCGTGGCAGCTCGCGCAGCGCTGCTCGTAGAGGGGCTTGCCGCGCTCGGCGGCGGCGGCCGACTCGGGGTCGGCGGCGGGCGTTTCGGAGGCGAGGGCCGAGACCGCCCAACCCGTCGACGCCAGAGCGACCAGCGCTCGCATCCATCTGGCTCCGAGCATCGTTCCTCCCGATCGTGTTCTCGTCCGCGATTCCGTCCGATCGGGAAGCCGGCCAGCCGGGCCTTCGCCTGCCCCACCCCTCAACCCGTCTTCTCCCGGTCCTGCTCGAGCTGATCGTCGAGCCCCGTCTGGATGCGCGGATCGAAGTAGTGCTCGATCGAGTGGCCGATCTCGAGCTCGCGGTCGGCGGGCGTCGGGTCGCGCTGGACCGTCAGCGCCTTCACCCGCGCGAGCGAGTCCCCGAAGCGCCGCGCCACGATCTGGTTCGCGAGCCCGAGCACCGACTCCTGGAAGCCCACCGCCGGAAAGACCTGCTGCACGAGCCCGACCGCGAGCGCCCGGTCCGCGTCGAGCAGCTCGCCGGTGTAGAGGAGCCAGCGCGTCATGCGCGCCCCGACGAGCTCGCGCAGGGTCTGCGACGCGCCGCCGCCCCCGACGCCCCCCGGATGGCAGTCGCCGAGCTTCGCCGCGCTCGACGCGACGATGAAGTCGCAGGCCAGCGCGAGCTCGATGCCCCCCATCGAGGCGACGCCGTTCACCGCCGCGATCACCGGCTTCGGGACCGAGGCGATCTCGGTGTGGAAGTCGCGCACGCGGTAGAGGAATCCGCGATAGGCCTCGCGACTCGTGAAGTACTTCGCCCCGATCTCCTCGCCGTCGGCGCTCCGCGAGAACGCGTTGCCGACGCCGGTCACGATCACCGCCCCGACCGAGGGATCCTGGGAGACCTCCCGGAAGGCCTTCGTCAGCGCCGCGTAGATGGCGTCGTTGAGCGCGTTCTCGACCTCGGGCCGATTGAGCCAGAGCCGCTCGACGGCGCCGATCCGCTCGCGAAGAACCACGTCGCCCACACTCTCCCCCTCTAGGCGGCGCCCCGCCCGACGAGCCCCTTCACGTGGGGCAGGACCTCGGTCGCGATCAGCTCGATCTGTTCGGCGGTCGCCTCCGGGGCGCAGAAGTTGAACATCACGAAGTGCTGGAGGCCCGCCTTCGAATACTCGACGAGGCGCTCGACGAGGAGCTCCGGCGGGCCCTGGAGCGGCAGGCCCTCCGGCGGCCTCGGGGCGCCCGGGCGCGAGACGGTGATCGGGGCCCAGAGCGAGCAGGTGATCGAGGTCGGATCGCGCCCTGCATCCTCGGCGGCGCGGCGCACGCCGTCCCAGCCCTGCGCGAGCTCCGCCGGCGAGAGCCCGTACGGAATCCAGCCCTCGCCGATCCGCCCGACGCGGGCGACCGCACCGGCGGAGTTGCCGCCGAGCCAGACCGGGATCGGACCATGGGGCGGATGCGGCAGCACGCCGACCGGATCGGCTCCGAAGAAGCGCCCGCGGAATCGGACCGGGTGCTCGGTCCAGAGCGTCCGCATGAGCGCGATCGCCTCCTCGGTCCGTGCCATGCGCTTCTCGAAGGGCATGCCCAGCGCCTCGAACTCCTCGCGCAGCCAGCCGGTCCCGGCGCCGAGGATCGTGCGCCCGCCGTTCAGGACGTCGACCGTCGCGAGCTGCCGGCCGAGCAGCCAGGGGTTGCGCTGGGGCACGACGATCACGAGGCTGCCGACCTTCACGCGCTCGGTCCTCGCCGAGAGCCAGGTCATGGTCGTCACGCACTCGCACACGGGCTGGTTGAAGTCCGCCGGATACTTGTCGCCGCCGTAGGGGTACTTCGATTCGTACTCGACGGGCCAGAGCACGTGGTCCGCCGCCCAGACCGAGGCGAGGCCGGCGCGGTCCGCCGTCTGCGCGACCGACAGCATGTGCTTCGCGGTGGCCGGCCCGTTGTTGCCGACCCAGGCTCCGATCTCCATCGATGCGATCTCCCGTCGGCCGTGGGCGGCCGGGGATCATTCTGTCAGATCGGGAGGGGATGCGCGACGGGGCGCGGAGGCGAGGACGACGGTGCGCGACCGGGAACGGAGGGGGCGCGGATCGGCGCGGATGCGGCGGGAACGGGACCGCCGAAGCGGGCGATCAGCCGGTGCTCGTCGCGACGCCCGTCGCGTCCTCGATCAGCTTGAGCACCATCTTCTGCTCCACGCGCTCCTGGGCGATCACGGCCAGCGTCGTCTGCTGCAGGATCTGCGCGCGGGCGAGGTCCGCGGTCTCGGCGGCGTAGTCGGTGTCCACGATGCGGGACTCCGCGGCGCGCGCGTTCTCCTCCTCGACGAGCGACTGCCGGATGCGCGACTCGAGCACGTTCATCCCCGAGCCGAGCGCGGCGCGATCGGACGAGACCCGATCGATCGCGTCGTCGAGTGCCGCGAAGGCGTCGGCCGCCGTCGAGGGATCGCTCGCCAGATCGATCGATCCGAGTCCCAGGGCGGTGCGCCTCGCGTCGATGGCGGGCAGCGAGAAGGCGACGGCGCCCTCGGCGTCCGTCGTGGTCGAGATCGACGGGCCGCCCGAGAGCAGGGTCCGGCCGGCGAACTGCGTCGTGACGGCGATCCGGTCGACCTCGGCCAGCAGCCCGTCCGCTTCCTCGGCGATGATACGGCGCTCGCGATCGCCGAGGCTCCCGTTCGCCGCCTGCACCGCGAGCTCCCGGACCCGGATCAGCAGCCCCCCGGTCTCCCCGAGCGCCGACTCGCCGACCTGCGCCGTCGAGAGGGCATCGACCATGCCGAGGCGGGCGCGCGCGATGCCGGAGCCGCGGGCGCGCAGCTTCTCGGACATCGCGAGCTCGGCGGGTCCGTCCGAAGCGCGGTTGATGCGCCGGCCCGAGGAGAGCCGCTCGTAGGACCGCGCGATGCTCGCGGTGTGGATCGAGAGCTGTCGCTGGGCGAAGAGCGACATCGAGCTGGGCATGGAGCCGATACGAAGCGCCATCGAGGGCACTCCTGGCGGGGCCGCGACCCCGACCGGGCCACCGCCCGCCGGCGCCCCCGTCGGAGTCCCGCATCCAAGAGGCCCCCGCCGGCCTTTCGGAAAGCAAGCCCCATGCCCGTCGCCGCGAAAGGTTGGGATGCGCAGGCAGGACGCGCCTCCGGCGCAGCCCCGGCGACGGGACGAAATCCAACGGCCGACGGCCCGCGCGCCCCGCCCCGCCCGCACGCGGCCCGCCTTGCAGAGCGAAACCCTTCGGTGTCGCGCGACTTCAGTCCGACACGCGTCCGGCACGCGCCCTACACGAGCAGGCGACGACGCTCAGGCCGTCGCCGAGATCGTCTTCACGACGTCGAGGTAGACGTGAGTGACCTCGCGGACGGTGAAGCCGGCGATCTTCGCATTCGTCACGGTGTCGCGATTCATGTCGGGACCGAAGCGCTTCGAGAGCCAGGTCATCTGGTTGAGCATCGTGTTGAAGGGGAAATAACGACTCCCCGTGTGCTCGAACATGTGGAGCTCGCCGCCCGGGACGAGGACCCGCCGCAGGGCCTTCAGACCCTCGACCGGTCGGGGGACCGAGCAGAACGTGCACGACGTGAAGACCTGGTCGAAGGAGCCGTCCGGGAACGGCATGTCGTGGACGTCCATCGCCTGCAGCTCGATCTTTCCCTCGTAGGCGTCGGTCCGAACCCGCGCCTTTTCGAGCATCTTGTCGCTGATGTCGATGCCGACGATGTTGCGCCCCTTCGGAAAGAAGGGCACGTCGAGGCCGGTCCCGACCGCGAGGAAGAGGATCCGCCCGTCGCCCATCTTCGAGAAGAGCTTCTGCTTGACCGGCGCCCAGCGCTTCTCCGGGCCGAAGCCCGCCATGACGTCGAAGTTGCGCGCCGCCTTGTCCCACTTCGCCTTCGTCACGAGATCCAATGCGAGGTCCTCCTGCGGATGAGCGCGTTCGCGACGTAGCAGGCGACGAGCGTCCCGATCCCGCCGTAGACGCCCATCCGGGCTCCCTCGGCGACCGGGATCCGCACCATCGCCCCCTCCATCGAGACCCACATCGAGACGACCATGCCGGTCGTCATGACGGGCACCATCACCTCCATCGCCCCGAACAGCGCGCCGAACGGAAACGCGATGAACATCGAGATCGGCATCGCGAGAAACATCGCGACGAACATCGCGATCCACATGTTCCAGGCCGGGCCGAAGATCGCCGCCGTGAGCGCGCCGATGGCCGCCCCCGCGACGACGTTGGCGACGAGGTCGCCCAACAGGAAATAGGGTCGTGTCTCCATTCCGGTCCTCCCGCTCACCGTGGCCTTGCGCGCGAGCGTACCCGAGCGCCTCCCCCGCTGCCGCCGGTCCGTTTTCCGGTCCGTGCCTCAGGGATCCGCCGCCGCGATCTGCGCGAGCGCGGCGCGGTGGACCTGTGCGGCCTCGAGGCGGCCTTCGGCCTCGAGATAGCCGACGAGCGCCTCGCGGACGGCGCCGTCGCCGGGATGGGCCCGCGCGACCGCCTCGAGGGCGCGGATCGCGCCGGCCCGATCCCCGGTCGACTCGAGGGCGACGGCATGGACGTAGGCGAAGCGGCTCGAGTCGGGGGCCAGCTCGACGGCCCGGGCGAGGTCGGCGAGGGCCTCGGGGCCGCGCCCGACGCGGAGCCGCGCGAGGCCCCGGGCGTGGTGGAGCGCGGCGCTCTCCGGGAGCCGCGCGAGCCCGGCGTCGAGCACCGCGAGCGCCGCCTCGTCTCGGCCGAGCGCGCGCTCGAGAACCGCGAGGTTCACGTGGGCCGCCTCGAAGGCGGGCTCGAGGCCGAGGGCCGCCTCGAGCTCCCGGCGCGCGCCCTCCGCGTCGCCGCTCTCGGCCAGGAAGACGCCGAGCTGGGTGCGCGACTCCGCCCGATCCGCGTCGCGCCGCAGCGACGCGACGTAGGCCGCCGACTCGCGCGCGAAGGCCGTCCGCCCCGGCGCCGCGAGCGCCTCCGCCACCGGCGCCAGCGAGCGCACCGCCTCGAATCGCACCGCGCGCCGTGGATCGTCGAGCAGCGCCGCCGCCGCGCGCACGCGCACCTCGGGCGAGGCGTTCGCGAGACCCTCGAGCGCCCCGAGCCGCACGAGCGGATCCGGATCCCGGGTCGCCGCGACGAGCGTCTCCGCGCTCGTCCGCCCGCGCGCCGCGTCGAGCCGCGCGAGCGCCGTCGCCCGCACGATCGGCGGCTGCGCCGCGTCGCCCGCGACGGCTCGCAGCCGCGGCCCCGCGTCGATCGCGTCCGACTCCGCGGCATGGATCGCCTCGGCCTGGCCCGCGAAGCTCCGGGCATCGCGCCCGAGCCAGCGCCGCACCGCCGCCGCCGAGCGCGCCGCCCCGCCCTCCGCATGACAGGCGCCGCAGGCGTCGGGGACACCGAGCGCCTGCGCCCGATCCGGGCGCGGTACCCGCAGGCTGTGGTCGTGGCGCGGATCGACCTGCATGTAGGTCGTGGTCGGCATGTGGCAGGCGACGCAGCGGCTGCCGGTCGACCCGGCGCGGTGGTGATGGTGGTCGGACGTCGCATAGCGCTCGGCGGCATGACAGCCCGCGCACAGCGCGTCGCCCTCGGCCCGCAGCGAGCCCGAGTGCGGGTCGTGGCAGTCGCTGCAGGTCACGCCGCGGGCATGCATCCGGCTCTGGAGGAAGGAGCCCCAGTCGTAGACCTCGTCACGCTGCTGCCCGTCGACGTGGTAGAGCCCGCGATCGAGGAGCGTCGGGCGGTAGTGATCGAGGAAGGGCTCGCCGGCGACGTAGTCCTCGGTGATCGCCGAGCGACGGGCGTGGCACTGGGCGCAGACGTCGAGCTCGCGGCTCGAGGTGCGCGGACGGGACCGCACCGCGTTGCCCGTCGCCGCCTCGATCGTCCAGACGACGTCGCGCCGCTCGTCGAGCCGCGCGCGGAGGCCGAGGCCGGACTCGGCCTTCCCCGCCGCCGCGGCCCCCTGGCCCTCCCGCGCCGCCGCCTGCCGGACGTGCTCGCGACCGGGGCCGTGGCAGGCCTCGCAACCGACGCCGAGCTCCTCCCAGCGTGACGCGAACTTGTCGCTCGCCGCGTCGTAGCGCTTGCGAAAGCCGGTGACGTGGCAGTCGGCGCAGACGTGGTTCCAGTTCTGGGCCGGCCGCGAGAAGTGGAGCGGATCGGCGGGATCGGTCGCATCGGGGTAGAGGTTCCGCCAGCGCTGGCCCCCCTCGGCGGCCGGTCGGACGTCCCAGGCCCAGGGCAGAACCTGGATCCGCCCGTCGACGGCGTCGAGCAGGAACTGCTGGATCGGATCGACGCCGAAGGTTCCGCTGATGCGCAGGTCGACCTCCGTCCCGCTCCCCGGACCCGTCGGTCCGCGCGCGGCCGCGTCGCGCCGCACGAAGAAGGCGCGGCCTTCGCGCTCGAAGCGGACGCGGCCGTTCGCCTCGCGGAGTCCCTCGCCGGCGAACGGAGCCCTCACGCTCTCGTTCGTCGCGATGGCCATGGCGATGCGGTGCTGCGAGCCTTCCCAGCGCGCCGCCTCGTCGGCATGACAGCCCGAGCAGGTCGCGCTGCCGACGAAGCCCGCCGCCTCACCGCCTGCCGCCGACGCCGCATCCGGTCGGTCGGGCGCGGGCGTCGCCGCCGCGGGCGGCGTCGATCCGGTCGATCCGCTTCCGCCATCGCCGGATCCGCCCGGGCCGCACGCGAGCGCGATCGCCGACAGCAGCGCGGCCCCGATTCCACGCCAAGCCCGAAAGCCGCTTCGCTTCGTCAATGCGCCTGGCCCGCCGTCCGATCCCCTGACCCACCGAGCCCGCCGCCCGGGCCACGCCCGTCCCCGCGGCGATCCGATCGCCTACTCGCCGGGCCGCTTGCCCTCGTGCTGGATGATCTCGATCAGATAGCCGTCGGGATCGAGCACGAAGCCCACGATCACCGGCCAGCGATCGAGGCGCGCCGGCACCATGACCGACTTGTACCCGGCGTCGACCGCCTTCTGCCAGGTCGCCTGCGCGTCGTCGACGTTGATGTAGATCTTCCAGAGCGCGAAGCCGTGGTCGATCGCGCCGGGCCGGATCGTCTCGGCAAACTTCGCGAGCTGCAGCCGCCCACCGCCCGACTTCCCGGCGAGGTGGACCTCGTTCACGTTCGGGATCTCGGTGCGGCCCTGCTCTTCGAGACCCATGATCTCGGTGTAGAAGCGGACCGAGCGCTCGAGATCCGACACGGCGATGCAGAACTGTCCCACGGAGCTGGCCACGAAGTTCCCCTTTCGTTATGCGAAGGCGCGCTTCTCGGGCCCGATCCGGGCGACGAGGGGCGCGAGCTTGCCGACGTCGAAGCCGTAGAGCGAGGCCGCGTTGCCGCCGAGGATCGCCGCGATCTCCGCGTCGGGCAGCCCCTTGAAGGACGCCGCGAGGCGCGTCGCCGTCTCGGGCCAGGTCCCCTCCGGATGCGGGAAGTCGCTGCCCCACATCAGGTTGCCGACGCCGATCGCGTGGCGCTGCTCGGCCTCGCGCCGCGGAATCGAGGCGCCGATCCGGATGTTGCGCGCGAAGTACTCGGAGGGCTTCAGCTTGAGGTGGCTCTTGTAGTCGCCGAGCTTCGCGTTGCCGGGATGGTCGGAGGCGCGCTGGTCGAGCAGCTCGAGGTACGAGGGAACCCAGGCGGAGGTCCCCTCCGTGATCACCACGCGCAGCTTCGGGTAGTCCTCGAAGACGCCGCCCCAGATCAGGAACGTGAGCGGGCGCGCGACGAACCAGGCCACCTCGGAGACGTAGATCCCCATCGCCCCGCGCAGCACCGGCTCCCCCGGATTCGGCGGCCAGCTCCCGAAGTACTGCTCCGAGTCGGCGGGGCCGGAGTGGAAGTGGACGACGATGCCCAGCTCCTCGCAGACCGCCCAGAGCGGGCGATAGCAGGGATGGTGGTAGGGCTTGTGGTCGCCCCAGGTCACCGGGAGCATGATCGACCCGAGCCCGTTCGCCCGGGCCCAGCGGACCTCCGCGACCGCCTCGGCCACGTCCCAGGTCGCCGGTACGATCGCGACGCCGTGGCGACGCTCCGGGGCCATCTGGCAGAACTCGGCGAGCCAGCGGTTGTGGGCCCGCGCCCCGGCCCACTGCAGCGCGTGGTCGTTGCCCTTCGGCGTGAGGCCGATCCCGGCACCGAAGGGCGGCGCGTTCATCTCGGTGATGCCGTCGGGGAAGAGGACCTCGCCGGCCACGCCGTCGCCGTCCATGACCTCGTTCCGGGCGTCGTGATCCCAGGCGCCCGTGAGCAGGCGGTCGCGACCCCGTCGCCACTGCTCGTTGATCTCCTTCACGAGGAAGAGCTTCTCCGCCTCGCGGGTCTTCTCGATCTGGATCTTCAGCGCGGCGTCGAAGAGCTCGCGGTACTTCGGGTCGAGGTACTCGCGATAGCCGCCGGGCGGGAGTCCGACGTGGCCGTCGGAGGAGAGCACGAGATAGCGATCCATGACGGGACCTCCTGTCGCTCAGCGACCGATCTTCTCCTGCATCGGGCCGATCCGCGCGGCGATCGCCGAGAGCGCCTCGACGTCGAAGCCGTAGACCCGCGCCGCGGTGCCGCCCAGCATCTTCGCGGCCTCGGCGCGGGGAACCTCGGCGAAGGCGCGCTGGAGCTTATCGGCGGTGTGCGGCCAGGTGCCTTCGATGTGGGGATAGTCCGATCCCCACATCAGCTTGTCGACGCCGATCTCGTAGCGCTGGGCCGCCGCGGTGTCGTCCATGAAGGCGGCGCCGATGAAGGCGTTCTGGTGGTAGTACTCCGAGGGCTTGCGCGGGAGCTTGCGCCGCAGGTGGCGGAACATCGGGAGCGCGTACTGGGAGTCGAGCGTCGCGAGCGCCCCGATCACCCACGCGGAGCCCTGCTCGGTCATCACGAACTTGAGCCGCGGATGGCGCTCGAAGACGCCCGACCAGATCAGGAAGTGGAACGGGCGGTGGGCGAACCAGCTGATCTCGTAGAGGAAGATGCCGAGCGAGCCGTCGTGGCGGCCGTAGTTCGGGGTCCAGCCGGAGTGCGTGTGGATCGGCATCTCGAGGTCTTCGCAGACCGACCAGAGCGGCTCGTAGCGAGGATGGTTGTAGAAGGGCTGGCCGTTGGTGTCGACGGGTAGCACGATGCCGCCGAACACGCCGTTCTCCCGCAGCCACTTCACCTCCGCCACCGCGCGCGGGATGTCGTCGATCGTGATCAGCCCGACCCCGGCCCTTCGCCCCTTCACCTCGTTGCAGAAGTCCGCGAGCCAGCGGTTGTAGCTGCGGCAGCCCTCCCACCAGATCGCCTCGTCCTGGGCGTACTGATAGGTCATGAGCCCCGAGCCGAAGGGCGAGACCGTCTGGACCGTCCCGCCCGGGAAGATCACCTCGGCGACGATCCCGTCCTGCTCGATCTCGGCGAGCCGCCGCTTCGAGTCCCAGGCCCCGTCGATCCCGCCCTGGGAGACCGCGTTCTCGACCTGGAAGTCGGCCATCGCCTCGTCGCCGTAGATCGCCTCGCCCGTGTGCTCGGCGCGGCGGGCGAGCTGGCCCGCCTGGTCGGCATGCCAGGCGTCGAAGGCGTCGCGAAACTTCGGGGCGACGTAGCCGCGGATCGTCTCCGGGAGCGGGCCCGCGTGGCAATCGGCGGAGATCAGCAGGATGCGGTCGTTCGAGGGCATCGGAGCCTCCTGCGCGCGGGGCTCGGGACCACCGGAGCTCTCCCCTGCGTCGCTCCGGGGTTCTAGCGCGCGCAGCCCGCTTCCGCCCGCGCCGGCTGATCGCGCGGCCGCGCCGATCTAGGCTTCCGGCATGGATCGAACCGCGATGACCGGGGCCGACGAGCCTGACTACGCCCTCCTCCCGAGCCAGGGGATCGAGATCCCCGACTACCATGCGCGCCTGCGCGGCTACCGCGAGCGGGAGCGGATCACGCCGGTCCGCTTCGGCGGCCAGCCGTCCTGGATGGTGACCCGCCATGCGGACGTGCTCGCGCTGCTCGAGGACGAGACCCGCTTCAGCTCCCGCGCGCTCCACGAGGCGAACAGCTTCCCCGTGATGGGCCGCAACGTCATGGGCATGGAGGGCGAGGAGCACCGCCTCCACAAGGCGCTCGTCGCCCCGCCCTTCCGCAGCGGCCTCGTCGCCGCGCGCTACGTCGAGCCGATCCTGCGCCCGCTCTGCCACGAGCTCGTCGACCGCTTCGCCACGCGCCGCGAGGTCGATCTCGTCGCCGAGTTCACGAAGGGCTTCCCGCTCGCCGTGATCTGTCGCCTGCTCGGCCTCCCGATCGAGGACGAGAAGAGATTCTCGCGCTGGGCGATGGCCCTGATCGGCTACGCCTTCGTCCCCGACGAGGCGCGCGAAGCGGCCCGCCACTTCGATCGCTTCCTCGCCCCGCTGCTCGCCGAGCGGCGCCGCCGCCCCGGAGACGATCTCCTCTCGATGCTCGCCCACGCCGAGGTCGAGGGAACGCGCCTCTCGGACGAGCTCGCGCTCTCCTTCGTGCGCGTGATCTTCGCCGCCGGCACCGACACGACCTACAACGCCGTCGGCTCCCTGATCCACGCGCTGCTGACCCATCCCGAGGCCCTCGAGCGGGTGCGGAGCGATCGAGCCCTGCTGCCGGCCGCCGTCGAGGAGGGCCTGCGCTGGAATGGCCCGATCGGCGTCCTGCCGCGGATCCTGCCCGCCGACGCGGAGCTCCTCGGCCGGAAGATGCCGGCGGGCTCGACGATCCTCGCGGGCCTCTCGGCGGCGACCCGTGATCCCGAGGTCTTCGCCGACCCCGATCGCTTCGACCTCGATCGCCGATCGAAGAGCCCGCTCGCCTTTGGCTACGGCCAGCACTTCTGTCTCGGCGCCCACCTCGCCCGGGCGGAGCTGGTCGTCGCCCTCGAGGTGCTGCTCGAGCGGCTGCCGCGCATGCGGCTGCTCGAGGAGCCGCGCTTCGTCGGCTGCGTGATCCGCGGGCCGGAGCGACTGCGGGTCGCGCTCGATGCCTGAGCTCCGCGCGCGACGCCCACGACGCCAGGGCCGCGGATCCGCGCGGGCCGCTCAGCGACCGGCCGGCTTCGTCCCCTCGGCCGCCAGCGCCGCGAATTCGTCGGCGACGAGCTTCGAGGCGCTCGCGAGCCGGCCACGTCGCCAGCGCCGATAGTCGAAGACGGCCTCGAAGCGCGCCTGCTGCTTCAGGTTCACCGTCGAGACGATCATCTCCTCCGTCGCCCCGGCCTCGGCGAGCACCACGCCGAAGCGGGGGAACGCGGGTCCCGCGATCATCGAATGACCGGCGTAGCAGCTCGGCCGCGGTGCCTCGGTCAGCGCACGCCCCGAATAGCCCTGCCCGGTCGCCCCCGGCCCGCCCACCGAGTTCGACACGACGACGTGGAGCAGGTTCTCCTGGGCGCGCGCCAGCGCCGTCGCGCGCATGCCGTCCGGACGGCCCGGTGCGTCGAAGGAGCCGACCGGCACGACGATCAGGCGGGCGCCCTTCAGCGCGAGGATGCGCGTCAGCTCGGGATTGAACCAGAAGTCGTAACAGATCTGGAGCCCGATCGGACCGAAGCGGGTCGGGAAGAGCGGGAGCGACGTGCCGGGCGTGTAGGTGATGCCCTCGGTGACCCAGGGCGGCTCGCCGAGATGGACCTTGCGATAGCTCCCGAGCGCGCCGTCGGGGCCGACGATCGCCGCCGCGTTGTACAGCCGGCGCGGCTCGCGCGCATCGCGCTCGGGCAGCCCGAAGACGACGTAGAGGTCGTGGTCGCGGGCGAGCCGGGCAATCGCGTCGCTGGCCGGTCCGGGCACCGTCTCGGCCGACGCGACGCATTCGTCGCAGGGGCCACCGAGGACGCGGCAGGCGGTGCAGCTGTGGCAGCCCAGCAGCGCACCCTCCGGAAACACGACGAGGTCGGCGCCCTGCGCCGCCGCCTCCTCGATGTTCGCGGCCATCTTCTCGACGGTCGCCTTCGCCTCGCCGTAGACGGGAGCGAAGTTGACCGCAGCGATCGTGACGAGGTCCTGCATCGCGTACTCCCCCTGCCGGCCGTCGGCCGGCCGCCGGGTCAGCATCGCGTTTCGTGGGCGTCCGCGCGAGCGCCTCGACCCGCACCTCGCCGAGCGCAGCCCGCCGCGACCCTGGCACCCGGCCCCCCGCCTCAGGTCTCCCGCGTCCGGACCGCGGCCCCCTCCACGAGGGGCCCGTCCTCCGCGACGACGACGGCCTCGCCCCCGAGCAGCCCCTCCTCGACGACGACCGAGCCCGCGCGCTCGGGGCCGAGGCGGACCCCCTGCTTGCGCAGCCGCCCCTCGGTCACCACCCACACGACACCGCCCTCCCGGACGGCGGCCCGGGGCACCGTCACGACCGCCGCGGGCGGTGCGCCCGCCTCCCGCTTCGGCGCCTCCGACAGGAACGAGATGCGCACGCTCGAGTCCGGACGCAGCGCGTCGTCGCGCTCGAGCAGCCGGACCTCGACCTTGAGCGTCCCCTTCTGGCGATTGATCTGGGGGTAGAGCTTCACGACCTCCGCTGCATAACGGCGGTCGGGGAACGCGTCCGGGGTCACGCTCGCCCGCTGGCCGAGGGCGACCTTCCCGATGTCGAGCTCGTTGACGTCGACCTCCGCCCGCAGGTCCGAGAGGTCCGCCATCCGGATCAGGTCGCCCGAGCCGGCGAAGCCCCCGGGCACCGCCATCTCGCCGACCTCCTTCAGCTTGGCGAGGACGACGCCGTCCCGCGGCGCACGCAGGGTCGTGTAGTCGAGGTTGACCGTCGCCTCCTCGAGCGCCGCCTCGGCCTCGCGGACGCGGGCCTTCGCCACGCGCCACTCGCTCTCCCGGACGTCGAGGTTCGACTGCGATGAGACGTCCTCGGCGCGCAGGGCGCGCTCGCGCTTCGCGAGCGTCGCTGCCAGCGCCTCGTTGGCCCGCGCGAGCTCGAGCTCCGCCCTCGCCCGTTCGAGGGCCGCCTCGTAGTCGCGGCGATCGAGCTGGACCAGGGGCTGTCCCGACTTCACGGCCTCCGATTCGTCGACGAGATAGGCGTCGATCCGGCCCGGGACCCGGACGCCGATCGAGATGTACTTGCTGCCCGTGACGACGTAGCCCGAGCCCTGGAGCACGACCCGTCCACCGGCACCGGCGCCCGTCGCCCCCCCGGCCTCGACCTCCCGGATCGCGAAGGCGACGTCGACCGTGGTCTCGGCGCCGAGCGTGGCCCGCCAGGCGATCCCCGCGGCGACCAGCAGGGCCAGTGCGACCCCGAGCCAGACGAGCCCCGAGCGCCCGCGTCGGGGCGTCGGCCGGGCCCCGCGATCGATCTTGAGCGACGAGAGCTCCTCGCGCAGCGAGCGGTTCGTCCCGTCCCCCATCACGCCCTCCGCAGCGCGTCGATCGGCCGCATCCGCGCCGCGCGCCACGCGGGCATCAGCCCGCCCGCGAGCCCGATCAGGACCGAGAAGAGCGCCGCGAACCCGAGGTCCGAGGGTGCGACGCGCAGCGTGATGACGTTGGTCGTGAAGGTCGACGCCCCGAAGCCGATCCCGCCGAGGGCCCTCGACAGGATCGTCGCCGCCGCGACCGCGATGGTCCCGCCGACCGCGAAGCCGACGAGGGAGGTCGCGACCGACTCCGCCAGGAAGGCGAAGAGCACGTCGAAGCGCGAGAAGCCGATCGCCCGCAGCGTCCCGATCTCGGCGGTGCGGGCCTGGACCGCGGCGTACATCGCGTTCGCCGCCCCGAAGCTCGCGCCGATCCCCGCCATCACGGCCACGAAGATCACGATGATGAAGAGCGTGCGCGCCGACTCCGCCTGATCGGCGTAGTAGGCGGTCTCGGGGCTCGCTTCGAGGGCCCAGCGCGGATCGGCGTCGATCCGGCGCGCGAGGGCCTCGAGATCCGCCCCGTCCGCCGCCCTGACCCGGAAGCCCGAGTAGGGCAGCGAGCGCTTGGCGTCGGCCGCGAGCAGGCGCGCGTCGACCCAGACCTCGCTCTCGAAGGAGCTGCCCCCGGACTCGAGGATCCCGACCACCTGCCAGCTTCCGCGGCCGAAGCGCAGCGCGCTCCCGACCGCGGCCTCCGGGTAGCGCATCGCGATGCCGCGCCCGACGAGCGCCTCGGTCGTACCGGGGGTGGGGGCGCGCCCTTCGGCGATCCGGACCTCGCGGTGGACGGCGAAGGCGGCGGGCTCGATGCCCCGGACGAGCACGTTCTCGCGACCGCCGCCGGCGCGGTGGAAGAAGGGCTGGACGACGATCTCGGGCGAGACGAGCGGCTCGCCCTTCGCGTCCTGGGCGATGCCCTCGAAGAAGCGCAGCGCCTGGAACGCCTCGAGCGGGAGCTGCGAGGAGCCGTCGTTGTTCGAGCCCTTGCGCAGGACGATCAGGTTGCGCGGATCACCGGTCGTCGCGAGGGTGCGCCGCAGGCTCGAGACGAGACCGAGGAGCAGGGTCGTCGCGATCACGACGAGGGCGACGACGAGGACGGTGATCGCCGTCCGACCGCGGCGATGCACGAGGTTGCGCAGCGGATAGCCGAGCGGGAGCGCCATCAGAAGATCTCCCGCAGCGTCAGCGCCACGCTGCGCCGCGAGGCGCCGAAGGCCGGGATCGCCCCGGTCACGATCCCGATCAGGAAGGCCAGGAAGATCCCCTGCACGATCACCGCGTTGGTCACGACGAAGGCCGTGAGCGGCCCCATCGCGGGATTCGCCGTCCCCATCGCCGCGAGCCACTTCGCCAGCGCGAGCGAAGCGAAGACCCCGAGGGTCCCCGCCGCCGTCGAGAGCAGCGCCGCCTCGGCGAGCAGCGTCCCGAAGAGCAGGTTCCGCCCGAAGCCGATCGCCCGCAGCACCGCGATCTCCCGCATCCGCTCGCGCACCGTCATGCTCGCCGTGTTCGCCGCGATGAACACGATGCAGAGGGTCACGAGCAGCGCCACCGCCTGGATCACGACGAGCAGTCCCTGGACCTGGGAGAAGAAGCTCGTGAAGAACGACTTCTCGGTCTCCGAGACCGTCTCCGCCTCGCTGTTGCGGAACATCTCGTCGACCTGCGCCATGACCGCCGGCACCTTCGCCGGATCGTCGACGCGGGCCCAGATGTTGCCGAGCACGTCGAACTCGATGCCCTGCTCGCGCAGCGCCTCGACCAGGTATTCGCGGTGGAACCAGAAGATCGGGAGGTTCGTCTGCTCGGCGGCCTTGCGCAGCGACGCACCGGGGATCGTCCCCGTGATCCGGAACTCGAGCTCGAGGGGATAGATCGTGCTCTTCAGCGTCACGAGATCGCCGACCTTCCAGCCGTTGTCCTTCATCGCGCGCTGACCGACGAGGGCGCCCGTGCGCGTCCGCACGAAGTCGGCCATCTCGGCGGGATCGAGGGTGTAGTCCTCGTAGACGGTCGCGACGTGGTCCGCGTCGACGGCGAAGTTCGGGAAGGTGACCCCTTCATCGGGGTCGAGGGCCCCGCCGAACCAGGTCCAGGAGACCGCGTCGACGACGCCCGGGATCGCGCGAACCTTGTTCAGGTAGGCGTAGGGCATCGAGTAGACGATGCCCGCCGAGTGGTGGATCGAGACGCGCGTGTTGTTCGAGAGGCGCGACAGGATCGCGTCGAAGGCGGCGGGCATCGTGCGCAGCACGCAGACCAGCGCGATCGCGAGCAGGATCGCGCCGCCGGTCAGGGCGGTGCGCAGGGGATTGCGGCCGAGATTGCGGGCGACGAGCGGCAGGAAGCGGATCACGACGCCGCCCCGCCCGGCTCGCTCCCGATCAGCACGCCCTTGTCGAGGTGGACGACCTCGTCGACGTACTTCACGGCACGGGGATCGTGGGTGACGATCACGACCGTCTTGCCGAACTCCTGCTTGAGGGTCTGGAGCAGCCCCAGGACCTCCTCGGCGTTCTTCGCGTCGAGGTCGCCCGTCGGCTCGTCGCCGACCACGATCTCGGGATCCGAGACGATCGCCCGGGCGATCGCGACGCGCTGCTGCTCACCGCCGGAGAGCTGGGCGGGGCGATGGTGGGCGCGTTCCGCGAGGCCGACGATGCGCAGCGCCGTCTCCGCCCGCCGGCGTCGGTCCGCCTTCGGCAGCGCCGTCAGCAGCAGCGGCAGCTCGACGTTCTCGAGCGCCGAGAGCACGGGGATCAGGTTGAAGAACTGGAACACGAAGCCGAGGTGCTCGGCCCGGAAATGGGCCAGCTCGTCCTCCGAGAGGTCGTTCAGCCGCCGGCCGGCGACCTCGACGTCGCCCCTCGACGGGCGATCGAGACCGGCCAGGAGATTCAGCAGCGTCGATTTGCCGGAGCCCGAAGGCCCCATCAGGGCCACGAATCGGCCCTTTGCGATCGAGAGGCTCACGTCTTCGAGGGCGTGGACGTCGTCGGCCCCCCGCTTGTAGTGCCGGGAGACGTGGGCGATCTCGATCACGATGGCCTCCGCGAGGCCGCGGCGCGGGGCGCACGCACGGGCCTGCGCAGGAGATCATTCTGTCGATCGGGATCGGGCGCAACCCGAATGCGGGTCCCGGGCCCCCAGCCGGCTGTGTCGCCCTGCGCCGAGCAGGCCGAGCCCGCCTCCGATCAGGAGCGCCGCCCCCGGCTCGGGGACCACCGTCGGGCTCGCCGCGAGGGTGTTCAGCCCGACCGAGAGGTCCAGCGCCAGGTCGAAGCCGGCATTCGGCGCGGCATAGATCCGCGCGGAGTCGCGCAGGCCGTTGACCCCGAACGAAATCGCGATCTGCGCCGGATCGTTCGACGGCGTGAAGGCCCCGGAGATCTCGCTGAATCCGTTGGGCAGCGACTCCGTGAGGTCGAACGGAACGATCGAGCCCAGGATCTCGATCGCGCCCTGGACATGCAGGGTCGTGAAGGCGAGGTGCGCGAAGCGGAGCGTCGCGTCGGCCTGGACCGGATTGATGACGCCGTTCGAGGCGATCGATAGTGCCGAGATCGAGACGGAGTACGGCAGCCGACCGCTGAATCCGAGATCGAACTCCCCGCTTCCGCCGACCGGATCGCCCGCGAGGCTGAGCACCGAAGGACTGAACTCCGCCGACTGCCGATCCTCGCTGAGCAGCACGAGCTGGGACATGACGAATCGGGCGAGCGGTACGTCGATGCTCGTCGAGGCGCTGCTCAACGGATTCCCGGAGAAGGCGGCGGATGCGGTGATGCGCAGGCTCGGAAGCGCCGAGTCGAGTTCGTCGAAGTCGTACTGAAGAAAGGTCGGCGCGGCCGAAGCGGGGAAGGCCATCCAGGCGATCGCGAGCCCGATCGCGACGCGGATCCAGTGGCGGAGGCGGGAGAACGGGTCGATGCGGCTCGGCAGGATGGACATGGGATCGCCCTCGAAGTGGGAGGTTCGATCTTCTGTGTCGCGCCGGGATGCTATGTGGCAAGTTTTGTGCGCCGGCCTGCGCGCCGGATCGCCTGACGCATCGTCATGTCAGTCGAAGACGCGGCGCCGTAGGCGGATCCCCACCGCGACGGCGACCTCACGCCCCCTCGAGCGCCCGCGCCCGCAGCACTTCCTTGCGGACCTTCCCGTTCGCATTGAGGGGCAGGCTCTCGAGGACGTGGACCTTCCGCGGCGCCTTGTAGTTGGCCATGTTGGCCCGCGCCCAGGCCACGATCGCCTCCGGATCGACGCGGTTCCCCGCCCGGGCGATCACGAACGCATGGCCCACCTCGCCGAGCCGCGCGTCGGGGACGCCGACGACGGCGACCTGCGCGATCGCCGGATGCTCGAGCAGCTGGTTCTCGATCTCGGCGGGATAAGCGCTGAAGCCACCGCAGTTGTAGGCGTCCTTCAGCCGGTCGACGACGCGGATGTGGCCCTCGGCGTCGCGGATGCCGACGTCGCCGGTGCGACACCAGCCTCCGTCGACGATCGCCGCGGCGGTCTGCTCCGGGTCCCGGAAATAGCCGCGCATGACGCCCTGGCTGCGGACCCAGACCTCGCCCGGCGAGCCGTCGGGGACGTCGACGGCGTCGCTCGCGGTGGCGCCCTCCCCGACCGCGACGATCCGGACCTCGACCCCCGGCATCGCCCGCCCCGTCGTCGTCGCGATCACGCGTTCGGGATCGTCGGCGCGCGTCATCGAGACGACGCAGACCTCGATCAGCCCGTAGGCGTTGATCACCCGCCGGATCCCCATGCGCGCGCGCATTGCCTGGATCAGCTCGGTCGGCACCGCCGCCGCCCCGACGAAGGCCGTCCGCAGCGAGCGCGTCCGCTCCGGCGCGAAGCCCTCGAGGTTCATCAGCGTCGCGAAGAGCGTCGGCGGCCCGCTGATCACGCTGATGCGCTCCCGCGCGATCGCGTCGAGGGTCGCGCGCGGATCGAAGACCGCGACCGGGACGTTGGCGACGCCGCGCATCCAGCAGGCGAGGATGCCGCCGTTCATGCCGAAGCCGTGGGAGTACGGCGGGATCACGAGGAAGCGATCCCCCGGCTCGAGGCCGCCGATGCCGCTCCAGTCCCAGTAGGCGGAGAGGAGCTGGCGGTGGGCGAGCTCGACGCCCTTCGGCGAGCCCGTCGTCCCCGACGTGAAGAGGATCTGGGCGATCGACTCGGGCCGCGCGGCGCGCCCGTCGGGGGTGGGTCCGCGGTCGCCCCGGGCGACGAAGGCGTCCCAGGTCGCGATCGCTCCCGCCGCCGCGTCGCGAGCCGTCGGCGTGGCCGGCTTCGCGGCTTGCGCGCTCGTCTCGTCGCTCCGGCCGGTGCGATCGAGCACGACGATCTGCTCGAGGCACGGCAGCCCCGGGATCGCCCGCCCGCTTCCGCCTCCGTCCGCCGGCCTCGCATAGCGCGTCGAGAGGGCCTCGAGCAGACGCTCGCCGGCGCTCTCCTCGTCGACGACCAGGATCCGCGCGCCGACCCGGGCGATCAGCGGACCGACCTCGGGCGCCTTCCAGCGCGACGCGAGCGGGACCACGCTCGCCCCGACCTGCCAAGCCCCGCTCGCCGCCACGACCCAGCGCCAGCCGTTCGAGGCCCAGATCGCGACCGCGTCCCCCGCGCCGATGCCCCGCGCCGCGAGCGCCCGTGCAAAGCGCAGCGTCTCGGCGTGGAGCGCCGCGAAGTCGAGCCGGACCGCGCCGTCGACGACCGCGTCGAGCGACGCGTGGCGCGCCGCGACGTCCCGCATCATCTCCGGGATCGTCGACCAGGGAACCGGGGAGACCTCAGCCGCCATGGCGTGAACCGTCCGGGCTCCCCGCGCGGCCCGCATCGACCGGCCCCCGGGCGGCGAGCCGCCGATCGGCGCCGAGATGGTGGCCCCGGCGATCGTCGATCGTCTCGCGCGGCGTGTCCTCCTCGGCGAGCACGGTCTCGACCGCGAACTCGACCGGCGTGATCGCCGCGATCGCCTCCCGCGCGCGCGCAGCCCACATCGGATTCTCGACCAGGCTCGGGCGCTGGAACGCGAGGCGGATCGTCAGCTTGTCGAGGGTCCCCTCGCCGCGCTCGGCCACGACGACGAAGCCCGCGATGCCGTCGATCCCGGCGAGCGCCCGGCGCAGGAGCGGCAGCGAGAGCCAGCGACCGCGGACGAGGAGGTGGTCGCCCACCGTGTGCTGGAAGAGGCTGCCGCCGTCGGGCGCACCGCTCGCGCCGACACCCTCGGCCGGCGCCGCGGCGACGACCTCGCCGGTGCGCAGCGTGAGGCCTGCGAGGGGCCCCGCCCAGTCGGGCCGCAGGACGAGCTCGCCCGGGCCCGTCGCCCCGGCCTCGAGCAGGGCGTCCTCGCCGAGTGCCGCCCGCGCGAGCACCGAAGGCTCCGCGACCTGCCACTTCCCGCCGCGCGCGTGGGCCCAGACGCCGCCGACGATCGGATCGCAGTAGAGCCCCGTCAGCTCGGCCTCGAACTCCGCCGCGAGCCGACGCGAGGTCCCGGGGCTCGGGATCTCGCCGACGAGGAGGATGTGGCCGAGCTCGAGCTCGATCGGATCGACGTTGAACTCGAGGTAGAGCCGCGCCAGGAAGTCGAGGGCTCCGGTCGGCGTCGTGACCCAGACCTCGGGCCGCAGCGCGCGCACCGCCGCGAGCGTCCGCATCCGTCCCCGCGGCCCGACCACCGCCGCCGATGCCCCGACCTCGACCAGCGCGTCGGCGAGGAGCGCCCCGCCGAGATCCCCTTCGCTGTTGAGCGAGACGAGCGCGCGCTGCCCCGCCCGGACGCCCGCCGCTGCGAGCACCGCCGCGGAGCGCTTCCGCAGCGCCGCGCGCGCCTCGGGCGCGATCGGGACGAAGCCCTCGCCCGGCACCGCCGACACGAGCAGCCCCGCCGCCGCGCCGCCGACCGCCTTCGCCGCGAGGGCCGCGAGCTCGCCCCGCGTCCGCCAGCTCAAAGTCCCGCGACCTCGCTCGCGAAGAGCCGCATCGCGCTCGTCACCCGCTCGTGGTCGAGGCCGCCGACCTGGAACTGGCAGAGCAGGTCCGTCGCCCCGGCCTCGGCGATCCGCTTCACCGCCCGCCGCGAGCCCTCGACGTCGTCGAGCACGACCATCAGGTTCTCGCAGAGCGCGTCCATCGAGCGCTCGGGCGACATGCCCGCCGCGAGCTGGCCGAGCACGCGATAGGTCGCGTGGCGCGAGTCGGTGTAGTCCGGCGGTGCGACCAGGTTCACCTGCCGACGGATGTACCAGAGCACGGCGTCCGCGGCGGCGTCCGCCTCGGCCCGGGTCCGCGCGAGGTGCCACGGCACGAGCATCGCGACGCGCGCCGCGTCGGGGTCGTGGCCGTGCTCGGCGAGGGTCTTTCGGTAGATCGCGACGTCCTCGGCCAGATCGTCGATGCCCTTCAGGATCGGCATGCACAGCAGGTGGGCGCCGAGCTTCGCGGCGGCGACGAATCCATCGAGGGAGGTCGAGGCGACCCAGACCGGCGGGTTCGGCTTCTGGACGACGCGGGGCAGGACCGAGACGCCGGGAATCTCGTAGTAGGTCCCCTTGCGCGTGACCTCGCGGCTGTCGGCGCGCATGATCTCGAGCACCGCCTCGAGGTGGTCCTCCCAGATCTGCCGCGAGAGCTCGAAGGGGCGCTTGAAGGCCTGGTACTCGAGGGGCGACGCCCCGCGCCCGGTCCCGAACTCGACCCGCCCGTTCGACAGCACGTCGAGGGTGCCCACCCGCTCGGCCACGCGCACCGGATGCAGGAACGGCAGCAGCACGACGCCGAGCCCGAGGCGGATGCGCTGGGTGACCTGGCTGATCGCCGCGAGCACGAGATCCGGGGCCGAGGAGTGGGAGAATCCGCGGGTGAAGTGGTGCTCGACGAACCAGCAGCTCTCGAAGCCGAGCTCCTCGGCGAGGCGCGCCTGCTCGACGACGTTCGCGAACATCGCCCGCTCGGCGTCCTGGGCCCGTCCCCGGACCTCGAGCTCCTGGAAGATTCCGAAACGCAAACCGCTCGTCCCCACTTCGCTTCCCTCTGCTTCCGCTCGTTCCCCGAGCGCGTGCCGCGGGCCGTCCCGGGCGCTTCAGTCCTGCGCGAAACGCGGCATGACTTCCTGCGCGAAGCGCGCGAGCGACTCCATCACGCGCGCATGGGCGAGGCCGCCCTGTCCGATCTCGAGCAGGAAGTAGCTGAGCCCGTAGTACTCCCGCGCCCACTCGATCCGCTCGATCAGGCCCGCCGGGTCGCTGATCAGCAGCAGCTGCTGCTCGTCGAGCATCTCCGACGTGATGCCGTCGAACATGCCCTTGGTCCCGCCCTTGTGGTGCTCGTAGGACTTCGAGCGGTGGGGACTCTTCGCGTCGATCGAGCCGAAGAAGTCGAGGTAGCGCAGCACGTTCGCGCCGGCGGTCGCGTGGGCCTCGCGATGGCTCTCGCCACAATACATCTGGAAGACGCCGGCGACCTCGCGCGAGGCCGGATCGATCCCCGACTCCTCGAGCGTCTTGCGGTAGAGCTCGATGCCCGTCCGGACGCCCGCCTTGTTGGGCACGAAGCAGGCGGTCGCCAGGTTGAAGCCCCGCTTCGCGGTCCAGACGAAGCTCTCGGGCGTCAGCGTCGCCGAGGCGTAGATCGGCGGATGCGGGCGCTGGAGCGGCGGCGGGAAGAACTGGTAGTCCTTCACGTTCCAGAAGCGCCCCTCGAACGAGAAGGGCCGGGGGCTCGTCCACGCCTTCAGGATCAGGTCGAGGGCCTCGCGGTAGCGGTCGGTGCTCTCGTCCTCTTCGACGCCGAAGAGGTCGAGGGCGTAGCGCAGGAAGCCGCGCCCGACGCCGTACTCGAGCCGGCCGCCCGAGAGGATGTCGAGGGTCGCGAACTCCTCGGCCAGCCGGATCGGCTGGTGGATCGGGAGCAGCGAGACGCCGGTCCCGAGGCGGATGCGCTTCGTCCGCGCGGCGGCGGCGGTCGCCATCACGGCCGGCGCCCCGAAGGAGTAGGCCGAATAATGGTGCTCGCCGAACCAGGCGGAGTGGAAGCCGAGGTTCTCGGCGTGGACGATCTGGTCGAGGATCCGCCCGTAGTACTCGACGGGCGGACCGTGGACCTCGGCGTGGTAGTCGATGTTGAAGGCAATCCAAACTTCATGCCTGGACTCCAGGTCATTGGGAACGGCCCGCGCGGACGGCTCCGCGCAGGGCCTCGAAGCGCGGGATCACCTCCCGCGCGAAGAGCTCCATCGAACGACGATAGGGTCCCTCGTCGTCGCCCCAGTCGTAGGCGTTCAGCACGACCGTCCCGAAGCCGCCGAGGGCCTCGTCGACGGCGACGAGACGCTTCGCGACGGTCTCCGGCGAGCCGACCAGGAACAGATGCTCGATCAGGTAGTCGATGTCGACGTCGGCATCGGGGACCGACTCGTCGTGCTTCAGGAAGGTCCGCCAGCCGAACAGATCGAGGGTCGGGAAGTTCACCGCGCGCCACGCCCGCGCCATGTTCCCCTCGCGCACCCACTTGCGCGCCGCCTCGTCGCTCTCCGCCACGAAGACGTCGCGCACCACGCGCCAGTCGCGGCGATCGCAGCGCTTCCCGGTCTTCGCCGCGCCGCGCTCGACGGCCGCCCAGTGGCCCTTCAGGTAGGGCGTGTTGAAGGTCAGCGAGAGCGGGATGAAGCCCTGTGAGCCCGCGAGCTCGAGGGTCCCGCTGTTCGGCGAGAGGCCCGCGAGCGCGATCGGCGGATGCGGTCGCTGATACGGCCGCAGATGCGGGCCGTAGGAGAGCACGGGCTCGGGATTGCGGACTGTCCAGAACTTCCCCTCGTAGACCCAGGGCTCGGTCGGCTCGTTCCAGAGCTTCAGCATGATCTCGAGGGACTCGGCCATGCGGTCGCGGTGCTCGCCCTTCGCCATGTCGACGTCGAGCATCGCGAGGTCCGTCGGGATCGAGCCGGCGGCGATGCCCAGGATGAAGCGGCCCCGGGCCATGTGGTCGAGCTGCGAGATCCGCATGGCGAGAGCCGCAGGGTGGTAGAAGGGCAGCACGTAGGCGCCGGCGCAGAGCGTGATCTGCTTCGTGCAGGCGAGCGCCTGGGCGATCACGAGATCCTGGGCCGGGATCGGCTCCCAGGCCGCGGTCAGATGCTCGCCGAGCCAGGCCTCGGAGAATCCGAGCTCGTCCGCCCAGCGGATCTGGGCGATCACCCGGTCGATCGCGTCCCCGAGCGCGCGCTCGGGGGGATGCGACGACTGCAGGAAGAGGCCGTAGCGAAGCGGCGAGCCCGCGGCCGGGGCAGCGCCGGCCGACTCCGAAGCGATCTTCGACATCGTCATCCGCCTCAGCCTGCCAGCCCGTAGAGCTCCGAGACGTTCGCCCCGATGATCCGCGTCCTGTCCTCGGCGCTCATGCCGTCGGTCAGCTTCTTGATGACGGCCTGGGTGTTCGGATAGGTCCCGTCGTTGTGGGGGAAGTCGCTGGCCCACATCAGGCGCTTCGTCGGCGAGAGCTCCGTCAGGTGGGTCGCGGCGAAGTCGTCCTGGAAGGTCACGTAGATGTTGTTCGCGAAGTACTCGGAGGGCATCTTCGAGAGCGTCCCGGTCTCGAGCCAGTAGCGATGGCGCTTGTAGGCGTGGTCCATGCGGTACATGAAGTGCGGGACCCAGCCGGCATCCGCCTCGGCGCAGACGACCTTCAGCTTCGGATGGCGCTCGAAGACGCCGCTGAACACGAACATCAGCAGGATGTCCTGGACGCCGCGGATGATCGACATGAACTGCGCGATCTTCGGGCCGCGCGTCTTGCGCTGGAACATGACGGAGAGGTCGTCGTTGTCCGAGGTCAGGATGTGGAAGTGGATCGGGAGACCGAGATCGACGGCGGCCTCCCAGAACGGGTCGTAGCTCGGGTGGTCGTAGTCGTGGTTCGCGGGATCGCCCGGGAGCATCACGCCCTTCATGCCCATCGCCTTCGCCTGGCGCAGCTCCTCGATCCCCTCCTCCACCGTCCGCAGCGTCACCGTCCCGAGCCCGAGGAAGCGGTCCGGCGAGACCGCGCAGAAGCCCTGCAGCCAGCGGTTGTAGGCGTCGTTGCAGGCCTTGCGATACGCGAGGTCCTTCACGCGACAGAGGATCATGCCGACGCTCGGGAAGATGACCTCCGCGTCGATGCCCTCGGAGTCGATCAGCGCGAGTCGCGCCTTCGGCTCGTAGCCCGCCGGGTTCAGCGTCTCCCAGCGCGCGGGCTTCCCGATGTCCTCGGGCTTGCGTCCCGCGGCGAGGATGAACGCCATCGGCACCGGCGTCGGCAGCCCGTCGACGAGCATGCCGGCGTTGCCCTTGTCGTCGTGGACGAGCTTCGGGGCGCGCGCCTTGAAGCGCGGATCGATCTCGCGGTAGGCCTCTTCGGGCTCGGCGACGTGGGAATCGGCGGAGATGATGCGGGGCGACATGACGATCCTCCTCGCGCTTCACGCTAGCGCTTCGCACGCGTCCGCAAACCCGCCCGAAAGGCGAGGTCGAGGCGCCCGTCCCGGCGTCGAGCCCGGCCTGCAGCCGCACCGACTCCGGCTCCGCGCCCGCGTCGCCGGCGCGATCAGCGCCGGATGCGCGACCAGACCATGTCGGAGGGCGCCGTCGGATCGACGAGGCGCTCGGGGCTCTGCCGATCCACGTGGCCGAGCAGCCCGCGGTACGTCCCGTAGCCGACGAGGCGCCGCAGCCGCGAGGGAAACTCGGCCACCTGCTCCCGCGGCAGCGCGAGCAGCTGGCACTCTTCCTGGCGCAGGAAGCCGGCGCAGTAGTTGACGACGATGCCGAGGCGTCGCGCGTCGCTCGCGTTCGCGCCGCCCCCGTGCCAGAGCCCGGCGTCGTAGAAGAGCACGCTGCCCGCCGGCATCTCGACCGCGATCGTCTCGGGATCGTCGCCGCGGCGCGGGATGCGCTCGAAGCGATGGGAGCCGGGGACGACGCGGGTGCCGCCGTTCGCGACGGTGAAGTCGGTGAGCGCCCAGATCGCGACGACGCCCCAGGGCCGGCCGGGACGCGGCAGACCGTGCGAGCCGTCGTCGCAGTGGAGGGGCTGGGCCGCCTGGCCCGGATGCATCTCGATCGCGGTCATCGACGAGAGCAGGCACTCGGGGTCGAGCAGCGCCTCGACGACCTCGAGCGCCGCGGGCAGGATCGGGACCGCGCGAAAGACCGGATCCCGGGCGAGCAGGTTGAAGATCCGGCGCGTGCGCTCGCCGAGGAACGGATTCTCGCCGAACGAGACGTCGAGCGCGGCGAGCTGTGCGTCGATCGCCCCGACCAGCGCCGAGACGAGGGGCGCCGGGACGAGCCCGGGCGCGACGGCGAAGCCCGCCTCCCGCACCGCCGACACGATGCGCGCCGCCGCCTCCCCGCCCGGGCCTCCGGGATCCGCCGTGCGCTTGACCTCGCCCATGGCGACCGTGTACACGCCTCGGTCGGGCGGGGCAATGGCGAACGATCTGCTCTTCTACATGGCGAGCCGGGCCTTCGCGGGCGCGGGCGGGACGATGATCCGCTCCGCGATCGCGTGGCACCTCTACACGCTGACCGGTTCCGCCTTCGACCTCGGATTGATGGGCGCGATCCAGTTCGGTCCCGCCCTGCTGCTCGCCCTGCCCGCCGGGCTCGCCTCGGACCGCTTCGAGCGGCGACGCATCATCCAGGTCGCCCAGGCGATCACCCTGGTCGCGACCGGTGCCCTCGCAGGCCTGACCTTCCTCGCCCGCGTCGACGGGGCCGCGCCCCTCTTCGCGACACTCGCGGTGCTGACGGGGGCCGCGGCCTTCTCGAACCCCGCCCGCTCGGCGCTGCTGCCGCTGCTCGTCTCGCGGGCGGAGTTTCCCCGGGTCGTGACGACGGCCTCGACGATCCAGGCGCTCGCCTTCGCCCTCGGCCCCGCGCTGACGGGGGTGACGGTGGCCGCGGCCGGCATCGCCTGGGCCTACGTCGCCGGCGCCCTGCTCGTCGGGGGCTCGATCGCGACGCTGATGTTCCTCTCGGCCCGACCGCCGGCCGCGAATCAGGGGGCCCTCTCCCTCGCGTCGATGCTCGAGGGCCTTCACCACGTCCGGGGCGAACCGGTGGTCCTCGGCGCAATGAGCCTCGATCTCTTCGCGGTGCTGCTCGGCGGAGCGACCGCCCTGCTGCCGGTCTACGCGAACGACGTCCTCGGCGTCGGCGCCTCGGGCTACGGCGTGCTCTCGGCCTCGCTCGAGGTCGGCGCGCTCGCCACGGCGGTCGTGCTGCTCTTCGTGCCGCCGATCCGCCGCGTCGGCCGCGCGCTGCTCCTGACCGTCGCGGCCTACGGGCTCGCGACGATCGCCTTCGGCCTCTCGACCTGGTTCCCGCTCTCGGTCGTGGCCTACGCCGCGGCGGGAATGGCGGACCAGGTCAGCGTCGTGCTGCGGCAGACGACCATCCAGCTCCAGACGCCGGACCACCTGCGCGGCCGCGTCAGCTCGGTCAGCTCGATCTTCATCGGTGCATCGAATCAGCTCTCGGCCGTCGAGAGCGGCTTCGTCGCGGCCGCGACGAGCGCGCCCTTCGCCGTCGTGAGCGGGGGCGTCGGCGTGCTCGTCGTGGTGGCGGTCGTGGCCCTCGGCCTGCCGGCGCTGCGCCGCTACGAGCTCGAGCGGCCCGGCTCCCTCGGCCGCTGAGCGCGACCGGGGCGTGCGCGGGCCGTGCCCAGCCGGCACTGCGGTAGCGTTCGGGGGAACGTCCTCCGGGAGATCCGCCGTGCCCGAGCCGATCCGCATCGTCGACGTCGACCAGCACTACTACGAGCCCGTCGACTGCTGCACCCGCCACCTCGACCCGAAGTTCCGCGACCGCGCCCTGCGCGTCGAGCCCGGCGAGAACGGCCAGCCCGAGTGGCGCTTCGCCGGCCGCCCCCTCGACATCGAGCGCAGCCCGCGCCACGTGACGATCGCGCCGGGCGAGCTCGAGCGCGCCCTCTCCGCCCGCGACCGCGGCCAGGCCTACACCCCGACCCTCGTCGACGGCACCGCGCCCGAGTACACGAGCCGCGACGCGCGCCTCGCGCAGATGGACGCCTGGGGCATGGACGCCGCCGTCCTCTTCCCGAGCTCGGGCCTCGGCTTCGACGCCCAGATGACCGAGTTCCCCGACGCGGCCTGTGCCGCGGCGACCGCCTTCAACCGCTGGATCGAAGAGGACTGGGGCTTCGCCCATCGGGGAAGGATCTTCGCGGCGGCGTTCATCTCGCTGCAGTCCCTGCCGATGGCCCTCGCCGAGCTCGAGCGCGTGCTGCGCGCCGGGGCCCGCATCGTCCAGATCCGCCTCGGCCCGGTCGCCGGCCGCTCCCCCGCCCATCCGGACTTCGATCCGTTCTGGGCCCGCGTGCAGGAGGCGGGCGTCCCCGTCGCGCTCCACATCACCGCCAGCGGCTACGAGCAGGCGATCTCGAAGCTCTGGGGCGAGGACCCGCGCAACGACCACAGCGAGCGGTCGGGCTTCCAGTGGTATTCCGTCTTCGCGACGCGACCGGCGATGGACACCTTCGCCGCCCTCGTCTTCCACAACCTCTTCGGGCGCTTCCCGCGGCTCAAGATCCTCTCCGTCGAGAACGGCTCGCGCTGGATCGGGACGCTGCTCGAGGAGATGGACGCGGCCCACCGCTTCGTCGCGATGAGCCCGACCGCGAAGTGGATCGGCGGCCCGATCGGCGCCCGCCCCAGCGAGCTCTTCAAGGAGCACGTCTGGGTCGCGCCCTTCCTCGATCGGGGCCACGAGGCGCCGGTCGCCGACCTGATCGCGCTGCTCGGCGCCGACCACGTCCTGTTCGGCTCCGACTGGCCCCACGGCGAGGGCCGCGACACGCCGCGCCACTTCGAGAACGAGCTCGCGGGCATCGCCGAGCGCGATCTGCGCAAGATCCTGCGCGACAACACCGCCCGCCTGCTCGGGCTCGCCTAACGGCCTCGCCCCGGGCTCGGCGATCAGGACCTCGGGCTCAGGGCTCGGCGGTCAGGGCTTCACCTCGACGTCGAAGGACGCGAAGTCCGCGACGCCATCCCCGGCGACGTCGATCCGGATGCGCCAGCTGCCCGCCATGTGGAAGCGGACGCCGTCGACGCGGAAGACGCCGGGGCCGAGCTGGTCGGTGACCTGGGGCTGCGTGTCGAAGCCGTGGCCGTGCTGCGGCATGCCGCCGTCGAAGACGAGCTGCCGGACCGGGGCGGGCCGACCGTCCGGGGTCTCGACGGAGACGATCCAGGCGTGGAGCGGACCGATCGGGATCCGGCCCGCTTCCGGGCGGATCGCGATCCGGAAGCGGCCGGCGGCGGAGGACGTGCGCCAGGCGTTCTCGCTCGCGGCGGGCGATGCGGCGGACGGGGAAGCCGCGGTGCCGCTCGCCGGTGCGGGCGCCCGCTCGGTCGACGACTCGCACGCCGCGCCCAGGAGGGCGACCACGAGCAGGCCGAGTCCGAGCACGCGGCCCCGCTTCGTCCGCCGCCTGCCTCCGCGCGTCCACCGCCCCCGGTCGGGCCCGCTCAACCCCGCCATCACTCTTCCACCTTCCTGGCCCACATCGGCCCCCGACCGCCTGACTGACCGACCGCCCGACCGCCCGACCGCACCGGCCGCGGCGCCTGCCGCGTCGCGCGGGCGGCGGCCGCATCGCGGCGCGATCCTACGCGGGGCGACCGGGGCATCGCCGAACGGCGTGCCCCTCGCCGCGCCCCGCGCGCGCGTCATGCTCCGCGCCATGACGAAGCGCCGAGGGAAGAGCCCGGTCCGACGCCACGGCTGGACCGCAAGGACTCGCCTCGCAGGCCTCGGCCTCGCGGTGGCGCTCGCGACCTCGTTCGGCGCGCTCGCCTGCCTCGATTCGATCGGCCAGGGGACGAAGGCGACCAGCGGAAAGCCCGGAGCCGAGGCGACCTCGGCGACGGCGGCCGGCGGCGCGCCGGTCGAGCCCCGCGGACCGGACGGCTGGCGCGAGAGCGAGCGCTCCCTGCTGCGCTCCCTCGCGATCGACGCGCTGCCCCCCGTCCCGCCGGATCCCTCGAACCGGGTCGCCGACGATCCCGACGCCGCCCGACTCGGACAGCTCCTCTTCTTCGACGCGCGGCTCTCCTCGAACGGTGCGGTCGCCTGTGCGACCTGCCACGAGCCGGAGCGCTTCTTCACCGACGGGCGCGCGGTGTCCCAGGGCGTCGGGGCGACGAACCGCAACGCGCCGACCGTCGTCGGGAGCGCCTACGCCCCCTGGCTCTTCTGGGACGGGCGGCGCGACAGTCTCTGGGCCCAGGCGCTCGCGCCCTTCGAGTCGGCGGCGGAGATGAACGTGTCCCGGGTCGAGGTCGTGCGACAGGTCGCGCGCGACCCCGAAGCGGCGCGACTGTTCCGCTCGGTCTTCGGCCGCGACCCGATCGAGGGCGATCCCGCTCGGCTCCCCCGCCGCGCGAGCCCCTTCGGCGATCCGGCGACCCAGGATGCCTGGGCGCGCATGCCCGCCCCCGACCGGGAGGCCATCGACCGGAGCTTCGCCGATCTCGGCAAGGCGCTCGCCGCCTATCAACGCCGGCTCGTGCCGGGCCCCGGTCGCTTCGACCGCTATGTCCGCAGCCTCGGCGCAGCCGCGGCCCCGAGCGCCGAGGACGGGGGCGACGCGCTCAGCCCGCTCGAGCGCCAGGGGCTCGCGCTCTTCCTCGACCCGGCGCGGACGCAGTGCCTGCGCTGCCACAACGGCCCGCTCCTCACGAACCAGGCCTTCCATCGCATCGGCACCGAGCTCACGGCCGACGGCTTCCCCGAGTTCGGCCGCTTCCTCGGCATCCAGGCCGCCCTCGTCGATCCGTTCAACTGCCTCGGCCCCTTCAGCGATGCGAAGCCCGAGGCGTGCCGGGAGCTGCGCTTCCTGCGCCGCGACCACATCGAAGCGGAGACCGGCAAGTTCAAGACGCCGACCCTCCGGGGCCTGAGCCAGACTGCGCCCTACATGCACGATGGACGCATGGCGACCCTCGAGGTCGTGATCGAGCACTATCGCCACCCGCCGCCGCGCTCCCCGGATCCGACGACGGCCCACGAGCTGCTCCCGCTCACGCTGACCGACGAAGAAGCGCGCGCGCTCGTGGCATTCCTGCACACGCTCGATGGCGAGGTCGCCGCGGACGCGCGCTGGCTCGCACCGCCCGGCAAGAGCGCAGCGAGCCCGGCGCAGCCGACCGCGCGGTGAATTTCGCCGGCGTGCATGCCGGCGGGTCACCTTTCCAACGAGAACGGGTACATTCCCGATACGGGACCACGACGATCCAACGGTCGGGCGCGCTTCCCCCACGGAGTCCGGACGGAGCCGGTCGCCGCCTCGTTCCTTCGGCGACGGGATGCTCCTGCATCTTTGCCGGCTCCGGCTCGCTTCTCTCGGGAAGGACCGGCATGTCCCACGCGCACCCCTCCGCTCGACCCGACCGGCGCGTCGCCCCGCTCGCGACGCCCTCGTCGTCCCCGCTCCCCTCGCGATCCCTGCGGTGGCTCGCCCCGCCGTTCCTCCCCCTGCTCGCGACGCTGCTCCTCCTCCTCGGGCTCCTCGGGCCAGCGAGCCCGGCGAGCGCCGCGTTCGACTACCAGGTCTTCACCGGCCACTTCACGTCGGTCACCAACATGGTCGGCCTGACCCCGGTCGCGACCGGGACCTCCCCGTCGATCAAGATCGGCGTGACCTCGATCCGGGACGACTTCGGGCTCGTCTTCACGAACACGTTGAACGTGACCTCCGCCGGGGTCTACGAGTTCCAGCTGACCTCCGACGAGGGCTCGAAGCTCTTCGTCGACGGCGTGCTCGTCGTGAACAACGACGGCGAGCACGTCGCCGTGACGGTGACCGGCAGCCGGAACCTCACGGCGGGCAGCCACACCCTGCGCGTCGAGTACTTCGACAATACCGGCACCGAGTTCCTCGAGGCGCGCTACCGCAAGCAGGGACTCCCCTACTGGGAGCAGATCCCGACCGACGGCGTGCTCCGCTACACGTCGACGGCCCCCGCCGCGATCGGGTCGTGGGGCCCCGTCATTCCGTGGCCCGAGATCGCGATCAGCGTCGCGGTGCTGGCGGACGGCCGGATCCTGTCCTGGGCGTCCTACGACATCAACGAGTTCCGCAACGCGGGCCCGACCTTCACCCACGCCTCGCTCTTCGATCCGACGACGCAGACCTTCCTCTCGGTCGACAACAACTTCCACGACATGTTCTGCGCCGGCGTCTCGACCCTCGAGAACGGGACGATCATCGCGTCCGGCGGCAATCCCAGCGACCGGCGGGCCTCGGCGTTCAATCCCGGGACGCTCTCGTTCTCGCCGCTGACCAACATGATCGACCTGCGCTGGTACTCGGTGAACACGACGCTCCCGAACAACACCGTCTTCGCGAGCTTCGCCCTCGACGCGGGCAACCGGACCGAGGTCTACAACCCGACCTCGAACACCTGGGCGCCCCGCGCCAACGCGAATGTCCAGGACCAGGTCAGCGAGCAGAACACGATCAACGCGAGCTTCAACCCGGCCAATGCCCTTCCCCTCGAGTGGCTGTCCCACATCCAGGTGACGCCCCAGGGCGACCTGCTCCAGGCCGGGCCGACGCCCACCTGGCACCGCTACGACCCGGTCGGCGGCGCACCGACCGTCGCGCTCGGCAAGCCGATCGGCGACTTCGCCCGCTCCTACGGCAATGCGGTGAACTACGGCGCGGGCAAGATCCTGCTGGTCGGCGGCGCGGACCCGCGGCTGGATCCACCGGTCTCGACCTCCTTCGCCTACCGCGTCGACGTGAACGGCCCTTCGCCGGTCGTCACCCCGGCGGCGGCGATGAACTACCCGCGCGCGCTCTCGAACACGGTGACGCTCCCGAACGGCAAGCTGATCGTGATCGGCGGCAACCGGGTCGCCCGCCAGTTCGACGACACCGACTCGAACATGGCGGCCGAGATCTACGATCCCGCGACCGACATCTGGCAGGTCGTCGACAACATCGACGTGCCCCGCAACTACCACTCGACCGCGCTCCTCATGAAGGACGGGCGCGTGCTCTCCGCGGGCGGCGGGGCCTGCAGCGGCTGCCCGGCCGACCATCTCGACGGCCAGATCTACACCCCGGCCTACCTCTACGAGAGCGACGGCAGCCCCGCGGTGCGGCCGACGCTCTCGATCCCGACCGGCACCAAGATCCACGCCGGCGACACGCTCACGGTCACCGCCGGCCCGACGACCACGTCCTTCTCGGTCGTCCGGCTCTCGGCGACGACCCATCACATGAACACGGACCAGCGCTACCTCCCGATCCCCGCCGTCAACAACGGCAACGGGACCTGGACGCTGACCTTCCCGAGCAATCCCAACGTCCTGATCATGGGCAACTACTTCGTCTTCGCCCTCGACGCGGACGGAACGCCCTCGATCGGCCAGACGGTCCAGGTCATCCGCGACGTCCAGTCGGTGCCGGAGCCGACCGCCGTCTACGTCTCGGACCTGCCCTGGACGACGCCGACCAACGATCTCGGGCCGATCGAGCGGGACCAGGCGAACGGCGGCTCGGCCGCGGGCGATGGCCCGCCGATCCGCCTCGGCGGCGTGACCTATCCCAAGGGCGTCGGGGTCGCGGCCTACTCCGAGCTCACGGTCAGCCTCGGTCAGAAATACGACCGCTTCCGCTCCTTCGTCGGCCTCGACGACAGCCGCGACGGGCTCTGCGGCAAGGTCCAGTTCGAGGTCGTCCTCGACGGCGTCGTCAACTACACGAGCGGCCTCTTCGGCGACACGACCGCGACCGGCTCGATCGACATCCCGGTCGGCAACGCCAATTCGATGACGCTGAAGGTCTACCGGACCAGCTCGACCTGCACCCCCACCGCCCACGGCGACCTCGGCGACTGGGCGAGCGCGCGCCTGATCCCCAAGCCGGATCCCGGCTATCGCTACTACCGCTTCCGCCCGACGAAGCTGCGGGTCGACGCGACCGCGGACAGCGTCCAGGTCGCCGAGCTCGCCCTCTTCAAGAGCGGCGTCCGCAAGCGGGCCCTCGTCGTCACCAACCCCGGCGGCAACAATCCGAGCGGCCAGGGTCCTGCCCAGGCCGACGACGCGACGGTCTCGACCAAGTGGCGCGACTACAACAAGGGCTTCCTGGTCTACGACATGGGCTCGAACGTCGTGATCGACGCCTACACGATCACGACCGCGAACGACGCCAGCGAGCGCGACCCGATCCGCTTCAGCCTCGAAGCCTCCCTCGACGGGGTGACCTGGGACATCCTCGACGACAAGACGAACGCCGACTACGCGACCCCGACGGCGCGCGGCGCGACGACGCCCTCGATCCCGATCACGACCCTGGCGACGATCACGCCGCTCCCCGCCGAGCCGCGCCACTCGACGACGCTGCTGGTCGAGGCCAGCAGTGGGGCCGATCGCATCTGGAACGTCAACCCCGACAACGACACGGTCACCGTCTCGTCCGCCGCCGGCACCGTCCTCGCCGAGATCCCGGTCGGCGATCGCCCCTGGTCGATCGCCCGCCGCCCCGGCCAGCCGAGGATCTACGTCGTCAACAAGGGCAGCGCCTCGATCTCGGTGATCAATGCGTCGACCTTCGCGATCGACCACACCGTCAGCCTGCCCCGGGGCTCCGAGCCCCACGGCCTCGTCTTCAGCAACGACGGCGCGACCTACTACCTGGTGCTCGAAGCGACGGCGTCGCTCCAGAAGCGCACCGCGTCGACCGACGCGCTCGTCGCGAGCCTCGCGCTCTCGGGTCGCCCGCGACACCTCTCGATCAGCAACGACGACGCGAAGCTGCTCGTCAGCAACTTCATCACGCCGCCGCTCGTGGGCGAGAGCACGACGACGGTGAGCATCGCGTCGGGCGGAGGCCAGGTCTTCGTCGTGGCGCCCGCGACGATGACGCTGGCGTCGACGGTGACCCTGCCCTTCGACACGCGCGCGCCTTCCGAGGTCCAGGGCCCCGGGCTGCCGAACTATCTCGGCCCCGCGGTCGTCAGCTTCGGCGGGAGCGCCGCCTACGTGCCGACCAAGAAGGACAACGTCCGCGGCGGCGCCCTGCGCGGCCTCCCCGGCATGACCTTCGATTCGACCGTCCGGGCCAACACCTCGCGCATCCTGCTCGCGACCAACAGCGAGGACGCGACCTTCCGCGTGGACCACGACAACGCGAGCCTCGCCACCGGGGCCGCGCTGACCGGTGACGATCGCTACCTGCTCGTGACCCTCGAGACCAGCCGCGAGCTCGCCGTCTACGACCTCCAGAGCGGCTTCCAGCTCATGCGCCTGCCCACCGGACGCGCGCCCCAGAGCGTCGCGCTCTCGACCAGCGGCTCGACGGCCTACGTCCACAACTTCATGGACCGGTCGATCTCGCGCTTCGACCTGACCCAGATGCTGCAGACGAACCTGCCCGCGACGAACCTCCTGTCGTCGATCCCGACGGTGGCGACCGAGACGCTCTCGCCGACCCTCCTCAAGGGCAAGCAGTTCTTCTACGACGCCCAGGACGACCGCCTCTCCCTCGACAACTACATGAGCTGCGCCACGTGCCACAACGAGGGCGATTCCGACGGGCGCGTCTGGGATCTCGGCAGCTTCGGCGAGGGCGTGCGCAACACGATCGACCTGCGCGGCAAGGGCACGGGCCACGGCCGGCCCCACTGGACCGGGAACTTCGACGAGATCCAGGACTTCGAGGGCCAGATCCGCGCTCTCAACTCGGGCACCGGCTTCCTGACCAATCCCCAGTTCACCGCGACCCAGAACCCGCTCGGCACGCCCAAGGCCGGCCTCTCCGCCGACCTCGACGCCCTCGCCGCCTACGTCGGATCGCTGACGAGCGAGCCCCTGAGCCCGTTCCGCCCGAGCGCGGGGGCGATGAGCGCGACGGCGGTGCTCGGACGCGCGGCCTTCGTCTCGAACGGCTGTCTCGGCTGCCACTCCGTCGCGAAGCTCACCGACTCCCCGACGACGCTCCGCCACGACGTGGGCACGATCGACGCCGCCAGCGGCCAGCGCCTCGGCGCCCCGCTCGACGGCTTCGACACGCCCGGCCTGCTCGGCGTCTGGGCGAGCCCGCCCCATCTCCACGACGGCTCGGCCACGACCCTCGAGGCGGCGATCGCGGCCCACTCCGCCTTCGCAGGCCTGTCGTCGACGACGAAGACGCAGCTCGCGACCTTCCTGCGCGAGGCCGAGTCGGCGGACGTCGCCCCGCTCTTCGACGACGACAACGACGGCACCGTCAACCTGAACGACCCGGCCCCGACGACCCCCTGCATCCCGACGGCCTTCGTCGCGGCCTGCGCCCAGGACACCGACGGCGACGGCCAGACGGACTTCCAGGAGGGCGCGACCGCCGACAGCGACGGCGACGGCATCCCGAACTACCAGGAGTCGTCGATCGCCGACGCCGACGGCGACGGCGTGCCCGACCAGAGCGATCCGCAGAACGGCAATGCCTGCGTGCCGAACCCGCAGGCCTGTGCGCCGGCGGTGCCGACGGCGATCCCGCCGGTCCAGCTCCTGCTGGTCGCGGGACTGCTTGCGACGGGCGGCGCGCTCCTCCGGCGGCGACGGATCGCCCGAACGAAGGTCTGACGGGCGCCTCGACGGGCGGCGGACCCACCGCTCGCCTCGTATAGTGCGGGCCATGGAAGATCCGGCCCCGCTCTCCGGCGTGCGCGTCGTCGAGGTGACCAGCATCTACTCGGGCCCGCTCGCGGGCCTGCTGCTGGCAGAGCTCGGGGCCGACGTCGTCAAGGTCGAGAGCCGATCGAAGCCCGACCTGATCCGTCACGCGGACGGCAAGCCCTATGGGGTGACGCCGGTCTTCTATGCGCTCAACCGCGGCAAGCGCTTCGTCTCGATCGACGCGGCAACGGAGGCCGGACGCGACGTCCTGCTCCGGCTGATCGACTCGGCCGACGTGTTCCTCCACAACATCCGCCCCGGGAAGCCCGAGGCCCTCGGGCTCGGCTACGAGGCGCTCGCGAAACGCAATCCCCGCCTCGTCTACGCCGCGATCTCCGGCCTCGGCCACGACGGGCCCGACGCCGACCAGCGCGTCTACGACTTCGTCGTCCAGGCGCGGGTCGGCATGGTCGACTACCAGCGCGACCCGCAGACCGGGCGTGCCTCGCTGATCTCCCAGGTCGTGGTCGACAAGTCCTCGGGCATGGCGGCGGTGCAGGCGATCCTCGCGGCGCTCTACGCGCGGGAGCGGACGGGCCGGGGGCAGCGCATCGACGTGCCGATGCTCGGCGTCGGCCTCCACTTCGAGTGGGCCGACGCGATGGGACCGCATCTCTCCCAGCTCGAGCCGGCGGTGCCTCCGGAGCGGCTCCCGCCCCATCTCCTGCAGATGCCGGCCGGCGGGCTCGTCGTGCTCCAGACCGGCGACGGCGGCGAGATCGCCTGCAGCCCGACGCTGCCGCCCTTCGACGGGTTCGCGATCGCCTTCGACCGCCCCGACTGGCTCGTCGACGAGCGCTTCGCGCAGACGCCGACGCGGGTGCTCCACTTCCCGGCCTTCCACGCGGAGCTCGTCGCCGCGGCCGCGCGCTTCCGGGGCGCCGAGCTGCTGGCCCGCCTGCACGCGAACGGGGTGCCCGCCGGCGCCGTCCAGCGCCGCCGCGACGTCCACCGCGATCCCCAGGTCGTCCACCTCGACCTGCTCGTCGAGCGCGACTCCGGCCATTTCGGGCCGGTCCGCCAGCCGCGGCCGATGTGGCAGTTCAGCGAGACGCCCGCGCGGACCACGACCTCGATGGGGCGCACGGGCGAGCACACGCGCGCGGTGCTCCGCGAGCGCGGCCTCTCCGACGCGGCGATCGACGGGCTGATCGCCGCCGGCGCGATCGCCGAGGCCGGCTGAGCCCCGGGCGAGCAGGACGGCCGGTGACCGGGACGCTATCGAGCGCCGCGCGGATCTGCCACCCTCGCCGCATGCCCAAAGACGATCCCGCCCGCACCCTCGCCCTGCTCGCCGCCCACCGCGAGATCGAGCAGAAGATCTACCGCATGGGCTACGCCCTCGAGGACGGCGACTTCGATCTCGTCGGCGAGCTGCTGCGCCATGCGACCTTCGGCGCCGACCGCATCGGCCGCCGCGTCATGCAGGGTCGCGACGCGATCCGTGACCAGTACCGAAGAACCAACATCACCTACCCCGGCCACGGCCGCGCGACCCGCGAGATGTACACCAACGTCCGGATCGACATCGACCTCGACGCGGGCACGGCGAAGTCGACGACCGCCTACACCGTCGCCCAGCAGACGCCCGACGGGCACAGCCGCTTCGAGCTGCTCGTGGCGGGACGGTACGAGGACGAGTGGAACAGGATCGAGGGGGAGTGGCACTGGACGGATCGATACATCGTCGTCCAGTTCAAGAACGACCTCGACCGCCACATGACCCCGGGCTCCCAACCGTACAACTAGACGGTGTGCCGCGATGGAGCGGCGAGGCAGGGGCCGGCGCTGCAGCGGACGAATCCGCCGGGAGAGCGGATTCGCCGCTGAGCGGCGGCCGGGGCACGAGGGAGTCGGGCGGTCGAATGGGGCGGCTCGCGGCGGGGACTGGGGGCTCGGGGCGAGATCTCGGGCGGGGGTGAAGACGCGGGATGAAGCGACGGGGGCGGGGATGATCAGCTACGTCACGATCGGGGTGAACGACGTTCCGAAGGCGAAGGTCTTCTACGACGCGGTGCTCGGAGCATTGGGGCACAAGCGGGTCTTCGAGACGGAGACGTGGCTCGGGTATACGGATGCGGTGGGCAACTACATGCCGCGCATCTGGGTGTGCGTGCCGATCGATGGGAATCCGGCGACCGTCGGGAACGGGTCGATGGTGGGGCTGCATGCGAAGTCGCCGGCCGAGGTGGATCGGTTTCATGCGGTGGGTCTCGCGCATGGCGGGACCAACGAGGGGAGCCCGGGGCGGCGGGCGGGCTATCAGCCGGGGTACTACATCGGCTATCTGCGGGATACGGCGGGCAACAAGCTCTCGGCGTTCTGCAATACGGATCTGATCAAGCCCGACGGGACCTACGACCCGGAGCCGGTGTTCATCACGCGGACGCGCTGAGGCGGCGGTCCGGACCGGTCCGACGCGCCTCAGCCGCGGATCAGCAGAAGGCCGGCGAAGACCAGGGCGACGGCGAGGCCGTGCCAGCGGTCGACGCGTTCGCGCAGGAAGAGCGCGCCGATCGCCAGGGCGAAGAGGATGTTCGTCTCGCGGACGGAGATCACGAGGGCGACGCGGGCCTCGCCCAGGGCCCAGATCGTGATCAGGTAGGACGCGGTCGAGACGAGCGGGGCGCCGAGGGTGACGGGCCAGTTGTCGACGAGAACACGCGGCAGGTCCACCCGCCGCATCTGATAGGCGACCATCGCGATCGAGTTGCCGATCGTGACGAGCGAGGCGTAGGCGACGGGGTCGTTCGCGGCGCGGGCGCCAGCGGAATCGGCGAGGACGGCGAACGCCGTCACCAGGGCCGAGAGGCCGGCGAGCCAGAGCCCGCGCAGGCTGATCGAGTTGCCGCGGCGGGTGGCGATGACGCCGAGCAGCGCGATGCCCGACGACACGAGCAGGACGCCGAGCGCCCCCCAGGCCGAGAGGCCTTCGTCGAACAGGAAGATCGAGCCGAGGGCGATGACGACCGGGAGCAGCCCGCGCACGATCGGATAGGCGACGACGAAGTCGCCCTCGCGGTAGGCGGAGCCGAGCAGCGCCTGGGCGGGGATGCTGAGGCCGATCGTCAGCGCGATCCAGACCCAGGGCACCGTCTCGGGCATTCCGCTCCAGGCCAGCAGGAACAGGCAGGGCCAGCCGGCCCCGATGCCGAGCGCGACCATCCCGCCGTAGGGGTCGGGGCGCGACTTGACCCAGGCGTTCCAGGTGGCGTGGAGGAGCGCCGCCAGCAGCATCGCGAAGAAGACGGTGGCGCTCATGGGACGAGGCTCGCTAGGCCGCCGCCTCGTCGAGGGGAACGGCGAGCCCGTCGAGGGCCGTCCCGGCGAAGAAGGCCGGGTTCGCCCGCAGGAAGAGGCTCGCCGGATTGCGCCAGACCAGCGCTTCGAACTGCGCCTCGTCGAGCAGCCGCCGCTCGACCAGCTCGTAGGCGGCGGGCAGGATGCCGTCGAGCTCCCCGGCGTCCCAGTGGCCCAGGTCGGAGGAGAGCATCGGGCGCAGCTTCGCGCCGGCGGGATTCGCCGGCGAGAAGGCGAAGGCGAGCGTCTTGTCGTCGGCCTCGCAACCGAAGTAGAAGCGCGGCGCGAAGAGCGAGACGAGATCCTCCTCGTTGCGGGCCTCGAGGTGGCGCCAGTCGTCGCGATTCGCGGGGGGCTCGCCGACGGCGGGGATCGCCGACAGACCGGCCCGGAGATCGCCGCCCCCGGCCCGGGCCAGCAGGTCCTGGCCGTGGCTTCGCATCAGGCTCTCCAGCTCGGGCCAGTCGATGTTCGCGGGATCGAGGGCCGCGAGCGCGCGGGGGTTGCGCTTCTCCCAGTGCTCGACGAGGTCGTGGAGCAGGATCGAAGCCCAGCCGACGCCGCACTCGAGCACCGCGAAGTCGACGTCGGGCAGCCGCCGCGTCGCCCCTCCCAGATAGAGCGATTTGACCAGCACGTGCATGCGCTGGGCGAAGGCGCCGACGTGGTTGAACGAGTAGTTCGAGATCGACGTGAAGGAGAGCGGGACGTGGCCGAGGCCGGCGTGGAAGGTGATCGCGAAGCCCAGGGCGTGGGCCCGGCGCCAGACCGGATCGTAGTCATGGGCACTGTCGAGCCCGAAGCTGTCGAACCAGCTCCGCTGACCCGGCATGAGGAACGGGCTGACACCCTCCTCCGGCTCCGGAATGGGGCGCATCACGCCCTCCGGAAACGCGACGACCTTGAGGCCGAGAGAGGCGCAGTGGTCGAGGGCGTCGAGGGCCTCGGCGGGGGTGTGCATCGGGATCACGCCGGCGGTCGTCAGGCGATCGGCATAGCGTCCGTAGGTCTCCGCGTAGAACGCGTTGAAGCCGCGGCAGATGCCCTGGCGCAGCTCGTCGTCGTCGATCCCCGCGATCCCGAAGCCCTTCGTCGGGTAGAGGATCGCGTAGTCGATCCCGAGCTCGGGGAGCCGCTCGTGGAGCAGCGCCGGCGCGACGGCGGTCGCGAGGTCGCGCGTGTTGCGGGCCGGGGTTCCCCACCAGGCGCTCTGCGGCGCGCGGGTGGCGAGCCGGCGCTTCGGATCCGCCTCCATGATCCGCGCGAGCGGCGAGCGGCCCGAGCGCCAGCGCTCGAAGAGCCGCGGCCCGAGCGCCTCGCGCAGGAACGGCTCGACGGCCGGCATGTACTCGAGCACGTGGCCATCCGCATCGACGACCGGATGGCCCAGCCGCGCACGGATCTCGTGAGCCTTCATCGCGACCCCTCCCCGCTCGGGACACTACCGCGCCCGCCCGCGCCGATGAAGACGCACGGACGAGGAATCGCGACGCTCGCCCAGGAAGCGGACGCGAGGTCGGAGCGGATCGGGCGCGATCAGCCGGGGAGGAACTGCGCGGCCCAGCGCCGGAAGGCGTGGATGGGTCCATCGCCGTCGCAGAGCAGGGGGCGCGCCCGATGGACCTTGTTCTCCCAGATCGGGAAGTCCTGCTCGAAGGTCCGGACTTTGTCGGCGACGTAGCGCTCGAGGGCCGGGCCGATCGCGGGATCCTCGCGATCCCGCGCCCGGGTCAGGATCGAGAAGGCGATGCGTGTCGTCGTCGCGTCGATCGGCGTCTGGCCGATCTGGAAGATCACCGAGAAGAGCCCGTCGTAGTGGACGTGGGAGAGGCCCAGTCCCCAGCTCTCGACGCGGAACGAGAACCGCTCGCGGCGCTCGTCGAGCAGCTCGATCGTCTTGCCCGTATCGGCGCCCCAGCGATAGACCGGGCCATCGAACTCGGCGATGCCGCCCGACGGTGGATCGAAGCCGTGGACGGGCAGCGAGTGCGGCCAGTCGATGCCGTTCTCGAGGATCTCCTGGGGATGGGTCCGCACCGTCCAGACGACGTGATGCCAGTCGCGGCCGAACTCCGGCCCGTCGTACTCCGCGAGGACCGGAACCTCGAAGCCCGGCGCCTCCTCGTCGGGGTCGTACCAGAACCAGATCGCCCCGTTGCGCTCGGCGACGGGAAAGGTCCGCAGGCGGGCCTGGGCGGGGATCCGCTGCGCGTACGGAATCCGGCGGCAGGCGCCCGATCGGTCCCACTCCCAGCCGTGAAACGGACAGCGCAGCGCCGACCCGACGACCTTGCCCCCGATGCCGAGATGCGCGCCGAGATGGGGACAGTAGGCGTCGGCGATCGCTGCGACGCCGTCCTCTCCGCGATGCGCGACGAGCCGGCGGGCGACGTAGTCGAGCGACCGGACGCCGCCGACCGGCAGCTCGTCCCCGTAGAGAGCGAGATACCAGCCGCGCGGGATCGGGAGCCCCGGCCCGACGCCCTGCTCCGTCCCTCGTCCAACCGAAGTCCCCTGCGACGACATCGCTCCCACCGATTGCTCCGCGCCTCTTCGATCGAACGATCCCCGCGCCGGACGATCTGCCCACGCGTCGCGGCCGGTGTGTGCGAATCGGCTCGCACGGCCTAGGTCGGAGCCGGTCCGCGGGATCGGGCCGCCGCTCGCCGGGGAGGCTAGCCCACGAATCCGGAGCGCCACGACCGACGCGCGGAGGTGTTGGGGCCCCGCTTCGGCGCCTCCCGACCGAAGGGATCAGGCTCCCCGGCAGTTTCCACTTGCCCTCGCCTCTCGTTCGGATCAAGATGGCCGGAGCCCCTGCCCCGACACCGATCTGCAACCCGATCCGACGAAGGAGGACCGCGATGGCCCCGACGACGCCCCCCGATCTCGATCTGGCCGACGATCTCACCCACGACGAGGCCTACTTCGACCGGAGTACGCGATCGCGCTTCTCCTTCGACGCGAGCCTCCTGAAGGAGCCCCTCACCGTCGTCCCGACCCGCCCGCCCCTCGTCTTCCGCGCCGACGCGAGCGTCAAGGAGTCCATGCAGGCGATGCAGCAGCGCCATCGCGGCTGCATCCTGATCACCCAGGACGGAACCCTGCGATCGCCGCTCACGGGCATCTTCACCGAGCGCGACATCCTGCTGCGGGTGATCGACAGCGGCCGCAATCCGGCCGACGTGACGGTCGCGGAGGTCATGACGCCGGATCCCGAATGCCTGCCCTTCGAGGCGCCCCTCGCGTGGGTGCTCAATCGGATGGCGATCGGCGGCTACCGACACGTCCCCGTCGTCGACGGCCACGGCTGGCCGACGGCGGTGCTCGCCGTCCGCGACGTCGTCGAGTTCCTGGTCGCCTCGTTCCCTGCGGAGATCCTGAACCTCCCGCCGGATCTCGGCCGCAACAAGCGCCGAGCGAGAGACGGGGCCTAGCGGGACGCGGCCACGCGCCCGCCGCTCACCCGATCCCGAGCTTCTTCCGGACCCGCGGCACGACCTGCTTCGCGAAGTACTCGAGCCGCGCGTTCGAGCGCTCGATCGGCTCGCCCGGGAAGATCGTCCACCAGTGGACGTCCTCGACGCCCTCGCGGACGGCCGCGGCGACGACCTCCGCGGCGCCCTCGGCGTCCTTGAGCTCCCAGGGGCCGCGGGTCACGAGCTCCTTCGGCTCCGTGATCGGCCGCCACTGATCCGCGGGACCGTAGGCGCCGTGGGCGCCGTACTCGTTCGCCTGATGGATCAGGTAGGGCGCGCCCGCGGCGAGCTCGGCCTCGGGATCGTCGCCGAGGATCCAGTGGTAGCCCGCGGCGATGCGCGGCCTGCGCCCGACCTTCGCGCACTCGCTCTTGTAGAGCGACCAGAGCTTCGGAATCGGGAGCACCATCCCGTCCGCCATCCGCGCCCCCCGCTCGATCGCCATGGGCGCGAACCCGCCGATCCACAGCTCGGGCCCACCGCAGGCGTCGGGCTTCGGCGTGATCGTGATCGTGCCGAGGTCGAAGTGGCGGCCACGGTGGGTGAAGGTCTCGCCGGCGAAGGCGGCGCGCAGGATCGCGAGCCCCTCCTCGAGGCGACCGCGCCGCTCGCGGATCGGGATGCCGAAGCCCGCGAACTCGACCTCCCGGTAGCCGAGCCCGACGCCGAGCACGAAGCGCCCCCCGGAGATCGCCTGGACCGTGAGCGCGTCCTCCGCGAGGCGGACGGGATGATGCAGCGGGAGGATCAGGATGCTGGTCCCGATCCGGATCCGCTCGGTCCGGGTCGCGAGGCCCGCCGCCAGCGTCAGCGGCGAGGGCGTGTAGCCGTCGACGGCGAGATGGTGCTCGGAGATCCAGACCGAGCCGAAGCCGAGCTCGCGCTCGGCCCAGGCCGCCTGCTCGATCGTCTCGGCGTACAGGCGCGCGAACGAGCGGCCGGCGAAGGCCGGATTGCGGAAGTCGTAGTAGAGCCCGAAGCGAGGCAGCCCGAACGTCCCCTCAGCCATGCGATCCTCCGCCCTCCGCCTGCTCCGCTTCCGCGAGGAGCTCGTCCGCCAGCCCCTTCATCGAGGCCTTCCAGCGCCCGAGCCAGTAGCGATTCGCGTCGGCCGCGCGGGCCGACTCGATCTGCGGAACGTCCCAGAGCTTCGAGAACGTGAAGGCCCGCGGACACTGCGCGTACGCCTCGTCGACCTCGAGCAGCAGGCCCTGCAGGATCTTCGTGTTCTCGTCCGGCGCGAAGACCTCGGGATCGATGCCCGCCAGCCGGCCGTCGCTCTTCCCGACGACCGTCGCCCGCCCGTTCACGCGCACCGTCCAGTCGCAGCCCGGAATCAGGAAGAGCAGCGCCGCCTTCGGATTCGTCTCGAGGTTCTCGTAGGACTGGAAGAGCTTGTTGCCCGCGACGTCGGGGACGAGCAGCCGGCGCGCGTCGAGGACCTTCACGAAGCCGGGCTTGCCGCCCTTCGGCGAGGCGTCGCAGTTGCCCTCGGCGTCCGCCGTCGAGAGGACGGCGAAGGGCGCCGCGCGCACGAACTCCGCGAGCATCTCGTTCAGCACCGGGAAGATCTTCTTCGTGACGAGCTCGAGCGGCGGACCGAATTGCTGCTGGGCGCGGTTCATGTCCGGACCTCCCGCGCACGACGGCCTGCGTCGGCGCGCCTCCCTCTCCTCACCACGCCTGTCCCTTCGCGAGCTTCATCAGCTCCACCCGCGTCCCGTCCGGATCCGCCAGGAAGATGATCTGCACCGCATCCGGATCGCCCACGTTGCGCGTCCCCGGGACGATCGTCCCGCCGTAGCCCACGAGCCGCGCCGCCGCGGCGTCGATGTCGTCGACGACGAAGGAGAGATGGGTCAGGCCGCGCTGGTTGCGCCGACTCGCGGGCTCGCCGAAGACGCCCGGCGAGTAGTAATGCAGGAGCTCGAGCCGCAGCCCGTCCTTCTGGATGAAGCAGGACGTGAGCTTCACCGGCGGATCGACCTCGGCCACGTCGCGCTCGAGATCGAAGCGCGCGAACGGAACGAAGCCGAGCCCCTCGACGTAGAAGCGCAGCGCGCGATCGAGGTCCGAGACACAGAGACCGACGTGGGAGAACGCAGAGCGCGCGATCGAAGTCATGGGCCGATCATCGCGCCGCGCCGCGGCTTCGACAACCGGGCGAAGGAATCGATCGGGCCGACCGCCCGAAACGAGAAGGGCGGATGATCCGAAGATCATCCGCCCCGCTTCATTCGCACTTCCGGCTGGCGGAAGCTTCGGCTCTAGCGCCGGCGCCGGGCGATCCCGAAGAGGATCCCCGCACCGACCAGCAGCCCCGCCGCCCCAGCCGGCTCCGGAACCTGCAGGCGCATGCGCAGGCTCGTGACCCGGTTGAAGACGTTGCCGCTCGAGGGATCGACCGTGATCGAGCCGCCGAGGAGCACGAGGTTGCGGACCGTGCCCACGACCGAGTCGTCACCCATGCGGGTGAAGAAGAAGCCCTGCATCGCCGTTCGGGCGATGCGGTTCGGGAGGAAGGGCGTCCCGAGCGCGGTCGTCTCGTCGGAGAACGGGAAGTCGTCCGAGCCCGAGAGCGTGCCGGTCGTCATCTTGAAGCCCCAGCCCTGACCCGGCGGCTTCGGGACCGGGTCGGTTCCGCAGTTGTTGCCGGGACCGACGATCGGGTTGAACGGGCCGATTGCCGGCGGGATGCCCGCATAGGGCACACCGACCGTGCCGACGCCGTTGGCGCAGCCGAAGGTCGCCTCGACGGCGCCGCGGTTGTTCAGGCGCGCGAGGATGCGCGGGCCGTTGTTGCCCGCCAGGCTCACGAACTCGAAGTTGTTGCGGCCCGGCGTCCAGCCGAGATTCATCGGAGACATCCAGGTCCGCGAGACCTGGGCGTTGTTCGCCATCGGGGTCGAGGGCTGAACCGGCACGCGCCAGACGTTCGAGTTGAAGTTGCGCAGGATCGACAGCGTGCCACCGAAGTGCGGGGCCCCGACGTCGTTGCTGATGCGGATGATGCCGCGGCGGTTGCCCGCGCCGGGATTGCCGTAGCTCGTGCAGTTCCAGTTGCCGACCTTGTTGCCGACGGTCCCCGGAGCCGGATTGGCCGGATTGTGGGCCAGCGGCGGACACCAGCTGATCGCCGTCCCCGCGCCGTTGTTGAAGCAGCCGGGCCCGGGGCATCCCGCGAGCGCGCCCGCGCCCCCCATGAAGGTCGCAGCCTGCTGGGCCGACATGAAGGTCTTGATCGTCTGGCCGACGTTCGGGAAGGCCGTGAAGTCGCGGAAGCGACCGCCGGCGAAGTTCATCTTGTTGGCGGCGAGGGTCACCTGGCGACCGACGAAGGTCCCGGCCGTCGCGCCCGCGACCTGGACGGTCGCAAAGCCGGCGGTCGGCGGATAGACCCCCTGCTTCTTGCCGAGAATGGCCGGCGATCCCTCCCAGAGGAACGGCGCCGTGGTCGAGGGATTCTGGACCCCCAGAGACCCGGTCATCCCGCGCGTCGCGGCCTCCACGCTGCCGGCACCGAACAGGAACGCGATCGCACCCGCCGCAACCGCCTTCCGGATCCAATTCGAATTCTGCTGCATAGGTTTCTTCCCCTGTTCGTTCCTGGGCATCGGATCAGTGGGCCGCGCCATTGCTGCGTCCCGCGGACGAGCCCGCCCGAAACGACCCTACACGCAGGTTCCAGGCATGTCTATGAAAATCTGAGGCAACGGGGCCCCCTCCGGGTCGGGAGACGGGAGCAGGCGGGGCCCGTCCGGACGGGCCGTTGCGGTCACGACCTGCGTCCGGGTGCGGGGGTGGGGAAGGTTCGGGGCACCACGCGAACGCGCGTCCGGGTCGCCGGGCGGGGGTCGGGGCATGGATGAGCGGGGTGCTGCCCGGCTCCTACTCGCTGCTCCCTGATCGGTCGCAGCTCCCCCCCAGCTTCTTCTCCGAAGCTGGCGGCCCACATCGGTTGCTCTGCTACGGGCGAGGGAAAAGTGGTGACCCGGGCGCGATTCGAACGCGCGACCCCCAGCTTCGGAGGCTGGTGCTCTATCCAGCTGAGCTACCGGGCCACGATCGGCGCGGGAGCGCCGAGCATGTCGGGGCGGTGGTCTGGATCGGGCCGCCCCTCGATCTGGATCTGCGTCGGACGTGAGAGCTGGTGGGGCGTACTGGACTCGAACCAGTGACCCCCGCGGTGTGAACACGGTGCTCTACCAACTGAGCTAACGCCCCGATCCCACACGGGCTTTCGAGCCGTCCGGACCGACGCGCCGCTCGCGCGGCGCCGGCTCGGAACGGCGCTGGGCCCCTCCGACGAACGCGCAGGTTCTAGCGCGTCTCGCCCTCCTCCGCCGCCCCGGTGCGACGGGTCGGCTCGGGTTTCGGGCCCGGTCGGATCGCCTGGCGCTTGCCCGCCGCACGGACGAACGCCTCGAAGAGCGGATGGGGGGCGAAGGGCTTGCTCTTGAACTCGGGATGGAACTGGGCGGCCACGAAGAACGGGTGATTCGGGAGCTCGATGACCTCGGCCAGCTTGCCGTCGGGGCTCGAGCCCGAGAACACGAGGCCCGCGGCCTCGAGCTTCGCGCGGTAGGCCGGGTTGAACTCGTAGCGATGGCGGTGGCGCTCGCTGATCTCGGTCGCCCCGTAGATCTGGGCGACCTTCGAGCCCGGAACGAGCGAGCAGGGATAGGCACCGAGCCGCATCGTCGCGCCCTTGGCCGAGACGTCGCGCTGGTCGGCCATGAAGTCGATCACGGGGTGCGGCGTGTCGGGATCGACCTCGGTCGAGTTCGCGCGCTCGAGTCCGGCGACGTTGCGGGCGTACTCGCAGCAGGCGAGCTGCATGCCGAAGCAGATGCCGAGGAACGGGATCCCCTTCTCGCGGGCGTGGCGGATGGCGCGGATCTTGCCCTCGACGCCGCGGGCGCCGAAGCCGTGGGGGATCAGGATGCCATCGAGATGGTCGAGGACGGCGGGCAGCTCCATCTTCTCGGAGTCGAAGTACTCGATCCGGACCTCGGCAGCGCAGGCGAAGCCGCCGTGGTAGAGGGCTTCGTTCAAGCTCTTGTAGCTCTCGGTCAGGTCGACGTACTTCCCGACCATGCCGATCGTGATGACCTTCTCGGGGTTGCGCTGGACGGCGTAGAGGCGCTCCCAGTGGCGCAGGTCGGGCCGGCCCGTCCACATGTTCAGGACCTGGGCGATCTTCTCGTCGAGGTTCTCCTTCGCGAAGGCGAGCGGGACCTCGTAGATCGAGTCGACGTCCTTGGCCGTGATGACGGCGTCCTCGTCGACGTTGCAGAAGAGCGCGATCTTGCTCTTGATCGCCTTCGAGAGGAAGCGATCGGTTCGACACAGGATGATGTCCGGGGCAAGGCCAACGGATTGCAGCTCCTTGACCGAGTGCTGCACCGGCTTCGTCTTGACCTCGCCCGCCGTCGACTGATAGAGGACCGGCGCGACGTGGATGAAGCAGCAGTTCTCGCGGCCCGCATCGGCGCGGAACTGGCGGATCGCCTCGAGGAACGGAAGCGATTCGATGTCGCCGACGGTGCCGCCGATCTCGACGAGGATCACGTCGACGTCCTGGCTCGCCCGGCGGATCGCCTCCTTGATGGCGTCGGTCACGTGGGGAATGACCTGGACCGTGCCGCCGAGGTAGTCGCCGCGGCGCTCGCGGGAGAGGACCGTGTCGTAGATCTTGCCGGCGGTCATGTTGTTGACCTTGCCGAGGCGGGTCGTCGTGAAGCGTTCATAATGGCCGAGGTCGAGGTCGGTCTCGGCACCGTCCTCGGTGACGTAGACCTCGCCGTGCTGGAACGGGTTCATCGTCCCTGGATCGACGTTGAGGTACGGGTCGAGCTTCAGGAAGGTGACCCGCAGGCTCCTCGCCTCGAGCAGCGCGCCGATCGAGGCCGACGCGAGGCCCTTGCCGAGGGACGACATCACGCCCCCCGTCACGAAGATGTACTTGGTCGGTCGCGGACTCATCTCGATTCCCCCCTCGTCGCCATGAACGGTCCCCTCGATTCACCCATCCCACGCATCGCCGCCGCTCAACGCACCGCCGCCGCTTCGCGCCCCGCGAGCCCGTCCTCGATCCGGATCCGCTGGATCGGCACCAGCGGCTCCGGCAGCTGCCGCGGATCGAAGAACCCGATCTCGAGCGTCTCGTCCGGCGTGGTCACCGGACCGGCCTCGAGCGCGCGTGCCTCGAAGCAGAGGTTCACGACGTGGATCCGACGATCGCCGCCGTCGGGGCCCGCGCCCTTCCTGCGACCATAGTCGACGACCTGGGTCGCCGGATCGGAGTAGACGCCGACCAGGCGTCCGATCTCGACGGCGTAGCCCGTCTCCTCCGCGACCTCGCGCCGCGCCGCGGCCGCGACCGACTCGCCCTTCTCCACGAATCCGCCCGGCAGGCTCCAGTGGCCGTTGTCCGAGCGGCGCATCAACAGCAGCTCGCGCCCGCGGTAGACGAGCGCCGACACCGAGAGACCCAGCTCCGTCGGGTCCTCGGCGAAATAACGCGTCATCGGGGAAGCTCCGCCGGCCGCGTGCCCCGTCCGGAAGTCGGTCCGGGTCGGGTTGCGGAGCAAGTCGCGAGTGCGCCTGTCTCGGCGCGGTCGAGCGTCGCGACGATCCTCTCGTCGCGGATCCGTTTGTGCGTCACACCTGCTTCGACCGGGGGGGTCCGGATGGGTATAGCCCGGACCCGCGGTGGGCGTCAAACATCCGACGGCGCCGCGCACGCGCGCTGCGCGCGAACGAGCGCACCCGAAAACGAAACGGCCCGCTCGGATCCGAGCGGGCCGCGTCGAGTCGCGTCGGGAGCGACGGCGTCGCTCTAGCGCTTCGAGAACTGGAAGCGCGCGCGAGCGCCCTTCTGCCCGTACTTCTTGCGCTCCTTCTTGCGCGGGTCGCGCGTCAGGTAGCCGGCGCGCTTGAGCGTCGGCCGCGCATTCGGATCGAGCTTCTCGATCGCCCGGGAGATGCCGTGGCGCAGCGCGCCGGCCTGGCCCGAGACGCCGCCGCCATCGATGTTGGCGTCGATGTCGTAGCGGCCGAGGGTGTCGGTCTTGTCGAAGGGCCCGCGGACGACGATCTGCAGCGCCTCGCGCGGAAAGTACTCGTTGAGCTCGCGGCCGTTGACGCGGATCAGGCCGGTCCCGGGCTTCAGCCGGACGCGGGCCACCGAGGTCTTGCGCTTGCCGGTCGCCGTGATGAGGAACGAGGAGCTAGCCAACGGGGAGGACCTCCGGTCGCTGCGAGACGTGGGGATGTTCGGGGCCGGCGTACACGCGCAGCTTCGACAGGATCTGCCGGCCGAGGGTGTTCTTCGGCAGCATGCCGCGCACCGCCGCGCGCACGACGCGATCGGAATGCGCCGACGCGAGCAGCTTGTCGGCGTTGATCGAGCGCACGTGGCCGAGGTAGCCGGTATGGCGGTGGTACATCTTCTGCTCGCGCTTACGTCCGGTCAGCACGACCTTGTCCGCATTCACGACGATGACGTGATCGCCCGTGTCGGTATGGGGCGTATAGGAAGGCTTGTGCTTCCCGCGCAGCACCGTCGCCACGCGCGTCGCGAGACGGCCGAGGACCAGGTCCTGGGCGTCGACGACGTACCATTGGCGCTCGATCTCGTCGGCGGTGACGCTGCGGGTCGCCGCAAAGGCTCGCTTGGGCATCTCGAGTGATCCACTCCCGGCCGGCGCGCGAGCGCCGGCGTCAAAGCACGAAACGTCCGAAGAATCGGGGGACGGACGGATCCCGCGACCCCGGCCGGGGTCGTCGAGAGGGCGGATTTTTACCCGACGGGACTGCCGACGTCAATCGGGGGGACGACGGTTCGCCCCGACGCCCCGTGCCGCTCGCCCCTCGGCCCTCCGCTCGGGGCGCACAGCGCCGATCATCGGCCCCCGGGCCCCTCGGGACCCGGATCGACCGAGTCCCAGATCCGGACCAGGGTGAGGCCATGGGCCGGTGCGGTCGGCCCGGCGCGGCCCCGGTCCCGGGACGCCAGGATCGCCGCCGCGTCCTCGACCCGGAAGCGGCCGCGGCCGACCTCGACCAGGGTGCCCGCCAGATTGCGGACCATGTGGCGCAGGAAGCCCTCGCCCCGCACGTCGATCGCGATCTCGCCCCGGGTCTCCCCGGCGACGGTGATCGCGAGGACGGTCCGGACGCTCGTCTTCGCCGACGAGCCCGAGGCCCGCAGCGCGCTGAAGTCGTGGGTCCCGACGAAGGCCTCGGCCGCGGCCTGCATCCGCCCGACGTCGAGGGGCTCCGGGAACCAGGCGAAGCGGTCGAGGCGGAGCGGCGAGCGCTCGGACCCGTTCCAGATGCGGTAGCGGTAGAGCTTGGCCCGGGCCTCGTCGCTCGCCTGCCAGCCCGGGGCGACCGGGACCGCGCTCCGAACGACGACGTCCTCGGGCAGGCGCGCATTCAGCGCGCGCACGAGGGCGCGGGGCTCGAGGGCGCGCTCGAGCTCGACGCTCACCGTCTGGCCCTCGGCGTGGACCCCGGCGTCGGTGCGCCCCGCGGCCTGGAGCCGGAGGGCCGGACAGCCGACCGACGCGAAGGCCTCCTCGAGCACCCCCTGCACCGTCCGCGCCGGGCGATCGCCCGCCTGCCTCTGCCAGCCCTCGAAGTCGCGCCCGTCGTACTCGAGCACCAGGCGGAAGCTCGGCCGGGGCGCCCGGGGTGTCGTCGATCCGTCGGCCGCGCTGTCCACCTAACGCAGCCCGAGTCGCTGCCCCGCCGCGCGCAGGGCGGCGTCCGCCACCAGCCGGATCGGATCGAGGGCGACCCAGAGGCGATAGCTGCGCCCCGCTTCCCCGCTCGCATCGGCCTCGATCGCACCGACCCGGATCGACGCCCCGCCGACCGCGTCGCGCAGCGAGGCGCCCTCCCCCAGCACGAGCTCGCTGCGGGCCGCGAGGACCCGCTCGAGCTCGTCGGCGGCGATCGCGCGCGCGAGCTCGAGGGAGACGAGCGCGCCCTCCCCGACGAAGGTCGGGACCTGGAGCGACGAGAGCGCGAGGCGGAGCCCTTCGCCGTGCTCGCGACGCAGCTCGCCCTTCACCCGCTCGAGATCGAGGGCCCCGCCCGGGACCACGTCGAAGGCGACGGCCCGGCCCGCCGGCCCGACCGGGGGCTCCTCCGATTGATTGAAGAGCGCGATCGACTCGTTCGAGAGCGCGGCGACGCCCTCGCCGCCCCAGGCGCCGGCGCTCGAGAGGATCGTCGCCGAGAGCCGCTCGAGGCCCGCCGCCGCGCCCAGCGCCTCGATCAGGGGCCGCCACGCGAGGGCCGTGCTCGAGGGCAGCGCGAGGACCGGGGCCTTCGCGGCGTCCGGGCTGTCGGGATGCCAGAGCGCGACCGAAGCCTGGCCCGCGAGCGCCCCGCTGCAGTCGATGCACGGGACCTCGGCCCGCAGCGCGTCGCGGATGATCTCGAGGGCCGGGCCCTTCGGCGTGCAGACGACGACGAGGTCACGCCCCTTGAGCGGGGGCGCCTCGGCGAGCACGTCCAGCTCCTCGCCCCGGAACTCGAAGTCGCGGCCGAAGCTCTCGGGCGAGGCGATGCCGACCAGCTCGTCGATCCGCCAGCGCGTCGCGTCGAGGCTCTCGACGAGCTCGCGGCCGAGCTGCCCCGTGACTCCGTAGACGACGATCCGGCTCACGATGCTCCGCGCTCGAGGGCGGCGAGGACCAGATCGCCCATCTGCTTGCAGCCGACCGTCGCGCGCTTCTCCCCGGGCAGGAGCAGATCGCCCGTCCGATGTCCGGCGTCGAGCACCGCGGTCACCGCCCGCCGCACCGCCGCCGCCGCCTTCGCGCCGCCCTCGGCCGTGAAGGCCGTCTCGAGCAGCATCGCGACGCTCTGGATCGCGGCGAGCGGGTTGGCGACGTCCTTGCCCGCGATGTCCGGGGCCGAGCCGTGGACCGGCTCGAAGAGGCCGAAGCCGCCCGTCGAGAGCGAGGCCGAGGGCAGCATGCCGAGGGAGCCGGTGATCATGGCGGCCTCGTCGGAGAGGATGTCGCCGAAGAGGTTCTCGGTGACGATGACGTCGAACTTCTTCGGCTGTTGGACCATCAGCATCGCGCAGGAGTCGACGAGCTGATGGGCGAGCTCGACGTCCGGATAGTCCTTCGCGACCTCGTCGACGACCTCGACCCAGAGCTGCGACGCGTCGAGCACGTTCGCCTTGTGGACGTGGGTGACGTGGCGACGGCGCAGGCGTGCCTGCTCGAAGGCGACGCGGGTGATGCGCGCCACTTCGTGCTCGTCGTAGACCATCGTGTTGAAGGCCCGCCGCGCGCCCTTCGCCCCCTCGCGCCCGCGCGGCTCCCCGAAGTAGATGCCGCCCGTCAGCTCGCGCACGACCAGCATGTCGACCCCGTCGACGATCTCCGGCCGCAGCGCCGACGCGTTCACCAGCGCCGGGAACACCGCCGCCGGCCGCAGGTTCGCGAAGAGCCCGAGCGCCTTGCGGATGCCGAGCAGCCCCTTCTCTGGGCGCACCGCGACCGGCATCGCGTCCCATTTCGGCCCGCCGACGGCGCCGAGCAGCACCGCGCGGCTCTGCCTGCACGCGGCGATCACCTCGTCGCGCAGCGGGGTCCCGTGGGCGTCGATCGAGCAGCCGCCGATCAGCTCCGTCGTGAAGTCGAACGCGAGTCCGACCTGCTGGCCCGCGGCGACGAGAACGCGCCGCGCCTGCTCGGTCACCTCGGGGCCGATCCCGTCGCCGGGAAGGAGGACGATCCGCTCTGCCATGACTTCTAGATTCCCTTCGGCTCGCTCGCCTGTCGGCGGGCCTTGTGCCATTCGAGCTTGTTGAGCGCGTGGACGTAGGCCTTCGCGCTCGCGACCATGACGTCCTCGTGGACGCCGTTGCCGATCACCCGGCGACCGGCCTCTTCGATCGTGACCGAGACCTCGCCCTGGGCGTCGAGGCCGGCGGTGACGGCGTGGACCTGGTAGCGGATCAGCTCGCTGCCGGTCTCCGTCAGCTCGGCGATCGCGCGGAAGATCGCGTCGACGGGGCCGACGCCCGAGGCCTCGCGGACGCGCTCCTGGCCGTCGATCTCGAGCTTGACCTTCGCGTTCGGCGGGCCGTCGCTGCCGCAGACGAGCGAGAGCGACTGGAAGCGATAGCGGTCGTCGAGCTGCTGGACCGAGTCGGCGACGATCGCTTCGAGGTCCTCGTTGTAGATGACCTTCTTGGCGTCGGCGAGGTCCTTGAAGCGCTTGAACGCGCGCTCGAACTCCTCGCCCTCGACCGAGAAGCCGAGCTCCTGGAGACGATCGCGGAAGGCGTGGCGCCCGGAGTGCTTGCCGAGGACGAGCTCGTTCGAGGCCCGGCCGATCGAGGCCGGGGTCATGATCTCGTAGGTGATCGCGGCCTTCAGCACGCCGTCCTGATGGATGCCCGCCTCGTGGGCGAAGGCGTTGTCGCCGACGATCGCCTTGTTCGGCTGGACCTGGACGCCGGTGATCGAGGAGAGGAGCCGGCTCGAGGGGTAGATCTCCTGGGTCGTGATCTTCGTGTCGATCCCGGCGAAGACGTCCGAGCGCGTCTTGATCGCCATCACGACCTCTTCGAGCGACGTGTTGCCGGCGCGCTCGCCGATGCCGTTGACCGTGCACTCGACCTGGCGCGCGCCCGCGAGCAGCGCAGCGAGGCTGTTCGCGACGCCGAGGCCGAGGTCGTTGTGGCAGTGGACCGAGAAGACGACGCGGTCGGCGCCTTCCACCCGCTCCCGAAGAAAGCGGATCAGGTCGGCGTACTCGCCGGGGGTCGTGTAGCCGACGGTGTCGGGGACGTTGAGGGTCGTCGCACCGGCGCGCACGGCGGCCGAGAAGACCTCGACCAGGAAGTCGCGGTCGGAGCGGGTCGCGTCCTCGGCCGAGAACTCGACGTCGGCGATCGCGGAGCGCGCCTGGCGGACGGCGCGGTCGACCTCGCGCAGGACCTGATCGCGGCCCATGCGGAGCTTGTGCTTCAGATGGATGTCGCTGGTCGCGATGAAGGTATGGATGCGCGGATGGCGCGCCGCCTCGACGGCCTGGATCGCGCGCTCGACGTCCTTCTGGCCCGTGCGCGCGAGGCCGCAGATGATCGCGCCCTCGATCTCCTTGGCGATCGCCTGAACCGCCTCGAAGTCGCCGTCGCTCGCGATCGGGAAGCCCGCCTCGATCACGTCGACTCCGAGCTTCTCGAGCTGGCGCGCGATCGCGAGCTTCTCGTGGAGGTTCATGCTGCAGCCGGGCGACTGCTCGCCGTCGCGCAGCGTCGTGTCGAAGATGCGGATCCAATCGGCGCTCTTGCCCGACGTCTTCCTGGTCGACGAATTTCCGGACGTCATCGTCCCCCCTCGCCCCGCGTGCCGCCGCTCGGAAAGTGGTCCGCGAGCGAGGTCACGTTGCTCGCATCCCGCGACCCCGGCCCGATCGGCTCTTCGTCCTCCGGCTGGCCCTCGCGGTCGAGCTCGTCCCACACCGACCGCACCGAGCCCCCGAAGCCGAGCCCACCGACCAGGGCGGGCGGCCCCAACGCCTCCGCCGCCGCGACGTCCTCCGCCGACTGGGCCGGGAGCAGCTCCTGCCCCGTCTTCCAGCGCCAGAGCATCCCCGCCGGCCCGGAGAGGACGTAGGCGATGCCGACCAGGAAGAAGTTCAGGTCCGGCTCGACCAACAACACGATCAGCACGATGACCGGAATGACCGTCCCCGAGAATCCGTGTCCGAGCTTCAGGTCCTTGAAGCTCCGATAGGGAATCGGGCTCACCATCAGCAGCCCGAGTCCCACGACGCCGACCGCCGGCACGATCGGATGGATCGTGAAATCGATCCCGCGCTCGGTCAGGAACTTCACGAACCAGACCGCCGAGAGCACCATCCCCGCCCCGGCCGGCGTCGGCATCCCGTCGAAGCGGTAGAGATACCGCCCCGACTGGACGTTGAAGCGCGCGAGCCGCAGCGACGCACAGGCCGTGTAGACGAAGGCCATGACGCCCCCCGCCCAGCCCAGGCTCGCGAAGTCGCCGGCATGGAACGCGAGCACCGCCGGCGCGACCCCGAACGAGACGGTGTCCGAGATCGAGTCGTACTCCGCGCCGAAGCGGCTCACGTTCCCCGTCATGCGCGCGGCGCGCCCGTCGAGGATGTCGAAGAGCGCCGCCACGAAGATCGCGTAGGAGGCGTGCAGAACCTCGCCGTTGCTCGCCTTGATGATGGCGAGGAAGCCCGCGGCGAGGTTCCCGGTCGTGAGCAGCTGGGGCAACAGGGCCGCGAAGCCCCCGCGGTCGGGAGTATCGCGACGACGGCGGCGCCGTCGCCGCTTGCGGCGTTTCGCGTCGGCCTCGTCTACTGCCTGCATGTCACTTCCGATCCGCCCCCCCGAATCGCCCGATCGCCGGGCCGCACCCGCCGCGGCCGGCCGGCCGGGCAGGCCGCGCCTGCTCCGGCTCCGGCCGCTCGCGCTCAGTTCTTCGAGCGATCGACGAGCTGCTTCTTCGCGAGCCACGGCATCAGCCCGCGCAGACGCGCACCGACCTCCTCGAGCTGGTGGGCCGCGGCCGCGCGTCGCCGCGCGTTCATGCCGACGTTGCCCGCCTGGTTCTCGAGGATGAAGCGCTTCGCGAACTCGCCGGTCTGGATGTCGGTCAGGACGTCCTTCATGCGCGCCTTGACCGACGCGTCGATCACGCGGGGCCCGCTGATGAAGTCGCCGTACTCGGCAGTATTCGAGATCGAGTACCGCATGTTGGCGATGCCGCCTTCGTAGATCAGGTCGATGATGAGCTTGGTCTCGTGGATGCACTCGAAGTAGGCCATCTCCGGGGCGTAGCCCGCCTCGACGAGGGTCTCGAAGCCGGCCTGCATCAGGGACGTCAGCCCGCCGCAGAGGACGGCCTGCTCGCCGAAGAGATCGGTCTCCGTCTCCTCGCGGAAGTTCGTCTCGATGATGCCGGCGCGACCACCGCCGATCGCCGCCGCGTAGGCGAGCGCGACCTGGAAGGCGTCGCCCGACGGGTTCTGGTGGACCGCGACGAGACACGGCACCCCGCGCCCCTGCTCGTAGTGGTCGCGCACCGTATGGCCCGGGCCCTTCGGCGCGATCATGATGACGTTCACGTCCTTGGGCGGGATGATCGCCTGGAAGTGGATGTTGAAGCCGTGGGCGACGGCGAGGTAGTTGCCGGCGGCCAGGTTCGGGGCGATCTCGTTCTTGTAGATCCCCGCCGCGAGCTCGTCGGGCAGCGTCAGCATGATCACGTCCGACTTGCGGGTCGCCTCGGCGACCGTCTCGACCTTCAGCCCCGCGGCCTCGGCCTTCGCCCAGGTCGGCGAGTCCTTGCGGAGACCGACCACGACGTCGACGCCCGAGTGGTGGAGGTTCTGGGCGTGGGCATGGCCCTGGCTGCCATAGCCGATGATCGCGACCTTCTTGCTCTGGATCCGCTTCAGGTCCGCGTCTTTGTCGTAGTAGATCTGGAGTGCCATGAGAGGTTTGGGTCCTGCCTTTTGATGCGTTGATGCGCTCGTCGCTGCGCCCCGTCCCGGAGGCGCGGATTGGCCCACGATGCGCTTTCGTGCCGCCCCCGCGACCAACGGGCGCTCCGCAAACGGACACCCGGACGCGACCCGGCTCGGCGCAGGGCGCGCGGGGCGGGAGCGTCCAGGATGGCGTTCGAGAGCGGCCTCGCCCAGTCGTGGGGCAGCGCTAACTGCGCGAGATTACGCGACGTTTTGGGGGCCCGCCAGCACACCGGCCCCCCTCGGCCACCGCCCTCAGGCCCGCTCGAGCCGCTCGGTCTCCCCCGCCTCGACCGCCTGGCCCGTGCGCTGGGCCTCGGCCTGGGCCCGGCGCAGGTAGCGCGCCGAGAGGGTCGACGCGCGCTCGCCCTCGCCGCGCGCGAGGCGGAGCAGGCCGATCTGCCCGACCCGATCGGCCCGGGGCCGGGCCGCAGCCCCCTCGATGCAGCCCGCAAGCCGGAGCCCGGCGCGCGCGAAGCCCTCGCGCCAGGGCCCGGGCTCGGGGCACACCGCGACGACGGGTCGCGGCAGGTCTTCGACGAGGCGCGCCGGGGCGTAGAGACCGGCGGCCAGCGTATCGACGGGGAGCCCGTCGGCCGACGCCGGCGCGCGCCAGGCCCCCGCATACCATTCGCCGCGCCGGGCATCGAGGAGTGCCAGGACCTCGGGCCCCGCCCCCGATCCGGCGCCGGATCCGACGACCGCGCCGGCCGACGCGTCCGCCGTCGAGGCCTCCGCCCCCAGCCCGGCCGCCTCGAGCCCCGCGAGCGCCATCACCTCGAGCGTCGAGACCCCGATCACCGGGATCGCCCGCCCGAAGGCCAGCCCCTTCAAGGTCGCGATCCCGATGCGCAGGCTCGTGAAGGAGCCCGGTCCCGACGAGATCGCCATCGCATCGATCGCCTCGAGCCCCCCGCCCGCGGACCGCAGCGCCGCGTCGACCACCGAGAGCAGCGCCGTCGAGTGCTGTCGGCTCCCGGCATGGGCCTCGAGCGCGACGACCCGCCCCGCCTCGAGCACGGCGACCGACAGCCAGTCGGTCGCCGACTCCAGCGCGAGCAATCGATGAGGAGGCGTCGTCATGCCGCTCCCGAATAGCAGTCACCCACGTCGCAGGCGACCCGGCAGCTGCGGCGCCCCGGAATCACGAGCGCCAAAGCGAGCCGTACCCGCCGCGAGCTGCCCCGCACCAGCTGGGCTCCCCATCCAACAGCAGAACCCCATCACGACGAGACCAGGACGCGGAGCCCCCCACGCAGCCCCCTGAGTGCCCCGGCCGGGCGCGGCCCGGCGCGAGATTGAGCCCGGCACGCGCAGCACGGCGCCCAACGCAGCCGACCGGCCCCTCCCCGCGTGCCGGTCGAAGCCCGAGTGCCGGGCCGCGCCCGGCCGGGGCACCTGGCACGACCTCCGTCGAGAGGCCCGCGCCCTAGGAGGAGGAGAGCCAGGAGACGAAGCGCAGCCAGAACGGCGTCAGGTCGTTCCAGAAGGCGCGCCCCATCAGCAGCGCGATCACCGCGAAGCCGACCGAGGTCGCGATCTCCTTCGTCCGGAGCGAGAGCGGCGCCCGCTTGATCCCTTCGATCGAGTAGAGGACGGCCTGGCCTCCGTCGAGGATCGGGATCGGGAGGAGGTTCAGGAAGCCCAGATTGATGCTGATGACCATCATCATCGAGAGATAGTCGAGCCAGCCCTGGTCGAGAGACTTGCGGGCGATGCGGGCGATGCCGATCGGACCGGCGAGCTTGTCGGTGCCGACCTCGCCAGTGAAGAGCTTGCCGAGGCCCTCGAGGTAGTCGGTCGTCATCGCCCAGGCCATCTCGACCGCACGCGGGACCGACTCGACGGGATTGCGCAGGCGCTGCTTCTCGATCGCGCCGGGCAGGGTCGAGACCGCCGCGCCGAGGCCGATCTGATAGACCTTCTCCTCGAGCCCCTCGATCTCGTAGAGCCCGGGCACCGTCTCCTCCCGGGCCGCCAGCGTGACGTGCTCGACGCGCCCCGCGCGAGAGTAGGTGATGTCGAGCGGCCGCCCGCCGCTCGTCTGGACCCGGGACACGAAGCTCTCGAAGCTCCCGATCGGATCGCCGTCCACGAAGAGCACGAGGTCGTTCGCCCGGAGCCCGGCCTCCGCCGCCGGCTTGTCCGGGGCGACGTAGCCGACGAGGATCGTCGCCGGGATCAGCCCCATCGCCGCGAGCTCCGCGTCGAGGGGCACCGCGATCTTCCGCTTCTCCGTCTCGGGCGCCGCCGGCGCGCCGCCGGCCTTCGCCTCCGCCGCCGCGCCACCGGCCGACGCCTTCGCGTCCGCCCGCGCCGACGAGCGCGCGTCTGCTCCGCCCGCAGCGGTCGCACCGTCCGCCGCGCTCGTCCCTTCCGCCGGCGCGCCCGAAGCCTCCGCGCCCTCGCCCGTCTTCGCGCGCTCCACCGTCCACACGATCCGCGGGATCCCGTTCGCCTGCGCCTCGGCGACGGCCCGGGCCTGAGCCGCGCGAAGCGACTCCCAATCCTCGATCTCCGTCTCCCCGACCGCCACGACGAGGTCCCCGGAGCGCAGCCCCGCCCGCGCCGCCTCGCTGTCCGCATCCGGCACGCCGACGAGCGCCGCCTGGCGCCGATTGCTGACGCCGATCCAGCCGGTATCGACGACGGCGCCGAAGCGGTCCCGCGTCTTCTGCGTCGCGAGCGCGACGGGGATCGTCTCCCGCTCGCCGCCGCGGTCGACCTCGATCGACGCGACCGCGGGCGAGCGCTTCTCCTGAAGCGGCCGGACCACCTCGTCCCACCAGCCGACCGGCTCGCCGTCGACGGCCACGATGCGATCGCCGACGCGGATCCCGGCCGCCTCGGCCGGGGAGCCGACCTCGACGGAGCCGACGATGGCGGCGGGGCGCGGGAAGCCGACCCAGAGGATCCCGAGCAGACAGACGATCGGCAGCAGCAGGTTCATCGCCGGCCCGGCGAACACGACGGCGAGCTTCTGCCAGACGGACTTCGCGTCGAGGAACTCGTCGGGGCGCGCGTCGACGGGCACCGCCGCAGCGTCGGGATCGTCGCCGGGCATCGCCTCGCCGAGCATGCGCACGAAGCCGCCGAGGGGAATCCAGCCGATCACGTACTCGGTCCCGTTGCGCTCCCAGCGCGCGCGCAACCGGCCGATGCCGATCGGGGCCCCGAAGCCGATCGAGAACTTGAGCACGCGGACGCCGCAGGCCTTCGCGACCAGGAAGTGGCCGAGCTCGTGGACGACGATCAGCAGACCGAGCAGCGGGATCACCGCGACCAGCGTGTCGACGACCGGCATCAGCGTCCCCCGACCACCGCCCGCGGCGCCGCGGCGGCAACCGCCTGCGTCCGCGCGAGGCCCGCGCGCGACGCCGCATCGCGCTCGGCGAGCCAGTCCTGCGCGGCGGCGCGGGCCCAGGCATCGGCCGCGCGCACTGCGGCGAGCTCGGAGACGCCCTCCCCGGCGTGGTCGGCGAGGTGGGCGTCGAGCACGCGGGCGTTGATCGCCGCGATGTCGGGAAACGCGATGCGGCCGGCGAGGAAGGCCTCGACGGCGATCTCGTTGGCCGCGTTCAGGACCGCCGGCGCCGCCTCGCTCCCGGCGACGGCGCGATAGGCGAGCTCGAGGCACGGGAAGCGCGTGCGATCCGGTGCCTCGAAGTCGAGCCGCGCCACCTCGACGAGGTCGAGGCGCGGGAGCTCGAGGTCGACGCGCTCCGGATGCGCGAGGGCGACGGCGATCGGGACCCGCATGTCGGGGAGCCCGAGCTGCGCGAGCACCGAGCGATCCCGGAACTCGACCAGCGAATGGACGATCGACTGGGGATGGACGACGACGTCGACCCGCGTCGCGGGGACGTCGAAGAGCCAGCGCGCCTCGATGACCTCGAGGCCCTTGTTCATGAGCGTCGCCGAGTCGATCGAGATCTTGGCCCCCATCGACCACTTCGGATGGGCGAGCGCCTCCTCGATCTTCGCGTTCGCCATCGCCGCCGCGGACCAGGTCCGGAAGGGCCCGCCGGAGCAGGTCAGGATCAGCCGGCCGATCTGATCGGGTCGGCTGCCCGAGAGGCACTGGAAGATCGCGCTGTGCTCCGAGTCGATCGGGATGATGTCGACGCCGCGCGCCGCCGCCTCGCGCCGCACCAGCGCGCCGGCCATCACCATGACTTCCTTGTTCGCGAGGCCGATCGCGCGTCCGGCCCGGATCGCCGCGAGGACCGGCTCGAGGCCCACCGCCCCGACGAGCGCCGCGACCACGAGATCCCCCGGCGCCGTCGCGACCGCGAGGAGCCCGGCGTCCCCCGACACGACCTCGAAGTCCGGTCCGAGGGCCGTGCGGATCTGCGCGGCGTCGGTGGGATCGGAGACGGAGACGAGCCGCGGCCGGAAGCGCCGCGCCTGCTCGACGACGCGCTCGACCCGACGCCCCGCCGCGAGCGCCACGACCTCGAAGCGATCGGGGTGGCGCGCGACGACGTCGAGGGTCTGCTCGCCGATGCTGCCCGTGCTGCCGAGGATCGCGATGCGCTTCATCGCCCGCCCCTCATCGCGCGCCGGGCCCCGGTCGGACCTGCTCGCTCGTCAGGCCGAAGCGCCGCTCGCGGCGCTGATAGTCGGCGATCGCCGCCTCGAGATCCGGGCGCCGGAAGTCGGGCCACATGCGGTCGCAGAGGTGCAGCTCGGCATAGGCGATCTGCCAGAGCAGGAAGTTCGACACGCGCTGCTCGCCGCCGGTGCGGATCAGGAGATCCGGATCCGGGAGGTCGGGGGCGTAGAGGTACGCGGCGAAGCCCTTCTCGTCGAGGCTCTCGGGATCGAGCTTGCCCTGCTCGGCGTCCCGGGCGATCCGGCGCGCGGCGTCGACGAGCTCGGCGCGACCTCCGTAGGAGAGCGCGAAGACGACCTGCATGCCGCGATTGTCGGCGGTGCGGGCGACGGCGCGTTCGACGGCGCGGCGGGTCGAGGCGGGGAGCCGGTCGAGGCGGCCGATGGTGCGCACGCGGCCGTCGTGGGCAACGACCTCGTCGAGCTCCTTCTCGAGGTACTCCTCGAGCAGGCTCATCAGGACCGCGACCTCCGTCCGGGGCCGGTTCCAGTTCTCGAGGGAGAAGGCGTAGAGGGTCAGGATCTCGATGCCGAGATCGCGCGCCGCACGGATCACCTCGCGCACCGACTGGATGCCGGCGCGGTGGCCCGCATTGCGCCCCTGACCGCGGGCGGTCGCCCAGCGACCGTTGCCGTCCATGATGATGGCGACGTGGCGCGGGACGCGGGCGGGCGAGATCTCGGGCGTGCTCATGGGATCCTCTCGCGGCCCCCTCGGACGGGTCAGACCTCGAGGACTTCCTTTTCCTTCTGCGCGGTCAGCTCGTCGATCTTCTTGCCGTGCTCGTCGGTCAGGTCCTGGATGCGCTTCTCCGCCCGGTGGCGATCGTCCTTCGAGAGCCCGTCGTCCTCGAGATCCTTGAGCAGCGCGAGCGCATCGCGGCGGGCGTCGCGGATCCGGACCTTGTGCTCCTCGGCGATCTTCTTGACCTGCTTGACCAGGTTCTTGCGGCGTTCCTCGGTCAGGGGCGGGATCGCGAGGCGGATGACCTTGCCGTCGTTGCTCGGGCTGACGCCGAGGTCGGAGGCGTGGATCGCCTTCTCGATCGCGGAGATCGCCGACTTGTCGAAGGGCGAGATCACGATCATGCGCGGATCGGGCGCGGCCACCGTCGCCAGCTGGTTCAGCGGCGTCGAGGTCCCGAAGTACTCCGCCGTGAGCCCGTCGAGCAGGCTCGTGCTCGCGCGGCCGGTGCGGACCTTCTTCAGCTCCTTGCGAAAGTGCTCGATGGTCTTGTCCATCGAGTCGCGCGCCTCGTCGTACAGCGCGGTCACGTCCGATTCGTCTGCCATTCCGATCGCTCCCTCCGGATCGCGGCGCCTGCACCGGCCCGCCCCCACGCGGCCCGGCCCCCGATCGATCCCCGTCAGTCTCGCGAACGCCCGACGATCGTGCCCACCCGCTCGCCGCGGACGGCCTTCATGATGTTGCCGCGGACGCTCATGTCGAAGAGATGGATCGGCAGATCGTTCTCCCGACAGAGCGCGATCGCCGTCTGGTCCATGAAGCGCAGGTCCCGCTGGAGCGCCTCGGCGAAGGAGAGCTCGTCGTAGCGCACGGCGGTCGGATCCTTGTGGGGATCCGCGCTGTAGACCCCGTCGACCTGGGTCGCCTTCATCACGACCTCGGCGTGGACCTCGGCGGCGCGCAGGGCGGCCGCGGTGTCGGTCGTGAAGTAGGGATTGCCCGTTCCGGCCGCGAAGATCACGATCCGGCCCTTCTCCATGTGGCGCATCGCACGCCGTCGGATGTAGGGCTCCGCGACCTGGGCGATCTCGATCGCGGTCTGGACGCGGGTCGAGACGCCCTGCTTCTCGAGCGCGTCCTGGAGCGCCATCGCGTTGATGACGCTGGCGAGCATCCCCATGTAGTCGGCCTGGGCGCGGTCCATGCCCTGGGCGGCCGCCGTCATCCCGCGGATGATGTTGCCGCCGCCGATCACGATGCAGATCTCGGTCCCGAGCGCGTGGACCTCGCCGACCTGGGCGGCGATGTCCGCGATGAGACCCGGATGGATCCCGAATCCGTCTTCTCCGGCGAGGCCCTCGCCGGAGAGTTTCAAGAGGATCCTCCGGTATCCCGTCGCCACTAGGAAGCGGCCTCTCCCAGCTTGAAGCGCACGAAGGACTTGACCGTCAGCGTGCCGCCCGCCGTCTTGCCCGTCTTCGCGAGCAGGTCGCGGATCGACGTGTCGGGGTCCTTCACGAAGCCCTGGGCCAGCAGACAGTTCTCCGAGAAGAACTTGTTGATGCGGCCGTCGACCATCTTCTCGACGACGTTGGCGGGCTTGCCGCTCTCCATCGCCTGGGCCGTCAGGATCTTGCGCTCCTTCTCGACCACCGCAGCCGGCACGTCCGCGCGATCGACGGCGATCGGCGTCGGGTCGTGGGCCGCGACGTGCATCGCGACGTCCTTCGCCACCGCCTCGACCTCGGCGCCCGAGAGCCCCGTCTCGATCGCGACCAGCACGCCGAGCTTGCCGCCACCGTGGACGTAGCCGCCGGTGACGCCCTGGACTTCGACCGAGGCCACGCGCTTGAGCTGGATGTTCTCGCCGACCTTGGCGACCGCCGCCTTGATGACGTCGTCCACCGTCCCGCCGCCGAGCTTGAGCGCGAGGGCCTTCTCCGCGTCGTTCACGCCCGAGGCCTGCAGACAGGCCTGGGCGATCGACTGGGCGAGCCCCTGGAAGTCGGGGGTCTTCGCGACGAAGTCCGTCTCGCAGCCGAGCTCGATCAGGGCGCCCTTGCCACCCTGGGACGCGAACACGACCGCGCCCTCGGAGGTCTCGCGCCCGGCGCGCTTGCCGGCCTTCGCGAGGCCGCGCTCGCGCAGGAGCTCCCGCGCGCGCTCGACGTCGCCCGCCGCATCGGCGAGCGCCCGCTTGCAATCCATCATTCCCGCGCCGGTGGAATCACGCAGCGCCTTCACGTCCCCTGCAGAAACCTCTGCCACTGTCCTCGTCTCCCGGATCGATCGCGTCGATCCCTCGAGCGCGCGAGCGCTCCTCGATGTCTCTTCGGATGCAGATCAGGCCTGGCCGCCGTCGCCGGCCGGCGTCGAAGCCGGAGCAGACTCCGTCTCCTCGCCGCCCTTGCCCCCGGCCGAATAGCTGCGACCGCCACCCGCGCCCCCGGAGCCCTGGCCCCGACCGCGGCGCGGCGCCTGCTTGATCTCGACGACGCGCCGACCGGTCTTCGCCGACAGGTCGAGCTTCTCGTCCTGCGGGCGGTCCCGGCGCTGGGCCGCGAGCTCCGACTGATGCCGCTCGTAGCCCTCGAGACAGGCGTTGGCGACGGCGGTGCAGTAGAGATCGATGGCGCGGATCGCATCGTCGTTGCCCGGCACGAGGAAGTCGATGTCGCGCGGGCTGTTGTTCGAGTCGACGATGCCGACGATCGGGATGCAGAGGCGCTTGGCCTCCTGGACCGCGATCGACTCCTTGCCGACGTCGATGATGAAGAGCGCCGACGGCAGGCGGTCCATCTTCCGGATGCCCTCGAGCGACTTCGCGTACTTCTCGGTCTCGCGCGAGATCGCCGCCAGCTCCTTCTTCGAGAGCTCGGCCTTCTTCTCCTCCGAGCCGAGCACCTCGAGATGGCCGTTGTAGCGGTCGATCGACTTCCGGACCGTCTTCCAGTTCGTCAGCATGCCGCCGAGCCAGCGGTTGTTGACGTAGTACTGCTTCGCGCGCAGCGCCTCGGTCATGATCGGCGCCGCGGCCTGGCGCTTGGTCCCGACGAAGAGCACGTGGCCCCCGCCCGCGGTCACGTCGCGCAGGTATTCGAGGGCCTCCTTGAGCAGCGGCAGCGTCTGGTCGAGGTCGAGGATGTGGGTGCCGTTGCGCTCGCCGAAGATGTACGAGCGCATCAACGGGTTCCAGCGACCGGGCTGGTGGCCGTAGTGGACGCCGGCCTCGAAGAGCGAGCGGATCGAGAGCTCCTGCTCCTTCATGACGAGCCCCATCTCACGGGGGGCGGGAGCAGCGGGCTGGGCGCGGTAAGCGGACGGGGTCTCGGCCTCCATCGGGGCCGGCTGATCGGACATGGATCTCTCCTTCGCGGTTGTGCCTCCGCTCCGAGCCGTCCTGTCCCCGACCTGATGCGTTCGAAGCCCGACTCCGACCCGGGCGGGCGTTCCGGATCGATGAGGACCCGATCGCCGCACACCGCGCCGATCGACCTTCCCATCCATCCGCTGCGAGTCCGATCCGCCGCGCAGGCTGCGCGACGGGTCCCTCGACCTGCCCCGGATCGCGCCTGAAGCGGCCGGGACCCGGACGATCCGGGCACCGATCGAGGCGCGGCTTCGACTCGCTCCAGGCACCGCCGGGGTGACTCGGAACGTGTGATTTGGCGGGTGTTTAGCAGACGACCTTCGCCGCCACCACGGACGCAGGCGAGCTTCGCGATCGCAGTGGCCGGCTCCCGCCAGGTCCCGAATCGGCCTCGGCGGCAGCGGACTGGAGGCCCCCGGGCGATCGGGGCGTCAGGTCGTGTAGTCGGCGTTGACCCGGATGTACTCGTAGGTCAGGTCGCAGGTGAAGAGCCTCGCCTGCCCCGGGCCCCGCCCGAGGTCGACGCGGATCTCGATCTCCTCGGCCTTGAGCGCGATCTCCGCCCGCTGGCGGGCGGCCGGTCCCGCCGAGCGGCCCCGGGTGAAGACCGGGACCCCGCCCAGCAGGATCTTCGTCCGGTCGGGGTGCCAGGCGATCCGCGCGGCCCCGATCGTCTGGAGGATGCGCCCCCAGTTCGGGTCGCCCCCGAAGATCGCCGTCTTGACCAGCATCGAGTTCCCGATCCGGCGCGCGGCGCGATCGGCATCGCGGGCCGAGCGGGCGCCCCGGACGTCGACCAGCACGAGCTTGGTCGCCCCCTCGCCGTCCCGGGCCAGCTGGCGGACCAGGTCCTCGCAGACCGCCTGGAGCGCCGCCTCGAAGCGGACCGCGTCCCGGGAGCCCGCGCGCAGGCCCGCGCGCATCGAGCGGCCGCTCGCGAGCAGCATCACCGAGTCCGAGGTCGAGGTCTCGCCGTCGACCGAGAGCCGGTTGAAGGTCGCATCGGCGACCCGCCGCAGCATCGCGCGCAGCAGCGCCGGCGGGATCTTCGCGTCGGTCGTCAGGAACGAGAGCATCGTCGCCATGTTCGGCTCGATCATGCCCGCGCCCTTCGCGATGCCCTGCAGCGTGATCTTCTGGCCGCCGAGGACGAGGGTCGTCGAGGCGAGCTTCGCGAAGGTGTCGGTCGTGCGGATCGCCTCCGCGGCCTCGCCGATGCCGTCCTCCGCGAGCGCCGCGACGGCCTGCGGGATGCCCCGCGCGAGCACGTCGAGGGGCAGCGGCTGACCGATCACCCCGGTCGACGCGATCAGGACCTCGTTCTCGTCGCAGCCGAGCGCCTTCGCCGCGAGCCGCGCCATCGCGTGCGCGTCGCGGATGCCGCGCGCGCCCATCGCGACGTTCGAGCAGCCGCTGTTCACGACCACCGCCCGCGCGACGCCGCGCTTGACGCGCGCCCGCGACACCTCGACCGGCGCGCCGACCACCGTCGAGCGCGTGAACACGCCGGCCGCACTCGCGGGCGCGTCGGCGACGATCAGCGCCAGGTCCTTCGCCTGCGCCTTGATGCCCGCATGGATGCCCGCCGAACGGAAGCCCGGCACGACCCGGGCCACGCGCTCCACCTTCACGCTCGCCAAAGCCCTCGGATCCCCCAGCCCCGGCGCCTCAGGCGCCGCAGCACTTCTTGTGTTTCTTGCCGCTGCCGCAGGGACAGGGCTGATTGGGACCGACCTTGGCGATCGCGGTCGGCGCCGCCGCGCCCGGACCGGCCGCCGCCGATCGGAAGACCGCCGTGCCCGGGGCTGCGCCGCCCGAAGCCGCCGCCGCACCGGCGCCCGGAGCCGGACCCGAGGCGCTCGCCGCGGCCGCGCCGCCGGCCTGCGCCGCTGCGCTCCCCGCACCGCCCGTGGCCTGGCCCGTCGCCGCTCCCGTCGCCGCCCCGGACTCGGGCCGCTTCGCCGGCGCCGGCGCGGACGCAGGCGGTGCGATCGCGGGCCGCGGGTAGCCGAAGCGGAAGACGAAGCCCGCGAAGGTGTCGTCGATGCGCTGCTCCATCTCGCCGAAGAGCGCGAAGCCCTCGCGCTGGTACTCGATCTTCGGATCGCGCTGGGCGTAGCCGCGCAGGTTGATGGACTCGCGCAGCGCGTCCATCGTGCGCAGATGGCCCTTCCACTGGGAATCGAGGATCTGCAGCTGGAGGTCCCGCGCGATGTCGTCGAAGCTCGGGTAGTTCGCGAACTGGGCGTAGGTCTCCGTCTTGAGGATGCGGCCCTCCTCGCGCTTCGCCTCGAGCACCTCGCCGAGCCGGGCGAGGATCGCATGGCCCAGGCCGTCGCGATCGCGATGGCGCTCGCCCGAGGCCGTGCGGAAGGGCGGCTCCTCGATCGAGAGCGCGAGACCGAACTGGGCCTCGAGGGCGTGCGACAGCTCGCGGTACTCCTCTTCGCCGGGCTCGCCGCGGGCGGGCCAGTGGCGGTCGAGCAGACCGACGACATAGCCCTCGATGCAGCCGTCGATCTCGGTCCGCAGGGTATCGGCATCGGCCGACATCGCGGCGAGCCGCCGGGCGTAGAACGCCTGGCGCTGCTTGTTCATGACGTTGTCGTAGTCGAGCAGATGCTTGCGGATGTCGAAGTTGCGGCCTTCGACCTTCTTCTGGGCGCCCTCGATCACCCGCGAGAGCATGCGATTCTCGATCGCCTCGCCCTCCTGGACGCCGACCCGATCCCACCAGAGCTTGACCCGGTCCGCCTCGAAGATCCGCAGCAGGTCGTCTTCGAGCGACAGGAAGAACTGGGACGAGCCCGGATCGCCCTGGCGCCCGGCGCGGCCGCGGAGCTGGTTGTCGATGCGTCGGCTCTCGTGGCGCTCGGTGCCGAGGATGTGGAGGCCGCCGGCGGCGAGGACCTCCTGGCGCTCGGCGGCGCACTGGGCGTCGAACTTCGCCAGCAGCGCCTCGAACTCGGGATGGGTCCGGTCGTGGCCGCACTGCTGGAGCGCCATCTGCTCGGGATTGCCGCCGAGCACGATGTCGGTGCCGCGACCCGCCATGTTGGTCGAGATCGTGATCGCGCCCTTGCGGCCGGCCTGGGCGACGATCTCGCTCTCCTGCTCGTGCTTCTTGGCGTTGAGCACCGTGTGCTTGAGCCCGGCCTTCGCGAGCAGGCCCGAGAGCATCTCCGAGGTCTCGATCGAGATCGTGCCGACGAGCACCGGCTGGCCGGTGGCGTGGCGCGCCGAGAGCTCCTCGACGACGGCGGCGAACTTCTCGCGCTTCGTCTTGAAGACCACGTCGGCATGGTCGTGGCGGAGCATCGGCCGGTTCGTCGGCATCAGCGAGACGTCGAGGTCGTAGATCTTGGCGAACTCCTCCGCCTCGGTGTCGGCCGTGCCCGTCATGCCGGCGAGCTTGTCGTACATGCGGAAGTAGTTCTGGAAGGTGATCGAGGCGAGGGTCTGGTTCTCGCTGCGGACCTGGATGCCTTCCTTGGCCTCGACGGCCTGATGCAGGCCGTCCGACCAGCGGCGGCCGGGCATGAGGCGGCCGGTGTGCTCGTCGACGATCACGACCTCCTTGCCGCCGTCGTCGCCGGGGCGGACGACGTAGTCGACGTCGATGCGCTTCAGCGCATGGGCCGCGAGCGCCTGCTGGAGGGCGTGGAGCACGGGCAGCATGCCGGGATCGAAGAGGTTGTCGACGCGCAGCATCCGCTCGCACTTGTGGATGCCCTGGTCGGTGAAGGTCGCGGAGTGGGCCTTCTCGTCGACCCAGTAGTCGCCGGTCTCCTCGATCCCCTTCGAGGGCTCGGCCGCGCTCCCGCGGACCAGCGAGGGGATCAGGCGGTTGGCGATCGTGTAGATCTGGGTGTTCTGCTCGGAGGGGCCCGCGATGATGAGCGGCGTGCGCGCCTCGTCGATCAGGATCGAGTCGACCTCGTCGACGATCGCGAAATGCAGCTCGCGCTGGACGCACGACGCCAGCGAGAACTTCATGTTGTCGCGCAGGTAGTCGAAGCCGAGCTCGTTGTTGGTGCAGTAGGTGATGTCGGCGCGATAGGCGGCCTGGCGCTGGGCGTCGGTGAGGCCGTGGACGATCGAGCCGACCTCGAGGCCGAGGAAGCGGTGGACCTGGCCCATCCACTCGGCGTCGCGCTTGGCGAGGAAGTCGTTGACGGTCACGACGTGGACGCCGCGGCCCGTGAGCCCGTTCAGATAGGACGGAAGCGTCGCGACGAGGGTCTTGCCCTCGCCGGTCTTCATCTCGGCGATGCGGCCGCGATGGAGGATGATGCCGCCGATCAGCTGGACGTCGTAGTGGCGCTGGCCGAGGGTCCGCTTCGACGCCTCGCGCACCGTCGCGAAGGCCTCGGGCAGCAGGTCGTCGAGGGCCTCGCCGCGCTCGAGGCGCTCCCGGAACTGGGCGGTGCGGCCCCGCAGATCCGCGTCGGAGAGCCGCGACAGCTCGCCCTCGAGGCCGTTGGTCCGCTCCACCAGGGGGAACAGGCGCCGGATGGCGCGGTCGTTGGCGGTGCCGAGGATCTTGCTGAAAATGCGCTGCATCGGCCCGATCCGGACTCGACGATCGGCATCCACCCGGAGCCGACACGCGATTCCGTCCGCGCTGACCAGGCTTGAGGCGCCGTCGAAGGTCTCTTGGGGGTCTTCGAACGGGCCCGAGGGTAGGAGAGGCGCCCACGGCGGGCAATCGCACCGGGGCGCCGTGCGCACCGCGCCCCGGCCCCGAGCGGAGTCGCGGGCTCAGTCGAAGATGTAGTCGAGGGGATTTCGCGCGACGCCGTTGACTTCGACGACGTAGTGGAGGTGCGGGCCGGTGCTGCGGCCGGTGTTGCCGACGCTGGCGATCTTCTGGCCCCGTTCCACCGTCTGACCGGCCTTCACGAAGATCTCGTGGATGTGGCCGTACATGGTCCGGACGCCGAATCCGTGGTCGATCACGAGGGTGCGGCCGAGGGGCCCCTTCGTCCCGACGAAGGTCGCGCGGCCGCGGGCCGGAGCGACGATCGGCGTGCCGTTCGCCGCCGCGATGTCGAGGCCGGCGTGCATCTGCCGCCGCCCGGTGAAGGGCGAGACGCGGGGGCCGAAGCGGGAGGTCAGCCAGCCCTTCGAGGGCCAGATCGACGGGCTCGAGGCGAGCTTGTCCTGCTTGTCCTCGAGCTGCTCGAGCAGGTGCGCGAGCGAGGCGGCACGGGCTGCCGCGTCGGAGCCGAGGTCGACCGCGCGCTCGTCGAGCACGGGCAGCCACGCGCCCTGCTCGCCCTCCGCGGCATCGGCGCGGACCGGCTCGTCGTCTTCCCCGCCACCCTGCCCCGTGTAGGCCGCGTCGGCCGCCGAGTCGTCGGCCGCGGCACCGGGATGGGTCGGCATCGCTTCCGACTCCGCGTCGAGCGCCTCTTCGATCGGCTGCTCGCCGCCGACGCCGACGGCGCCCGGCAGGTTCGCGATGATGCGCACCTTGCGCTCGAGATCCGCCACCTTCGAGAGCTGGGTGTCGACTTCCTGGATGCGCGCACGGAACGCCGCGATCTGCTCGCGCTGCTGCGCCGCCTCGACGCGCAGGCTCTCGAGCTCGTTCTTCTCGCCGCGCAGCCGCAGATAGTCGAAGGCGACGACGCACACGAGGGCCGCGGCGACGCCGGCCGCGATCGCCACGCGACGGACGCGGACCTTCGGGATGGAGAGCTGCACGGGTCGCGCGTGCGCGTCCTTCAGCCAGATCAGCTTGTAGGCTTCCATCGACCCTCCGTGCTCGTCCTGCGCGCCGTGCGCGCCCGCGCGCTGCGTCGCGCGTTGGTCTCCGGTTCCGTCAGTCGGGCAGGCTCACGCCGATGCGGAGCTTGCCCATCTGGATCTCGTCGTCCGTCTTCAAGGGCTGACGCGAGACGCGCGCGCCGTTGACCAGGGTGCCGTTGGTGCTCCCGAGGTCCTCGACGAAGAAGCGCTCGCCGTCGAAGCCGATCGCGGCATGCGCCCGCGAGATCGTCGCCTCGGCGAGCGCCAGATCGGCCTTGCGTCCCCGACCGATCACGATGCGTTCGCGGTCGAGGACGACCTCGAGCCCCTCGTAGAAGCCCGAGCGCACGATCGCCATCGCCCCGGACGGGGGTCGGCGGCGTGCGGTCTGATCCGTGTGTCTGCCGAGCGAAATCGCCCGAGCCTCACTCGTCTTCGACATGGAGGGCTCATCGGCCCTGGCTTCCGGGGCCTTGATGGGCGTCCGTCACAGTTTTGGAGTCGATCCGGACGATTTCGGAGGGGCTCGGCGGTCAGCGCCCCTCGAGCAGGGCGCGCGCATGCTCACGTGTGACCTCGGTCACACGCTCGCCCCCGGCCATCCGCGCCAGCTCGTCGATCCGGGCCTCGCCCTCGACCCGGGCGACCCGGGTCCGGGTCCGGCCCGCTGCCTGCTCCTTGCGCACGACGAAGTGGCGGTCGGCGAAGGCGGCGATCTGCGGCAGGTGGGTGATGCAGAGAACCTGGTGCTCGGTCGCGAGCTCGGCCAGGACCCGCCCGACCCGCTCGGCCACCGCCCCACCGATCCCCGCGTCGACCTCGTCGAACACGATCACCATGTTGCGGTCCGCCCGGCGCAGGGAGTTCTTGAGCGCCAGGAAGAGGCGCGAGAGCTCGCCGCCCGACGCGACGCGCTGGATCGGCCGCGGCGCCTCGCCGGCATTGGCCGAGAACAGGAACTGCGGCCGCTCGCGCCCCGACGCCCCCGTCTCGAGCCCCGGCGAGGCGCCCTCCGGCGACCACGGCTCGAGGGCGACCGTGAAGCGCGCGCCGGCCATCGCGAGATCTCCGAGCTCGGCCTCGACCGCCTTCGCGAGCTTCTTCGCCGCCTTCTCCCGGGCGCGCGAGAGCTGCGCCGAGGTCTCGTTCGCCGTCGCGACGCGCCGGAGTCGCTCCTGCTCGAGCTCCCGGATGCGCGCGTCGGCCCCGCTCAGCGACTCGATCTCGCGCAGGATCGCGTCGCGCTGGCCCACGATCTCGACGGCGCTCTGGCCGTATTTGCGCCGCAGCTTCTCGAGCCGCGCGATCCGGCTCTCGACCTGCTCGAGGCGCTTCGGGTCGATCTCGAGCTCGGCGAGATAGTCGGCCGCCCGCACCGCCACGTCCTGCAGCTCGCTCTCGAGCGCCTCGAGCCGCTCCGACAGACCCGCGAGATCCGGATCCACGCGCACCGCCGACGCGAGCGCCCGCCGCGCCGCCGAGACCGCGCGCTCCGCCGACACCGAATCGTCGTCGCTGCCCGAGAGCGCCGCCGACACCGTCGCGAGATCCTCGGCGAGGCGCTCGGCATGGGTCAGGCGGCGGTGCTCGGCCTCGAGCGCGGCGATGCTGGCGGGGTCGAGGTCCTCCTGCTCGAGCTCGCGGCGCTGGTAGTCGAGGAAGTCGAGGCGCCGGGCGCGCTCCGCCTCGGCCGTGCGCAGGGCCTCGATCTCGCGGTCGAGCTCGGCCACGCGGGCAACCTCGCGGGCCACGATCTCGCGCAGGCTCGTCTTGCCCGTTCCGGTCCCGTCGGCCCCGCCCGTGTCTGCATAGGCGTCGAGGGCGAGCATGTGGGTCTCGGCGTGGCGCAGCGCCTGGGAGCCGTGCTGGCTCGAAATCTCGAGCTGGCCGCCGAAGAGCTCGGCGAGCGTGGCGATCGGGACGAGCTGGCCGCCGATGCGCGCGCGGCCGCGGCCGCCGGGCTGGAGGGTGCGCCGGACGATCAGCTCCGGAGAAGCCTCGATCGCGGGCGCCTTCGCCGCGCGCGCGGATCCACCGCCCGCCGCACTCCCGTCGGCGCCGCGCCCCTCGCCGGCCGACGCACCGGCGGCGTCGAGGGCGATCCCGCGCTGCTCGAGGTCGCGCACGACGTCCTGGTGGCCGTCCATTCGGAAGACCGCCTCGACGGCCCCCTCGGCGGCGCCGCTGCGCAGGGCCTCCGCCGATGCCTTGCCCCCGGCGAGCAGGGCGAGGGCCGAGAGCACGATCGACTTGCCCGCCCCCGTCTCGCCCGTCAACACGTTCAGGCCGGTGCCGAACTCGAGCTCGACGGACTCGACGAGCGCCAGATTCTCGATGCGAAGGAGCTCGATCACGGCCGCCACCCCATTCCGACCGCGCACCCGGGTCGGTGCCGCGATGATCCCGCTTCGCGGCGCCCGCGCGCAAGCACCCTCGGCTAGCCTCCGACCATGGGTGCCGACGAAACCCTCGACCTGTTTCCGGAGCGGGCCGCACGGACGCTCGAGCTGCACGCGCCGCTCGCCGAGCGCATGCGCCCGCGGCGCCTCGAGGAGCTCGTCGGCCACGAGGCGCTGCTCACCCCCGGCCGACCGCTCCACACCCTCCTCCAGGGCGCCTCGCTCCCCTCGCTCATCCTCTGGGGTCCCCCCGGCAGCGGCAAGACCTCCCTGGCCTGGATCCTCGGCGAGCGGACCGACGCGCGGATGGTGCCGCTCTCGGCGGTGACGGCGGGCGTGCCGGAGATCCGCAAGGCCGTCGAGAGCTCCCGGCGGACGCGACTGCGGACGCTGCTCTTCATCGACGAGATCCACCGCCTCAACAAGGCGCAGCAGGACGCGCTGCTGCCGCCGGTCGAGCTCGGGACGGTGACCCTGATCGGGGCGACGACGGAGAACCCGTCGTTCAGCGTGATCGCGCCGCTGCTCTCGCGCTGCCGCGTGGTCGTGCTCGAGGCGCTCTCGCTCGCGGCGCTCGAGCGGGTGATCGAACGGGCCCTCGCCGACCCCGAGCGCGGCCTCGGCCGGACGCCGCTCGAGGTCCCGGAGGAGGCCCGGCGCGCGCTGATCCGCGCGTCCCAGGGCGACGCGCGACGGCTGCTCGGAATGCTCGAAGCCGCGGCCTCGATCCACCTCGCGAGCGCGCGCCGCGCCCTGCCCCTCGACCTCGAGACCGTGGCCGCCGCGGTCGGACGCGACGCCCTGCGCCACGACCGCGACGGGGAGGAGCATTTCAACGTGGTCTCGGCGCTGATCAAGAGCCTGCGCTCGAGCGATCCCGACGCCGCGCTCCACTACCTCGCGCGCATGGTCGAGGCCGGCGAGGATCCGCTCTACGTGGCACGGCGGCTCGTGATCTTCGCGTCGGAGGACGTCGGCAACGCGGATCCCGCGGCCCTGCCCCTCGCCCTCGCCGCCCATCAGGCGGTCGAGCGGATCGGGATGCCCGAGGGCCGCATTCCCCTGGCGCAGGCGGTGACCTATCTCGCCTGCGCCCCGAAGAGCAACGCGGCCTATCAGGCCCTCGGCCGCGCGCTCGACGACCTGACGGCCCACGGCCCGCTGCCGGTCCCGAAGCATCTGCGCAACGCGCCGACCCGGCTGATGCGCGAGCTCGACTACGGCAAGGACTACGTCTACGCCCACGGCGAGCAGGACGCCTTCGTCGCCGCGGAGAACCTGCCGGATGCCCTGCGCGGGCGGGTCTACTACGAGCCGACGCAGCGCGGCCGCGAGGCCGAGCTCGGGGAGCGCCTCGCCGCCTGGCGCGAGCGCCGTCGCCGCGCCCTCGCCGGCGGGCGGGCCGAGCCCGAGGACGGCGACTGAAACGCGAAGGCCCGTGCGCGTTCCATTCGCACGGGCCCTCTTCCCTCGACCTTCGACCGACGCGGCCGGCAGGAGAGATCCCACCGCGTCCGTCCATCCAGGAGAGGCCGCGCCCGCGGCCGCGGTTCCCGACCGGTGCCTCCGACGCCGACCGGGCCTTCGACTACGCTCCGCCCGCCCGCCCACGCACCCCGGGCCACGGTCCGCCCCGGATCGGCGGCCGGCGCGGGCCGGTGCCGCGCAGGAGCCCGTCGATGCCCATCCCCGCAGAGCCCCACCTCGCCCCGGGCGAGCGCTTCGATCCGACGGTCGGGGGCGCCCCCAATCTGACCTCGGTCTGGCTGCGCCACGCTCGCACCGGCCCCGACGTCCCGCAGATCCACGATCCGGTCCGGGGCTGGCTCTCCCGCGGCGCCCTCGCGGAGGCGACCGCCATCCGCGCCGGGCGTCTCGCACGCCTCGGCCTCGCCCGGGGCGACCGGGTGCTCGTCTCGGCCGAGAGCTCGGCGGAGCTCGTCCTCGCCTACGTCGCCTGCCTGCGCCTCGGCCTCGTCGTCGTCCCGACCAACACCGCCTACGGCGCCCGCGAGCTCGCCCACGTGCTGCGCGACGCCGAGCCCGCCGCCGCGATCGTCGACGATCCGGAGCGCCGCGCCCTCGTCGCCGAGCTCGCGCCGGCGGTGCACCGCCTCTCGCCCGCCCTCGAGCTGCCCGACGGCCCGACGCCCGCCCTCGAGGTCGCCGCGCCCGGGGATCCAGCGCTGCTCTGTTACACGTCGGGGACGACGGGCGTGCCGAAGGGCGCCGTGCTGCGCCATCGCCACTGTCTCGCGAGCGCCGAAGCGCTGCGGCTCGCCTGGCGCTGGAACGCGGCCGATCGCCTGCTCCTCGCGCTCCCGCTCTTCCACATGCACGGCCTCGGCGTCGGCCTGCACGGCACGCTCCACTGCGGCGCGTCGGCGGTGCTCTTCGAGTCCTTCCGCCCGGACGCGATCCTGGCCGGCATCGACGATTTCGCCGCGACGCTCTTCTTCGGCGTCCCGACCATGTACCACCGCCTCGCCGCCCACCCCGAGGCCCGCAGCCTCGCGCGCCTGCGCCTGTGCGTGTCGGGCTCGGCGCCGCTCCCGGCAAGCCTGCATGCGGCGCTGCGGGCGGTGAGCGGCCAGGTCGTGCTCGAGCGCTACGGCATGACCGAGACGTTGATGCTGGTCTCGAATCCATACGACGGTGAGCGGCGCGCCGGCTCCGTCGGCCTGCCGCTCCCGGGCGTCGAGGTCCGCGTCGCGGGGGAACGGCGCGAGATCGAGGTCCGCGGGCCGAACGTCTTCGATGGCTACTGGCGCCGGCCCGACGCGAACGCCGAGGCCTTCACCGCCGACGGCTTCTTCCGCACCGGCGACCTCGGCCGCATCGACGCCGACGGCTACGTCACCCTCGATGGCCGCGCGAAGGAGCTCATCATCAGCGGCGGCTTCAACGTCTATCCGCGGGAGGTCGAGGACGTGCTCCGCGATCATCCCGCGATCGAGGACGTCGCCGTCGTCGGCGAGGCTTCGGCGGAATGGGGCGAGCGTGTCACGGCCTACGCCGTCGCGAAGGAGGCCCTCGAGCTCGACGCCCTGCGTCGCTGGGTCGGGGACCGGCTCGCGCCGTTCAAGCATCCCCGGGCGCTCCACTGCGTCGAGGCGCTGCCCCGCAACGCCCTCGGCAAGGTGCAGAAGCACCGCCTCGCGGGCGGCCGCGTGCTGCCCGAGTAGCCCGTTCGGGGCCGAGGCAGGGACGGGATCGGCAGGGAGATTCGAGGGGGGAGACTGGCGGGCCGGACGGGACTCGAACCCGCAACTTCCGGCGTGACAGGCCGGTGCTCTAACCGGTTGAACTACCGGCCCGCAGCAGTTCTGGGCGCCAATTTTTAGCGGAGAAGCCGCGGCCCCGCTAGCAGCCCCGGCGAGATCGGCGCGGGTCTAGCGCGGAATCATCGCCCGCATGGCGAGGGCCTGGAGCTGGAGGATCAGGCCGAGATCGCCCTCGAGCCGGAGCTGGCCCGTGATCAAGGCCTCGATCGGATGGAGCTCGCCGCGGTGGATCGCCTCGGCCTGCTCGGCACCGAGGGCGATGGTCGCGTCGGGCGCCGTCGCGAGGGGCCCCGGCCCGAGCTGGATCGCGAGACACCAGTCGTCGACGCCGCCGGGCTCCACGCGCCCCGGCGAGGCGACCCGGACCTCGACGAGCCCCCGCAGCGCCTGCAGCTCGGCCACCGTCTGCGGATCGGGCATCGAAGCCAGCCCCGAGAGCCCGGAATGGAGCCCGGGACGCATCCCCGCCGCCCCCGGCAGCATCAGCTGGTGCACCGCGTCGGCCACGAAGGCCGGCCGGCCCTCCCAGAGCGCCGCGCGCCAGTCGGTGACCCGCTGGACGATGGTGACGTCGCATTCGGGCGCCCGGGGCGAGCCGATGCCGAGCTCGCCGTCGACGAAGTGGAGCGTCCACTCGCCCCCCTCCTCGCCCCGCAGCACGACGCCGAGCCGCAGCTCCGCCCGGCGCTCCTCGGGTGAGAGCTCGAGGTCGACGAAGAGCGACGGGATCACGTCCTCGACGAAGACGCGGGGCGGGACGGGCTCGGCGGGAAAGACGGATTCGGATTCGAAGGCGCTGCGGTCCATCGATGTCGTACGCCCCGTGGCTTCAGGACCCGCGACGGGACCGGGCCCTGCACGCGGAGATGGTGGGCGCACAGGGACTCGAACCCCGGACCCCCTCGGTGTAAACGAGGTGCTCTAGCCAGCTGAGCTACGCGCCCATCCCGGGCAGGCCCGGGCGGAAGGATCGGACGATCAGTTGACGCCCGCCGGATGCGGCAGTTCCGTCGTCGTCGGCCGCGGCGGATGACCGGGGACGATGTAGATCTCCTCGATCTCGTGGATCCCGTCGCCGTCGGCGAGGAAGCGATTGGGATCGGTCACGACGAGCGCCTCGCGCAGGACCTCGTCCATGTGGGTCACCGGGATCAGCCGGATGTTCTTCTTGATGATGTCCGGCAGGTCCTTCAGGTCCTTCTCGTTGTCCTTCGGGATCAGGACCGTATCGATGCCGCCGCGATGGGCCGCGATCAGCTTCTCCTTGAGCCCGCCGATCGGGAGCACCCGCCCGCGCAGCGTGATCTCCCCCGTCATCGCGACGTTGGCCCGCACCGGAATCCGCGTCAGCGCCGACGCGATCGTCGTCGCCAGCGTGATGCCCGCGGAGGGGCCGTCCTTCGGCGTGCCGCCGTCGGGGACGTGGATGTGGACGTCGACCTTGTCGTGGAAGTCGCTGGTCAGGCCGAGCTGCTTCGCCCGCGAGCGGATGTAGGACATCGCCGCGTTCGCCGACTCCTGCATGACCTCGCCGAGGCGGCCCGTGATCAGCAGCTTGCCCTTGCCCGGGGTGACCGAGACCTCGGTCTGGAGCAGATCGCCACCGACCTCGGTGTAGGCGAGGCCGGTCGTGACGCCGATGCGGTTCTCGTCCTCGGTCCGCCCGAAGCGGTAGCGCGAGACGCCGAGATACTTCTTGACGAGCTTCTGGCTCACCCGCACCGGCTTGAACTTCGCGCCCGCCGAGACCTTCTCCCGCGCGACCTTGCGGGCGATCGAAGCGAGCTCGCGCTCGAGTGACCGGACACCGGACTCCCGCGTGTAGTGGCGGATCACCTCGAGCAGCGCGCCCTCGGCGAACTGCAGGTCGGTCTCCGCGAGACCGTTGTCCTGGCGAACCTTGTCGACGAGGTGCTTCTGGGCGATCGCCAGCTTCTCCGACTCGATGTAGCCGGGGATCTGGATGATCTCCATGCGGTCCTGGAGGGGCCGCGGGATCTCCGAGAGGACGTTCGCCGTGCAGATGAACATGACCCGCGAGAGGTCGTAGTCGACGTCGAGGTAGTGGTCCGAGAAGGTGTGGTTCTGCTCGGGATCGAGGACCTCGAGCATGGCCGAGCTCGGATCGCCGCGGAAATCCATCGACATCTTGTCGATCTCGTCGAGCAGGAAGACGGGATTCGAGCTGCCCGCCTTCTTCAAGCCCTGGATGATCTTGCCGGGGAGCGCGCCGATGTAGGTCCGGCGGTGGCCCCGGATCTCGGCCTCGTCGCGCACGCCGCCGAGGCTGATGCGCACGAAGTCGCGCCCGGTCGCGCGGGCGATCGACTTGCCGAGGGAGGTCTTGCCGACGCCGGGCGGGCCGACGAGGCAGAGGATCGGGCCCTTCAGCTTCTCGACCAGGGTCTGGACCGCGAGGTACTCGAGGATCCGCTCCTTCGGCTTGTCGAGGCCGTAGTGGTCCGCGTCGAGGATGCCCTCGGAGACCTTCAGGTCCTTCTCTTCCTGCTTGAACTCGTTCCAGGGCAGGCCGAGCATCCAGTCGATGTAGTTGCGGACGACCGTCGCTTCCGCCGCCATCGGCGACATCTGCTTGAGCTTCTTCAGCTCCTTCTCGGTCCGGTCGCGCGCCTCCTGGGGCATCTTCTTGGCGGCGAGCTGCTCCTCGAGCTCCGCGATCTCGTTCTTCGGATCGTCGCGCTCGCCGAGCTCCTTCTGGATCGCCCGCATCTGCTCGTTGAGGTAGTACTCCTTCTGGGAGCGCTCCATCTGCTTCTTGACGCGACCGCGGATCTTGCGCTCGACCTCGAGCACCTCGATCTCGGCCTGCATGCGACTGAAGACCTCCTCGAGCCGCTCGGCGGCGGAGGTGATCTCGAGCAGCTTCTGTCGATCGGGCAGCTTGAGATTGAGGTGGGCGACGACCGAGTCGGCGAGCTTGCCGGGGTCCTGGATCGCGGTGATCGAGTTGACGACCTCGGGCGCGACCTTCTTGTTCAGCTTCGCGTAGGCGTCGAAGGTCGTGTGGACCGAGAGCACGAGGGCCTTGGCCTCGGGCGTGTCGTTCGACTCGTCGCGCAGCTCCTGGATCTCGACCGCGAAGTACGGCTCGACGGCGGCGAAGCGGCGGATCTCGGCCCGGGCACGCCCCTCGACGAGAACCTTGACCGTCCCGTCCGGAAGCCGGAGCAGCTGGATGATCGTCCCGAGCGTCCCGATCGAGTAGATGTCTTCGGGGGTCGGATCCTCTTCCCCGGCGACGCGCTGGGCCGCGACGACGAGGCGCCGATCGGCCGCCATCGCGTCCTCGAGCGCCTGGATCGACTTGGGCCGGCCCACGAAGAGCGGGACGACCATGTGGGGGAAGACGACGATGTCCCGCAGCGGCAGCAGCGGGATCCGGCTCCCCTTCTTCGACTCCGCCTTCGATTCGGTCGCGCTCGATTCAGCCATGCCCCCCTCCGAATCGTTCAGGCCGTCTCGCCCCATTTCCTCATCGGTGCCGTCTCTTCACCGATTCCGTAACCACCGATTCCGTAACCACCGATTCCGTACCCACCGATTCCGTACCCACCGATGCCGTACCCATCGATGCCGTCCCCATCGGCGCAGCGCGCCCGGCGATCAAGCGGACTCCGCCTCGCGCTTGAGTCCGAGCACCGGCTCCGCCCCCTGCTCGATCACCTCGACTCCGACCACGCACTCCGCCACGTCGTTCCGCGACGGCAGCTCGTACATCAGCTCGAGCATCGCGTGCTCGAGGATCGCCCGCAGACCGCGGGCGCCCGACTTCTGCGCCAGCGCCTTGCGGGCCACGGCCCCGAGCGCCGCCTCGGTGAACCGCAGATCGACGCCCTCGAAGGCGAAGAGCTTCTGATACTGCTTGACGAGCGCGTTCTTCGGCTCGGTCAGGATCGAGATCAGCGTCTTCTCGTCGAGCTCCTCGAGGGTCGCGATGACCGGCAGGCGCCCGATGAACTCCGGAATCAGCCCGAAATGGAGCAGGTCCTCGGCCTGGACCTCGCGCATCATCTCGCCCTTCTTCCGGCTCCTTCGATTCTGGATATCGGCCGCGAAGCCCAATCCCTTCACCCCGATCCGCCGCTCGATGATCCCCTCGAGACCGACGAAGGCGCCGCCGCAGATGAAGAGGATGTTCGTCGTGTCGATCTGCAGGAACTCCTGCTGCGGGTGCTTTCGGCCCCCCTTCGGCGGGACGCTCGCCATCGTCCCCTCGATGATCTTGAGCAGCGCCTGCTGGACGCCCTCCCCGGAGACGTCGCGGGTGATCGACGGGTTCTCGCTCTTGCGGGCGATCTTGTCGATCTCGTCGATGTAGATGATGCCGCGCTGGGCCCGCTCGACGTCGTAGTTCGCCGCCTGGAGCAGATTGAGGACGATGTTCTCCACGTCCTCGCCGACGTAGCCCGCCTCGGTCAGGGTCGTGGCGTCGGCGATCGTGAACGGCACGTCGAGAATGCGCGCGAGAGTCTGGGCGAGCAGCGTCTTGCCCGAGCCCGTCGGGCCGAGCAGCAGGATGTTCGCCTTCTGGAGCTCGACTTCCCCGGAGCCGCCGCTCTCGATCCGCCGGTAGTGGTTGTGGACCGCGACCGCGAGCACCTTCTTGGCCGCGTCCTGGCCGATCACGTACTCGTCGAGCGCCGCCTTGATCTCCTTCGGCTTGAGCACCTTCTGCTGCGATCCGCTCGTATCATCGTTGCCGTATTCCTCGGCGATGATGTCGTTGCACAGCTCGATGCACTCGTCGCAGATGTAGACGGTCGGACCGGCGATGAGCTTCTTGACTTCCTTCTGGCTCTTGCCGCAGAAGGAGCACGAGAGGTTGGCGTTATCGTCCCGCTTCTTCATTTCGCCACTTCCTTGAGCAGCGTCGCGCGACTGCTCGCCACGACGTCGACGATCCCGTACTCCTTCGCCTCATCGGCGCTCATATAGTAGTCGCGCTCCGTATCGGAGGCGATCTGCTCGAGCGGGCGACCGGTGTGGCCCGACAGGATTTCGTTCATCCGGTGGCGCAGCTTCAGGATCTCCTGCGCCTGGATGTCGATGTCGGAGGCCTGGCCCCGGGCGCCGCCCATCGGCTGATGGATCATCACGCGGGAGTTCGCGAGCGCCGTGCGCTTCCCCGGCGTCCCGGCCGCGAGCAGCCAGGCGCCCATCGACGAGGCCTGGCCGATGCAGGTCGTGTGCACGTCGGAGCGGATGAACTGCATCGTGTCGTAGATCGCGAGGCCGGCGGTCACCGAGCCCCCGGGCGAATTGATGTAGAGATGGATGTCCTTGTCCGGATCATCCGCCTCGAGGTAGAGCAGCTGGGCCACCACCACGTTGGCCACGTCGTCGTGGATCTCGCTCCCGAGGAAGATCACGCGGTCGCGCAGGAGCCGCGAATAGATGTCGAACACCCGTTCGCCCCGCTGATTCTGCTCGATCACGTACGGGATCGTGTAGGCCACCGTCGGGGTCCGCTCCCTCATCGTCCTGCGAGTCTCCTTTCGAACGAGCTGCAGACCTAGTCTCGGTCTTCCGGAGAGGCTTGGCAACTCGCGGGGTGGACGTGCGCCACGGCGCGCGGTCACGGACGCTCCGCCGCGCACGCGGCGCGCGGAATCGGGCCACGGCCTCCGAGCGCTCGAGCGCGGTGTGTGCAGACGCACCGGCGTGCGGCGCAGGCGACGCGCAGGGCGCTCAGGCCTCGACTTCGGCGATCCGGGCCTGGGCGGTGAGATGGGCGAGCGCCTTGCGATCGACGATCTCCGCGGCGATCGCGGCGTGCCAGCCCTGGCTGCGCGCGAGGTCGTGCATCAGCTTCGCGTCGAAGCCCTGGCTCGCCGCCATCTCGTCGAGGCGCGCGTGGATCTCCTCCTCGCTCGCCGCGAGCGTCGCGCGGGCCGCGACGGACTCGAGCAGCAGCGCCTCCTGCACACGCCGCTTCGCCTCGGACCAGCCCTCTTCGCGCAGCTGCGCGACGCGCATGCGCAGCTCGTTCTCCGGCAGGCGTCCGCGCAGCTGCTGCTCGAGCTGCTGGATCTGGCTCTCGAGCTGGCGGGCCACGAGCGTCGGCGGGACCTCGAACGACGTGCGCGAGACGAGGTCGTCGAGCAGGCTGCGCTCGAGCGCGTGGTCCGAGGCGTGACGGCGCTGGCTCTCGAGCGACTCCTGAAGCTTGCGCTTCACGTCACCCAGCGTCTCGAAATCCCCGAGGTCCTTCGCGAAATCGTCGTCGAGCACGGGCAGCTCGCGGCGCTTGATCGCCGTCACCTTCGCGGCGAAGACCGCCGCCTTGCCGGCCAGCGCCGGATTGCCGTACGGCGTCGGGAACGTCACCTGGAGCGAGCGGGACTCGCCCGAGCGGGCGCCCACGAGCTGCTCCTCGAAGCCGGGGATCATGCGACCGGAGCCGAGCTCGATCTCGACGCCTTCCGCCGTTCCCCCCTCGAAGGCGACGCCGTCGATCGTGCCGACGAAGTCGACCGTCACCTGATGGCCGTTCGCGGCCAGCACGTCCTCGGCCTCCTCGATCCAGGCCGCCTGCCGCTCGCGCAGGCGCTCGAGCTCGGCGAGGACCTCGTCCTCCCCCACCTTGACGGTCGGCCGCGTGCCGGAAATCGAAGTCAGGTCGGGCAGCTCGATCTCGGGCTTCATCTCGATTCGAGCCTTGTACTGGAACGACTGGCCGGCCACCGGCGGCTCGGCCTCGATCTGCGGCTCGACCACGGGGACGATCCCGACCTGGGTCACGGCGTCGGGGAGCGTCTGGTTGACCAGCACGCGCTCGACCTCCTCGCCGAGCTGCGGGCCGTAGAGCTGCTTGATGACGTGGGTCGGGACCTTGCCCGGCCGGAAGCCCTTGACCCGGGCCCCCTTGCGCAGCTCCTGGAGAACCCGCGCGAAGGCCTCGTCGACGCGGCCGGCCGGCACCTCCACGGAGAGCTCACTCACCACCGGGGAGACGACGTTCTTCTCGACCCGGACCTCGCGCGCTGCGGTCTCCAACTCGGCCATGCTCATCCTCGATCTTGAGAGTTCGCGTGCGGCTCGCGGGCTGGATGCCCGCCCGGCGATCTGCCCGGCGTCCGACCGGCCCGGCCCACCTGGCCCGATCGGACCTCGCCGCGCGGGTGCCGGGGACAGGACTCGAACCTGCACGTCCAAAGGACGGTGGCTTCTAAGGCCACTGCGTCTACCAATTCCGCCACCCCGGCATGCCCGCGATCGCCGAGCGATCGAGGTCGAAACGCAGTCGGACGCGCTCCGTCCGCTCCTCTCTCGGCTCGAATCCGGGGATCCGAGCCGATCCGAGCAGCGTCGCGCGACGCGTTCGACCGGGCTGGGTGGTGAGCGAGCAGGGAATCGAACCCTGAACCTAGTGATTAAGAGTCACTTGCTCTAACCAATTGAGCTACTCGCCCGGGCGGACATTAGAGGGCCGGGCGGGCGAGATCAAGAGTCGGCGGCCGCTCGGGCCGAACTTGCCTGCGCCCCGAAGCCGCCGCCGCCCGGCGTCTCGATCCAGAGCGCGTCCCCGGCCTCGAGCTCGAGCTCGAGCTGCCCCGCCAGCATCTCGATCGCCCCCGTCGCGGCCCGCCGCAGCCGGTTGCGCCCGGGCGCCCCCGGCGCCCCACCGGCGAGGCCGAAGGGCGGCCGGAGCCGGCGCTGCGTGAGCAGTGACACACGAACGGGACGCAGGAAGCACAGCCTGCGCTCGACGCCCTCGCCGCCGCGGAAGCGGCCGGCGCCGCCCGAGCCCGAGCGCAAGCGGAAGACCTCGAGGCGGACCGGGAAGCGCGTCTCGAGGACCTCGGGGTCGGTGATGCGCGTGTTGGTCATGTGGGTGTGGACGCCGGAGGCCCCGTCGGCGAAGGGCGTCGCGCCCGCGCCCCCGCCGATCGTCTCGTAGTAGCCGAATCCCGCGTCGCCGAACGCCACGTTGTTCATCGTGCCCTGGCTCGCGGCGGCGCGTCCGAGCGCGCCGAGCAGCACGTCGACGACGCGCTGCGAGGTCTCGACGTTGCCCCCCGCCACCGCCGAGCCCCGCGGCGGATCGAGCAGCGAGCCCGGCGGAATCCGCAGCTCGACCGGCGCGAGGCAGCCGCCGTTCAGCGGGATGCGCGCGGCGACGATCGAGCGCAGCACGTAGATCACCGCGGCGCGCACCACCGAGGGCGGTGCGTTCAGGTTGCCCTGCACGGCGGCCCCGGTCCCCGCGAAGTCGATCGTGACCCGCGCCGGCAGCAAGTCGGCCGAGCCCGGAGCGCGGTGGACGACGTCGAGGGCGACACGCACGGGTGTTCCATCGTCGAGGGCGTCCTCGAAGACGTGGCGCCCGGGGGCGAGCTTCGCGAGCTCGCGCGCCACCATCTGGGCCGCCGCCGTCTGGAGCTCGCCCATCGTGGCGTGGACGACCGCCTCCCCCTCCTCGGCTGCGAGCTCGGCGAGGCGCGCGGCGCCCGCGCGGTTCGCGGCGATCATCGCCTCGAGATCGGCGACGTTGTCGTCGGGGCGCCGCGCCGGATGCGGCCCCGCACCGAGCAGCGCGCGCAGGCGCGCCTCCTCGAAGCGCCCCGCGCGCACGAGCGGGAACGCCTCGATCAGGACGCCCTCCTCGGCGAGGCGCGTCGAGCAGGCCGGCATCGAGCCGGGGGCGGCGCCCCCGAGATCCGCGTGGTGGCCCCGGCTCGCGACGAAGAACGCCGGATCGGCCGCTCCCGGCAGGAAGACCGGGCTCACGACCGTCACGTCCGGCAGGTGCGAGCCGCCCTCGAAGGGATCGTTGGTGACGACGACGTCGCCGTCGCCGAAGGGCGCGAAGCGCCGGCGGACCGCGGCGACCGTGTCCGCCATCGCGCCGAGGTGGACCGGGATGTGGGGCGCGTTGGCGACGAGGCCGCCCTCGCGATCGAAGACCGCGCAGGAGTAGTCGAGGCGCTCCTTGATGTTGGTCGAGACCGACGTGTTCCGGAGCACCGCCCCCATCTGCTCGGCGATCGACATGAAGCGGCTCCCGAGGATCTCGAGCCGCACCGGATCGGCGGCCGCACCGGCCGCGGTCGCGGTCGCCGCGGCCGTCGAGGCGGCCGTGTGCGCCGCCTCTGCCGTGATCCGGAAGACGCCCCCGGCCTCGACGACGAGCGCGAAGCCCGGGTCGAGCACGACGGTCGCGCTGGCCTCGAGGATCAGGGCCGGGCCGGCGAGGCGCGACCCGGCGGCGAGCGCCTCGCGGGCGAAGACGGGGGTCTCGACGAAGCCGGGCCCCGCGAACCAGACCCGCTCCGTGCGCAGCGGCGCCGGGGCGCCGGAAGCGGTGCCGCCGGGCGATCCGCTCGGGCGTCCCGCGACCGCGCCCGCTCCCCCGCCCGCCTCGACCGCGTTCTCCGGACCGACGACGCGCAGGCGGATCGCCTTGATCGCGACGGCGCGCCCGGGTCGGACGTAGCCGAAGCGCTCGCGGTGGAGGCCTTCGAAGGCTGCCCGCCAGGCCCCGGCGGTGCGGCTCTCGGGGGAGCCGAGGCCGCCGGGGGCGAGGACCTCGAGGGCGGTGTCGGTGCCGAGGTAGCCGAGATCGAGGCTCGCCTCGAAGCGGAGCGCCTCCTCCTCCTCGCCCTCGGCGCGGAGCGCGTCGATCCCCTGCCGCGCCAGCGCGTCCCACACCGCCGCGAGCTCGGGCGCGACGGGCCCCGCCTCGGGCAGCGTCCGCTGGCCACCGTCCTGCTCGCCGTGCCAGGTCTGTCGCGCGATCCCGATGCCGTAGGCCGAGAGCACGCCGGCGAGGGGGTGGAGCAGGATCTCGCGGATCCCGAGCCGCCGCGCGAGGGCGCAGACGTGCTGCCCCCCGGCGCCGCCGAAGCCGACGAGCACGTGGTCGCGGGGATCGACGCCGCGCGACACGCAGACCTCGACGATCGCCTGGGCCATGTGGGCGTTCGCGATCTCGACGAAGCCCGCCGCGATCGCCTCGGGGCTGCGCGGGAAGCCCGCGCGCGCGAGCTCGGCCTGCAGCGCCGCCAGCGCGCGATCGACGCCCGCCCGCTCGAGGGCGAAGGGGAAGCGGTCGGCCAGGACGCGGCCGAGGACGAAGTTCGCGTCGGTGACCGTGAGCTCCCGCGCGCGCGGGGCCCCGCTCGCGTCGCGGCGCGCATAACAGAGCGGGCCCGGATCCGCGCCGGCGCTCTCGGGGCCGACGGTGAAGCGGCTGCCGTCGAAGCGGCAGAGCGAGCCGCCGCCGGCGGCGACGGTGTGGATGCGCAGCATCGGCGCCTTGACCCGCACGCCGCCGACCACGCTCTCGAAGCTGCGCTCGAGCCGATCGCCGTCGACGAGGGAGACGTCGGTCGAGGTCCCGCCCATGTCGAAGCCGATCGCCCGCGAGCGCCCCGCCCCCGCCGCCACCGCCCGCGTCGCGAGCACGCCGCCGGCCGGCCCCGAGAGGAGCGCGTTCGGCCCGCGGAAGCGCGCAGCGCTCGTGAGGCCGCCCGAGGACTGCATGAGACGGAGCTCGGCCCGGGGCAGCGCCGCCGTGAGGCGCTCGACGTGCTCGCGCAGCCTCGGCGTCAGATAGGCGTCGGCGATCGCGGTCTCGCCCCGGGCGAGGAAGCCGATCTCGCGGCCGCAGGCGTGGGAGCAGACGACCTCCTCGAAGCCCGCCTCCCGCGCGAGCTGCGCGAGCGACTCCTCGTCGTCGGTCACGCGGTGGGCGTGGAGCATCACGATCGCGACCGAGCGCGCCCCCTCGGCCCGCGCCTGCGCGAGGGCGCGCCGCGCCGCCTCGGGCTCGAGCGCCTCGATCGCCTCGCCCGTCGCCGCGCGGCGCCCCGCGACCTCGAGGGCCCAGGCGTGCAGGCGCGGCGGCTTGTGGATCTCGAGCTCGAAGAGCGCCGGGCGCTCCTGGGTCCCGATGTCGAAGACGCCGGCGAGCCCGCGCGGAGCGACGAGCGCGGTCGGCACGCCGCGCCGCTCGAGCAGCGCGTTGGTCGCCACCGTCGTCCCGAGCCGGACCGAGCAGGCGAGCGCCGAAGGCGGCGTCACCTCCCCCGCCCGCGCGAGCAGCGCCTCGATCGCGCGGACCGGGGCGTCCCCCGCCGACAGCACCTTGACGACCGAGAGCGCGCCTTCGGGCGACACCCCGATGCAGTCCGTGAAGGTCCCGCCGCAATCGATGAAGAACTGCCAGCGCGCCGCGCTCATGACTTCCCCCCGGCCGCTCCGCTCCGAGCCCGGCGCGTGAGGCGGGCGATCAGCCGATCGAGGCCGGCGCGCAGCGGCGGATCCCCCGCCACGCGCACCCCGACCAGCGCGAGCCCGCCGAAGACCGCGCCGCCCGCGACGAGGCGGAGCAGCGCCGAACCGTCCCGCGGCAGGAGCGTCGCGAGCGCCCGATCGGCGGCGAGGCCCGCGACGGCGACGATCGCCAGCGTCCGGAGCAGCGTCGCCGCGAGGCCCCCGAGATCGGGCGAGCCCGCCCGCAGCCGCAGCCAGACGACGGTCACGAGGGCGTTGCCCGTGATCGCCGCGACCGAGGCGAGCGCGAGCCCTTCGACGCCCCGCGTGCGGCCCCCGAGCAGATACAACGGGAAGACGGCCAGCGCGATCGCGCTCGAGAGCCCCATCGCGCGCCACATCTCGCTGCGCGCGTAGAACCCGCGCACCGCGACCTGCTGCACGACCCACCCCGGCACCGCGCACGCGAGCAGCCCGAGCAGCGCCGTCACCTGCGCCGAGTCCGCCCCGCCGAAGCGCCCGCGCTCGTAGACGACGCGCACGATCGGCCCGGCGAGCGCGGCGAGCGCCCCGCCCGCGAGCACACCGAGGCCGAGCGTCGTGCGCAGCGTCCCGGTCAGCAGGGCATCGAACTCCGCGCGCGCGCCGCGCTGGAAGAGCGCCGTCAGCGAGGGCAGCAGCGCCGCGCCCACCGCCTGCCCGACGACGCCGACGGGCAGCATCATCAGCTTGCGCGCGTAGGTGATCGCCGCGATCGCCCCCGGCGCCACCGCCGCCCCCACCCACTTCTCGTACCACTCGTCGACGGTCGTGAGGCCGACGCCGAGCATGAGCGGGAGTGCGAGCCAGAGATACTCGCGGAAGTCGTGGTCGAGGAAGCCGATGCGCATGCGGCCGACCGCGCCCGGGAGCCGCCGCAGGGCGATCGCCGGGATCGCCCACTGGCCGATCAGGGCACCGGCGAGGGTGCCCCAGGCGAAGCCGTCGGCGCCGGCGACGACCAGCCCGCCGGCGATCGGGGCCGCGCTGTAGACGACGGACGAGGCCGCCTGGGCGCCGAAATGGCCGTGGGCCATCAGCACGCCGCGCAGGCAGCCGCCCGTCAGGAAGAAGACCTGCGCCGGCAGCACGATCCGCATCAGGCGCAGCGCATCGGCCCGGGTCGCCGCATCGAAGTCGGGGAATTGCAGCCGCAGCAGGGGCTCCGCCCAGACCCAGCAGGCGAGCGTCGCCACGATCGAGACCGCCGTCACGTTGCCGACGACCACCGACGCGAAGCGCGCCGCCGCCTCGGCGCCGTCGCGCTCGAGGCGCTTGAGATAGGGCGGCGTCAGCGCGACCGAGGCCGCGCCCGAGGCGAGCAGGTAGCCGAGGATGTCGGGGACGAGGAAGGCGGCGAAGTAGGCGTCCGCGGCGGATCCCCCGCCCACGTTCTTCGCGAACAGGATGTCGCGCAGGAGCCCGAAGAGCCGGGCCGCGAGCACGCTCGCGGCGAGCAGCCCCGCCGCGCTGGCGACGCCGCGGCCCGAAGCGCCCCGTCCGCCGCTCATCGCGCCCCCCGCCCGTCAGCGCGGATTCGGTTCACGCCAGATCGCACCGTCCCACGCCTCCACCACGTAGTCGTCGCCGTCGCGGCCCTTCACGAAGGGCAGCTCGAGGGGGACCTTGCCATGGGGGGTGTCGAGAACGTACTGGGGAATCGCGAAGCCGCTCGTCCGACCGCGCATCGCCCGGAAGATCGCCTGCCCTTCCTCGATCGGGACCCGGAAATGCGCCGTCCCCTCGAGCAGCTGGGCCTGATAGACGTAGTAGGGCCGCACCCGCATCCGCACGAGTCCTTCGCAGAGCGCCTTCATGACCGGGAGCGAGTCGTTGATCCCCCGGAGCAGCACGCTCTGGTTCCCGACCGGGATCCCCGCCCGCAGCAGCCGGTCACAGGCCTCCGCCGCCTCTTCGGTCAGCTCGCGCGGATGGTTGAAGTGGGTGTTGACCCAGATCGGATGGAATCGCTCGAGCATCGCGCACAGCGCCCGCGTCACCCGGAACGGCAGCGTGACGGGCAGCCGCGTCCCCAGCCGGATCAGCTCGACGTGGGGAATCGCGCGAAGCCGCTCGAGCAGCCACTCGAGCTTCGCGTCCGAGAAGACGAGCGGATCGCCGCCCGTCAGCAGGACGTCGCGGATCTCCGGCGTCCGCGCGATCCAGTCGAGGGCCGTCTCGAGCTCGCGCTTCTGCATCGTCCAGTCTTCGTCGCCGACCATCCGCTTGCGCAGGCAGTAGCGGCAATAGAGCGCGCACTCGTTGTTGACGCAGAAGGCGATCCGGTCGCGGTAGACGCGGATCACGTTCTTGACCGGCGAGTGGGCGACCTCGTCGAGGGGATCGGAGAGACCGGCGGGATCCCCGAGCTCGGCGAGGCGCGGGACGACCTGGCGCCGGATCGGACAGTCGGGATCGTCGGGGTCCATCAGCGACGCGTAGTAGGGCGTGATCACGAAGCGGAAGCGCGTCGCGAGCGCCTCGATGGCGGCGCTCTCGTCGGCGGTCGGCTCGAGGAAGGCGCGCAGGTCGGCGGCGGTGCGGATGCGGTGGCGCATCTGCCAGCCCCAGTCGCGCCAGTCGGCCTCGGCGACGTCCTGCGCCCGGATGGCTTCGCTCATCGGCCCTCGCCCCGAATCCGCTCGAGGCCCGCCTGGATGCAGCGGCCGAGCATCGCGTCGAGGGTCGAGCCCTCGAGCTCGGCGAGAATGGCGAAGGTCCCGTCCGTCGCAAAGGTCGGCAGCGGGTTGATCTCGAGGAAGACGGGCTCGCCCGCGGCGTCGAGGCGGAAGTCGACCCGGGCGAAGTCGCGGCACTCGAGCGCCTCGAAGGCCCGGAGGGCGAGCGCCGCGAGGCGCGCCTCGAGCGCCGGCTCGAGCTGACCGGGCGTGACGGGCACGAGCGCCGACGAATCCGCCGTGCGCCCCGGCCCTTCGAGGGCGTGGATGCCGATGCCGGTGTCGCGGTCGAGGGCGCGCTGGACGGCGGGCAGCGCCCGGGGCGGCCCGTTGCCGATCAGGGTCACCGTGAACTCGGGGCCGGGCACGAAGGCCTCGACCAGCGCGGGCTGCCGATAGCTGCGCACGACGCGCTCGACCTCCGCGGCGAGCGACGCGCGGGTCGTCACCTTCGAGCTCGCCCGGACGCCCTTCGCCGTGCCCTCCCAGCGCGGCTTCACGAAGAGCGGAAAGGGCGCGGGCAGCGGGGACCGGAGGGCGGCCTCCGCGTCCGCGAAGACGGCCTGGGCGGCGACCGGGATCCCGGCCGCGGCGAGGAAGCGGTTGGTCCAGGCCTTGTCGAGGGAGAGCGAGAGGGTCAGCGCGTCCGATCCCAGGGCCGGGATCCCTGCCATCTCGAGCAGGATCGGGGCCCAGGCCTCGCGATTGCGGCTGCCGTAGCCCTCGGCGACGTTCATCACCGCGTCGACCGGCGGCCGCTCGCCCCGGCCCAGGGTCTCGAGCAGCGCGTGGGGTGAACCCAGGCGGACGGGGCGGTGCCCGAGAGCGGAGAGCGCCGACTCGAGGGCCTCGATCGTCGACTCGGGCTCGTACTCGACGTGGGCATCGGGAGGATCCCCGGGGTGGACCGGATAGGTCTCAAAAGTTTCATAGACGAGGCCGATCGAGAGAAGAGGCATGGCGGTACGATACCGACCCGGGGCGAGCCGAGTGGCGGGCTGCTCGAAAACACGGTGAGGCCCGCATTGGTCCAGAACTCCGCGAGCACCCTCCCCCGGCCCGACGCCCGGCCCGACGCCCCGAACGCGGCGGACCAGGCCCGGCGCTCGCGCCAGCGCATCTGGCTGGCGTGGCTCTGGGTGGCCCTCTGGGCGGCCGTGATCTGGCAGTTCGGGATGGACGTCTACTCGCTCCGGCGCACCAGCAACTTCATGCAGTGGGTGATCGAGGGGATCGTCGGCCCGGTCGATCCCGCGACCCGCTACAAGCTCTATCTGCTCTTCCGCAAGTCGGCCCACTTCTTCGAGTACGCGATCCTCGCGCTGCTCTCCGCCCGGGCGGCGCTGCTCTCGGCGTCGAAGACCCGCATCGCGACCGCCTGCTGGATCGCGATCTTCTTCGTCGCGACGATCGCCGCGGCCGACGAGCTGCGGCAGTCCTATTCGAGCGTCCGGATCGGCAGCCCGTACGACGTCCTGATCGACGTCGCGGGGGGCCTCGTCGGTCTCGCGGGCGTCGTGATCCTGTCGCGGCGCATGCGCCCGGCCAAGTCCGCCGTCGGCACCGCCTAGAGCGGCCCCTCCTCCGGTCGCCGCGCGCGGTCGATCGGTCGCGCGGCGATCTCCTCGGCGCACACCTCGATGCGATCGACGTTCTGCGGGCGCGCGCCCGGCACGAGCGCGCGGATGACACCGAGATGGGTCACCACGAGCAGCCGCTCCCCGGCGTGGCGCCGCGCGAGCTCGCACACGAACGCGTGGCTGCGCTCGCGGATCTCGATCCGCGTCTCGCCCCCACCCGGCCGGACGTCGGGGGCCCCCGATTCGAAGGCGAGCAGGGTCGCCTCGTCGCGCAACGCGATCTCCGCGCGGGTCAGCCCCGACCAGCCCCCGACGTCGAGCTCGCGCAAGCGCGGATCGATGGCGAGCGGGAGGCCGAGGGCATCGGCGATCCGCAGCGCGGTCGCCCGGGCCCGGAGCAGGTCGCTCGCGTAGACCCGGGTCCAGGGACGCAGGGTCTGCTCGGCGGCCAGGGCCTCGGCGACCCGGCGGGCCTGCTCGATGCCGGTCTCGGTCAGGTCGGGGTCCGCGTGGCCCTGCCAGCGTCCCGCCCGGTTCCAGGTCGTCTCGCCGTGGCGGATCAGGCTGAGGGTGGTTCGGACGGAGGCCATGGTGCAGGCCTATATATAGAAGGTCGACCCGCGGGTGAAGCCCCTGCCCCTCAAGGCACCGGCAGGTCGGCCCGATGCAGGCGGCATGCCGACGAGCCACTTCGTGCTGCTGATCGAGCCGGATCCGCACCGGACGGAGACGCTGGCGGCCCAGCTCGTCCGGCTGGGGGTCGAGCCGATCCGGGTCGGTGAGCTCGGCGAGGCCACGAAGCTCGTCGCCTCCCGCGGCTATCTCTTCGCGGGCGTGCTGGTCCCGACGACCCTGTCCCCGGTGCGGATCGCCCAGGCGCTCGAGCGCATGCGCGAGACCGAGTCGGTGCTCCCCGCGATGGCCTACGGCAAGGCGCCCGATCCCGTGCAGCGCAAGGCGCTCCGCCAGGCCGGCGTGCTGCTCGCGCTCTGGGATGGCTACGACGAGGTGACGCTCCGCTTCCAGATCAATCGCCTGACTTCGGGCGAGCAGCTCTCCGCGGCGCGCGCGTCGCGCCGCGTCCCGACCCAGGCCCCCGCCCGCGTGCTGGTCGGCGGCCGCGAGAAGCACGGCATCCTCTACAGCCTCTCCGAAGGCGGCTGCTTCATCGAGACCCCGCGCGCGAGCATGGAGGGCGCGCGTCTGCGCACGCTCTTCGAGATCGACCGCGAGCGCTTCGAGATCGACGGCATCGTCGCCTTCGCCAACGTGCCCGGGAACCTGCAGCGGCCGAACCTGCCCCTCGGCATGGGCATCCAGTTCGATCATCCCGACGCGGTGACCTGCAACGCAATCGCGCGCGTGATCCAGGAGCGCCTTGCGAATCTCGAGGTCTAGCGGCGGCGACCCGCGAGTCCGCACGCCGGCTTCGCTCGTCCTGCCTCAGCGATCCGTCTCCTCGATCCGGCGCATCAGCGCGCGGAAGGCGAGCCCGCGGTGGGAGAGCCGGTCCTTCTGGTCCTGGGGCAGCTCGGCCCAGGTCGCCGTCTCGCCCTCCGGCACGAAGATCGGGTCGTAGCCGAAGCCGGCCTCCCCGCGCGCCGCGCGCACGATCGTCCCCGCGCACTCGCCCCGCGTCGTGAAGCGCCGGCCATCGGGCATCGCGCAGGCCGCGACGCAGACGAAGCGCGCGCGGCGCGGCTCGGCCACGGGCTCGAGCTCCGCGAGCAGGCGCGCGCAGCGCCCGCGATCGTCGAGCCCCGGTCCGCCGTAGCGCGCCGAATGAACCCCGGGCCGACCACCGAGGGCGTCGACCTCGACCCCCGAGTCGTCACCGAGGCTCGCGAGGCCCGTCGCCGCGAGCACGGCGTCGGCCTTGGCGAGGGCGTTCGCGGCGTAGTCGTCGCCCTCCTCGGGCAGCACGATCCCCGGAAAGTCGCCGAGCGAGAGCACCTCGCAGCCGGCGAGGATGCGGCCGAGCTCGCGGCGCTTGCCGAGATTGCCCGTCGCGAAGACGAATCGCCGCGGTGCGGCGGTCGGCGCCACGGCCTAACCCCGGCCGCGCAGGAGCCGGGCGAGCGCGAAGCCCGCCCCCTCGACCGCCTCGCGCTGGCGCGCGACGATCGCGTCGATGCCCTTCCAGGCGAGATCGAGCAGGCCGTCGAGCTCGCGGCGGTCGAAGCTCCCGCCCTCGCCCGTGCCCTGGACCTCGATCATGCGACCGCTCCCCATGCCGACGACGTTCATGTCGACGTCGGCGCGGGAATCCTCCACGTAGGGCAGGTCGAGCAGCCCGACCCCGTCGACGATCCCGACCGAGACGGCGGCGAGCTGATCGCGCAGGACGCCGCCCGCGATCGAACCCCGACGTTCGAGCCGCCCGAGGCCGAGGGCGAGGGCGACCCAGGCCCCGCTGATCGACGCCGTCCGCGTCCCCCCGTCCGCCTGCAGCACGTCGCAGTCGACGTAGAGCGTCCGCTCGCCGAGGGCCTTGCGATCGACGACCGCGCGCAGGCTGCGGCCGATCAGGCGCTGGATCTCCATCGTGCGGCCCGAGAGCTTGCCGCGACTGGCCTCGCGCTCGCTGCGCGTGTTCGTCGCGCCGGGGAGCATCGAGTACTCGGCAGTGAGCCAGCCCTCGCCGCTGCCGCGCAGGAAGCCGGGGACGCCGGGCTCCTCGCAGACGGTGCAGAGGACGCGGGTGCGGCCCATCGTGCAGAGGACCGAGCCGAGGGGCTGGTCCGTGAAGTCGACCTCGAAGGTGAGGGGACGCAGCTCGTCCGTCCGTCGTCCGTCGCTCCGCATCACGATCCGCTCTCCTCCTGGCCTCGTCGGCTCCGCGCCGGGCGCACCCCGCGCCGCGCATCGTACCGCTCGCCGAAGGCGACGACCGCCTTCGCGAGGGCATCGGCGATCGCGTCCTTGCGATCGGCCCGCCGCAGCGCCGCCTCCTCGCCGGGATGGGTCACGAAGCCGATCTCCACGAGGGTCGACGGCATCCGCACGCCCATCAGCACGACGAAGGGCGCCTGCTTCACGCCCCGGGAGCGATCGCCCGCCGCCGTCGACAGCCGGTCCTCGGCGAGCTTCGCGAACTCGCTCGACTCCTGCAGATGCTCGGTCTCGATCAGGTCGCCGAGGATCGCCGCGAGCGGATCGTCGCTCCCGGCGGTCGGTGCGGTCGCTCCGAGCGCGATGTTCTCGCGCTCGGCGACGCGGCGGGCGTCCTCGTCGGTCGAGTCGAGGGAGGCGAAGTAGGTCTCGATGCCCCGCGGCGAGCGGCTCGTCGAGGCGTTCGCGTGGATCGAGAGGAAGAGATCCGCGCGGGCATCGTTCGCGACGTTCGTGCGCTCTTCGAGGGAGAGGAAGCGATCGTCGCGGCGGGTGAGCACGACCCGGAGCCCCGCGGCGGTGAGGCGACGCGCGAGGCGCCGCGTCACGTCGAGGACGAGGCTCTTCTCGCGCAGGCCGGTCGGCCCGATCGCGCCCTCGTCCTGGCCGCCGTGTCCCGCGTCGAGCACGACGACGTCGAAGCGGTCCGATCCGATGGCCTCGAGGGCTCCCGGCGCCGGCTCCGCGGCCCCCGCCGACCGCGCCGCCGGAATGGACGCGAACGCGAGGGGGGCGAGCAGCGCGCAAACGACCGCCGCCGCTCCTTGCGCCGAACGCCCGGCGCGCACCCGGTCCCCCGAGCATCCCGCGCGCCGTCCGCGTCCTGCGATTCCGACGTTGCCCCGCCGTCCACCCACCGGAACCCGACCCAAGCCGTCCCCCTCCCGATCGGCGCGGAGCATACCAGAGGCGGCGCCCGCACCGCGTCGGAAGACCGAACGCGAAGGGCCGCCCGTCCCCCTCGACGGGCGACGGGCGGCCCCGATGCGGCTCGGCGCGACTACTGGCCGAGGTTGACGAGATTCGAGAGCAGCTCGTTGGTCACCGAGACCGTGCGCGTATTCGCCTGGAACGCGCGCTGGCCGATGATCAGGTTCACGAACTGCTGGGCGAGATCCACGTTCGACTTCTCGAGCGAGCTCGCCCGGATGTTGCCGAGGTTCCCGCTGCCCGCGGCCGCGATGATCGGCGGCCCCGAGTCGAGGGACTCGATCAGCCGGCTGCCGCCGATGTCCGTCAGGCCCTCGACGTTGCCGAAGTTCGCGAGCGAGAGCTGCGCCAGTGACGTCGTCACACCGTTCGAGAAGACCCCGTTGAGGCGTCCCTGCTCGTCGATCTGCAGCGCCGACAGGGTGCCCGGGGCGAAGCCGTCCTGGCTGACGAAGTTCGTCACGGAGGCCGTGTCGAACTGCGTCGAGGTCGGGCCCGGGATGACGGGCCCGCCGACGATCTGCCCCATGCTGAAGTCGATCGCCTGGCTCGCCGCGGCGCCATTCGTCGTGTCGAAGGCGAAGTTGACGGTCGGATAGGTCGTGCCGCCGTTGACCCCGGTCAGGTTGCCCGACGAGTCAAAGTCCAGGGTTCCGCTCCCCCCCGCCTGGACGATGAAGGGCGGCGAAGCCGGCGTCCCCGCCGCGTCCGCCGCGGACAGCGTGACGTTGAAGTCCCACTGGTTGGCGGCGGTGTGGGTGAAGAAGATCGTCGCCTGGCGCGGCGTGCCGAGGGAGTCGTAGATCGTCACGACCTCCTGGGCGTTCGAGGTCGCCTGCGGATTGTTGGCGTCGAAGCCGCCCGCGATCACCGGCGAGGTCGACTTCAGGTTCTTCGCGAGCTGGATCTGCGTCGTCCCCTGCGGCGGAGACAGCGGCACGTTGATCCGGATGTCGCCGAGCACCCCGTTCGAGTTGCCCGTGGTCGGATCGATGCCGTACCCCTGCACGCGATTGGCGGCCGGGTCGACGAGCCAGCCGTCGGCGTCGAAGCCGAAGGCACCGCTGCGCGTGTAGGAGCGGCCGAGGTTGCCCTCGAGGACGAAAAAGCCCTTCCCCTCGATGCCGAGGTCGGTGCCGCGCTGGGTCTGCTCGAAGACGCCCTGGGAGAAGATCATGCTGACGTCCTGGACGCGGACGCCGGCGCCGATCTGGGCGAAGCCCGAGCCGGCGGTGATGTTCTGGCCGAGGATCGCCGTGAACTCGGCGCGCTTCTCCTTGAAGCCCGGCGTGTTCGCGTTGGCGATGTTGTCGCCGATGATGGAGATCTGCGTCGAGGCGGCCGCGAGACCGCTGACGCTGCTCGAGAGCGCGTTGGACAAAGACATCTAGTTCCACTCCTCGTCGTACGGGCGGGCGAAGATCGCGCCCACCCCTGCCAAGATCTTCCGTGATCGGGCCTGAATGCGTCCCCACCATCCGGCGGTCTCTCCGTCGGAGGAAAGTCGGGACGCACGCATTCGCTGACAGGTCGAGAGGTGGAGGACGAGCCCGTCGTCCTGCCCGATCCTCTCCCTCAAGACCTTCGAAAAATCCATCTCACTGCACTCCGGCCGACTGCGTCTGCGAGGCCATGCGGACCTCGAGGATGTCGGAGAGGCCGAAGAGCCGATTGCCGATGCGCACCGCCGGATCGCCCGTCACGACCGCGCCCGTGACCAGGCCCGTGGCCATGGGCAGGATCGTGACGTCCTGGCCGGCCGCGTTCTTGGCGGTGAACTGGACGTTGTAGACGCCGGTCGGCATCGTGGCGGGGATCGGATCCAGTCGGAACGTGTGGTCCCCCGGCTTGAGGGGCAGCTGCTGGCCGTTCTCGTCGACGGGCATGATCGAGCCCTTGTAGACCTCCCTGCCCGCGCCGTCGGTGATCCGCACGTCCGCCTTCACCGCCGTGTCCTTCATGCGCAGCGGCAGCTCGATCGGGCTGCCCTTGGAGTCGACCTCGACCTGGCTGCCGATGACGGTGACCTCGCGGCCGATGAGGCCCGCCGGATCGAGGCGGGAGGTCGCCGAGCTGCCGGAGGCCTGCTCCTTGAAGGCCTTCACGAGATCGTCGACGCCGGTGCGCATCGCGACGAGCTGCTCGACGGTCGAGAACTGGGCGAGCTGCGCGGCGAAGTCCGCCGAGTCCTGGGGATTGAGCGGATCCTGGTTCTCGAGCTGGGCGACCAGCATGTCGAGGAACTGGCTCTGGCCGACCTTGTCCTGCTGGGTCTTCTTCTGGTCCGCCGCCTGGATGGCGGATCCGATGCTATTCGAATCGAGAACGTTCATTTCGGTCTCCTTCCGCGGGCCGGCGAGCCGCCCGCGCTGGTCTCTGCTCAGATCCGGAGGTCGATGCCCGCGGCGCGTCCGCTCGGGACGATGCGCGGCGGCGCGACCACGGGCTCGACGCCGGCAGCCCCCCGCCGACCGCCCTGCCCCACGCCGCCGCGACCGACCTGCGCCTCTTCCTGGGCCCGCTCGCGCTCCCGCGCCCCGGCATCGCTCGAGCCGAAATGGCCCGTCGACGACGCGTCGCTCGGATCCCCGCGCCGCACTTCGAACTGCTCGAGTCGCAGGTCCCGGCCCGCGAACGCCTGCGAGAGTCGATCGCTCTGCTCCTCGGCGACCTGATGCGCGAGCGCCGTGTGCGCCACCATCACCACGTCCACCGCCTGATTGCGCACGGTCACGCGGATCGAGATCTCGCCGAGCTCCTGCGGATGCAGCACGAGCCGGGCGGTGCCGCCGCCGCGGGTCGCGAGCCAGTCGGCCTGGGCGGCGATCGCTTCCGGCGCCGCAGCGGGCATCGGTCGGCCCGTCTGCATCGGCGAGAGCGGCTCCGTCGGCCGGGCCGTCGGCGCGAGCAGCATGCCGTCGACGCGGGCCTGGGCCGCGACGTCCTGCGGCCGGCCGGAGGCGTCGAGCGTCTGGTCGGGTGCCGACGTCGCGCTCTCCGCAGCGACGGAGGCCGCCGCGCTCGCCGGCTCGAGCCGATCGGCGCCGGGCAGCGGCGAGGGCCCCGCCTGCGGATCCCGCGGCCGGTCCTGCGACGCCCCCTCGTCCCCGGTGCGGGCCTGCGCCGGCGCGAGCTCGGGCTGGGCGACGAGCTCGGTGCTGCGCGCGACGACGGGCTCGGCCTCGCGGCGCGGGGCCTCGACGCGCGGGGCCTCGGCCCGCACGCTCGCGACCTCGACGGGTCGCGCCGCCGCCTCGGCCGCCGTTCCGGCGACGCTCTCGGCGGGCGACGCTTCGCGGGCGCGGATCGCAGAGACTTCGCCCGAGCGTCCCGCTTCGCGCACCCCCTCGAGCGCCGCGATCACGTCGCGCGCGACGGCCGGATCCGAGAGGGCGTCCTTCGCTGCGCCGGCGGATGCGAGATCTCCCGGCGACGCGGCGTCGGCGAGACCGCTCGTGAGGCCCGCGTCCGCTGCGCCCGAAGCGGTCCCAGCGGCGACGGCGCCGACCGCGGAGGCCAGGGCCTCGACCGTGCCCGCGTCCGACGGAGCCTCTTCGGCGAGGATGTCCGTGCCCGATTCGACAGGCGCCATCGCCCGCGCGATCCACTCCGGCACCGCCGCGCTCGCCGCGACCGTCACGACCGCGGGATCGGCCTGCGCCGCCGGCGCGCCGTACGCATCGTCCTCGCCCGGTGCGGCTTCGCCCTTGCGGCCCGCCGCGCCCCGGCGACCCGGCGCGCCCACCGGCGCCTCCGCCCGGGGACCGACCTCGGCGGCGCGCTCCACCGTCTCGTCGGCCGCGCCCTCTTCCCGGGCTGCCCCGGTCGGCTCATCGCGCTTCTCGCCCCGCGCACTGCGCATTCCCGTGTCGGCGCGATCGCTGCGGTCGCTCCGGTCACTGCGCGCCGCCCGCGCGCCGCGATCGCTGCGATCGTTGCGCTCGGGCCGCGGCCCGCGATCCGCGCGCGCCTCGGGGACGTTCGCCGCCCGCGCGGGCTCGTCGTCCTCGCGGCCACGGGACGCCGCGCGATCGCCGGCACCGCCGCCGAGCATCGAGTCCATCAGGTCGGCGAAGCCCGACCCGGCCTTGTCCCCCCGTGCGCCCGGTGCGGGCTCGGCGTTCCTCGGGTCGAGCGTGCGGATGAGATCGACGTTCATGGGATGCACTCCTGTGGCGCGCTGCTCGCGCTATTCGGGCCGGGCCGGCGGCGCGTCCGTCGCCGGATCGAGGGGTTGCAGGATCCGTCGGCTGACGAGCAGCGCCCGCTCGGGCTTCATCGCCGCGAGCACGCTCGCCGACACCTTCTTCTTCATCTTCTGGATGATCGAGACCGAGAGGTCGAGATCGAGCTTCGCGAGCAGCCCCGCGGCCTCCGCTGGCGGCATCACCGAGTAAACGCCCGAGAGCTGCTCGATCCGGTCCTGGCCCTGGGTCGTCCACGCGAGGATGCGGGCCTCGACCTCGCCCCGGATCTTCTCGAGCTCACCGGCGCGCTCCGCGACCATGGCCTCGAGCTCCTTGACCGCCGCCTCGCGCTCGCCGAGCTCGAGCTCGCGCCGCGCGATCTCCGCCTCGCGCGTGCGCACCTCGGCGAGGATCAGGTCGACGCCCTTGGAGAAGCCCGGACCGGAGAGCAGCGCCGCGGTCGCGTCCGGGAGAGCCCCGTCGGAGCCGGACGCGCTCGCCGCGCCCTTCTCGCCCTTCTCGACCTGCTCGGCCCCGGCCGCCGCCGGCGCCTTCGCCGACTCGGCGCGCGCGGTGCCCGTTCCCGTGAGCAGGAGCCCGAGCAGCAGGACGAGCAGGCCCGAGCGCGCGAAGCGCGCGATCGAGAGGTCCTCGAGCTCGGCCTGCTCCCCCGCGAGAGCCCGTCGGCGGTGGAGCTCGGCGCGCTGCTCGCGCAGCTTCTCGAGGCTCTCGACCCGGGCACGGCAGCGCCGGACCTGCTCGCGCGCTTCGGCGCGCCTGGGCTCGAAGGCCTCGACCGCCATGCGCGCGTACATCCACTTCGCGCGCCCGGCGCGCACCGCGCGGGCCCGCAGCGCGAGGGCGGCGCCGTCGGCGCCCGCGACCGTCTCTTCCTCGAGCCGCCGCTGGCCCTCGTGCCAGCGCCGCTCGGCCTCGACGCACGCGGTCGCGAGCCGCATGGCCTCCGCCTCGACGAGCGAGAGGGCGTGGCGCGCCCGCTCGAGCTCGAAGCGGCGGATCCCGAGCACCCGCTCCAGCCGGAAGACGAATCGCTTCATGCCTTGCCTCCCCGGATCAGGCTCCGCAGCTTCGCGACCGAGTCGGCGAGACTCGTCACCTCGCCCCGCGGCTGGCTCAGGAAGGCCTGGAGCGCCGGCTGCAGGCGCCGCGCGCGATCGATCGCCGGATCCGAGCCCTCGGCGTAGGCGCCGACCGAGATCAGGTCCTCGGCGTCGCGATAGGTCGCGAGGATCTGGCGGGCCTCGCGGGCGAGGGTCTGGTGCTCGGCCGTGGTGACGTCGGGCATGACCCGCGAGACGCTCGACAGCACGTCGACCGCCGGGAACCGGCCGCGCTCGGCGATCCGCCGCGAGAGCTCGATGTGGCCGTCGAGCAGCGAGCGGGCCGCGTCGGCGACGGGTTCGTTCATGTCGTCGCCCTCGACGAGGATCGTGTAGAGGCCGGTGATGCTGCCCGCGCGGTCGGTGGTGCCGGCGCGCTCGACGAGCTTCGGAAGCTGGTTCCAGACCGAAGGCGTGTAGCCGCGGGTCGTCGGTGGCTCGCCGGTGGCGAGGCCGATCTCGCGCTGGGCGGTGCAGAAGCGGGTCAGGGAGTCCATCATCAGCAGGACGTCGCGGCCGGCGTCCCGGAAGCCTTCGGCGATCGCCGTCGCGACCCGCGCGCCCCGGGTCCGCAGCGTGGCCGGCTCGTCGCTCGTCGACACGACCACGACCGAGCGCGCGAGGGCGTCGCCGAGATCGCGCTCGATGAACTCGCGCACCTCGCGCCGCCGCTCGCCGATCAGCCCGATCACCGAGACGTCGACGTCGGCCTGGCTCGCCAGCTGGCCGAGCAGGGTCGACTTGCCGACGCCCGAGCCGGCGAAGATCCCGATGCGCATGCCGCGGCCGACGGTCGCGAAGACGTTGAGGGCCCGCAGGCCGAGGTCGAGGGGCTCGGCGATCCGCGCGCGGGTCACGGTGCCGACCGGCGCCGACTCGATCGGACGATGGACGACGTCGACGAGCGGTCCCTTCCCGTCGATCGGCCGGCCCAGGGCGTCGAGCACGCGACCGAGGCAGCCCGGGCCGCTCGGCACGCGATCGACGCCGGCCTCGATCCGCACCGCGGCCCCGACGCGGATCCCGCGCAGGTCGCCGAAGGGCATCACGAGCGAGACGCCCTCGCGCAGGCCCACGATCTCGCCTTCGAGCCGCGGTGCCCCGGGCTCGCTCTCGATCGAGCAGAACGCGCCCAGCGCCGGGCGGATGCCCTCGACCTCGATCAGCAGCCCGACCACCGACCGCACCCGCCCCGCGACCGCGAAGCGCTCGAGCCCCGGGAGCGTTCGGGTCGCGCGGGTGAAGAAGGCGGTGTCCACCGCGCCCATCGTCACGCGTCGCCCTCCCCGCCCGCCGACTCGAAGGCCTCGCGCACCGCCTCGCGGACCCGCCCGACGAGCCCGTCGAGATCCGCGTCGAGGGTCCGCGGACCGCTCTCGATCCGGAAGGCATCGGGCGCGAGGCCGGGATCCGAGACGAGCTCGACGGCGAGCGACTCCGACCAGCCGGCGACGCGCTCCGGGAGGCTCGTCTCGAGCGCCGAGAGCACCGCCGGATTCAGCCTCACCCGCGCCTCCGCGCCCTCCGCACACTGCGCGAGCGCGCGCTCGAGGGGCCCGGCGAAGCGCGCCGGATCGAGGCGCAGCTCCTCGCCGATCCAGAGCCGGGCGATCTCCGACGCGAGCGCCACCATCTGCTCCCGGTTGGCATGCAGCATGCGCACCGAGACCCGCGCCATCTCCGCCGCCGCCGCCTCGAGCACCGCGCAGGCCTGCTCGCAGCGCGCCCACTCGGCGGCCGCGCTCGCGCGTCCCTTCTCGAAGGCGGCCTCCTCGAGCTCCGCGTGGTCGGCCTCGGTACAGGCCGGCACCGCGGGCTCCGGCGCCGGCATCGCGACCGGCTGGGGCGCGACGCGCTCCTCCCGCGCAAAGGCACCGCCACCGAACGCGGCCTCGCCGCCCGCGCCGAAGAGCAGAGGCCGGAAGGCCAGGTCCGCGTAGAAGGGGTCGGGCTTAAACGAGGACATCGTCGCCCCCTCCGCCGGTCTCGATCGAGAGCACGCCCTCTTCCTCGAGCCGGCGCGCCACGTCCACGATCTGGCGCTGGACGTTCTCGATCTCCGAGAGCCGCATCGGCGGGAGCAGATCCGACTCCTCGCGGATCTGGTCCGCGGCCCGCGAGGAGACGTTCGAGAAGACCTTCTCCTTCATCGCGTCGCTCGCGGTCTTGAGGGCGATCACCAGATCCTCGGTCGGGATCTCGCGCAGCAGCGCCTGGAAGCCGCGCTTGTCGATCGTCTCGAGGTCGTTGAAGGTCAGCATCTTCTTGCGGATGTCGGCGGCGATCTCGGGATCGCGCGAGTCCATCCGCTCGAGGATCTCCTGGCCCTCGGTCTTCGAGACGCCGTTCAGGAGCTTCGCCGCGACGTCGGTGCCCCCGACCGGGGTCGGCGCGCCGACCTGACGGCTGAACATCATCGAGACCTCGTCCTCGAGCTCGTAGATGACGTCGCTCGCGACGGTCTGGAGATTCGCGACCCGCAGCATGACCTCGGCCCGGATCTCCTCGTGGAGATGGCCGACGACGACGGCGCCCCGCTCCGAGGGGAACTGGGCCAGCACGAGCGCCACCGTCTGCGGATGCTCGAGGGCGAGCTGGTTCGCGATGAAGTCGGGGCTGTACTCGCGCAGCGACCAGTCGATCCGCTTCTCGTCGCGGCCGAGCTTCTCCTTCAGCCGCAGCGCCCGATCCGGATCGACCGCCTTCGAGATGATCGAGAAGGCCTGCTCGCGCCCGCCCTGGACCGAGATCTCGTGCTTCCCGATCGCCTCCTGGAAGTCCCGCATGACCCGCTCGAGCACCGACGACGGAATCACCTCGAAGCGCGAGATGCACACGAGGATGCGCTCCGCCTCGGTGTCGTCGAGGCGGGCCATCAGCTCCCGCACGCGCGCCGGAGGCAGGCTCATCATCAGGATGGCCGCCTTCTCGGTGCCGTTGAGCAGCTCGTATTGCAGGTGCTTCTGGGGCAACGACTAGCTCCCGCTCGACATCCAGCCTCGGATCGTGCGCACCGAATCCTCGGGTCGGAGCTGGGCCAGGCGATCGACCTGCGCCGGCAGCGGGATCGTTCCGTTCGGATCCATCAGACCCGGGATCTCGAAATCGCTCGCCCCGCCGCGGCCCGCCGCGATCGCCTTTCCACCGCGCGAAGAGCTCCCCTCGCCGCCGCCCGGGCCCCCGGCCGCCGCCTCGCGCCGCGCCGCGCCGCCCTCGACCGCCGGTGCCGCGGCCTCTTCCGCCGCCTCGGCGACCGCGGCCGCCAGCTCGGGCGACACGACGCCGCCCGTCAGCTCGGCCTGCACCGTGGCGAGCTTCGTCAGGACCTCCTTGCGCAGGTCCTTGACGGCCACCGTGGGATCCGGCCCACCGACCGCGGCCGCGAGCGGCTTCACGAAGAGCCGCGCGAAGAGGAAGAGCCCGATCAGGAAGACCACGCCCTGGACGATCGTCATCAGGATCGCCACGACGTCGGGCGTGAGCGGGCTCGGCGCGTCGAACTCGGCGTCGAGCGCCTGGAAGGGCGCGTTGATCACGCTGATCTCGTCGCCCCGCTCCGCGGAGAACCCGACCGCGCGCTTCGCGAGCTGCTCGAACTCGGCGATCTCCTCGCTGCTCCAGGGCGTGAAGGCCGGCACGCCCTCGCCCTCGGCCGGCGCATCCGCGCCCCCCGCCACGACGGGCTTGCCGTCGATCAGGACCGCGACCGAGAGCCGCTCGATCTTCCCCGTCGGCAGCACGTGGTGGCTCACCGTCTTGCTGAGCTCGAAGTTGACCGTCTCCGAGGTCCGCGACGAGCTCGAGTTCGTGCCGGTCGACGACTGCGCCGGGGCCGCCTCGGGCGAGTTCGCCACGATGCCGACGACGCCGCCTTCCTTGGTCGAGTCGCTCGAGGTCTCGGTCTCGCGCTGGGTGCTGCGCTCGATCTGGGAGTTGGGATCGAAGACCTCCTCGGTCTTCTCCGTCTGGGTCCAGTCGACCTGGGCGTTCACCTTCGCGACGACGCGGCCGAGGCCGACGGTGCGCTCGAGGATCGACTCGACCTGATCCTCGAGGTCGCGCTCGAGGGAGCGGGCCCGGCCGAGCATCGTGGGCGCGCCGCCGCCGGCGGACGGGTCCATGTCGGACTGGGGCGCGAGCAGCCGGCCGCGGTTGTCGACGAGGGTCACCTGGTTCGGGTCGAGCCCCTCGACGCTCGAGGCGACGAGGTGGACGATGCCGCGGATCTGACCGGACTCGAGGTCGTGGCCGCCGCGCAGGCGCAGCACGACCGAGGCCGTCGCCTTGCGCTCGTCCTTGCGCAGGAGCGCCTTGCGCTCGGGGAGCGCGAGCTGGACGCGGGCCTTCTCGACCCCCTCGACCTGCTCGATCGTGCGGGCGAGCTCGCCCTGGAGCGCGCGGTGGTAGTTGACCTTCTGGACGAAGTCGGTGACGCCGAAGGTCCCCTGGTCGAAGATCTCGAAGCCGGGGGAGTGGCCGCTCGGGAGCCCTCGCGAGGCGACCCGCATGCGCGCCTCGTGGACGCGGTTCACGGGGACCTGGATCGCGCTGCCGCCCTCGGCGATCTGGTACTCGATGCGCTCGGCCGTCAGCACCTCGACGACCTGCGCCGCCTCGGCGTCCTCGAGACCGCGGTAGAGGGTGCGGTACTCGGTCTTCCCGGACGCCATCGCGATCCAGTAGAAGAACGCGAGCGAGCCGGCGGCCGTCGCGACGAGGACGGCCTGCCGGATCGGCGGCAGGGACGAGAACTGCTTCAGGAGGTTCTGGAATCGATCCGCCAAGACTCACCTCAGATCGACTGGAGGATGGACTGATAGGCCTCGAGGGCGCGGTCCCGGATCTGCATGATCATGCGGAGCGAGAGGTCGGCCTCGTTCAGGGAGACCACCGCGTCCATCATGTCGACGTCGCCCTTGGCGACGCCCGCGGCGTCGGACTCCGCCTGCAGCTGCTTCTGGTTCGTCTCGGAGACGAGGCCTCCGATGATCTCGGAGAAGGACGCGCCGCCGGTCTCGCGCGTCGCCCCGGAGAGCGGGCCGGTGACCCGGCCGGCATTGCCGACGTCGCGCAGTCGATCGATCAGGACCTGGTCCATCGTTCATCGTCCCCGCTAGTTCTGGCCGACGCGCAGCAGCGCGTCCGTCATGGCGCGCAGCTTCTGCATCACGAGCAGGTTCGCCTGGAAGCCGCGGCTGGCCCCGACGAGGTTCGCCTGCTCCTCGACCAGGTTGACGTTCGGGAACTGGACGTAGCCCTGCTCGTCGGCGTCGGGATGGTCCGGCAGGTAGCGCGTGATCGGATCGCGGTTGTCCGTGACGATGCGCGCGACGTCGACGGTGTTGATCTTGCGCTGGAGGTTCGAGGCGAAGCCCTGGCCGATGCGCTCGGCCTCGAAGACCGGGTCGCGGCGGCGGTAGGGCCCACCCTCCCGCGTACGCGTGGTCTGGGCGTTCGCGATGTTGCTCGCGGTGACGGTCATGCGGGTCCGCTGGGCGAGCAGGCCCGAGGCGGCGATGTCCATGATGTCGGAGAACTTCATCGAGGCGGTCTCCCGTTTCAGCCGATGGCGGTGCGGACCAGGGTCGAGAGCCGGGCCAGCACGTTCGCCTGGTCGATGTAGGCGCCCGCGTTGCGGTGGGCGTGGACGAGCTCCTGGTCGAGATCGATGCCGTTGCCGTCCGGGCGGGTGCCGAGCGGACCGACCTCGACCCGGGCGTTCTCGGGGTCGGCGGAGCGCGTGGGGAGGTGCTGCGCGTGGGTGCGGACCATGCCGCTCTTCGCGTCCTCGAAGATGCCTTCGAAGGACAGATCGCGGCGGCGGTAGCCCGGGGTATCCGCGTGGGCGACGTTCGAGGCGATCACCGCCTCCCGCGCCTTGCGGAATCGCATGGCCACCTGGAGCGCTCCCATCGCCTCCGGTCCGAAGCTCGGCATCTTCTTCCTCCCCGATCGTGGCCCGCTCGCGATTCGAAATCCGGTCGTTTCGCGATGGTCGATCGCGTTCCACCTGAGCAATCGCCATGCCAGTCGCCGGGGCGATCTCCGAGGCTCTCGCGCCGCGGGAGCGCGTCGGAGCTTGCAGGGCCAAAGACCCCGCGTGATGGAGCGTGCACATTGAAAGGCGGCGATGCGTGGGCTCGGCAATTCCTGCCGACCGGGCCCGTCTCGGCGCGGACGCGGCTCAGCGCAGGCCGTACTCGCGGATCTTGTTGCGCAGCGTGCGGACGCTGATGCCGAGGGCCTGGGAGGCGTGGGTCCGGTTGCCCTTCGTCTGCCCGAGCGCGCGCACGATCGCGTCCCGCTCGAGCCGGCGCAGATCGACCGAGTCGAGGCGCTCGGCGCCGCCGGCCGCCGGGTCGCGCATCGGCGCCTCCGCCTCTTCGCGGGCCGGGCGGTCGAAGTCGCCGATCCACGCGCCGCGCAGTCGGCTCTCGATCCCGAAGCGATTGCCGGGATAGCCGTCGCGCGCAAGCGCCGCGAGGAGGGCCTCGTCGAGGACGGGCGTCGCGCGACCGAGGGAGCGGGCGACGCGCCGGGCGAGCATCTGACAGAGCGCGAGCTGATCGACCGCGCGCTCCCGGATCGGGGGCAGCACGAGGGTCGGCCCGGCGAGGCGGTAGGCGAGCTCCACGAGCAGGCGCCCATCGCCGGGACCCGGATCGATCGGCGCGCGCGCGAGGGTGATGCAGCGCGGGGCCTCCTCCTCCTCGAGCGCACGCAGGGGCGCGAGCAGCGCCGCCTGCGCCCGCGGCGACCAGTCGGCGGGCTCGATCACGAGCAGCGTCCCCGTCCCCGCGCGCGCGACCTGCTCCGCGAGCTCGCGCTCGAGCCCGTCCCCGGGCCCGGCCTCGAGGCCGAGGCCGTCGATCGCGACGGAGGGGAGCGCGGCGCGCGGGCTCGCGGCGACGATCGCCTGGGCGAGGGCACGCCGGCCGGTGCCGAGCTCGCCGGCGATGCAGAGCGGCCCCTCGAGGCGGGCGAGGCGCCAGGCGCGCTCGAGCGTCCGGGCGAAGCGCTCGTCGCGGGTCTGGAGCATGGGATCGAGCAGCACCCCGCGCCGCGCGTCGCGGCTCTCGAGCCGGGCGAGCAGCCGGGCCTCGAGGGCCTGCACCGAGAAGGGCTTCACGAGCAGGTCGAGCGCCGGCCCGTAACGCTGCGCGAGGGCCGCGGCCTCACCGCGATCGGCGGCGAGGAAGAGGCTCCGGGCGCGGGCCTCGGGATCGACGAGCCAGCCGGGCGCGCCCAACGCCCCGAGGTCGATCAGGTGGAGCGCATGGCGGACCGCGAGCTCGCGGTCGACCGGTGAACCGGCCTCCGCCATCGCCGAGGCCTCGAAGCCCGAGCCGACCACCGCCCCGACGATCGCCGCGCGCAGCGCCGCGTTCGCCTCGACGACCCGGACCCGAGCGCTGCGCCCCGCCTCAAGCATCGCCGCTCCGTCCGCACGCGGGCAGCCGCAGCCCCAGCGCCTCGCCGCCCCCTTCGTCGAGGCGAAGCGCCCTTCCCCGCCACTCCGCGAGGGCGACGTCGAGCTCGACCTGGTCGGCGCGGGCGAGCGCGAGCCGCCGATCCGACCCGACCCCGCGCACGCGGAGCACCAGCTCGACCGCGTCTTCGTGATCGCGGCCCTCGAGCTCGAGCACGATCGGCGTCTCCTCGGCCCCGTCCGTCGCCCCTGCGAGGGCCGCGATCCCCGCCCTCAGCCACGTCAGCACGAGCCGCTCGAGCACCGCCTCGGGGACCGCGACCGCGCGCGCCGGCCCCGCCCCCGTCGCCTCGAGCCGGACGCCGCGGGCGGCGAGGGTCGGCGCGAGGCGCACGGCGAGCGCCGCCAGCACGGGGGCGAGGCGCGCCTCCCCCGCCGTGCGCTCGGAGCGAAGGGGATCGGACAGCCGCTCGATCTTGTCGAGCAGCGTGTCGAGCTCGCCCACCGCCGCGCGGATCGCGTCGATCTGATGGGCGAGCGCGGGGGCCAGCTCGAAGCGATCGAGGGCGCTCGCCGCCAGCTCGACGCGGCTCAGGACGTCGCGCCCTTCGAGGGCGAGCACCCGCTGGAGCGCGAGAGCGCCCGCCTCGACCGTGCCGCGCATGGCCGTCGTGCCCTCCCTCATCGCAGCACGCCCGCGTAGACGTCGCGCAGCGACTCGTAATTCTCTTCGAAGCGCGCGACCGCCGCCCAGGGCGGGCCGAGGGACTTCTCGACGTCGTCGCCCCAGACGCGCTGGCCGTCGGCGTCCTGCTGCCGGGCGAGCCCGAGCCAGTAACGCGCCGAGGAGCGCAGGGGACCGGCCTCCGCGGAGCGCTCGAGGGCGCGATAGACCTCGAAGGCCGGGGCCGATGCGCCCTTCGCCCGCAGCGCGTGGGCGGTCAGCAGGCCGGCCTCGAGCAGACGGACGCGATCGGCGTCCTGGGGCTCGCCGTCGCCTTCGGCGAGCCAGTCCGGGATGCGCTCGGCGAGCAGCCGCGCGTCCTCGAGCGAGCCCGACTTCGCGAGCGAGCGCGCCATGCCGAGCACCACCTTCGAGCGCTGCAGCCCGAGCCGCGGCGCGTCGAGCAGCGCGCGCGTCCGCTTCACGGCGAGCGCCGTGCGCCCTTCGCGATAGTCCGCCTCCGCCAGCACCGCCTGCCACGCGAGCGCGTCCGCCGGCGACTCCGCGAGCGCCGCCTCCGCCATGTGGCGCGCGAGGGGGGCGTCGCCCGTCGCGATCGAGGCGCGCGCGAGGGGGAGCGCGACCGCCGCCGCGCCCGGTGGCCCGAAGCGCCGGCTGATCGTCCGATAGACGGGCACCGCGAGCCACGGCAGCTCCATCTCCTCGAAGCACTCCCCGAGCCGCGCGAAGGGCCCGATCTCGCTCGAGCGCTCGATCAGGATCCCGTAGCGCCCGCCGAGGGCGCGCACCGCCCGCCCGCATGCCTCCGCGTCCGGCTCGAGCACCCGCGCGAGCAGACGATCGAGGCTCGCGCCGTAGTCCGGGACGACCACGCCGTCGACGCCGTCGAAGGCGAGCTTGGTCGCGACCGCGACGGCCTCGTCGAAGGCCCCCCGATCGGCGAGCGCCCGCATCAGGACGCCCATCGCATAGCGGCGCAGCCCGGCCCGCTGCTTCTGGACGACGACGGCCACCGTGTCGAGCCCCTCGTCGGGCTCGCCTTCGAAGATCCCGAGATCGACCGCGCGCACCGACGCGAGCGCCCCGATCGGATCGTCGCCCCGGCGCCGGATCACGCCGGCGAGGCGCTTGCGCGCCGCGAGCGGGTCGTCGAGCTGGACCTCGAGATCCGCGTGTCGGATCTCGGCCACGTCCTGGGCCTCGCGGTCGACGGTCGCCTGGAGATACCGCTCGAGCCAGCGCAGGGCGCGCATCGCGTCGCCCGCGTCGAGGGCCGCCTCGGACGCGCGCAGGGCCCAGCCCTCGATCGAGGCACCGAAGGCGCTGGCCCGCGGCAGGAGCGACTCGTACTCGGCGCTGACCTGCTCGACCTTGCCCGCGTCGAAGGAGAGATCCGTGAGGCGCAGCCGGGCCGCGAGGGCGAGGCGCGGGTTCGGCTCCCGGGCGATCTTGCGATAGGCGATGTGGGCATCGAAGCGACGCCCGGCCAGGTAGAGCATCTCGGCGCGCCCGAAGGCGACGTCGGCGCGGCGCGCGCGGTGCCAGGGATCGCGATCGCCGAGCTCGCGCTCGACGCGGCGCAGCTGGGCGCCCGCCTCGGGCACCCGCTCGAGCAGCATCAGGAGCCGCGCCCGCTCGAGGCGCAGGCAGATCGCGTGCTCGCGCTGGGCGTCGTCGTCGAGCAGGACACCGAGGGCGCGCTCCGCGGTCCGCCGATCGGCCCGATTGCGCGCCTCCCGCGCCTGGAAGACGCCTTCGAGGGCGGTGAGCGCCGTCTTCTGCTCCCCGAGGCGCTCGGCCCAGCGCGTGAGCGCACGGCGAGCCTCCGCCCAGTCGCCGGCGATCGCCTTCTCGACGATCGGGTCGACCAGCCCGTCGAGGGCCTTCGGCACGCAGAGCGGGACCGCATCGAGGTAGGGCGCGGCGAGGTCCCGGCGGTTCAGGATGTCGACGGGGCTCGGCGGGACGGGCCGCTCCGCGCGAGCCGGGCCGACGGCGACGAGCCCCAGTCCGAGCCCGAGCCCGACGAGCAGGCCGAGTCGTGCGCGGAGGCGGGCCGGCCGACTCGCGCCGGATCGCCTCCCCTCGCCGACGGCCCCGCTTCGAGCGGATCGCGTGGAGCTCATGGTCGCGCCGGGGCTCCCTCGACCTTCGCCCGCAGCTCGAGGCGCTGGAGGTCGTAGCTGTAGGCGACGAGGGCGTCGCGCTCGGCGGCCTCGATGTGCCGGAAGGCGAGCGCGAGGCGACGCGCTCCCGGCGTGCCGGGCGCCGCCGCGGCGTCGGTGACCGCCTCGGCCACCGCCCGCACGACCCGCGGCTCGGGTGTCGGCAGGAGCAGCTCGACGCGGAACGCGTCCCGGCGCCGGAAGTCGAAGTCCACGTCGAGGGCGAGCCCCGCGCCGGAGAAGACGATCCAGCGTCGATCCTGGCCGCAGAGCGGTCGCGGCGCGTCGAGCGCGGCGGCGCCGAGCAGGCGATCGAGCTTCTCCTCGATCCGGCGCAGGCGGGCCATCAAGGCCGAGGCCTCCTCGGGTCGGGCCGCAGCGCCCTCGAGCGCGGGATCGGGGAGCGAGAGGTCGAAGATGGCCGCGTTCACCGCCTCGGGCGCGAGCGCTTGCAGGCGCACGGGGAGCCAGGCCGCGACGCGGTAGTAGGCGCGCCGCGACGCGGCCTCCCGCGTCGCCGTCGCACCCGGTGCCGGCGCGACGCGCGCCGACCCCCGAACGATCCGTTGCCACATGGCCCTGCTCCTCCGCCGTCGCCGTCTCTCCGGCCCCGCTCCATCGAGCCCGGACGGGTCCAGCTCGCCCGGGCCGCTGGACCGGGCGAGCGCACGACGCGATGCGATGTGATGCGGTGGAACGCAAGCGGCATGCCAGCGGATCCGGCGCCCTGTCGGCGCCGACGCGCCGCGGCGATTGCAACCTGAGACGATCGGTGGCGAATCGAAATCGCAGGACGCAACGCCGGGCAGGACTTGCCGCGCGGGCGGGCGAGTCGCGGCCGGCCTCCGCCCGCCGATGCGCGCCGGGCGACTGCGCGGCTAGGCCGCGGCCGCCGGTTGCGGCAGCCCGACGCGCTCGAGCGCGGCCGCGAGGGCCTCGCCGTCCCAGGGCCGCAGGCAGACGCCGTCCGCTCCGAGCTCCATCGCGAGCAGGACGAGCCGACGGGTCGGTGCATCCAGCGCGACGAGGATCTTGCGATCCGCATAGGCCGGGTCGGCCCGGAGCCCTTCGATCAGATCCGCGGCGCACCGGAACCCGAGATCCCAGCAGAGGACGAAGGCCGCCGCGTTCTGGATCTCCTCGGAGTCCGCCGGCTTGAACTCGGAGGGGTCGACGGCGAAGACCGGCCGCGAGAGGGCCTCCTCGAGCCCCTCCGCGGCGGACCGGGAGGCGCCGTCCGGGTCGACGACGACCAGGGACGTGCGCTCCGTCGAGGCCTGCTCTTCTTCGTCGCTCACGCCTTCACCGCGACGGCCCGCGCGAGGCTCCGCTCCTGGACGCCGTGGGCGAGCACCGCCTGCCGCCGGCGCGCGAGATCGATCCGGTCGCGCTGCAGCCGCGCGAGCTCGCTGCGCCCGGCGGTGAGCAGCCCCTCGTCGAGGGCCGCGATGCGATCGAGACAGGCCCGCGCGCCCGCCGCAAGCGGCTGACGATCCACGGGCAGGGCCGCCACGCACCGGACGAGGTCGGCAAAAGCCCCCTCGCGATGCTCGAGACAGGCGAGCCAGCTCTCGGGCGGCTCGCCCCCGGCGATCGCTTCCGCGAGGGACTCGGTCGCCGCGAGCAGCGCGACCAGCGCGTCTTCTCTCGGATCCACCTGCGGATGCGCTCTCGCGGTCATGGCGGTCGCTCCTACTTGAGGCTGCCGAGGAAGCCCTGCTGGTTCTGGAGGCCGGCGATCACGCTCTCGAGGCTGCTGAAGCGCTGGGTCAGCATCTCCTCGCGCGACGAGAGCCGGGAATTGAAGGCGTCGATCGAGGTGTCGATGTCCTTCAAGCGCGTGGCGAACTGCTGATCGCGCTGGGCGAGCAGGCCGTCGCCGGAGCGGACGATCGAATCGAGCTGCTCGCTGAGCTTCGTGAAGAAGCCCTCGTCCCACATGTCGTCGGCGGGGACCGGCTTGAGCTCCTTCAGCGGGAGCCACGTCTTGGGATCCGTCCGAGTGGCGTTGAAGAGCTCTGCCTGATGGTTGTAGGCAGAAATCGTGACATTGTCCGCTTTCGCCTTGGTGATCGCATCCTGGTTCTGCGGCGAGAGTCGGTCGTAGCCGGACAGAAAGTCCTTCACCGCCGTGGCGTTCTGGGTCAGGGCCTCCTGGAGCTTGTCCTTGTTGAGGCGCAGGCGCCCATTGCCCGCGAGCTCGATGCCGATGCCCGAGATGGATCCGCCCGGCAACCGCTTGCCCTTGTCGTCGACATCCGGCGAGAAGGGATTGCCCGGCTGCTTCTCGAAGGAGTAGTTGTTGCTCACCGCCTCGCGCAGGCGCCGCTGGACCTCGCGGACCATGAAGTCGCCGGAGAGGGGCCCCGCGCTCTTGGTCTGCTCGTTGTACTTCGCCTGGCTGTCGATGAACGACATGACGTCGTTGTAGGCGTCGACGAAGCTCTGGATGGCGCCCGACACGGCATCGAAGTCGGTCTTGATCGAGACCGTCTCCGTGATCGGCTGCCCGTTGTCGTCCTTGGCGGCGAGGCCCTTGAGGCGGAGGGTGACGCCGGTGAGGACGCCGTCGATGTCGTTGGTGTCGCGCTCGATCGTCTGACCGAAGAGCGTGATCTTCGAGCCCTGGGCCTTGTCCTCGTCCCGCTCGGCCTCGAGGGCGAGGTCGCCGGTGATGGCGAGCTGACCCTTGGTGCCGGTATCGGCCGAGCTCAGCACGAGGCGGTAGCTCCCCTCGCTGACGGTGAGGATGTCGGCCCGGACCTTGCCCCGATTCTCCGTGGCGTTGTTGATCTTCTCGCGCAGGTCCGAGAGCGTGATCCCCGCGCCGTCCGCGGGGGCCGTGATCACGATGTGCGTGGCTGCGACCTCGGGCGAGGCGTTGTCGTCGGCGTTCGGCAGATCGATCGTGATGCTCTGGCCCGCCTGAAGCGCGACGACGTCGGACGGCTTGTCGCCCGAGAGCGCCGTCGAGAAGCGACGCGAGCCGCGGGCGAGCTGCTCGACGAGGACCTGGATGTCCCCGGGCGCCGCACCGACGCCCGCCGTCACCGAAACGACGTCCTCGTTCGTCGACGAGGACGTGTACTTGAGGAACTCCTCGTCGGTCGAGGCGGCGGTCAGCTTGCTGTTGCGATTGTCGAGGCCGTTCGCCGCATCGCGCAGGGCGAGCAGCTTCGTGTTGAGCTGGCGCATCAGGCTGCGCTGTCCGTCGATCTCGTCGCGCCGGCTCTGGATGCGCTGGAGCGGCTGGCGCTCGATCTGCATCAGGCCGTCGATGATCGCCTTCGTGTCGAGACCGCTCGCGATGCCGCCGAAGGTCGCGCGCCCGGATACCGTAGTCGCCATCGGAAGTCCTCGTCTGCGAAGGCCGCGCTGCGGCCGACGACTCCTCCGGCCTATCGGCCGGCGGCGGACAGAGCTGAGCCCGGGACCGCGCTCCGCATCGCGCGACCCCAGCCCTCGATGTGGGGGGCGATCTCGTACTCGAGCAGGTCCGCGATCTGGATCGGATCCTGGACGACCTGGGCCTCGAGCATGGCCTCGAGCCAGGGCTGGATGTTTCCCTGGAGATCCGACAGGGTCTTTGCCTCAGTCGGGAGATCCTCGGAAATCGAGGCGGTGATGCCCGTGAGGACCGAGATCGAGTCGAGGATGTCCGCGAGGACGCCGCTCGCCTGCTGGATCCGGTTCGCGCGGTAGTGATCGACGGTCTGCTGGATCGCCCCGACGATCTGACCGCAGTAGTCCGCGCCCTGGCCGAGCACGGCGATCGCCACCTCGCGGCGCGGGCGCCGGACGATCGCGATGCGCTTCACGTTCGCGATTCCCCGGACCTCGAGGTTCCCGAGCTCGTCGGCCGGGAGCGGCTCCCCGTCGATCTCGACCGCCGTGACGACGCAGGGGCCGTCGCCAGCGAGGGATTCGGCCCGGGCGACGAGCTCCGCGAGATTCGCGCAGTCCCCCGCGTCGAACGACTGCGACTCGCCATTCAGGATCAGGTCCATCCGTGCCCCCTCTTCCGGGGCTCCGCCTGGCGCCGATCGCCGTGCGAAGCCGTCCGTCCCGTGCGGGACAGCAATGGATGTGCCAAGGCTCGGTGTCACCGCGTCGGGATCGACGAAGACGCGACGGAGCGGCTTCCCGGGCCCTCCCGGGCGCGCAGCGGCGAGGCATGCGCCTTGCAACCGCAGGGGTGCATCGCGCGGCGCGCATCCGGATTCGCGCGGCGCCGCGGCGGAGGGTTCCAGTTTGCAACGCAGGCCTTCAGATCGAACGACGAGCGCCGCTCCCGGCGCCGAGCCCGTGCGCTTCATCGCCGAGGTCTCGAGCAACCACCACCGGAACCTCGGTCGCGCGCTGGAGTTCGTCGATCGTGCGGCGGCGATCGGCTGCGACGGCGTCAAGTTCCAGCTCTTCCGCATCGACGAGCTGTTCGCCCCGGAGATCCTGCGCCAGAGCGAGATGCACCGCGCCCGACGCGCCTGGGAGCTCCCCGAGAGCTTCCTCCCCGCCATCGCCCGCCGCTGCCGCGAGCGCGGGATCGCGTTCTCCTGCACGCCCTTCTACCTCGACGCCGTGACCGCCCTCGCCCCCTTCGTCGACTTCCTGAAGGTCGCCTCCTACGAGCTGCTCTGGGACGACCTGATCGTCGCGTGCGCGCGGACGGGGCTTCCGCTCGTGCTCTCGACGGGCATGGCGACGGAGGCCGAGGTCGCCCACGCGATCGCGACCTTCGAGCAGGCGGGCGGGCGCGACCTCACCCTGCTCCACTGCGTCTCCGGCTACCCCGCGCCGGTGCGCGAGGCGAACCTCGCGGCGATCGATCGCCTCGCCGCCCTCGCGCGCCCGGGCTCGCGCCTGCGCCTGCGGGCCGGCTGGTCGGATCACACCGTCTCGAAGGCGGTGCTCCACCGCGCCGTCCACGCCCATCCGACGACGATGGTCGAGTTCCATCTCGATCTCGACGGCCAGGGCGACGAGTTCAAGACGGGCCACTGCTGGCTCCCGGAGGCCATCGCCGACGCGATCGCCGAGATCCGCGCCGGCTTCGAGGCCGACGGCGACGGGCGCAAGGCCCCGACCGCGATCGAGCAGACCGAGCGGGAGTGGCGCGCCGATCCGAGCGACGGCCTGCGCCCGCTGCGCCCCCTGCGCGGCGTCTGGTCCCCCGCCCCTTGAGGTCGCGCCCCGATCTCGACTTCGTCGTCGCCGGCGGGGCGCGCTACGGCATGGGCCACGTGATGCGCAGCGGGACCCTCGCCGCCGCCGCCGCGCGCCGCGGGAGCCGCGTGCGGACCTTCCTCGCCGGCGACCGCGTCGCCCTCGAGCGCTGGCAGGCGAGCTGTCCCGGATCCCCGATCCTGCCCTGGTCCGCCTGGCGCGCCCGCGACTCGGCTCCGCTCACGGTCTTCGACCATCCCTTCTCGAAGTCCCGCTGGCTCGCGGCCTGCCGCCGCGATCGCACGCGCACCGTCGTCCTCGACGACGCCCGGGCGATCGGCCGCGCCCGCCTCACGATCCAGCCCGCCCTCCACCACCTCCCGGAGGCCGACGACGACGGGACGGACGAGCTCCCGGAGGACGATCCGGCGGCGCTCGCGCTGCGTGGCCCCCGTTATGCGATCCTCGCGGCGGCCCACCTCGACACGCCGAGGCTTCCGCAGGCCGACCGGGACGCCCTGCTCGTCTCGATCGGCGGCGCCGATCCCCACGCCGTGACCCCGCGCATCGCGCCGCTGCTGGCTTCGGTCCTCGATGAGGTCCGCCTCGCGCGGCCGATCGCGATCCGACGCGTCGTCCTGGGCCCGGCCTTCGCCGATCCCGGACGACGGATCGCGGAGGCGCTCGAGGCCGCGGGCTGGCAGGTCGAACGTGCCCTCGAGCCGGCGGCGATGGCGCGGCGCATGGCCGAGGCGCGCATCGCGGTGATGGGCTTCGGGACGAGCCTCTGCGAGCTCGCGTGGCACGGGACGCCGCATCTCTCCGTGACCCATCACGATCACGACGTCGCCTGGGCGATCCGCCTCGAGGAGCGGGGGATCGGTCGATTCCTGGGACGCGCCGCGGCGCTCGATCCGGGCTTCGTCCGCGAGCGATTCGCGCAGGCGCTGGCCGACGCGACCTGGCAGCGCACGAGCGCCGAGAGGGCCTTCGCCGCGATCGACGGCGGCCGGGGCTGCGAGCGCATCCTCGACCGCCTCGCGGTGATCGCCCGGGAGGTCGCGTTCTCGCGCTCGGCCTCAGGCGTGGGCGGCCAGACCGGCCGACCGTCGCTCGCCTGAATCCGCGAGCGCGGAGGCGGACACGGAAGCGGGCTCCGGCGCGACGTGCATGGACGCCGGCTCGTCGAAGGACGCCTCGAAGCGATCGAACCAGGAGCGCGCGCGCTCGACCCCATTGGCGGCCGCCTGGATCAGGAAGCCCGCCGCGGCCACGAGGTCCACGATCGACGCCTCGCGGTGCTCCGTGCGGCGCTGCTCGGCCAGGGCCGCGAAGATCTCGGGCTGGACCAGGGCGTCGAGCCAGGTCGCGCGCTCGAGATGCCCCCGGATCTTCTTCTCGCAGCGCGCGATGCCGCGCAGGATCTCGAGCCGCTGCTGATCGTTGAGGGCGCGCCCGAGCCGCTCGACGGTGCGCTTCTCGAAGCGGCGCGCCTTCGAGACTTCCTCGTCGAGCTCGTCGAGGCGTCGGCGGGCGATCCGGATCGCGCTGCGGTAGTCCTCGAGGGTCCGCCGCGGCCGCTCGTCGAAGGACGCGAGTAGCGCGGCGCGCGCGTCGACGGCCTCGGTGGCCGCCTCCTCGAGCATCGCGGCGAAGGGGTGGTGCTCGATCATCGGGATGCGGGCGCCGCCCTCGGTGCAGTTCACGAGGCGGATGCCGTGGCGCGCGAGGCCGACGCCGATCTCCCGATAATGCTCGATGAAGGAGGCGTAGGCGCGCCAGGTGGGGACCCGCTCGCCTTCGTTCCAACCGTCGACCCAGACCACCTGCCCCTTGCTGACCTTGTCGCCGGAGGTGCGCCGCTGCTCGCCCTTCAGGAGCGTCGCCTTGCGCTCCATCTCGGTGAACGAGCAGGTCCCGTCCTCCGCCAGCTCGACCCCCATGAATCCGTAGGCCGAGTCCGCGGCGTAGATCCGGCCCTCGGTGAAGGCGAGATCCTGGCCGATCAGCAGGATCGGATTGCACCCCATCAGCACCGCGAGACCGACCGCGCCCTGGGCCACCGTCCCGCCGCCCATCGTGAAGCGCGTCTCGCCGGTCGCCTTCGCGATCCAGGTGCCCATCGGGCTCGCACCGGTCGTCGCCGTGAACAGCGCGCGGACCGGCAGGTCGTAGAGCGCCGGGTGGGCGTCGGGCGTGAGGGCGAGGCAGACGTCGCGCGGGTCGCCCGCGCCCGTGATCTGCTGGGAGACGTCCTTGCTCTCGAGCACGTGGACGAGATCGGGCTCGATCCCCGCGCTGCGCAGCGCCTTCAGCGTCTGGCCGATCGCGATCACGATCACCCGGTCCCGGCAGGCGCGCAGGAGCGGCAGCTGCTTGTCGAGGGAGGGCCCCGCCGCCGCGATCACCGCCGGCTTGCCCGCGAAGACCCCCGACATGCGGCCGAAGTCCGCGGACTCGGCGATCCGGCGCCCGTTCCCCGCCGTCATCCAGGCCCACGGCATCAGCTGGGAGACCGAGGTCCCGATGCGCGTGTCGGCCGCCTCCTTGACCCGCTTCGTGCGCTCGACCGCCGCCGCGACCTCCGCCGGATCGAGCCGCAGGACCGCGGGATGCGGGAAGACGCGGATGCAGAGCCCCGGGACGTAGCGGCCGTTCAGGACCGCCGTCAGCTGATCGAGGTCGCCGACGAAGTGGAGATCGCGATGGGTCGCGATCAGCCGGGCGAGGGGCAGCCGCGAGAGCGCCGCCTTGAGCCGCGCGAGCGAGGGCTCGTACACGATGACCGTCGCCGGCTTGCGCTGGCAGTAGGCCTCGATCTGCTCCCCGAGGCCGAGCCCGACCGCGACCAGGATGTCCGCCGGCAGGTCGGCCATCTCCTGGGCCAGTCGCTGTCCGTCCCGGCGCGGATCGTAGGCGGAGCCCAGCAGCACACCGCGCTCGCGCAGGACGAGATCCCCGCGCGGTCCCGCCACGAGCTCGACGCCGTCCCCGCACGGCCCCTCGAGCTTCTCCGCGAGCCAGGGATTGCGCTTGCGCAGGGCGGCCAGGTTCTGCTCAAAGACCGGTCGAGATTCCAACGCCTGCCTCCGTGCGATAGAGGAGCCCCTGGTGCCGACGCCGGGCGCGCTCGAACACGCCCACGTCCTCCACCGCATACCCCTCGATCGAGAATCCGAAGCGCCGGCGTCCGCGCAGGAAGATCGCCCGCGTCTCGTCGATCTCGGCGGCGCTGTGGGAGAGCCGGCAGAAGAAGCGATCGTCGACGGTCTCGAAGTCGAGCATCGGCGCCACCGCCGCCTGACCGCGATCGCCCTGGACGATCACGCCGTGGCGCGCGTCCTCGAGGGCGATCCAGCCCTCCGTCGCCCCGAGGCACGAGGTCGCCGAGACGGTCGAGGAGACGGCCTTCGACTGGCCGAGCACGACGTCCCGCCCGAGCCGCCGCCACTCGATCCGGGCCCCGCCGTGGACCGCGCCGTAGCGGAGGGTCTCCGCGTCCCAGGCCTCGGGCAGGAGCGTGAGCATCCCGAGCCGCAGGCTCGCGATGCGGGCGTCGTGGTAGGCGAGATCGTGGACGACGTCGAGGCGGGGGCGGTTGCGGTAGAGGCGATAGGTCTTCTGCCAGACCCCGAGGTCCGACTCGAAGGTCGCCACGAAGGTCGTGCGCACCGCGCCCGAGGCCTCCTCCCGCAGCGCGAGCCGGGTCGGCCGCAGATCGGTGCGCTTGCTGCCGTCCTCGAGCACCGCGAGCACGTGGCCCGAGTAGAAGTCGGGCGTGTACTCGATCGCGTCGAAGCTGCCGTGGGGGATGGTCCCGAGCAGCGGCCGCGACGAGACGGAGGGAAACGCGAGCGCCTCGATCGCCGCGCCGCGATGGGCGAGGAAGCTCGCCGCGACCCGATCGGTCGTGATCCTCTGGGCCGGCGCCGGCGCGGGCTCCGTCGCCCGGACGCGCGGCGCCGCCACCAGCTCGAGCCCGAGCACCGACTGCGGCGGCAGCTCCGGCTCGAGCACGAGGGTCACCTCGCGCAGGCTGCCGTCGCGGTGGAGCCCCTCGACGTCGACCTGGAACTGGGAGGGCAGCAGCTCGGGGCCGCGGCGGGTTCGGACCTCGAGGGCCTCGAAGCGCCCGGCGGGCAGGCGCAGGGGGATCTCGATCGGCATCCGCGACCAGGCCGCCGCGTCGGGGTTCACGACGACGAGGTCCTCGCTCTCGCCCCGGGCCGGCGTGCAGCGGGCGATCCGCGCGCGACCGCGCTCGAGGGCGAGGCCGATGCGGGTCTCGAACTCGACGATCTTCTCCTCGGTGGCGCGGGTGCGGAAGTCGCTGCGCCAGAGGTCGACGACGTCTTCGGGGCGGTTCTCGCCGGCGCTGCCGGGAGCGAGGCGCGTCGCCGCGAGCTCGGTGCGGACCAGCTCGTGACAGCGGGTATTCATGCCGAAGCCGTCGCGCCCGGAGACCGCCCAGCGGGTCGGGTTGTAGCGCGGCTGCTTCTTGCAGGGGATCGGGTCCGCGGCGGAGCCGAGCCCGACCTCGGGCAGCGCGAGCGCGGGATCGATGATCCGGCGCGGCAGGGTGAAGAGGAAGCGCGGATCCTCGGCGAGGCGGCGGAAGAGGCCGACCAGCCGCTCGGACTCGCGGTGGGCCGCGGCGCCCGCGCCGGCGGGCAGGCTCCGCGAAGGGCGATAGTCGAAGATCTCGACGTCGCCACCGTAGAGGCAGAGCGACTCCGCTCCGGGCATCGCCTCGAGCCGATCGAGCAGCGCCTCGAGATCCTCGAACGGCACCTCGCCGTGGACGACCCGCTGGACCTTCTGGAACACGATCGAGTCGTTCCAGAGAAGCCCCGGCCCCTCGCCCTCCGGATCCGCGAAGCGCGCCGGGCGACAGCGCAGGGGCCGCAGCTCGGGCCGCCGGCTCGCCGGATTGTTCCACTCCATCACGACCTGCCGCGCCCCGATCTCGGCGTAGAGCGGGACCAGCCCGTCGGCGAAGGTCTGCTCGTTCACGTACCAGGTCTCGGGGGCGAAGCCGAGAATCTGCTCGTAGGCCCGACGGCCGAGGCGCAGGTTCGCGCGATTGACCTCGACCGGAGCGAGCGGGGCGACGATCTGTGCCCAGCCGCTCGCGATCGGCTCGACGAGCCCGCGCTCCGCGAGGCCCACGAACCGCTTCACCCACTCGGGATCCTCGGCGACGAGGGTCCGCAGGGTGCGCGCCGAGAGCTCGAAGCCGATCGGGATCCCCAGCTCCTCGGGAATCCGCAGGATCGGCCAGTAGCAGCGCGCGATCACCACCGGCCGGTCCGCGTCGGGGAGCGCCGAGAAGTCGAGGTTGCCGTGGAAGGCGGTGAACAGGCGCATCGGCGACATCAGCGCGCGAGCCTGTCGAGGGTCCCGCGCAGCACGTCGACGACCCGATCCTGGGCCTGCTGCGTGAGGTCCGGAAACATGGGGAGCGAGAGCAGACGGAGATAGGCTTCCTCGGTCCGCGGATAGTCGCCGAAGCGCGTCCCGAGCCGCGCCCGGTAGTAGGGCTGCAGATGGATCGGGATGTAGTGGACCTGGACGCCGACGCCCTCGGCGTGGAGTGCGGCATAGACCGCCGCGCGCCCACCCTCGATCCGATCGACGTCGAGCAGGATCGGGAAGAGATGCCAGGCCGAGCGGGTCTCGGGCGCCTCTGCGAGGCAGGCGACGCGATCGTCGCCCCCGAGCTGCTCGACGTAGCGCTCGGCGATCCGCCGGCGCGCCGCGAGGTTCTCCTCGAGGCGCGAGAGCTGCGACAGGCCGAGGGCCGAGGCGAAGTCGGGCAGCCGGTGATTGCCCGAGAGCGTCTGCATCTCGTAGACCCAGCCGCCCGACTGCTCGGCCTGCGCCGCGCTCGGGAGCCCGAGCCCCTGGAAGCGACCGGGGATCCGCTCCATCCCGTGCTCGCGCAGGCGCAGGGCGCGATCGGCGAGCGCGTCGGAGCGAGTCACGATCGCGCCGCCCTCCCCCGTCGTGATGTGCTTCGCGGGATGGAACGAGAAGCAGGCGACCTCGCTGCGGTGGCCGACGGGCTGGCCATGGTCGACCGCACCGAGGGCGTGGCAGGCGTCCTCGAGCAGGAAGCGATCGGGACCGAGCCGCTCGCGCAGGCCTTCGACGTCGGCGACGTGGCCCGCATAATGGACGACGATGGCGCCGCGGGTCCGCTCGGTCAGGTGGCAGCCGAGATCGGCGGGATCGAGCGCCAGCGTGTCGGGCGCGACGTCGACGAAGACCGGCCGCGCCCCGGCCAGCAGCACCGCATTCGCCGTCGCGAGAAACGTCAGCGACGGAACGAGCACCTCGTCCCCCGGCCCGACGCCGAGGGCCTGGAGCGCGATCTGCAGCGCCGAGGTCCCGCTCGAGACGGCGACGGCCCGCGCCGCGCCCGTGGCCTCGCGCAGGCCCGCCTCGAAGGCCGCGACCATCGGGCCCTGGGTCAGCCGATCCGAGCCCAGCACCTTCGTGACGGCCTCGCGGTCCTCGTCGCGGATCTGGTGCTGGCAGTAGGGGATCACGACGGCTGGCCCAGCGCGGCCATCCGGCTCCCGCGCGCGACGGGCTCGAGGGCCCGGAGCGCCGGGGCCTCGGGGCCGCCCATCAGGAGTGCCACGTGCTGGCGCAGCGATTCGACCGTCAGCCACTCCGTGTTGGTGTCGCTCGAGTAGACGAAGCCGTCGGGCAGCGCGCGCTCGCCGAAGGCCGCGTCGCGGCGGCTGCCGTGGTCCGGCTCGATCACGTAGTGATCGCCGTAGTCCTGGGTGTTGCGCGCCTCCTCGGCGGTCAGCAGCACTTCGTGGAGCTTCTCGCCCGGACGCCGCCCGACCTCTTCGATCTGGGCCGTCGGGGCCATCGCCCGCGCCAGATCGACGACGCGCATGCTCGGGATCTTGGGCACGAAGATCTCGCCCCCGCGCATCTCCCCCGCGACCTGCAGGACGAGGTCCACCGCCTGCTCGAGGGAGAGCCAGAAGCGCGTCATGCGGCGGTCGGTGATCGTGAGCGTCCCCGTCTCCGCCTGCTTCTTGAAGAGCGGGATCACCGACCCCCGGCTCCCCATCACGTTGCCGTAGCGCACGCAGGAGAAACGGATGTCCCGGGCCCCGGCGTAGACGTTGCCGTGGACGAAGAGCTTCTCGGCGCAGAGCTTGGTCGCCCCGTACAGGTTGACCGGGTTCACCGCCTTGTCCGTCGAGAGCGCGATCGTCCGGCGCACGCCCGCGTCGACGGCGGCGTCGATCACGTTCTGCGAGCCCTGGATGTTCGTCTTCACGGCCTCGGCCGGGTTGAACTCGCAGATCGGCACGTGCTTCAGCGCCGCGGCGTGGACGACGAGATCGATGCCGTGCATCGCCCGGACGAGGCGCTCGCGATCGCGCACGTCGCCGATGAAGAAGCGCAGCCGCGGGTCGTGCCCGAAGGCCTGCGCCATGTCGTACTGTTTGAGCTCGTCGCGGCTGTACACCCGGACGGTGCACTGGTCCCGGTCGGCGAGCACGCGGCGTACGAACGCCTGCCCGAACGAGCCGGTCCCTCCGGTGACGAGGATCTTGAGCGATCGGCCGGAGCCGTCGCCGCCGTCTTTTCGTTTGCCCTCGTGCGCGGGCCGCGCTTTGGTCCATCCCACGCGCATCGGCAAAGCAAATGCGGTGCCAACGACGTGCAGGCCGCGATCGCCGCCAGCTCGAACAGGATGCGACGCGAGCCGCGTCGGGCGGTCGTTCCTGCCGAGGGGCATTTCAGACTGGAAGGTCGGATTTCGAAGCGCGCCGGGACGGCGTGGATCGGCGCGCGCTGCGGGCCCTAGCCGACCGAGAGCGACTTCTCGAGCGCCCGACTCGCCGCCTCGCCGACCGGGTCCGAGACCGCGCCGTCGACGGGGCGCCGCGCGATCTCGACCCACGCCTCGTTCAGCGTCGAGAGGATGCCCGCGGCGACGTCGAGGGGCGCGACCGTGCCCCGCAGATTCGCCTCGAGCAGCCGATCGGTCACGAAGAAGTAGAGGGCGTCGAGGTTGTGGGCGATCTCGCCCCCGCGCTCGAGGTTCAGGCTGTGCTGGAGCTCGTTGACGATCGCGAGGGCCTTGGCGATCGCGGTCGCGCGGCCCGCGATGTGGCCCGCCTCCTGGTGGGTGCGGGCGGTCCGGATGAAGCGGAGGGCGCCTTCGTAGAGCTTGACGATCAGCATCTCCGGCGTCGCCGTCCGGATCTCCATCTCACGATATCGAGCGCCCAAGCGAGCTCCTCATCCCGTCCGAGCGCGTGGTTCGGCGCGATCGGATCGTTGCTGTAGCCCTTCGAACGTCGGCTCCGGGACGGAATCCCGTCCCGGAGCCTCGTTCGTTTCCCCGTCGGCCTCCGAGGCGCCGACGAGCCGACTGCGACTACTGCAGCAGTCGCGCCGCCGCCTGCGTCGAGACGTTGGCCTGGGCCAGGACCGAGATGCCTGCCTGCTGCAGGACCTGGTTCCGGGTCAGCTCCGCCGTCTCGCTCGCGAAGTCGACGTCGCGGATCCGCGACTCGGCCGCCGTCGAGTTCTCCTGCGCCACGGCCAGCGATCGGATCGCCGACTCGAGCCGGTTCTGCACCGTACCGAAGGTGGCGCGGAGCGAGGCGACCTGGGAGATCGCGCTGTCGATCAGCGAGAGCGCGTTCTGCGCGCCCGAGGCCGAGCTCACGGCCGCTCCGCTCGTGCCGAGGCCCGCCGTCGTCGCGTTGACGGAGCTGATCGTGATCCGATCGCTCGACGTGTTGCCGATGCCGATCTGGAAGTCGATCGCCGCGCCGCTCTGGAGCAGCGAAGTTCCGTTGAACTTGGTCACGCTGGAGATGCGATCGATCTCCTTGGTGAGGTCCTGGAACTCCTGGTTGACGGTCGCGCGCTCCTTGTCGCCGAGGGTGCCGTTCGCGGCCTGGATCGCGAGCTCGCGCTGGCGAATCAGGATCGAGCTCACCTCGTTGAGCGCGCCTTCACCGATCTGCAGCAGCGAGATGCCGTCGTTGGCATTGCGCTGCGCCTGCGCCTGGCTGCGGATGTCGGCGCGGAACCGCTCCGAGATCGCGAGGCCGGCCGCGTCGTCGCCGGCGCGCGTGATGCGCAGACCGGAAGACAGGCGCGAGAGGCTCCGCTGCAGCGCGTTCGTCGAGTTGGTCAGATTCCGCTGCGCGTTGATCGATGCCGGGTTGCTATTGACTCGAAGACCCATACGAAACAATCCTCCTTGATGGACGACTCACGATTCCTTCGTGAGCACGAACGAGGAGCGGCATTCGCTCCCCGACGGTCCCCTTGCTCGCCGGACGACCCCTCCTCGTTCGAGGACGCTCCGTTTCGACTCGCGCGGATCACGCGTGTGGACCGGACTGCAATGGCGATGCCACGCGCCGCGGGTGATCGGCGACGCGCAGGTCCCTTCCCATCGAGCGCAACTCCGTCTCCAAGTCCCGGAGGCCGATTTCCCGGCCGCGCGGGGCCGCCGTCGAGGGCCCGGCGCGCGGCGTTTCAATCCGCGGCTTCCCACCGGCCATGCGTTCAACCTGAATCGGCGCGGGCCGTGCGGCGCGCCAGGACGCCGCGAAGGACGACCGGGAACGGGAATCGGAATTGCTACGAGGGGCTCGATCCGCCCCGGCGGCGCGCGCGCTCGAATCCGAGCCGTCGCCGCCCTTCGCTCGAGGTTGCTTCTGCATGACGGCGCCCATCCGCCCGACGCCTTCGACCGGCGACCGCTCCGCGCTCCCCCTCGCGGCCCCGCTCCGCCCGGCGCGCGACCCGGGCCATCGCGTAACGACGCGCTTCGCCGACCCGGCGGAGCGCGAGCGCGTCCTCGCCTGGCTCGACGCCGGCCTGCGGCCGGGGCGGCCGGGACGGCTGGTGCGCGAGTATCCGCTCCTCTTCGCGCCGGATTCCCGGGCGGTGCCGATCACGGTCTGGTCCGGGGCGCGCCCCGTTTCCTTCTGCCTGCTCTGGCCGACCTCGTTCCGGCTGCGGGACGCGCGGCTGCGGACCGGTCTGATCTCCCTCGTCTACACCGACCCGGACGAGCGCGGCCGCGGCCTCGCGCGGAAGGCCCTCGACGCCGCGCAACGCGAAGCCCGGGCGCGGGACCTCGGGCTCTGCCTGCTCTGGAGCGAGCTCGCCGACTTCTACGCCGCTCAGGGCTTCACCCGAGCCGGAAGCGAGAGCCTCCTCGGCCTCGATGCGGACGTGATCGCACGCCTGCGCAGGGCGAGCCCGCCCGGCGTCGCGGAGCCGCTCCGGGTCGAGCGCGCGACGACCGCCGACTGGAAGGCGATCGCCGAGCTGCGCGCCCTGCGGCGCTGCCACGTCGATCTCGCGGAGGCCGGTGCGGCGCTCGCCGGCATCCCCGACCTCGACGTGCGGGTCGTCCGCGGTGGGCGGGGGCTCGTGGCCTTCGCGATGTGCGGACGCGGCGACGACTTCGGCGGCGTGGTCCACGAATGGGGCGGTGATCCGGAGGGCGTCCTGCGCTGCTGCGCGGCGCTGGTCGCGGAGGCCGGTCCCGGCAACGGGCTCCTGCTGCTCGCCCCCGACGAGCGCAGCGAGGTCGCCTGGCGGCTGCGCGAGGCGGGGGCGCCGCGCGTGCGGAACCCGCTCGCCTGGTTCGCGCTGACGTCGCTCCCGGTGCTCGCGGCGGACCTGGCCGGGCTCGCCCCCGGCTTCGCGCGATCGCTGCGCCTCGAGCCCGCGGCGGGGAGTGAAGCGGCCGAGGGCAGCCTCGTCCTCGTCGATCGCCGGAGCGGCGAGGCGCGCAGCCTCGAAGCCGCGGAGCTGATGGCGCTGCTCTTCTCGAAGCCCTCGGATCCCGCCGCCGCCGCCATCCGCGCGCGGATCGCCGACCTCGTCCCGACGCCCGTCCTCGACGAGCTCCCCCTGCCCCTCTTCGTCTGGGGCCTGGAGTCCATCTGACGCCATGATCTGGATCACCCGCATCGACGGCGAGCGCGTGCTCCTCAACGACGACCAGATCCTGTTCGTCGAGCCGACCCACGACACGCTGCTGGTGCTCTCGACGGGGGAGCGCCTCCGCGTCCTCGAGAGCCCCGAGGAGCTCGTCGATCGGATCGCCCGCTGGCGCCAACGCACCCTCGGGCTCTCCTTCTTCCACGACGACGACGCGTCGGTCGGCTGAGGTCCGGAGCAGCATGGATCCCCTGAGCCTGATCGGTCTCGTCCTCGGCCTCGTCACCGTCTTCGCGACCCAGCTCGCCGAGGGGGGCGCCCTCGGCGTCCTGTTCCAGGGACCCGCGGCGGTGATCGTCGGCCTCGGGACGCTGGGAGCGACGCTGCTCTCGGCCAGCGCCTCGGACCTGACGACGGCGGCCCGCGAGTCGAAGCGGATCTTCCGCCGGGCGGCCGACCGGCGCGAGCCTGGTGACGCGCTCGCGACCTCGCCCTGATCGCGCGCAAGGACGGCCTCGTCTCCCTCGACCACTCCCAGCGCGCGCTCCCCACGCCCTTCATGCAACGCGCCCTGCGCCACGTGATCGACGGCTGTGAGGCGGCCCAGCTGCGCGACGTGCTCGAGGCCGATGCGCGCAGCCGCGCGGCCGCCGCGCGGGCCGGGGCCCAGGTCTTCGAGGTGGCGGGGGGCTATGCGCCGACGATGGGGATCCTCGGCGCGGTGCTCGGGCTCGTCCGCGCGATGGAGTCGCTCTCCGACCCCGAGAAGCTCGGCGGCGGCATCGCGGTCGCCTTCGTCGCCACCGTCTACGGCGTCGGGATCGCGAATCTCGTGCTGCTGCCCATCGCGGCCCGGATCCGGAGCCAGGCCGATCAGCAGGAGGCGGAGGACGCGATGGTGGTCGAGGGGACGATCGCCCTCCAGGCCGGCATCGCCCCGCGCACCCTCGAGCGCATGCTCGCCGCGCACCTCCCGCCGAAGGGCGGCGGCCCGTGAAGCCGCCCTCTCGACGCAGCGGATCGGACGCCGGCTCCGGCGCCTCGACGCGCGACCGCTGGCTGCTCTCGTACGCGGACTTCCTGACGCTGCTGCTCGCGCTGTTCGTCGTCCTCTACGCGAGCGCCCGGCTCGACGCCGAGCGCAACCGCGGCCTCTTGAGGGGCTGCAGTCCGCCTTCGACTCGGCGCGAGCCCGCAGACGCCCTCGAGCGACGCGGCCGTCGGGGGATTCGCCCGCGCCGACCAGGAGATCCCGAGCGCAACGCGCCGCCGATCGGGTCGCTCGCCCCGCTCAAGCAGCTCGAGTCGAGCCTCGCGACCCTCGTCGAGCGGGAGCACCAGCGGCTGCGGCGCGATCCCGGCATCAGCCACCACCCCACCGAGCGCGGCCTCGTCATCTCCCTCGCCGCCGCGGAGTACTTCCCGGCGGGCGGTGCGGGATCCCCGACCGCCGTCGGCTGCTGGCCGCGATCGCGCCGCTGCTCGCCGCCGAGACCGGCTCGCTCCACTTCGAGGGACACACCGACGATCAGCCCGTCTCGAAGGGCCCGTTCCCCTCGAACTGGGAGCTCTCGAGCGCCCGCGCGGCGGCCGTCGCACGCTATTTCATCGAGCAGCACGGCATCGACCCGGAACGGGTCGCCACCACCGGCTATTCGTCCTATCGCCCGCTGACCCGGAGCGACGCGCCGGCGGAGCGCGCGCGCAACCGCCGCGTCGAGATCGTCGTGCTGGCGGACGCCGATTTCGTCGAGCCCAAGAGCCCGCGCGACGAGGAGGCGGCCCTGGGCCGCCTGCTCGAGAACCTGCCGCCGATCCCCGACGAGGAGGATCGGTCGCTGCGCCCGCCGGGCCCGGGCCCCGAGCCCTTCGACATCCCGCTGCCCTGAGCTCATCAGCGGGCCTGCCCGCCGGGCCGACGCGCCCGGGCGGGCGCCCGGCCCCCGATCAGGGGGCGGGCGTCGCCGCCACGGCCTTGGCCGTTCCGCGCGCGGCGGTCGTCGGCTCGAGCGCCGGGATCGCCATCCGCGTCGAATAGCGCGGATCCTCGCCGACGACCTGGATGCCCCGCCGCGTCGTCACGTTGATCACGAGCGGCGCTGCCAGGTTCAGGAAGATCGACTTGCCCGAGAGCGTGACGATCGAGAGGATCTCGACCTCCTCGCTCTTCTCGATGCCGAGCGCCGCCACGTGCTCGCGCTGGACCGGCGGGTCGTAGCTCGGGAAGAAGCTCCACGGCGTCGCGACGACGAAGGCGAGGTCCGGGTCCTCGATCGAGACCAGCCAGGCGAGATCGCCCCCCTCGGCGTGCTCCATGATCACGAAGCGCGACAGCCCCGGGAACCCCGGAAGCGGCTCGAAGGTCACGACCTCCGCCTCGGTCACCTCGATCTTGCCCACCCGTCGACTCTCGAAACGGATCAACTCACCCATTCTGGCTTCCTCCCATTCGATTCTTCGCATGGCTCCGGACCACCCGAATGGGGCCCACCATCGCGTTTCCCCCGGACGCGGCCTCGACGTTCGCCGTGGCCACCTGCTCGAAGATCTCCTCGCGGAAGATCCCGACTTCCTCCGGTGCTTCGATCGCGATCCGGACCTGGGCCCCCGTCGAGGCCACCACCGTGACCCGGATGTCCCGCCCGATCCGAACGCTCTCACCGTGTCTGCGTGTGAGAACCAGCATGCAATCCCCCTGGCCGCCCCGAGGCGCCCGTCATAGATAGTTGAGCAGCGTCTGCTGCTGCAGACGCGCCGTCACGGCGAGCGACTGCTGCAGCGCCGACTGCTGCGTCGTGAGATCCGAGTAGACCTGATAGGCGTCGACGTCCTCGAGCTGCGAGGCCTCCGACGTGAGCTCCTGCTGTCGCCCCTGGAGCCGCTGCTCGAAGGAGTCCGCCTTCGCCCCCGACCCGCCGATCGCCGCACGCTCGACGTTCAGCTGGTCGAGCGCGGTCTGCAGGTCCGCCTGTGCGTTCCCGATGGCCGCCTTGTCGTCCTGATCGATCGCCTGCCACAGTCGCCCGAGCGTCTCGAACACGTCGACCGACCCCTGGAAGACCTTCGCGCCACTGCGCGTCACGTCGATCGAGACCCCCTCGTCGATCTCGACCGAGACCGCGGAGTCGTCCCCGTTGAACGCGACCGTCGGCGGCGCGGAGCCGGACACGAAGGTCCCGGACTGCACGAAGGCGGCCCGATCCGACGCGACCCCCGAGAAGACGTAGCCGCCACCCGGGCCGCGGGCGTTCGAGGCGTCGAGCACCTGATCGAAGAGCTGCTCGACCTGGATCCGCAGGGCGGCCATCGCCGCCGGGCCGTTGGTCGAGTTGCCCGCCTGGATCGCGGTCGCCCGGGCCGTCGACAGGACGTCGGTCGCGGTGGCGATCGCGTCCTCCGTCGCGTTCATGCGTGTCCGCGCGAGATCGATGCTGCGCAGGTAGCGGCCGGTCTGGGAGAGCGAGTCCTTGAGCCCGAGCGTCGAGCGGTAGTCGACGGGATCGTCGGAGGGCCGATTGAGTCGGCGCCCCGTCGAAGCCTGCTCCTGCGTCTTCGCGAGGCGGGCCTTCTGCAGCTGGAGCTGCTCCATCCCCGTCCGCCACATCATCGATTGCGTGACCCGCATCGGTTCCCCCTGCCGCCTAGAGCGACTGGAACAGGCTGTCGAGCATCGTCGTGATGGTCGACAGGACCTTCGCGTTCGCCTGGAAGCTCATCTGCAGCTTGACGAGCTCGGAGACTTCCTCGTCCACCGACACCCCCGACACCTCGTCCCGCCGGCTCTGGACCCCGCTCAGCACCGACTGCTGCTGCAGCAGGGACTGCTGCGTCGATCGCGAGCCCTCGCCGATGTCGCCGATCCACTTGCCCAGCGTGTTCGCGAGCGACGAGGTCGTCCCCGTCGGTGCGCCCGGCGGATCGCCTGCGAGATAGGTGGCGACGCCGCCGTCCCGCAGGTCCTTGAGGCGCTCGACCCAGCTCGTGTCCCCGGCCGCCGCCCCCGGTCCGCCCGTGACGGGGTTCAGCTGACTGCCCGCCGCGATGTTCTGGAGCGTGCCCCCCGCCGCCGGGTCGACGTCGGCCGAGAGACCGAAGTTGCGCGCGGCGTCGTCGATCGAGGCCTGGCCCGTCAGGTCCTTGAAGAAGTCGTGGGCGTTGCCGTCGACGAGGCCGAAGCCGCCGCGGTGCACCGCGTTGAACTGCTCCGAGAGGGTGTAGGCGAAGGCGTCGAGGCCGCGGATCGCGCCCGCGAGCGTGCCGTCCCGGGCCTCGATCAGGCCGCCGAGCTCGCCCCCGCGGACCAGGGCCGAGGCATCGAAGCGATTGCCTGCCCCGACGTAGTAGATCTTCGCGAAGCTCGGATTGAAGGGGTTCGGGTCCGACGGATCGACCGCGGCCTCGAACCGGGCGGCGATGTCCTTGTCGACGAGCGGCATGCCGCCGGAGATCCGGATGGAGAGCATGCCCTGATTGTCGGTGACCAGCGTGACGTCGACCTTCTTGGCCAGCTCCTGCACGAGCTGGTCGCGCTGATCGCGCAGGTCGTTGGCCGGCCCGCTCACCTCGGCGGCCGCGATCTTCTGGTTCAGGGAGGCGATCCCCTGGCTGATGGAGTTGACCTGGTCGACCAGCGTCCCGATGCCCCGGTCGGCGTCGCTCTGGAGGCTGCGGAGCTGCTCGTCGTAGCGGTGGACCGAGTCGACGAGCCGCGAGGCGGAGGAGAGCAGCTGGGTCCGGGCGGCGGACTGGCCGGGATCGGTGGCGTTCGACAGATCGTCGAGGGCGTCGAAGAAGCCGGTCAGGTCGCTCGCGAGCCCCTCGCCGTCCTGCGAGCTGACGATGCCCTCCATCTGTCGATAGATCGAGGCCTGGGTGTCGAGGGTCGCCTCCCGCGACGTCTCGCGCACGAGCCGGTCCTGGACGAAGCGATCCACGACGCGCTCGACGCTGACCTGCTCGACGCCGGAGCCGATCCAGCCCGCGTTCGTCTGGTAGGGCAGCGACGACTGCAGCACGGAGCGCTGGCGCGAGTAGCCCTCGGTGTTGGCGTTCGCGATGTTGTGGCCGGTCGTGGCAATCCCGCTCTGGACCACCGCCAGACCGCGCGTCGCCGTACCGAGCGTATCGAAGAGCCCTGCCATCGGATCGCCTCAGATCGCCGCGCGGACGAGTCGGCCCCGGCCCATCGAGCTCGCACCCCCCTGGTGCGGCCCGTATCCCACCTTCTCCGGCACCGCGCGCCCGAGCAGGCGCAGCGTGTCCTGGATGTGACGCAGCGAGCGGTCGGCGAAGGCGCCGTTCGACTCGAGCAGGCTGCGCGTCGACCGGATCAGCGCCGACAGGCGTGCGTGAAGCTCGGGCAGCCGACCGGCCTCCGCGTCGAGGGCGCCGATCAGCGCGCTGAGCTTGATCGCCTCCTCGGCGAGCCCGAGCGAGCGGGCCAGACCGGCGGTGAGCGCCCGTCGGGAGTCCTCGAGCAGACGCGCCTCCTCGGCGAGCCCGCGCTTGCGCTCGACGATCTCCGCGATCTCCGCGGGATCGAGGGTGATCAGGAGGGCCTCCTCGCGGCGCAGGACCTCGCGCAGGCGGAGATAGACGTTCTCCTCGGCCTGCAGGACGACCTCGAGCCCCGCCACCTGCTCGTCGATGCGCTTCATCGGCCCTCGACCTCCTGCGCAGGCGCCGTCTCCGCGCGCCGCGCATCGGGCGACACCGGCGTCGCCTCGCCTTCCGGCTTCGCGAGGCGTCCCGCGAGGGACGCGGCGATGCCGACGCCGCCGCCCGCGGCCACGACCCGCGCGAGCTCCTGGAAGTAGTGCTCCTGGTACATCCGCCCGGCCTGTCCGCCGTCCATCAGCCCGGACTCGCTCTTCGGCATCGCGATCCGCATGAGCTCGCCGAGGAAGTAGGCCTCGAAGCCCTTCAGGGCCTCCGCCTCGGAGGCCTTCCCGTCGCCGCGCTTGGCGAGCGAGAGCTCGGACGGAATGCCGACGGCATCGATCGCGTTCATCACATCGTCTCCACGTCGGCCGAGAGGGCCCCGGCGGCCTTGATGGCCTGGATGATCGAAACGAGGTCGGTCGGCGTCGTGCCCATCGCGTTGAGCGCGCGGACGAGGTCGCCGATCGTGAGCGTCTCCTCGATGACGGAGAGCTGGCTCTCGTCCTGGGTCGTCGAGATGGCGCTGTTCTGCACCGGCGTCGTCGTGCCGTTCGAGAAGGGACCCGGCTGCGAGACGTCGTTCATCTGGTCGACGACGACCGTGAGGTTGCCGTGGGCGACGGCGACGGTCGCGACGCGGACCGCGTCGCCCATCACGACGGTCCCGGTCCGTTCGTTCAGGATGATCCGCGCGGCGCGGTCCGGCGCGATCTCGAGCATCTCGACCCGGGCCATGAATCCGACCGCGTCCTTCTGGTAGGCCTCGGGCAGCGTGACGTCGAGCGTCCCGGCATCGCGCGCGACGGCGACGGGGCCGTCGAACTCCTCGTTGATCCGCGCCGCGGCCCGCATCGCGGTCGTGAAGTCCGGCTGATGGAGCGCGATCTCGAACTCGTTCTGGCCGACCATCGAGTAGCCGACCTCGCGCTCGACGGTCGCGCCGCCGACGACCGTGCCCACGGTGGGATGGTTCTGGCTGACGGAGCTGCCGCTGCCCTCGGCCGAGAACCCACCGACCGCGAGCGGCCCCTGGGCGACGGCGTAGATCTGGCCGTCGCCGCCCACGAGCGGCGTCATCAGCAGGGTCCCGCCCTTCAAGCTCGAGGCATCGCCCATCGACGAGACGACCACGTCGATCGTCGAGCCGGTCCGCGCGAAGGCCGGCAGCTTGGCGGTGACCATCACGGCCGCGACGTTCGCGATCCGGATCAGCTTCGGGTCGATCGCCACGCCCATCTTCGCGAGCATGCTGCGCAGGGACTGGACGGTGAACTGGGTCTGCTGCTTGTCGCCGGTGCCCCGCAGACCGACCACGAGGCCGTAGCCGATCACCTGGTTCGCGCGGACGCCCTTCACCGATGCCACGTCCTTCATCCGCGCCGCCTGGGATGCCGCACCCGGGATCAGGCAGAGGGCGAGCACGAGCGCGACGCAGGCGGATCGCCGGGCGATCGCCGCGCGCTGGAGGCCACTGTCCTGTCCGATTCGTCCAGTCATGGGCTCCGCTCTAGAAGGGGTAGATCCAGTCGAGGACCCGGGTCATCCACCCCGGCCGCTGCTTGTCGTCGAGCGCGCCGAGCCCGTCGTAGGCGAGGCGCATCTCCGCCACGGAGTTCGACGTGACCTGATTCTCGATCGTGAGATCCTCGCGCCGGACCAGGCCTTCGAGCGAGATGTACTGGGCCTCGTGGTTCACGACGACCGAGCGCCGGCCTCGGATGTGGAGGATGCCGTTGGGCAGCACGCCGACGACGCGACAGGCGATGACGCCGGTGAACTTGCCGCGCCGGCTGGTGTTGCCCTGGCCATTGAACTCGTTCTTCATGCCGCTCTCGATCACGTTGAGCGGCTCCCCCTCGGCCACCGACGTCCCGGCATGCTCGAGGCCCATGATCTTCATGAGGCCCTTGATCGGGCTCGCGATGAAGGACTGGAAGCCGACGTCCGAAGAGAGCGACCCGTTGACCTTGCGATCCGAGTTGGTCTTGGTCTGGGCGTTGCCCTCGGCCTGGGTCTGCTCGATGATCACGACGGTCACGAGATCCCCGATCCGCCGCGCCTTCGCGTCGAAGAACATGAAGGACGAGCCCTGGGTCGATCCGTCCCAGATCGAGCCGGGGCTGGGCGGCGGCGAGGGCGGCAGCTCGGCGGGCCCGTAGTCCATGGGCTCGCGCCCCTCGCGGATCGAGGTCTCGACGCAGCCCGCGACGACCGCGACGACGGCGGCGCAGAGCGCCGCGCACAGGCCCCGCCCGGATCGGCGCTCAGAACGCGACATGGACCCTGCCCTCCGCGTCGACCCGACCCGAGACTTCGCGCTTCGACTCGACGTTGACGACCCGGATCCAGTCGCCGGTGGCACCGGTCTCCTGGGCCTTGCCGAGGGTCTGGATCAGCAGCGGGCCGTGCTTCAGGACGAGCGTCACGCGATCGCCGCGCTCGACGACCGGGACGCGCTCGAAGTCGCCCTCCCGCAGGACCTGGGCGGCGCCCAGGCTCCGACGCGCGCGCTGACCGACGATCGCGTCGAGGTCGCGGACCACGTCCCCGGGCGAATGGGCCCGGTCGCGATCCGCGAAGTCGAGATCCTCGCTGGTCACCACGCGGCCCTTCGTCAGCGCCCGCCGGGCGACGACGACCCGATCGTTCATCGCGACGTAGGGCGAAACGACCCCCCGCTTGACGAGATGCTGGCCGACGAAGAGCGACACCGTGATCGCCACGCGACCCTGCATCGGCGTCGGACTGAGCGAGGAGAGCTCCGTCCGCACCGCGCCCGGCGCCCCCGACGCATCGAAGTCGAAGGCGCGCAGCTCCGGGATCTCGATCGAGACGGGCTCGCCTTCGACCCGCGCCCGGATGAAGGCCTCGAGGTCGCTCCGAACGAGCTCGGCCGTCGACGTCCGGACGGGCGCCGACTCCGCGACCTCCGCGGCGGCACCGCCGACGAAGCTCGCCGCGATCGCCAGGGCGAGGCCGATCCCGGATGCCCATCCCGTGCAGACTCTCGACACGCCCCTGCTCCTCCTGCCCGCGGTCGTCCCCCGACCCGGGCCTCGAATCGATTACTGGGACAGCTGCGAAGCGACGCGCAGCATCTCGTCCCCGGCCTGGATCACCCGCGAGCTGACCTCGAACGCGCGCTGCGCGAGGATCATCTGGACCAGCTCCTCCGCGACCTGCACGTTCGAGCCCTCGAGGAAGCCTGCGGAGATGTTTCCGTACCCGGCCTGCTGCGGGACGCCCGTCTGGGGATCACCGGAGGCCTGCGTCGCCTCGAGCAGGTTGTAACCGGCCGAGCGCAGGCCGGCGGGATTCGCGAAGCGCGCGAGCTGGAGCTGCCCGAGGTTCGTCGGCTGCGTCTGCCCCGCCTGCGTCGCGTTGACGGTGCCGTCGGGGAGCACGGTGATGCTGACGGTGTCGTTCGGGATCGTGATGTTCGGGATGAGCTGGTAGCCCAGCGAGGTCACGATGTTGCCGTTCGAGTCGAGCTTGAACGTGCCGTCGCGGGTGTAGACGGTCTCGCCGGTGGGCCGCAGGACCTGGAAGAAGCCCGTGCCCTCGATCGCGAGATCGAGGGGATTGCCGGTGTTCACGCGATCGCCGGCGGAGTAGATCGTGTTGACGGCGGCGAGCTGGACACCGTGACCGACCTGCACGCCCGTCGGCAGGATGGCGCCGTTGGTGCCCGCCGCGCCCGGGGCGCGCAGGGTCTCGTAGAAGAGATCCTGGAACTCCGTGCGCGACCGCTTGAAGCCGGTCGTGCTCACGTTCGCGATGTTGTTCGCGATCGTGTCGATCTGGGACTGCTGGGCCTTCATGCCCGTCGCAGCGGTGAAGAGTGCCCTCATCAGCGGATTCCTTCGATCAGGGTCTGGGTGGTCTGGTCGTCGACCTGCATCGAGCGCAGGTTCACCTCGAACGCACGCTGCAACATGACCAGCGTGGCCATTTCGGTGGTCGATTGGACGTTCGAGGCCTCGATCGACTCCGGAATCACGGCGGGGGTCACGGCCGGCGTCCCGGGATCGTTCGGGCCCGCCTTGAACAGGCTCTGGCCCTCGCGCTCGAGGCTGTGGAGGTCCTGGAACTCGACGATCTTGAGCCGGCCGACGGCGTTGCCGGTCCGATCGACGAGGGCGCCGGAGGGATGGATCGTCACGTCGGCGTCCCCGATCTGGATCGGGCCGCCGTCGCCCATCACCGCCTGGCCGCTCGGCGTCGAGAGCTGGCCGGTCGCGTTGATGATGAAGTTCCCCGCGCGCGTGTAGCGCGGGCCGTCGGGGGTCATGACCTCGAAGAACCCGCGGCCGTCGATCATCGCGTGGAGCGGCGAGCCGGTCTTCTGGGCCGAGCCGCGGGCGAAGTCGGTGCCGACGAGGTCGGTCTGGACGAAGGTGCTCCCGGGCGCACCGGGCTGCAGGTCGCCGTTGGCGTCGCGCAGCGCCGCATCGAAGACGGCGCGGAAGATCGACTCGCTGCGCTTGAAGCCGGGCGTCCCGACGTTCGCGAGGTTGTTCGCGACGACGTCGAGGTCGCGCAGCTGCGTGCTGGCTCCGGAGGCCGCGATGTAGGACTGGCTACCCATGCTCCACCTGTTCCCTCGAGCGCCGGGGTCGCGCGGTGTCCGTCGCTCGAAGACGTCGTCCGCTGCCCGCCATCGCGGGCTCCCCGGGCTCGGGAGAGCAAAGGACGTGCCAGTCGCCGATGGAGCGGGAAGCGGCCTCTCGCCGGCCTGTCGCGGCGCTCGCCGGCCTCACCCGGCAGATCCTGCCGGGTGCGTGCACCGAACTGAAACGTCGCGTTGCAGATCGCAATCAAAACCCCGGCGACGGCGGGAACACCCGCGCAGCAGGCCGCTGCGACGCGGGCAGCTCCTCGACGAGCGACTCCGCGAGCAGCCGGATGCGCCGCGCGATCGGCGCCCAGGCGCGTCGAGCAGCACCGGCGCCTGGCGCGCGACCGCGCCCCCATCGCGGGATCCTCCGGCAGCACCGCCCGCAGCGGCAGCAGGCGCTCGAGCGCCGCGCGAGGCGGTCGAGGGCGCGGTGCGTCCGCTCGCCCGCGGCCCGGTCCGGGGCGCGATTGACCACGAGCTCGAGCCGCAGCGCCGGGTCGCGCTCCCAGAGATGTTTGGCGGTGGTGTAGGCGTCGGCGAGGCTCGTCGGCTCGGGGGTCGCGACCAGCCAGACGGGATCGCAGTGGCGCGCGAGGCCGAGGACCCCGGCTCCGATGCCGGCGCCGAGGTCGAGGACGGTGAGCCGGCGGGCCTCGATCGCATGCCGGAGCGGCTCCTCGGGCGCACCGACGAGCCCGCGCTCGAGCGCCGCCAAAGCCGTCGCCCGCGCCCCGACGACGAGCAGCGCGAGTCCGCAGGGCCCGGCGACCAGCGCCTCGTCGAGGGCGCAGCGCCCCTCGGCCGCGTCGCCGAGGTCGCGACCGGGGACGAGCCCCATCAGCAGATCCGCGTTCGCGAGGCCGAGATCGCCGTCGATCAGCAGCGTCGCCGTGCCCGCCGCCGACGCCGCGATCGCCAGGTTCACCGCCAGCGCGCTCTTCCCGACGCCGCCCTTCCCGCTGACGATGCCCAGCACCCGGCCCCGCGCCGCGACGGGCAAGGCGCCTCGCGAAGACGCCCCTGTCCGCGCGAACGCCCGACGCAATCCGGCTGCCTGATCGGCGCTCATGCCGCCCGCCCCACCACGCTGCGGACGAAGGGCGCGGGCTCGGCGATCTCGAGATCTTCGGGTACCCGCTGGCCCGTTCCCAGCCAGCAGACCGGCGGACCCGCCGGCTCGAGCAGCAGATTGACGACCGGGACCAGCGACTCGCACTCGTCGAGCTTCGTGAGGATCAGGCGGTCCGGGCGCAGCGACGCGAAGCGCGCGACCTGGGCGCGGGCCACCTCCGCGCGGGCGCTCGCATCCACGACCAGCTCGATCGACGCGCCGTCGCCGAAGTGCTCGCGCAGGCCCGCGAGCGGGAGCTGCCGGGCGACGTCCCCGGGCGAGCGGCCGGCGGTGTCGACGAGGATCGCGTGATCCCGGTGGCGCCGCGCGACGTCGGCCAGGGCCTCGGGCGACGCGATCTCCTCGTAGGGGACCTCGAGCAGGCCTGCGAAGGCGCGCAGCTGCTCGCGGGCGCCGATGCGGAAGGGATCGAGGGAGACGAGGGAGACGTCGCGCTCGCCCTCTTCGTTGCGGGCCGCGAGCTTCGCGAGGGTCGTGGTCTTGCCGGCCCCCGGTGCCCCGACCAGCACGCGCACCCGCGGCGTGCGATCGCAGCGCGGCGGCGCGAGCCTCGCCTCGATCCGCTCCTGCAGCACCGACTCGAGGGTGGCGGCCCGACCCTCCGCCCGCGCGGCCTCGACCGCCTCGCCCAGGGCACGCACGTGGGCGCTCTCGAGACCCGACTCGGCGAGGCGCACCGCTCCGCGCTCGGCGGCGGGGACCGCCGTGCGCTCGAGCATCCGCGCGATCATCGACCGCAGGCCACGCAGCTCCCGCTGCAGCTCCTCTTCGAAGGCCTCCCGGCTCCGGAGCGCCGACACGTCCCGGCGCAGGGACTCGAGCGCGCCGTGGAGCGCCTCCCCGCCCTCGCCCCCGATCGCCGCGGCGCGCCCCGCGCGCTCGACCGCGACCGCGCTCCGCGCGACGTCGCTCGCCGGCGTCGTCGCCGCCCCGCCCCGCGGCACCGCCGCCTGGACCTCGACCCCGCTCCGGGCGAGCAGCCCGAAGGTCCCGCGGCCGCGCTGGATCGTCCGCGTCGACAGGATCAGCGCGTCGGGCCCGAGGGTGGCGCGCACCTGCTCGAGCGCCGCCTCCATGGTCGCGGCCTCGAAGCGCTTAATGTGCATTGGCTTCGATCCGCACCGTGCCGAGGGAGATCACCTGGACGCCCCCGGGCAGCTCGGCATGGGAGAGCACGGCGACCCGCGGCAGGAAGCGCGACACGATCTGCCGCAGCGGCGAGCGGATCGCCTGGGTCGCGAGCAACACCGGCCCGCGCCCGTCGCTTCCGATCCCCAGGGCCGAGACCGCCCGCTGCAGCCCGCGCACGAGCCCGTCGAGGGTGACCGGATCGACCGCCAGGAACGAGCCGCTCTCCGAGCGCTGCACGACGCTCCGGAGCTGCTCCTCGAGCTCCGGCGCGAGCGTCAGCACGGGGAGCCGCCCGTCGCTCTCGATGTAGGGCCGCGTGATCGCGCGGCCGAGCCGCTCGCGCACGAGATCCGTCAGCAGGTCAGGGTCCTGGATCTTGCCGGCGTACTCCGCGAGGGTGTCGAGGATCGTGCCGAGATCGCGGATCGAGACGCGCTCGGCGAGCAGCGCCCGCAGCGTCCGGTGGAGCAGCGACAGGCTCACCATCCCGGGCACGATGCCCTCGATCGCCTTGCCGTTGCTCGCCGCATAATGATCGAGCAGGTCCTGGACGCGGCTGCGGGTCAGCAGCTCGACCGCGTGGCTCCGCACGACCTCCGCCAGATGGGTCGAGAGCGCCGTCGACGCGTCGACGACCGCATAACCCGCCGCCGAGGCGCGCTCGCGATCCCGCTCCTCGATCCAGCGCGCGGGCATCCCGAAGGCCGGATCCGTCGTCTGGACGCCCGGGATCGGCTCGGCGTCGTCGCCCGGGGAAATCGCGAGGGCGCGGCCCGGCGGGATCTCGTGGGCCGCGACCTGCTCGCCGCGAACGCGGATCGCGTAGCCGCCGGGGCGAAGGTCGAGGTTGTCGCGGATGTGGATCAGCGGGACGATGAACCCGAGGTCCGAGGCGAGCTGGCGCCGCGTCGCTCGGATGCGGGCGAGCAGCTCGCCGCCCCGCTTCGCGTCCACCAGCGGAATCAGCCCGTAGCCGATCTCGAGCTCGAGGTCGTCGAGGACCAGCGCCTCGCGGATCTGCTCCTCCTCGCTCGGCGCCGGAATCGCGGCGACCTGGGGGGCCGCCACCGCCTTCACCACGGGCTTGCCCCAGTAGGCCATCGCCCCGGCGCCCGCCGCCAGCAGCGCGAAGGGCACGAAGGGCAGTCCCGGGGCGATCGCCATCACCCCGAGCATGCCCGCGACCATCCCCATGGCCTTGGGCTGGAGGATCACCTGATCGCGCAGCTCGCTCGACAGCGTGTCGCCCGCGCCGGCCCGGGAGACGATGACCGCCGCCGCGGCGGAGGTCACGAGCGCCGGGACCTGGGAGACGAGCCCGTCGCCGACGGTCAGGAGGGTGTACGTCTCGACCGCCTCGAGCACCGGCATCCCCGCCTGGAAGACGCCGACCGCGAGCCCGCCCACGAGGTTGATCACCATGATCACGATGCCCGCGATCGCATCGCCCTTCACGAACTTCGAGGCACCGTCCATCGCGCCGTAGAAGTCGGCCTCGCGCTGGACGTCGATGCGCCGTCGCTTCGCCTCCGCGTCGTCGATGACACCCTGGTTGAGATCGGCGTCGATCGCCATCTGCTTGCCGGGCATGGCGTCGAGGGTGAAGCGCGCCGCCACCTCCGCGATGCGCCCGGCGCCCTTCGAGATCACGACCATGTTGATGATCACGAAGATCAGGAAGATCACGATGCCGATCGCGTAGTTGCCGCCGATCGTGAACTGCCCGAAGGCCTGGATGACGTAGCCCGCCGCGTCCTCGCCGTCGCTGCCGTGGAGCAGGATGAGACGCGTGCTGGCCACGTTGAGCCCGAGCCGCATCAGGGTCAGGATCAGGAGCAGCGACGGGAACACGGAGAAGTCGAGCGGCCGCTCGACGAAGAGCGAGAGCAGCAGGACGAGCAGCCCCGTCGTCAGCGAGAGCGAGAGGAAGACGTCGAGCACGACGGCCGGCAGGGGCACGACGAGCAGGGCCATGATCGCGAAGAACGCGACCCCGAGCAGGACCTGGTTCATCGGAATCTTCGTCATGCGCTCCTCCAACGCATGCCGCGGCGGGGATCGAGCTTGTAGACGTAGGCGAGCACCTCGGCCACGGCCTGGAACAGGCTCTCCGGAATCTCCCGATCGATCTTCGCGGTCTTGAAGAGCAGCTGCGCGATCGGCGGATTCTCGACGATGGGAATGCCGAGCTCCTCCGCGCGGGCGCGGATGCGCAGGGCGATCAGGTTCTTCCCCATCGCGAGGACCTTCGGCGACGCCTGCAGCGGGGGCCGGTACTGGAGCGCGACCGCGTAGTGGGTCGGGTTCACGACCACCACGTCGGCGTCCTTGATGGCCTCGAACATCCGCCGCTGGGCGACCTCGCGCTGGATCTGGCGGATCCGGCTCTTGACCTTGGGATCGCCCTCGCGCTGCTTCGCCTCGTCGCGGACCTCCTGCTTGGTCATCCGGAGCTTCTTCTCGTACTGCCAGGTCTGCCAGAAGAAGTCGAAGCCCGCGAACGCCGCGAAGACCGCCAGGATGATCCAGACCGTCCGACGCAGGAGGACCCCGCCCTCCCGCAGCACGTCCACGATGTCGGCCGAGATCAGCGCGAAGACCCGGGGCAGGCCCGGCGCGAGGGTGAGCCAGAGGATCCAGACGACGACGCCGAGCTTCGCGATCGACTTCACGAGCTCGTAGAGCCGGTCCGTGCTGAACATGCGCTGGAAGCCGGCGATCGGGTCGAGCTTCTCGAACTTGAATCCGAGAGGCTCGGTGGTGAAGAGCCAGCCCGTCTGGGCGACGTGGGAGGCCGCCCCGACCACCATGAGCAGCAGCACCACCGGCGCGAGCGCGAGCCCCATCAGCGCCCCGTGGTGGAGCAGCACGGCATGGAAGTCCGCGAGGCTGTCCGGCTGGACGAGCATCCCGCCCCAGACGCTGCGGGCCACGTCGACGAGCATGCGCCCGATCCGGGCCCCGAGCGCCGAGCCGAGGGCGAGCGCCGCCACCGCGAGCAGCACCACGGTCGCCACGTCCCGGCTCTGGGCGACCTGGCCCTTCTCGCGCGCATCCTCGCGCTTCTTCGGCGTCGCGGCCTCGGTCTTGTCCGCATCATCCGCCATGGGCGCCTCCGGCGAGCACCTCGAAGACGGTGTCCGGCCAGACCTCGATGCGGTCCTTCATCGCGTGGATCACGTCGCTCGATCCGAGTCCGAGGATCAGCAGCACGATCCCGACGTGGAGGGGGAGGTTCACGATCAGGATGTTCAGCTGCGGCAGCGCCCGCCCGAGCACCCCGGTCGCCACGTTCTGCACGAAGATCGCGACCGTGACCGGCGCGGCGATCTGGAACGCGATCGACCACACCGCGCTCCCGAGTCGCGCGATCCCGAGGAAGACGTCGGCCTCCGGCAGCCCGCCGCCGACCGGCAGCAGCGCGAAGGTGGCCGCGATGCCGCGGAGCAGGTCGTGGTGGCCGTCGATCACGAGGAAGACCAGCAGCGCGAAGGACTGGAGCGCGAGGCCCACCGCGGGGCTCGACACGCCCGTCGCCGGGTCGAGCGTCTGGGCCGCACCGATGCCGCCCTGGACGGCCAGGAACTCCCCGAGCTGCATCATCGCCGCGAAGACCAGCGCCGAGCCGACGCCGACGGCGAGGCCGATCGCCAGCTCGACCAGCGTCGCGGCGACGACGTTGGCCGTGCTCCACTGCGATCCGGCGAGCGCGCCCACCGCCGTCGGTGCGGCGATCCAGGCGACCATCAGCGCGGCCATGATGCGGAAGCGCATGTTCAGCGCCGGATGGCTGAAGAGCGGACCGACCAGCATCATGGCCAGGACGCGGACGCTCCCCAGCAGGGCCGTCAGCACCGGCGTGAGCGCGAGCTCGAAGGTCATGGCCCGCCCGTCCCGGCGACCATCGCCATGACCCGCCCGTTGAACTCCATCATCAGCTGCATCATCCAGGGGAAGAGGCCCCCGAAGACGGCGAAGACGACCACGATCTTCGGCACGAAGGCGAGCGTCTGCTCGTTGATCTGCGTGGCGGCCTGGAAGACCGAGATCGCGAGGCCGACCACGAGGGCGGCGAGCAGCATCGGGGCCGAGACGATCAACGTCGTCAGCATCATGTCCTGCATGATCGTGGTCATCTGCTCGAGGCTCATTCGGGGGCTCCCTCGCCTACCGCAGCCCGGCGACGAGCGAGGTCAGCGTCAGGTTCCAGCCGTCGACCAGGACGAAGAGCATCAGCTTGAAGGGCAACGCGATCATCACCGGCGGCAGCATGATCATGCCGAGCGAGATCAGCATCGAGGCGATCACGAGGTCGACGACCAGGAACGGCAGATAGATCATGAAGCCGATCTCGAAGGCGGCGCGCATCTCGCTGATCATGAAGGCCGGGAGCAGGGTCGAGATCGACACGTCCTCGGGCTTCTCGGGCGTCGTATCGCCCTTCATCTCGACGAAGAGCAGCAGGTCCGTCTCGCGGGCGTGGCGCAGCATGTAGTCGCGCACCGGAACGATCCCGCGCTGGAGCGCCTCCTCCCCCTTGAGCTTCTGCTCCATGTAGGGCTCGACGGCGTCGGCGTAGACCGCCTCGCCGACGGGCGTCATCACGTAGATCGTGGTCATCAGCGCGAGCCCGACCAGCACCTGGTTGGGCGGCAGCGTCGCCGTCCCGAGCGCCTGGCGCAGGAGCGCCAGCACGATCAGGATCCGCGTGAAGCAGGTCGTCATGAGCAGCAGCGACGGCGCGATCGAGATCGCCGTCAGGACGAGGACGATCTTCAGCGTGTCGGAGATCTGGTCGGGCGCGGTCGCCCCGTCGATCGTGACTGACAGCGTCGGCGAGGCGGCGCCCGGCTCGCCGGCCGCGAGCGCCTCCCCGGCGAATCCCAGCAGACCGAGGACGAGGCCCGGGGCGAGGACGCCGATCGAAGAGCCGAGTGCTCGCAGGAACGCGCCGCCGCGTCGAGACGCGCCCACGGGCCGGTCGGCCGGCTCCTCGGGCGAGGCATCGCCGGCATCCGCCGCACGCGCGACGGGCCGCGGGAGCCGGGCGATCCGGACGAGGCCCGTCTCGCCGGTCCCGATGAGGAGGCGCTCGCCGTCCACCTCGACGAGGTGGACGTGCTGCTTCAACGAGAGCGCGGCGCTGTCCACGACCCGGATCCGACCCGGCTCGCGGCCGGCGATCGCCGCCGGTCCGAATCGCACGATCAGCTTGCGCAAGCCCACGATCGCCAAGAGGACGGCCCCGAGCGCGGCGACGACTTCCACCATGTCGTTCTCCTCCGCGCGCGCCTAGGAGCGGGGCTTCGTTCCGACCAGCTCGGTGATGCGGATCGCGACCCGCTGGTCCGCGACCGAGACCTCGCCGCGGGCGATCAGGCGGTCGTTCGCGTAGACGTCCGCCGGCTCGCCGCTCATCCGATCCAACTCGACGACGGAGCCCTTCGTCAGGGCGAGCACGTCCCGAACGGGCAGGTTCGCGCTGCCGATCTCGACCGTCAGGCGCAGCGGAACCTCGAGGACGAGCCCGAGATCGCCCGCCGCGAGCGCGGGCGTGCCGCGCCCCCCGCCTTCCTGGGCTCCCTGTGCGACGACCTGCTCGTCGATCTCCGGGAGATCCTGTCTTTCGCCCTGCTCGGCCATGCGTGCCTACTCCAGTCCCTCGATCCGTTCCTGCAATTGCACCGCTCGCCGCGGCCCGCGCGTTCCCGCGATCCCGCGAAACTTCTCCCGGTCCCCGATCCGGACCGTCAGCATTCCGTCGGTCGGCACCTCGAGCTCGATCGACTGCCCGACCTGGAGCCGTCCGACCTCCGCGAGGGAGAGCTCGGCCGTGCCCACCTGCGCCCGCAACCGGATCGGCACGTCGAGCACCGACACTCCGCCGCTCACCAGCGGCTTCGCGGCCTTCGGCGCCACCGCGCCCGCCCGCCGGAAGGCCTCGGCGGGCACCGCCAGCCGGACCCGGCAGGTGTCGGCGAAGCCCGCGACGTCGAAGGTCGCGAGCAGCGCCGGACGCGACTCTGCCTCCCCGATCGCCGTCCGCCCGAGCAGCCCCGTCCAGACCAGCGACACCGGGGCCAGCGCCTGCCACTGCTCCTCGAGCTTCGTCAGCATCTCCTTCACGATCCGCGTGTAGAAGCGCCGCTCGATCCGCGTGTACTCCCGCGTCGGCGGCCGGATCGGCTTGATGTTGGCCCCCGCTCCGAACAAGGTGCACAGCATCTCGAAGAAGAAGGGTCGCGAGAGCAGCACCGCCCCCGGCATCGCCTTCGGCATGATCTGGAACGCCCCGACGACGTCGGTCGGCAGCATCAGCTCGGCGAGCTCCGACGAATCGATGGCGCGCTGCCCGATCAGCGAGAACTGGATGACCCGCTCGTGGCGATTCGAGAGCGTGCGGGCGTACTCGGAGCCGAACGCCTCGTTCGCCCGCTCGAGCTCGAGGTCCGTTTCGCGCGAACCCGTGCCCGTGCTCTGGGCCGATCGCTCGGCGAGCAGCCCGGGCATCTCCGCGAGGAGCGCGTCGAGCTCCTCGCGCGAGAGGATTTCGGCTTCGGACCCCAGGCTCGTCACTGGACCACGAACTCCGTGAACAGGACCGACTTCACCTCGCCCGACTCGAGCAGGTCGTTCACGCGCTCGAGGATGTCCTCCTTGAGCAGGGCCTTGCCCTCGAAGTCGGTGATGTCGGAAAGCTGCTTGCTCGACAGCAGGACGATGAGCGCGTCCCGGACCTGGGGCAGACGCGCCTCGATCTCCGTCTTCAGCTCCGGATCCGACGTCTCGAGCTCGACGCGCAGCTTGAGGAAGCGGTTGTAGCCGTCGCCGGTGATGTTCACGACCAGCGGCTCGAGGGCGTACAGCCGCTCCTTGTAGGAGTCGGTCTCCTTCTTCTGGTGCTCGGACTCGCTGGCCGCGCCGTGCTCGCCCTCGGGAGCGGCGTGCTCCTCGCTGGCTGCCGGCGCGTGCTTCGCCTGCGACCCGGCGAAGAAGAAGGCGCCCCCCGCCCCCAGTCCGAGGGACACGAGCGCCGCGGCCACGATCATCACGATGCCGCCCTTGCCGCCGCCCTTCGCGCCCTCCGCGGCTTCCGGCTTGGCCTCGGGCTCCTTCTTCTCCTTCGACATCGTCCCTCTCCATCCGCCTCGTTCGGGCGGGCTGTTGGATTGCACGGACCCGATCGGCGCTCACCCTGCGCGTCGGATCGCCTCGGATCCGGTTGGCTCAGCGCGAGAGCGTCGGTGCGCTCGTCGGCGGTCTTCGCGATCCGTCCGTCTCGATCCCGAACTCCTTGAGACGGCGCCAGAGCGTCGTCGTCGAGATCTGCAGCAGCGCGGCCGCCCGCTTGCGATTCCAGTTGACCTGCTCGAGCGTCGACAGGATGTGCGAGCGCTCCATGACCTGGAGGCTGTGGATCGTCTCGCCCTCTCGGACGAGCGACTCCTCCTTCAGCCGGACCGGCAGGTCCTCGACCTGGATCTGGGTGCCCTGACAGAGGGCGACGCCCCGCTCGATCGAGTTCTCGAGCTGCCGAACGTTCCCAGGCCAGGCGTAGCCGACGAGCAGGTCCATCGCGTCCTCGGCGATGCCGGACACGCTCTTTCCCGCCCGCTGCGAGAAGCGGCGCAGGAAGTGATTCGAGAGCGCGCGGATGTCCTCGGGCCGCTCGCGCAGCGGCGGAACGTGGATCGGGATCACCGCGAGGCGGTAGTAGAGATCCTCGCGGAAGCTCCCGTTCGCGACCTCGCGCTCGAGCGTCTTGTTGGTCGCCGCGACCAGCCGCACGTCGACGTAGCGCGTCGTCTCGTCGCCGACGGGGCGGACCTCGCCGGTCTGCAGGAAGCGCAGCAGCTTGACCTGCATCGAGAGCGGCATCTCGGCGACCTCGTCGAGGAAGACGGTGCCTTCGTGGGCGAACTCGAAGAGTCCCTTCTTGTTGCCGGTCGCACCGGTGAAGGCGCCGCGGCGGTGGCCGAAGAGCTCGCTCTCGAGCAGGGTCTCCGGGAAGGCCGCCGAGTTGACGGCGCAGAAGACGCGGTCGGCCCGGCGCGAGAGCCGGTGGATCGCGCGGCCGATCAGCTCCTTGCCGACGCCGGTCTCGCCCGTGATGAGGACCGAGCTGTCGGTGCCTGCGACCTTCTCGACGAGGCGCAGCAGGTTCTCCATCGCCTGGGAGCTGCCGACGATCCCGGTCAGCGCGCGCAGGTCCTCCTGCGCGGTGGGGCCGGCGTGGTGTCGCTCGATCTGGGGCGTCGGCGCCTTCGTGAGCGCCTCGGACACGACGGCCACGAGGTCCGCGCTGTCGATGGGCTTGCGCAGGTAGTTCACGGCGCCGCGCTGGATCGCCTCGACGGCGCTCTCGATGCTGCCGGCGCTCGTCGTCACGATGACGCCGCAGCCGAGCCGCGCGGTGCGCAGCCGATCGAGCAGCTCGAAGGCCCCTCCGCCCTCGATGCGGAGATCGGCGAGCACGAGCTGGGGCGGGGACGAGACGCACGCACGCTGGGCCTCGTCGAGCGTGCGGCAGCTCGCCACCTCGTGACCCTGCAGGTGCAAGGTGCTCGCTGCGCTGCGAGCGAATGCCTCTTCTCCATCCACGATCAAGATCCTGGCCACGCCTCTTCTGCCTCCTGCCATCGTTCGTTCGGCGCACCCGCGCGCGCCGGGAATCCATCCGTTCAGTGCGTCGGGGTCGCCCGCTCGCCGACCTCGGCACCGATCTCGTCTTCGAAGAGCTCGACCGCACGCGCGAGCCTTTGCGACTCGGACGAGACGCGATCGACCCATTCGGTCGACATCCCGAGTCGGACGGCCTCCCCGCGCAGGCGATCGATCGCGTGCGAGAGGGCACCGACCGGGGTGCGCAGCTCCTCGGAGACCCGGCGCGCGAGCCGCCGCGCCGAGAGGGCGCGCGCCTCCGCGTCGCGAATCCGGCGGATCGCGAGATGGAGGCCCGGCTGGATCTCCCGCAGCAGCGCCAGCACCGCCGAGCAGCGCGTCGTCTTCACGAAGACGAGCACCGTGAGCACCCGGCGTCCGCCCTCCTTGAGTGCGAATCCGATGCAGGCCGAAGCATCGGGTGCGTCCGGGGCGGGAGTGCGGCCTCCATCGACCCGCGTCACGCGGGTCGAGCGCCGCGCGCGCTCGAGCAGGCGCTGCTCCTCGGGCGGCAGGCCCTCGATCCGGATTCCGCTCTCGAGCGGCCAGTCGTCGACGATGCGCGCGGCCTTGCCCTGCTCCTCGTCGATCCAGACCCAGCGCTGGGAGTCGAGCGACGCGGCGAGCTCCGCATGCAGCAGCTCGAAGACCTCCGCCTCGCTCTCGCAGGAGTTGAGCCCGGCGAGCAGGCCGCGGGCGAGCAGGTCGATGCGCCGATCGACGTCGCCCCCGCTCGGCGTGATGGCCTGCGTCCCGGCGCTGCGGGTCGGCGCGGGGGCGCGGTGCTCCCAGCTCGCGAACTCGAGGTCGGTCCCGATCGAGTCGCGGATCGCGCTGCGCAGGAAGGCGGGATTCCAGGGCTTCGCCAGGATGAAGGCGAGTCCGGCGCGGGCGAGCTCTTCGCGTTCGAGGCCATGGCCACCCTCGGCGATGACGAGCGCTCGGCGGGTCGAAGGATGGCTCTCCCGGACCTCGATCAGGAAGTCGAGCCCGCGGACGCCCCCTCCGAGATCCTCCTCGACGAGGACGAGGGCCACCCCGCCCCGCGCCAGACGCGCCCGGGCGTCGGCGGCGCTCGAAGCCGTCTCGGCCAGGATCCCCGGCTGGGCCACGACCTTCGCGAGCGCGAAGCGCGAGCCGACCACGGGATCGACGATCAGGATCCGTGCCGGGTCGCGCGAGGGTCCCCCGCGCAGCTCGGAGGACCGGCCGATCCGGTCACGGAAGAAATTGCCGCTCTGCTCGTGCACTTCGAGGGCCTCCCTTCCGCAATGCAATCCCCGAATCCGGGAACGTTTCAACGATCGGCCCCTGAGATGGTCGCTTGAGTGTTATTCGTGCAATTTTGCAGCAGGGACGGAAGCGAGTTCAGACTGCGACGCGGGCCCGCGCGGCGGACGGCGAAGGCGGGATCGGAGCCCGGAGTGATTCCCGAGTCGGGACCGGGTGAAAGCCCCGAGCACGCCGGGCCGCACGCCGCGCGCCCGGCCGGGCTGGAGGCGCGCGCTAGCCGCGCAGCTTCGGCGGAGTCGCGGACGCGGCGGCCGAAGCGGCGGCGGCCCGCTTCCGGGCGGCGCGCGCCGTCTTCGCGTCCATCGGATCGCGCTTGAAGACGAACTCCACCCGGCGATTGATCGCCCGGTTCTCGGGCGAATCGTTGGGGACGAGCGGGCGCGTCGCCCCGAAGCCCGAGACGGCGATCCGGCTCGAATCGAGCCGTCCGCGCTCCAGCATGTACTGGAGCACGGCGATCGAGCGGGCCGTCGAGAGGTGCCAGCTCGTCGGGAAGCGGGCCGGATCGACCGGCGTGTCGTCGGTGTGCCCCTCGATCGCGATCTCGTAGGGGAAGTCCTCGGCGATGCGGATGATCTCGTCGAGGAAGACGAACGCGACCGGCTGCAGCTGGTCGGAGTCGGCCTTGAAGAGGGCCTTGCCCCGGACCCTCAGCACGACCCCGCGCTCCGCGGCCTCCGCCTCGACGACGCGCGAGAGCGCGTTGCGGGCGATCGCCTGCTGGATCTGCTGCATGATCTTCTGGTCCATCGTCGGCCCGGGCGTCGAAGCGTCCGGACGCGGGGCGGCACTCTGGGCGGCGGCCTTGCGGGACCAGTCGACGAGCGCGTCGGGCGGGACGGCGCCGTCGGATCGCACGTTCGCGAGGCCGAGCGCGGAGTGGATCGACTGCATCGTCTCCTGGAAGATCTGCCGGTCGGTGTTCGCGAAGGACAGCATCAGGACGAAGAAGACGAGCAGGTTGCTCATCAGATCGGCCATCGTGGCGAGCCACGGCGGCGCGCCCTCCGGACAGACGTGATCCTCCGCCTCGCTCGGATCGAGTCCCACGGCGCTACTCCAACGCGAGCGCGTCGCGCTCCTGGGGCGAGAGATAGGCCAGCAGCCTGCTCTGGATGACGAGCGAATTGTCGCCCTTCAGGATCGACTCGACCCCGGCGATCGCCATCTTCCGGACGGCGGTCTCCTCGGCGGTGCGGTGCGCGAGCTTCTCCGCGATCGGCCCGCAGATCACGAACGCGATCAGCGCGCCATAGAGGGTGGTCAGGAGCGCGATGGCCATCGCGGGGCCGATCGCGGCGGGATCGGAGAGGTTCTGCAGCATCTGGATGAGGCCGATGATCGTCCCGATCAGGCCCATCGCCGGCGCGGTCGACGCCATGAACTTGAAGAGCTTCTGGCCCCGCTCGTGGCGCGCCTTGATCGAGGCGAGCTCGCCGGCGAGTGACTCGCGGATGACCTCGGGGCTGAGCCCGTCGACGCCGAGCCGGACGCCCCGGGCGAGGAAGGGATCGTCGATCGGCTCGCCCTCGAGCGCGACGAGGCCTTCCTTCCGCGCCTTGTTCGCGAGGCCGACGATCAACGGGATCATCTCCGCCTTCGAGGCCGGGCGATCGAGGAAGGCCTGGATCGCGCACCGGAAGCCGGAGACGACGTACGGAATCCGCTGATGGGTGAAGCAGGCGGCGATCGTGCCGCCGAAGACGAGCACGAACGCAGGGACGTCGACGAAGGGCATGATCCCGCCGCCGAGCAGCATCGCCCAGCCGATCACGCCGAAGCCGGCGGTGAGCCCGATGATCGTGCCGAGATCCATGCCGATGGGGCCTCCGCGGCACCGGACCGTCTCCGGAGCCGACCTCCACGGTGGGCGTATCGACGGGGGCCGACCCGGGCTCGATCGGGCCTGGTGGGGACGACCGGATCGGGCGAACACCGCAGGACGCGACCCGAGGATCGCCCCGCGGCCCGGATCGCGGCTCGGATCAGGGGTTGGTGGCGAGGTCGCCGGTCCGCGGGCGGACCGTGTACTCGAGGCGGTCGGTGAAGACCTTGATCGGCTTCCAGTCGGGAAGATCCGACATGCGCGGCATGCCGAGCGTCATGGCACCGGTCGGGTCGATGACCCAGGGATCGCTGGGATCCTCGAACCAGAGCGTCACCATGTGGTGTTGGCCGTCGGAGGGGCGCACGACGATCGCGCGATAGACCTCGGTCTCGGCGAAGCCGAGGTCCCGCAGCGCATGGAAGACGAGCAGCTCGAGCCCGTCGCAGTCGTCCCCGCCGCGGGCCAGCGTCTCCTCGAAGGTCGCCCAGTGATCGACCGCGCCGTCTTCGCGATAGGACTGCTTGGCCTCGGCCTGGATCCACTCCGCGACCTCGGCGGCGAGGGCGCGCTTGCGCTCGGAGCGGAAGCGGAAGTACTTGGCGCGCAGCCCGTTCTCGTCGCGCTGATCGGTGGGCAGCTGGCGATTGGCTTCGCTCCAGCCGGCGGACTCGACGGCCGGCCCGCTCTCGAGCGGGGCGAGCAGCTCGGCGTCGAAGCGCTCGCGGCGCTGCCAGCCCTCGATCTTCGGGCTCCAGACGTCGTCGGGATCGGGGATTTCGAAGTAGCTCGAGGCGACCTGGACGGACGGGCTCGTCGGCAGGCCGGTGCAGCCCAGGCCGAGGCTCAGCAGGAAGGCGGCCAGACGCGGCGCGATGCGCCGGGATCCGGGGCTGCAGTCCGATCGGGTCGACATGACCTCGCTATCGGTCGCGGCCGAACGGAAATGTAGATGGGCGGTCGACGCCTCGGCAGGGAAATCGCACGCGGGCGGCGGGGCTCCGGCAAAAGGCGGAGCCCGCCCTCCCCTCGCTCGGGATTCGGCTCGAAGATGGGCTCGCATCGGGCCCCGCGCGATGCGGGCGGAACGGGGGCTCGGCCGGGCCGGCATGGCGCCGGCCCCGCGGCGTCAGCCCGCGATCATCACGTTCTGGGCGTCGCCGAGGCGGACCAGCGTGAAGAGCACCACGAAGAAGAGGATCATCATGGGAATCCCGCCGAGCACGTACAGCCAGGATCCGAGATCCCCGTTCACGCCCGGACCGTCCTCGTTGATCGGCTGCCGGTCGTCCTTCGAATTCGACATGAAAGGCTCCTCTTTGTTCGAGCGCGGCAGACAATAGCCCCGCTTCCGGCCGTCGCCATGCCGCAAATCATCCAGGCGGGCGACCCGTCGGACCGCCGCCCGCGCCGCCCGGACGCGCTCGCGGCGAGCCCCGCTCGGGCAGGATCCGGCCTAGTTCGGGGTCGGCGGCGCCGAGGGATTGGCGGCGACCACGCGCCACTCGGGCGGGACCCCGGCCAGATCGGCCTCGATCCGCAGCTCGCGAAGCGCGCGCTCCGCCTCGTCGAGGGCCGCACGCTCCTTCTGAAGCTGCTGTCGAAGCTTGAACGAGAGCGGAGAGGTCGTCTGCTGCGCGCCCCCCGCGGCTCCGGGCGGCGCGACCGACCACTGACTCGCCCCCCCGTTCTCGGCGAGCCCGTCGAGCTCCTTCTTCGTCGCCGCGAGCGCCTTGCGGGCGTCGCCGATCGCCTTCTCGGCGCCCACGAAGCGCTTCCGCCACTCGTCCTCGGAAGCCCCGGCCACCGGTCGGCCGGACGGCTTCGTCTTGAAGTCGGTCGGGAGCCGCAGCAGGTCGTCGAGACCCGGATCTCCGGCCCGACCCGACCCCCGCGGCGCCCCCCGCCCCGGGACCTCGAGGGTGTCCGACGAGGCGCTCAGCGTCCGATCGCTGCCCGCAGCCCCGGGCTCCGCCGCCGGCGCCTCCGCCCCGGCGCTCGAGGCGATCAGGACCAGCACGACCGGCGCCAGCCGAAGGGCTCGGATCGCCCGCGGCGCCCCCCACCCTGCAATCCAGCCGACGCGTCCTCGCTCGCATGCCATGGAAAGCTCCTCTGCGGACGCCGGTCGGCTCGGCTCCCGGGAACGGTCGCCGACGGGCGCTCACACGATAGCGGACCCCCCGCACCGGGATCCCCCGCCCCCGCGCCCCGAATCTGCGGTCAAGGGCCATTCCCGGACACCGATACGGAATCCGATGGTGCCCCCTGCGCGCCGATGCGCCTCCGGGTCCCGCAGCAAAAGGAACGCCGATGGAACGGGAAAAGCTGTACCGGCTGCTCCGGCTCGGTCTCGAGAAGGGCGCCTCCGACATCCATTTCCAGGTCGGATACCTCCCGCTCTACCGGTTCCACGGGGAGCTCGTCGAGCTCCGCTACAAGGTCCTGACGCCCCAGGACACCGAAGAGATCGTCCGCATCCTGATCGAGAACGACCCCCTCGGTCAGGATCTCGACTTCAACGAACGCGACCTCGCCTTCGAGCTCCCCGGCGAGGGCCGCTTCCGCGTGAACATCTCGCGCCAGCGACGTTATTTCAACGTGGTGCTGCGCGTGATCCCGCTCCAGATCAAGACCTTCGCCGATCTCAATCTGCCCTCGGTGCTCGGCGACATCGCCCAGGTCCGGCGCGGCCTCGTGCTCGTGACGGGTCCGACCGGGATGGGCAAGTCGACGACGCTGGCGACGATGCTCAACGAGGTCAACCGCCATCGCAAGAGCAAGATCGTGACCGTCGAGGATCCGATCGAGTTCGTCTTCACCCACGACCGCAGCATCATCACCCAGCGCGAGATCGGCACCGACACGGCGTCCTTCCCCGACGCCCTGCGCGCGGCCCTGCGCCAGGATCCGGACGTCATCATGGTCGGCGAGATGCGCGACCTCGAGACGGTCGACACGTCGCTCAAGGCCGCCGAGACCGGTCATCTCGTCTTCTCGACCATCCACACCGCGGACGTCGCCTCGACGATCAACCGGCTCGTCTCGTTCTTCCCGACCGAGGAGCATCTCCAGGTCCGGGCCCGGCTCGCGGACAACCTGAAGGCCGTCGTCTCGCTCCGCCTGCTGATCAACAAGAAGCAGAACGGCCGGGTCCCGGCGGTCGAGGTGATGCGCTCGACGCGCTCGATCCAGGAGTGCATCAAGGATCCCGCGCGCACCCACGAGATCACCGACCTGATCGCGCGCGGCCGCGGCGAGCGGATGCAGACCTTCGATCAGCACCTCTTCGACCTGCTGAAGGCCAACAAGATCGCGATCGAGGAGGCGCTGAACACCGCGTCGAATCCGACGGACTTCCAGACCCGCCTCGAGATGGAGGGCCTGCTCCACGACGACGGCGAGGTCGACGCGAAGCCGGAAGCGCTCTTCGACATCGAACCCGACGACCGGTTCTGAAGAGGCCGACCCCGATGCAGCAACGAAGTGGGATGGCCGAGCAGGATCGCCTGGTGCGCTCGATGCGGATCACGGCGAGTCAGACTTCCGGGATCGCCGGCGGCGGCGCGACGCTGATTTTCTCCGCGCCGGAGGAGGATTCGGGCAAGGCGCGGCTGCGCGCCGCGGCCGGGCTGCGCACGGCCGAGGAGGCGCGCACGCTCGCGAGCCAGCTCGAGCCCGTCGTCGCCGACGCCCTCGCCCGGGGTGTCGCCCGCACGGCCCCGACGCCGGCGGTCCTCGCCGGGCGAGCCGAGGCGGAGGGCGTCCTCGCCCTGCCCCTCGTCGCGCGCCAGAAGAGCCTCGGCGTGCTCGTCGTGGTCCCGAGCGCGCCGCTCTCGAGCGAGGCCCGCGAAGCGATCGACACCCTCGCCTGGGCCACCGCCTGCCAGATGGATCATCCCGGCCTCGCCGCGCAATGCGAGGCGCTCGCGAGCCCCCGCGCCGCCCTCGGCGCCGCCGCCGGCGAGCAGAGCGACGAGCTGCTTCGGTTGTCGGAGGAGCTCTTCGCGCAGGACATCGAGCTGCTGCGCAGCAACGAGAAGCTCGGGAAGATCGAGAAGCTGAAGAACGACTTCATCGAGAAGATGTCGCGCGAGCTGCGGACCCCGCTCAACAGCATCATCGAGGCGACGATCACCGTCCTCTCGAGCGAGAACGAGAACCTCTCCCCCGCCTCGCGGCAGACCCTCCGCAGCGCCCTCGACGAGGGCACCGCCTTCCAGCGGACGCTCCAGAACATCCTCGATCTCTGGCGGCTCAAGCAGAACGAGTTCCCCGTGGAGATCCAGGAGGTCTCGGTCTCGGACGTCATCGACGAGACGATCTTCAGCGTCCAGGACGGCCTGCGCGACAAGCCGGTCGAGATCCGCAAGGACATGCCGGAGCCGATCGGGAAGCTCCGCACGGACCTCGGCAAGCTGAACCAGATCCTCTTCCACCTGCTCGACAACGCCGTGAAGTTCACCGAGCGCGGCACGATCCAGATCGGCGCCCGCCTCGCGGACGGTCGCCTGCACTGCTGGGTCGAGGACACCGGGATCGGGATCTGCGCCGACGATCAGCGCTGCATCTGGGACGAGTTCTATCAGGTCGACGATCGCGCGAGCGCGCGCTACCGGGGCGCGGGCCTCGGCCTCACGCTCGTCCACGACCTGCTGGTCCTGCTGGAAGGGGACTCGAAGCTGCGCAGCGAGCCCGGCATCGGGACGCGCGTCGACTTCAGCCTGCCCGTCGCGCTCGTCTGAACGGCCGACGCGCCGCGCGGGCGGCGCATCCGGCGCTCACTCGTCGCCGTCTTCCTCGAGCTCGTCGTCCCAGTCGATGCTCGAGCTCGACTTGACCGCCGGCGCTGCGGGCGCGACCGGACGCGGCGCGGGACGCGGGGCGGCGACCGCCACCGGCGCGACCGGCTTCGGGGGCAGCGGCTCCGCCTTCCCCGGCTTGACGAGCCCCGCGGCGATCTCGCGCAGGCTCATCACGATTTCCTTGTTGTCGTCGGCCGTCAGCAGCGGGCGGGCGCCCTTCTTGAGCTGCTTGGCGCGAATCGACGCCATGCGCACGAGGTGGAAACGGTTCGGAACCTTCTCCATGCAGTCTTCGATCGTGATCCGGGCCATGCATCCTCGCTTTCGGAAACGGCGCGTCCTCGGAGGGATCCGCGGGGCCGCACTCTAGTCCAGGCCCCAGATGAAGGAAACCCCGGCTAGTCATCCCAGCCGGGGTCCCTTGACCAGAGAAATCAGCCCTCCGAGGAGGACCGATCCGTAGTGGTCTCCGTCCCATGCGCCTCGCGGCGCTGCGGACGAGAGCGACTACTTCTTGGCGGCCTTCTTGCGGGTCGCCTTCTTCCTCGTGGCCTTCTTCTTCGTGGCCGCCTTCTTGGTGGCCTTCTTGGTGGCCTTCCGCTTGGTGGCCTTCTTTCGAGCTGCCATTACTGGGTTTCCCCCTTGTTCAATCGCTCGTTCGTTTCGGTGATGCCCACACGTCGATCGGGGCGGTTTTGAAGCCGTTCCGATCCGTCACCTCGGCGCTGCCTTTCTCCCCATTTGGGTCATTCCCACCTGGGTCGTCCAGCCGCATCGAGCCGAGATCCGCTCGACTGGTCCGCCCCTCTCGGAGCGCTCCGGCTCTGCAGGATCTCGTGCGGTCACTCCTCGGTTGCGGTCCCTATCGGGATCACGCACAGGCAACTTGAAGGAAACGAACAATCCTTCTCGTATTAAACCGCAACGATAGAGCGTTTGTTGCGACTCAGATAACAACACGATGCAGAGGCCGTCAAGAGAATTCGCCAAAAAATCCGGCGAGATGAATCTTCAACTTGCGATCGACGCGACCAACTCTCGCCCTTCCGCCGCCGCGAGGACGTGCACAAACGGACGTCTGCGACCCACTCGACGCGCGACTTCGCGCGACGTCGCGCGACGTCGTGTGATCTCGCAGGACCTCGCGAGGCCGGTCCCCGCGATCACGGCGCGTGCGGAACGATCGGGCGACCGCAGGGCCCGCGCGGCTCGTCGCGTGCCGGCCGGGCGCGACGGAGCGAGAAAGCGGGGACGGGAACCGGGGCGAGGACGGGAGCGGGAACGAGCCCTGGACGGATACGGGGAGGCCGGCGCGCGCGTGCGCACCGATCGCCGTGGCGCGATGGGCGCCCGGCGGCGGAATGGGCCTGGATCGGGCCCCGGACGCAAAACGGCCCCCGCGCTCGAACGAGCGCGCGGGCCGCAAATGGACGTCGTTCTCGGAGACTACTTCTTGTGCCGAGCCCGCTTGAGGAGCTTGCGCTGCTTGTGCTTGCGCATCTTCTTGCGGCGCTTCTTGATCACACTGCCCACTGGGATTCTCCGTGCTCCGTGCGTTGCGCCGGGCGGGGTTCGGAATTGGATCGGCTCGCAACGGCCCGGCGGTCCGAGACCGACCCCGGGGTGCGAGCGGGGGGAGGTTTAGAAGCTCCGCCCGCCCATGTCAAGCGAGCCGGCCGAGCCACGGAAGGCCTGCGCATGCCGGCCGAGTCGCGTCGCATCGCCGCCGTCGGGGGCCCGCCCACGCCGGGGCTCAGTACCCGAGGAGCCGATCGACGAACAGGCTCCGGACGCTCCCGAGCATGCGATTCACGACGTGGCGGCGCGGCAGGAAGGGCACGATCGGAAGGCGCCGCATGCCCAGCTCGGCGATCGCGTCGCGGATCGCGGTGTGACCGGGATCGATCATCTGGCCGCGACGCAGGTAGCGCAGGGCTTCCGGCCGACGTCCCACCGCGAGGTAGACCCGCGCGAGGTTGAGGTAGAGGTCCGGGTTGAAGAACTCCTGCTTGGCGGCGGACTCGCAGAGGGTGCGCGCCTGCTCGAAGTCGCGCTCGGCGAGCGCCACCGCGACCCCGAGCGCCGACCGGATCTGCGCGTGCTCGGGCGCGAGTGCCTGGGCCTCGCGCAGGGATGCGACGGCCCCCGCCGCGTCGTTCGCCTCGAGCTGCCGTCGCCCCCGCTCGAACGCGTCGCGCGCCCGGGGATCGAGCTCACCGCGTCCCGCGGTGGCCCTCGCCTGCAAACCGTCGACGTCCTGAAGCATGCGAACCGAAGCTCCCGCTCGGAGCCGGGTCGGATCCCGGACTCGACGGGTCTATCGGACGAGCCGTGGGAGGCCCGAAGCAGAATTTCCGCTCGGAAAGAGGAACGACGCGGGAGTCGCTCCGCGCCGGGAAGCGGTCGGCGTCCTGCGCCCGCGCTGCCGGCGAAGCGCTAGTACTCGATGATCTCGAGGATGTAGCGCTTGCGTTCCTTGCCGCTCGCCGCGGCCATCAGGGTCCGAATGGCCGAGGCGTGGGCCCCGCCCTTTCCGATCACCTTGCCGAGATCTTCCTTGGAGACGCGCAGCTCGAGGACGTGCGCGTGATCGCCCACGACCTCCTTGATCTGGACTTCCTCGGGCCGGTCCACGAGCGCCTTCACGATGTCTTCGATCAGCTGCTTCATCAAAATCCGACCCTCGCTCGTCCCATGCGGTGACGGAATCGCCTCTTCCAAGCCCGCTGGACCCCGGTCGTCCTCCGCTGCACCGAGGCCTGGGCGCGGATCACAAACCGGTCTCCCGTGGGGATCCCGAGGAGCATCCCGTCCAATTGTGACGGCCGCAACAGGTGAAGCCCCCTCAATCCGACCTTTTGTGCTCGAACCTCGCGCTGAATCCCGGCGACGCTCCGGAGTTCCCCGGAGCCCGCAGGCTCAGATCACGCCGAAGAGCGGGGTCAGCGCGGGCGCGATTCGGGCCGCCCCGCCGCGCGCGGCGCGCTCGCCCACCGCGGGCACGCCGACGCGGACGACCCGCATCTGCTCGCCCATCCGGCTCGCATTGCGCAGCACGCGGTCGAGGAAGCGGTCGTCTTCGAGGGGCAGCACCGCGTGGGCGACGAGCTGCTCCGCCGCATCGGCGGGGTCGAGCAGCTCCCGATAGACGGACTCGGACTCGTCGCGGCAGCTGAACTCGGCGACGCGGGCGTCGCTGCCCAGCGCCTCGTCCATCTCGCCACACCACGGCGTCCGGAACACGCGCAGGGCCCCGGACTCCTCGCGCAGCGCCAGCGTCTGGCGTCCGAGCAGGGACGGGGCCGCGATCCGCCAGCGACGCTGGGCGGTCGAATCGCCCGCACCGAGGGCGATCTGGGCCCCACCGGCCGCCGCGATCGCGCGACCGCTCAGGCAGAGGCCGCCGCGGGCGACGGTGCGTTGCAGGACGATCCATTCGTCGAGGCCGCCGGCGAGCGGGGATCGCCGCTGCTCGGCCCATTCGGGCGCCTGGACGACCTCGCCGACGCGGAAATCGCTCGAGAAGAGCGCGAGCTGCTGGCGCCGACCCGAGCGCGTCAGACCGATCAGCCAGTCCTCACCGCGCCTCGCGATCTCGAAGCTCGAGGCGCCGAGGGGATAGCGGGCTCCGCCGAGATCGGCCTGGGAGAGCTCGGCCACGCGGACGCCGACGTGGACCTCGGGGTCCCGCGGCAGACACGCGAACTCGTCGATGCCGTCGTCCGGCCAGTCCCACTCACAATGATCCGGCACCTCGATCCCGATCTGGATGCCTGCGATCGAAAGCCCGCGAAGTCGCGTCCGCCCCATGAATCCCCTGCCCCTTCGTGCGGCGTCCGGGGAATCCGATCGGTTCGGCGGCTCCGGGCGCCCCTCACCGATCGGCAAATGGCCGGCGATCTTGAGCGCTGGGAACGGAAAATTCGCGGGCAGCGGGTCGGCATGGAACGGCCGAGGGAATTAAGGTACTCCCTGAGCGCGCGGCCTCGACGCGAACGAGGATCCCCATGGCCCAATCGGTCGTCACGACCCGCATCCTCCGCCGGCTGCTGAAGTCGGGTGCGCACTTCCGCGCCGAGAAGCTGCTCGAGCGGGTCCACCCCGCCGACCTGGGCCCGATCCTGCGCGAGCTGACCCCGGACGAGATCCGGATCGTGATCGACCTGCTCTTCAAGCACCGCCGCGCGGCCCGCATGCTGCGCGAGCTGCCACCGGAGCTGCTGCCCGAGATCATCGAGGCGGTGTCGGACGAGCGGCTCGCCGACGTGCTGAACCGGCTCGAGATCGACGACATGCTCGAGCTCGTCGGCGCGCTGCCCGAGGATCGGCGCGAGATCGTGCTGCAGCACCTCCCCCCCGCCCGCCGCGACGAGCTGCGGCACGCGAGCCTCTATCCGCCGCATAGCGCCGGCCGGGCGATGACGACGAGCTTCGCCGCCCTCGACGAGAAGATGACGGCCCAGGAGGCGATCGACTCCCTGCGCGCGATGGGCCTCGGTGCGAACGACGCGATCCTCTACCTCTACGTCGTCGACGATCTCCGGCGCCTGACGGGCGTCGTCCCGATCCGCCGGCTCGTCACCGCCCGCTCCGACACCCCGGTCCGGGACCTCGCGATCCGCGAGATGATCTCGACCCAGCCCGACGCGGACCAGGAAGAGGTCGCCAAGCTCGTCGCGCGCTACGACCTGCTCGCGATCCCCGTGACCGACGTCGATGGGACGATGCTCGGCGTCATCACCGTCGACGACGTCATCGACGTCATCACCGAAGAGGCGACCCAGGACATCTACAACCTGGCCGGCCTCTCCGAGGAGGACCGCGTCTTCACCTCCGCGCGGGTGTCGATCCGCAAGCGCCTGCCCTGGATGCTGCTCAACCTCGTGACGGCCTTTTCGGCCGCGGCGGTGGTCGGCCTCTTCGAGGGGACGATCGAGCACATGGTCGGCCTCGCCCTCTTCCTGCCCGTCGTGGCCGGCGTCTCCGGCAACGGCGGCATCCAGACGCTGACCGTCATCACCCGCGCCATCGCGCTCGGCGAGATCGAGTTCTCGAGCGGCCTGCGCGCCGTCGGCAAGGAGATGTTCGTCGGCCTCGTGATCGGCGGCGCCGCGGGCCTGATCAGCGGCTTCGTCGCCTATCTTCGCCACGGCAACCCGTACATGGGGCTCGTGCTCTTCCTCGCGATGATCGTGACGATGGTGGCGGCGAGCCTCGTCGGTGCGGCGGTACCGCTCGGGCTGAAGGCGCTGCGCCAGGATCCGGCGGTCGGCTCGAGCATCCTCGTGACCTTCGCCTCGGACAGCCTCGGCTTCTTCTCCTTCCTCGGCATCGCGACGCTGCTGCTCGATCGGCTCGGCTGAGGCGAGCGCGCCGGCGGGCCCTCGCGCGAGAGCGATTCATCCGGGCGATCGGTTCGGGCAATCCGCTCGGGCGCGCCGCTCAGGCGCGACCGGGCGCGAGGGCGTAGGTCGACTCCAGGTATTCGACGATCGTCCGCCAGCCCACGCCCTCGAAGCCCTCGTTCGGATCGAAGAGGCGCGGCCCGCCGTCGCGCTCGACGCCCTCCCTCGACGCCCGGCGTCGCGCGCTCCCCGGCGCGGTCGGTCGGGAGAGGTGGACGAGCTCGAGCTCGCAGAGGACCTCGCGCACGAGCCGGCTCCCGGGATCCGCCTCGAATCCGGAGAAGACGAGCGGCTCGACCGGCGCCCGCGACGGCCGCGCGCGACTGCCGGCCGTTCCCCGCCCGAGCCCCGAGGCGACGAGCGCGAGCGTCGAGCGCACGAAGAACCGGGCGGGCGACGCGCCCCCGGCCCCGTTCGCCCCGCGCCCGTAGCGCCCCTCGAGATGCGCCACGATGTCGCGCGACTCGTACAGCGCGATCCCCGCGTTCGGATCGACCAGGAAGGGGAGCTGCTCCTTGCCCCCCTGCTCGAGCAGCGCCTCGCGGTGGCGACGGCCGCCCTTCGGACAGGGACGGACCATCGCCTCGAGATCGAGCCGCGTCAGCGCCTCCCGCACCCGGCGACAGAAGGGGCAGGCCTCGAACTCGAACAGCACGAGCGGCTCCGCCGGCCGCGCGCCCGCGCCCTCGACACGCGCCCCCTCGCCCGCCCGCAGCCAGCTCGCGCGCCGCGCGCCGCGGAGGGATCGCGGCGGCGGCCTCATTCGGGCTGCGCGCCTCCGCGGCGCTCCCAGCCCTGCGCGGTCCGGAGCAGCTCGTAGGTCGGCCAGTACTCGAGATCGAGCTTGAGCGTCAGCACCGCAGGCCGCCCGTCGAGATCGAGGGTCTCGAGTCGCACCGCTTCGCCGTCGCGCTTGTCGGCGACCCGCGCGAGGAAATCGTCGAGGTCCGCGACCGGATGGCCGTCGACCTCCACGATGCGATGGGTCGCCTCGAGGCGGTAGCGCGTCGCCGGCGAGCCGAACCAGTGGCGCGACACGTAGACGCCGCCCGGCGGGATCCGGTACTGCGAAGCGAGAACGGGATGGGGCGCCTGCAGCAGCGCCCCCGCCCAGAGCACCGCCCGCGTCGTCCCGTCCCCCGACATCGGCGCCGGCGTGACCTCCAGGATCTCGACCACGCCGTCGCGCAGGACCTCGACGACCGCCTCGCGCCCGCGGTCGAGGCGCGAGAGGTGGCGCATGCGGGTGACGGGCTTGCCGTCGATCGAGAGGATCAGGTCCCCTTCGCGGAAGAGTGCGTCGCCGGGCGTCCCGCGGCTCCGGCGCAGGACCGAGAAGACGCGCCGGCTGCGGGCGTTCGAGCGCTCGAAGCGCCGGGCCTGCTGGTCCGTGAGGCCACGATCGCGGGCGTCGGCGAGGGTCAGGGCCTCGAACTCGAGACCGAGGGAGTGCCAGTCGACGGGCTCGCCGCGGCGCAGGGGATCGACCATCCGCTCGAGATCGGCGGTCGGGATCGCGCCGAAGAAGCCCTCCGTCGACGCATCGCTCCCGCTGCTGAACGAAGCCCAGAACGCGATCACCCGGCCGAGCCGATCCGTCAGCACGCCGCCCACCGTCGACGCCGCGTCCTCGAGCGTGGCGAGCTCGAGGTTGGTCTCGCGGAAGCGCGGCGGGTGGGTGAGCGGCATCTGGATCGGATCGCGGCGGGCGATCAGGGTCCGGCGCGAGACCACGCGCTCCGTCGACGTCAGCCCGACCATCCAGACCGGATCGCCGACGTCGAGATCGACGTCGCGCAGCGAGGCCGCCACGACGTTCGAAGCGCCGATGCGCGCCGGGTCGTAGCGGACGACGGCGAGGTTGTGCTCGGGATGGAGGTAGACGAGCTCGCCCGGGACCTCGAGCGAGCCCGCGAAGGTGATCGTGATGTCGGCGAGCGCGATCGGCACCGTCTCGCGATCGACGACGACGAGCCCGCGCTCGGTGTCGACGACGAGGCCCGTGCCGTGGAACTGGTCGCCGTGGACGCCGTCGAGGCGATACGGGATCGAGGTCTTCACCATCACGAGCGACGACGCGACCCGCCGCACGGCGAAGGCGCCCTCGGCGTCGAGCTGCGTCGCGCCGACCTCGCTCGGCGGAGCGGGGGGCGGGGCCGGCGCCTCGCTGCAGGGCCAGTGGCCCGTCTCGTCGTCGCGGCGGCAGTGGCGCATCGAGAACCAGCGGCGGTCGTTGCGCACGACGGCCACCATCGGCGAGGCCGGCTGCGAGAGCTGGAAGAAGCGCACGGTCAGCCGCGCGTCGTGGGGCTTCGCCGCGAGCACCCGCTCGAAAGTCTCGAGGTCGGGCGTCTTCTCGCCGGCGAGCTCGGTGATCACCGCCCGCCGCGGCACGCCGGCGCGCGCCAGCGCATAGCCCGCGCTCGCGACGTAGACGCCGCCGACCGGGACCGAGGCGTTGCGCGCCTGGTGGAACGAGAGCGGATTGAGCACACCGCCCGAGTACTCGAGATACTCCGACGGCGTGATCGCGTGGAGATCGCCGACCTCGATCGGGATCGAGAGGGAGCGACCGCCGCGCTCGACCTCGAAGGTGACGGTCCCGCCGACGTGGTCGTCGAGGGCCGCCTCGATCGGCAGGAACGAGTCGACGCCCTTTCCCGCGACGCCGAGGACGACGTCGCCGACTTCGAGCTGTCCGACCGCCGGTCCCCCCGGCACGACCTCGCGCACGACGATCATGCCCGTCCCGCCCGGGAACGCCGCGCGCACCGCCGCCTCGGTCTCCTCGCGGAGCCCGAGCCGCCGGACCTCGTCGAAGGGCTGATGATCGAAGACGACCTGCACCGTCCCCCGCGCGACGGGCCGCCCCGCGCGTACGAGCTCGACGGCGCGCTTCACCCGATCGAGGGGCAGGAAGAAGCTCGAGGCCGCATCGCGGCGGCCGCCGGCGTTGAGCGCGACGACCCGACCGTCGATGTCGACGACGGGCGAGCCCGAGGAGCCGCCGGAGGTGCTCGAGGCCGCCTGGATGTAGAACGTGTTGAAGTCGTTGAAGGAGGTCGGGCCGTAGTCGGGAGCCTCGCGGTCGAGGCGGGCGATGGTGCCCGAGAGGATCGAGAGCTTCTCGCCGGCGTCATTGCCGACGACCCGGATCTCGGTCCCGACCCGCGCGCGCTCGGGGGCGAGCACGAGCGCCTCGGGCTTCATGAAGCGGACCTCGGCGGGATCGAAGCGGAAGATGCCGAAGTCGTGGACGGGATCGCGGTAGACCGCGCGGACCCGGACCTCCTCGTTGTTCTGGAACACCGCTTCGGCGACGACCGGCGCCGTCGTGACGACGTGGCGGTTGGTCAGGATCAGACCCTGCTCCGCGTCGATCACGAAGCCCGTCGCGGTCGAGGTCCCGGGCGTCGTGTCGTCGAAGGCGCGCGGCGTGCTCACGCGCAGCACGACGACGGCCCGCGCGATGCGGTCGAGGGTCGCCTCCCAGGCGCGCGCCTCGCTCCGGGCGCCCGACGCCGCGCTCGCGACCCGGGCTTCGAGGATCCCGGCGCCCGCGAAGACCAGCAGGAGCGCGAGCGCGACCCGGAGCCCCCCGGCCGAACGAGCCCCCGCGCACTGCCGCTGCATCGATCCGCTCGTCGCCAAGAAGTCCCCCCATCCCCGCTGGCCCGTGCGTCCGGCGGCCCCACCGGCCCGCCCCGCTCGGCGCAGCGATCGCCCGATTCCCGGCGCCTAGCTCTTCGCTCCGTCGCCCCGCGCCGCCAGCGCCGCCGCCAAGAGCCCCGGCAGCACCCGATCGAGGTGGCGCTTCATGTACTTCGCGAATACGTCGGCCTCGAGATGCACCGGATCCCCCGGGCGCAGGCTGCCCAGCGTCGTGTGCGCGAGGGTGTGCGGGATCAGGGCGACGTGGAAGCGGGGGCCCACCGCGCGGACGACGGTGAGCGAGACGCCGTCGATCGTGATCGAGCCCTTGTCCACGAGGGTGTCGGCCACGGAGTCCAGGGTCGCGTCGGCGATGCCGTCGCCGGCGGCCGCTCCCGCCGCCCCGCTCCCGCTCGCGGGCTCGCAGACGCGGACGTGGAGCAGGACCTCGTTGCCCCGGCGCTCGACGGTCTCGACCTCGCCGAGGCCGTCGACGTGGCCCTGGACGAGGTGGCCGTCGAAGCGCGCGCCGGCGCCCATCGCGCGCTCGAGGTTGACTACGTCGCCCGCGGCGAGGCGCCCGAGGCGGGTGCGCGCCAGCGTCTCGGGGATCGCCTCGAAGTCGTGGACCGTCCCGTCGATCCGGGTCACCGTCAGGCAGACGCCCATCACCGCGATGCTGTCGCCCAGCTTCACGCCGGCGGCGATCGGCCCGAGGTCGATGCGGAAGCGGGCCAGATCGGCCGCGCGCTCGACGGCGACCACCCGGCCCACGTGCTCGACGATGCCGGTGAACATCAGCCGCCGAAGCGCCGGTCGATCTCGCGCTTCATCCGGTCGCGGACCTGGCCATAGTCCGCCGGCAGCTCGATCGGCGGATTCGGGTGCTCGGAGACGACGCCCTCGAGCTTCATCGAGTGGTAGGCGAGCTTCGAGTCGACGAACTTGAGGCCGTGGGCCGTCGAGACGACGACGACCTTGTCGCCGGCCTTCACGAGGCCTCGCTTCTGGAGCTTGCGCAGGGCGACGAGGGCGACGCCGGTATGCGGGCAGTTGAAGAGGCCCGTGCGATCGGCCTTCGCGCACTCCTCCATGATCTCGGACTCGGACGCCTCCTCGACCACGCCGTCGTAGCGGCGCAGCGCGTCGACGGCCTTGACGTAGGAGACGGGATTCCCGATCTGGATCGCCGAGGCGACGGTCGTGCGCGCGGCGATCGGCTCGAAGACCTCGAAGTTGCGCAGATAGGCGAGATAGAGCGGGTTCGCCGCGGCGGCCTGGCCGACGCAGAGGCGCGGGCGCTTCGTGATCAGGCCGAGCTCGAAGAGCATGTCGAGACCCTTCGCGAGGGCCGACACGTTGCCGAGGTTGCCGCCGGGGATGACGAGCCAGTCGGGCATCTGCCAGTCCAATTGCTGCGCGATCTCGATGCCGACCGTCTTCTGGCCCTCGACGCGCAGGCTGTTCATCGAGTTGGCGAGATAGACCCCGTCCTTCATCGAGACCTGCTTCACGATCTCCATGCAACCGTCGAAGTCGGTGTCGAGGGCGAAGACGATGGCGCCGTTCGCGACGGGCTGGATCAGCTGCGCGAGCGAGATCTTGCCCCGCGGCAGGAAGACGATCGCCGGGATCCCCGCCGCCGCGGCGTAGGCCGAGAGCGCGGCCGAGGTATCGCCCGTCGACGCGCAGGCCACCGCCGGGATCGACACCCCGTTCGCGATCATCTGCTTGACCTGCGACACGAGCACCGTCATCCCGAGGTCCTTGAACGACCCCGTATGCGAGTTGCCGCAGAGCTTGAGCCAGAGATCCTCGAGCCCGATCTGGCGCCCATAGCGCTCGGCCCAGAAGAGATTCGTGTGGCCCTCGTACATCGAGACGACGTTCTCGTTGTCGATGTCCGGGAGCACCCACTCCTTCTTGCCCCAGACCCCCGAGCCGTAGGGCCACTCGTTGCGCCGCGCGCGCAGCTCGAAGAGCGCCTTCCACTCCGCGGCGCTCCGCTTCGCGAGCTCGGTGTGATCGTGGACGACCTGCAGCAGACCGCCCTGGCGATCGCTGTAGACGACCTCGTCGAGGTCGTGGCGCTCCGTCGGGTCGGCGATGCTCTCGAACCAGGCCCGCCGCTTCGGGGAACCCGTCGCCACCTAGACGCCCTCCTCGATCTCGATGACCCGCGGATCCCCGTCGAGATCACCCGAGGCCTTCAGGCGTTCGACCGCCCGCGTCAGCGCGGCGCGGCTCGCCGGATGGGTCAGCACGATCACGGGCACCGCCCCGCCCCCGACCCCGGCCTGCGCCCGCTGCACGACCGACGCGATCCCGACGCCCTCGGCGCCGAGGGCCGTCGTGATGCGCCCGAGCACGCCGGGCTGATCCTTCGCGAGCATGCGCAGATAGGCGCGGCCGACCAGCGACTCCTCCGCGACCAGCGGCATCGGGGCGATGTGCTCCGCGAGGAACGACATCGGGGACACCGGCCCTCGCCCGCCGCGCCGGATCTCCCGCGCGATCTCCATGAGATCCGAGACGACCGCGCTCGCCGTCGGCATCTCACCGGCGCCGGCTCCGTAGTAGAGCGTCGGCCCGACGGCATTGCCGCGCACGACGACGGCGTTCATCGCGCCGTCGACCTTCGCGAGCAGGCTCGATGCCGGGATCATGGTCGGCCGGACGTGGACCTCGAGCTGCTCCCGCCCGCCCGGCTGCCCGCCCATTTTGTGGCTCTTCGCGACGCCGAGGAGCTTGATGCGGTAGCCGAACTCGGCGGCCAGCTGGAAGTCGATCGGCTGCAGCCCGCGGATCCCCTGGGTCGGGATGTCCTTGAAGGTCAGCTCGGCCCCGAAGGCCATCGTCGCGAGCAGCGAGAGCTTGTGGGCCGCATCGATGCCCTCGACGTCGAAGGTCGGGTCGGCCTCGGCGTAGCCGAGCTGCTGGGCCTTCTTGAGGACCGCGTCGAAGTCCTCGCCGGTCGCCTCCATCTGGGTCAACACGAAGTTCGTCGTCCCGTTCAGGATCCCGAACACGCTCTCGATCTGGTTCGCGGCGAGCCCCTCGCGCAGGGCGCGCAGCAGCGGGATCCCGCCGCAGACCGAGGCCTCGAAGCCGACGTCGAGACCCGCCTGCGCGGCGGCGGCGAAGATCTCCTTGCCGTGGAGGGCGAGCAGCGCCTTGTTGGCGGTCGTGACGTGCTTGCCCGCGGCGATCGCCTCGAGGATGAGCCGGCGCGGGACGTCGTAGCCGCCGATCAGCTCGATCACGATGTCGACGCGGGGATCCGCGATCAAGCCCTTCGCGTCGGCGTCGAACTGGATCCCGTCGAGCGGGATGCCGCGATCGGTCTTCGTGTCGAGGTCCGCGATCCGCACCATGCGCAGCGGAAAGCCGAGCCGCTTCTCGATGACCGCCGCGTTCTCGCGCAGCACCTTGACGACGCCCCGGCCGATCGTGCCGAAGCCGATCAGTCCGATGCCCACCGGCTTGCCCGCGTCGCCGCCCGGGTTCCTGCCTGCCTGCCCGCTCATCTCGCTCCCCTCAGACCTTCGCTTCGCGCAGGAAGCGCCGGATCCCCCGCACCGCCTGGCGGATGCGGTGCTTGTTCTCGACCAGCGCGAAGCGCACGAAGCCCTCGCCCGCCTCGCCGAACCCGATGCCCGGCGAGACGGCCACGCCCGCCTCCTTGAGCAGGCGCTTCGAGAACTCGAGCGAGCCCAGCGGGCGGAGCTTCTCCGGGATCGGGGCCCAGACGAACATCGTGCCGAGGGGCTTCTCGATCTTCCAGCAGCCCTCGCCGTCCTGGCCGAGGCCGTCGATCAGGACGTCGCGGCGCTCCTTGTAGACCGCGACCGTCTCGGTCACGCAGTCCTGGGGACCGCGCAGGGCGGTGATCGCGCCGATCTGGATCGGCTGGGGCATGCCGTAGTCGAGGTAGGACTTGATGCGCTTGAGCGCGTGGATCATCTGCGGGTTGCCGCAGGCGAAGCCGACGCGCCAGCCGGCCATGTTGTGGCTCTTCGAGAACGACGTGAACTCGATCGCGACGTCCTTCGCGCCGGGGACCTCGAGGATCGACGGCGGCTTGTAGCCGTCGAAGCTGATCTCGGCGTAGGCGAAGTCGTGGACGATCATGATGTCGTTCGCCTTCGCGAACTCGACGATGCGCGCCATGAAGGCGAGATCGACGACGTGGGTCGTCGGGTTCGCGGGGAACGAGATGATGAGCATCTTCGGCCGCGGCCAGGTCCGCGCGACCGCCTGCTCGAGATTCGCGAAGAAGTCCGAGTCTGCGGTCAGCGCGACCTTGCGCAGGTCCGCGCCGGCGATGATCACGGCGTACTGATGGATCGGGTACGCCGGATCGGGCACGAGCACGACGTCGCCCGGCCCGACCGTCATCAGCACGAAATGGGAGAGCCCCTCCTTCGCCCCGATCACCGCGACGGCCTCGGTGTTCGGGTCGAGGCTGATCTGATGGCGCCGCGCGTACCACTCGCAGATGCCGGCGCGCAGGTTCGGCAGGCCCTGCGACGACGAGTAGCGGTGGTTGCGCGGGTCCTGGGCCGCCTCGCAGATCTTGTCGACGATGTGCTGCGGCGTTCCCATGTCGGGATTGCCCATGCCGAGATCGATGATGTCCTCGCCGGCCCGCCGCCCCGCGCGCGCCATGTCCGTCACGACGGACAGGATGTAGGGGGGAAGCCGGTTCAGCTTGTGGAAGTCGTGGCGGAATTCTTTCGGGGTCTCGGTCGGTCCCTGGGTCATGGCGAGTCGTTCCTGTGGTCGGCGCCCGCCCGTCGGCTGGACGACGGGCGAAGCGATTCGGTTGGATGGAGAGCCGGATGAGGTCCGCGGCGACCTCTTCTGCCGGATCCGCCGGATCGGCCGGATCGACCGGGTCGGTCGGACCGGGCCATCCGGATCGGAGTCACGCCCCTTCGAGGCGCACCGCGAGCCGTGCGTTCGATCGAGCGCCCACCGTTTCCCGTCGCCCCGTCCGACCCGCGCTGCCCGGCCCCGTCCGGCGATCCGCTCCGACGCGGAGTCGGCAGCGGTCCACCCGGATCCGGGCACGGGCACGAGGAGACGGGGGCCGAGCCCCGGCGGGCTAGCGAGCCATCCGGCCGTCGCGTCTTCGCATCCCTGGGAACCTTTCGAGTGGGCCGGATCGTACTGGAGAATCGGCGCCGGAGGTAGCGCGGGGAAGCCGCTCACGGGCCCGGCGGCCGCGCCGTTTTCCCTGCCCGGACGGGCCAATACAGACCGAGTCCGGCGACCAGCAAGAGCACGGCAACCGCGCATTCGCGGGGGCTCGCGAGCACGATCGCAGCGGCGATGGCGAGGGTGATCCCGAGGTAGAGCCAGGACAGGACCGGATGGCCGAAGGCCCGGTAGGGGCGCGGCTGGTCGGGGCGCCGTTGACGCAGGCGGAAGAGCGCGAGCGTGTCGGCCAGGCTCGCGAGCAGGATCGCGAAGACGGTGAAGTCGAGGGCCTTGGGAAAGGTCTCGAGGAAGAAGATCAGGCCGATCGCGATGCCGGCCTGGACGGTGATCGCCGCCGAGGGCGTCAGGTAGGTCGCGTGGACCCGGGAGGCGCGGGAGAAGAAGTGCTCGTCGAGGGCCATCGCGTAGACGATGCGCGGGCCGATCAGGATCTGGGCGTTCAGGGTCCCGAGGACCGAGACGAGCACGAAGGCCGCGACCAGCCGGCCGCCGGCGGGTCCGAAGAGCGCCCGGGCCGCGGCCTCGCCGGTATCCGGGGCGGCCGCGATCTCGGCGGGGGTCAGCGCGTAGAGGTAGACGGCGTTGAGGGCGAGATAGAGGGCGGTGCAGAGCCCGAGCCCGAGGAAGAGCGAGCGCGGCACGTTGCGCCGGGGATCGCGGATCTCGCTCGCGACGTAGACGCTGGCATTCCAGCCGAGATAGCTGAAGAGCACCGGCGAGAGCGCCTGTCCGAACGCGAGCCAGGCCGACGCGCCCCCCGTCGAAGCGGTCCCTCGCCAGGGCTCGAAGCTCCCCGTTCCGAGCGTCGGACCCAGCACGACGAAGCCGGCGATCGCGGCCACCTTCACGAGGGAGGTCAGGTTGTTGAAGGCGGCCCCCAGGCGGGTGCCGAACCGGTTCAGCACCGACACCGCGACGACGAGCCCGGCCGCCCCGACGAGGATCCCCCGGCGCTCGAGGCCGAGGGCGGGCGCCAGGAACTCGACGGCGACCACCGCGAGCGCCGCGATCGTCCCGGCGTAGATCGCGAAGAAGCTGAGCCAGCCCGCCAGGAAGCCCGCGGCGGGATGGAGGCCCTCGCGCAGGTAGACGTAGTTGCCCCCGGCCCGGGGAAACATCGCCCCGAGCTCCGCGTTGATGAACGCCCCGACCGAGGAGATCCCCGCGCCCGCGACCCAGACGGCGAGGTAGAGCCCGCGCTCGGCAGCAGGGCCGCGACCTGCGAAGGCGTGAAGAAGATCCCGCTGCCCACGACCGAGGCGACGATCAGCAGCGTCGCGTCCCCGAGCGAGAGGGTCCGGGGCAGTCGATCGCGCGGATGGGCCCCGTCGTCGGGATCGCGATCCGCGCCCGGCGAGGAGCGCCCGGCGCGCAGGCTCACAGCTCGATGATCCGCGCGCGCCGCCCGAGGGCGGCGGCCTGCTCGACGACGCGGCGGTGATGGGTGAAGAGCAGGACCTGGGTCCGCTCGCCGACCCGGGCGAGGACCTCGAGGGTCGCGCGCGTGCGATCGTCGTCGAACTCGATCAGGATGTCGTCGGCGATCAGCGGCATCGGCTCCGCCCGCTCGCTCGAGGTCGTGAGCGCAGCGAGGCGCAGCGCGAGGAAGAGCTGATCCCGCGTCCCCGAGCTGAGCGCGTCGACGAAGCGCTCGCGCCCGGCCCGATTCACCGCGACGAGGCGCGCCCCGCCCCCCTCCCCCGCATCCGAGAGGATCGTCGGATAGGCGCCCTGCGTCAGCTCGGCGAAGAGCCGCCCCGCCTCCGCGAGCAGCGGGCCCTGGTTCTCGCGTCGATAGGCCTCGATCTCCTGCTCGAGGATCTGGCGCGCGAGGCGCAGCTCCGCATAACGCACGACGTCGCTGCGCACCGCGGCGAGCCGGCTCTCGGCGCGCTCCGCGAGCTCGGCGATCCGCGCGTTGCCGTCCATCGCCTCGAGCGCCGCGCGCTCGAGGCCGAGCGCCTGGGCGCAGGCCACCTTCTCCTCCTGCAGCGCCTGCAGGCGATCTTCGAGCTGTGCGATCCGCGCGGCGAGGCGATCGGTCTCCGCGGCCTCCGCTTCGGCCTCCGCCCCCACCTCCGTCTCGCCCTTCGCCCCCGTCTCCGCCCCCGCGTCCGCGGCCGCCGCGTCGCCCGCGTGGGTCAGCGCCCGCCGCGCCTTGCACGAGCCTGCTCGACCCGGTGCTCGACCTGCGCGAGCTCATGGCGCGCGTCCGCGAGCGCCGTCGCGATCGCCTCGGCTGGTCGCCTGGGCGCCGGCGTGATCGAGCTCCCGCTTCAGACGGAGCGCCGCCACCTCGGGCGCGAGCTCGGCGATGCCGGGGCGATGGCGCGCGACGAGCGCGGCACACTGGGCCTCGAAGCGCGCCACCAGCTCGCGCATCAGCTCGACGCGGCGCCGCGGCGCGTCGACCTCGCGCCGCCGCTCGAGCAGGCCGCCGATCGCGTCGGGCCAGGCGCCGGCCTGCTCGGGGCGCGTCGCCTCGGGCAGCGCGGCGCGACGCGCTCGGCCTGCCACTCGGCCTCGGCGCGCGCGAGCTGGTCCGCCGACTGCAGGCGCGCCTTGCCCGCGCGCTCGATCTGCTGCTCCGCCTGGCTTCGGGCCTGGGCCGCGTCGCGCCGCCGCTGTCGCCGCTCGAGCAGACGGGCATGCTCGCGCTCCGCCCGCTCGAGCCAAGGCCAGGGCAGCTCGTCCGCGGCGGACGGCGCTCCCGCCGGCTCGAGCACGGCGCGAAGCCCCTCCGCCCCGCGTCGCGCCTCGACCAGACGCGCGTGGCGATCGGCGAGGGCACGGCGGCGCGCGACGAGCTCGGGCGGCCGTCGACCTCGCCGCACCAGGCGATCCGCCCCTCCGGCGCCCGGCTCGCGCCGAGCGCCGAGGAGCCATACGGCGCGCAATCCGCCGCGAGCTCCGCCCCCGCGACCTCGAGCCGGGCAGGCGTCCGATCCGACTCGTCGAGCGCCTCCTCGAGACGGACCGCGCGGGCGCAGGCTCGGCGCCCCGCGCCACGCGACTCGCCTCGCTGCGCAGCCGGTCCGCCAGCCGATCCGCGCCGTGCATCGTCGACTCGAAATCCGCCGCGGCCTCCGCCGCGTCGGGGCCGGGCGCCGCGGGACCAGAGACGTCGAGGAGACGCGCGCGCAGCCCCCGCCACTGCGCATCGCGCCGGGCGCGCTCCGCCGCCAGCTCGGCCTCGCTCGGCAGCCCGCCCTCGCCGCGCAGGCGGCCGAGCTCCTCGCCGACCGCCCTTCGCTCCTCGGCCAGCGCCTCGCGCGCCTGATGGCGCCGCGCGACCTCGTCGCGGTGGGTCGCCTGGCGCCGGGCATGGCCCTCGATCACGACCCGCGAGGGAATCGCCAGCGCCTCGAGCACGGCGTCCGAAATCCCCCCGAGCCCGAGGCGCTCCCGCATCCGCGCGGCGTCGCCCTCGAGCGCAGCGAGGCCGCGCTCCGCCTCCTCGATCTCCTCGTCGATCGGACCGAGGCGCTGGGCCCTTCGCTGCGCCTGCTCGAGGGGCACCGGATCGGCGTCGGCCTGCGCGGCCTCCTCGCCCTCCCGCAGCGCGAGCGCGTCGAGCCGCTCGAGCTCGCGCCGGGCCTCGCGCTCGGCCTCCTTCGCCTCCTCGAGCCGGTCGAGGCTGCGCGCCGAATCAGCCACGAGCGCCCGCACCCGGGCGGTGCGCGCGGCGATCCTTCGGAGCACCGCCTCGGACGCCCCGCCGAGCTCGGAGCCCGAGCACCGCCTCGAGCGCGCGACCTCGCCCAGCCGCTCCGCGGGCTCCTCGCGCCGGGGCAGCTGGTCGCGCGCCTCGCGATAGCTCTCGAGGCGCTGGTGGAGATCCTCGATCGGCTCGCGATCGGCGAGCAGCCCGGGGTCGAGCACGAGCGCCGCCTCGCGGGCGATCTCGCGCTCGATGCGCGCCCGGACCTGCTCACGCGCCTGCTCCGCCTGGACGAGCGCGAGGCCGGCGTCCCGCCGCCGCCGCACCCGCGCGAGCTCGACCTGGATTCCGGCGAGCGCGTCGTCGAGCTCGCGGAACCGGACCTCGAGCGCCCGGGTCCGGCGGGCCTGCTCCTCGAAGCGACCCGGATCGAGGGTCTCGTCGCGGATCCGAACCTGGATCTCCTTCCATTCCGCCAGGGAGATCGCGATGCGCTGGTTCGAGCCACGGGGCTTGAAGAGCGCCGCCGCCTCCGCTTCGAGATCGTCGATCAGCTTGCGCAGGTGGACGATCCCGAGCCCGGCGCCGAAGAGCGCCCGCGACAGCTCGCCGCCGTCCTCGAGCAGCTGGGCCGAGCCCTCGACGAGGGCGGGATGGTCGAGCCCGTACAGATGGCGGAAGAGCGCCTCGGGGATCGCCTGGGTCAGGGCGGTCAGCCGCCGCACCGCCTCCTCCCCCGGCTCGCCCTCCCCCGTCAGCGTCTGCTTGCGCCCCTTGCGGCGGACGAGCCGCGCCGTGAAGCCGTCCTGGAAGCGCAGCCGCGCAGCGACCCGCAGGTCGGCATGGGCGTGGACGAAGTTGTCGCGCGAGTCGTGGTCGATGCCGTAGAAGAGCCCGCGGATCGCGCGCAGGGCGGAGCTCTTCCCCGCCTCGTTCGGGCCGTAGACGAGACACAGTCCGGCGTCGCCCGCCTCTCCACCGCCCTCGCAGAGCACCAGACGCCGATCGCTGAAGGGACCGAACGCGTCGAGGCCGAGCTCGTCGATCCTCATTCGGGCGCCTCCCCGTCGAGCAGCCGGGACCACAGCAGATCGCGCACCGCCGGCAGCCGCGCCCGCAGCCACGCCGGATCCGTCGGGTCGAAGCGCCCCTCGCGGCCGGACTCGTCGGCGATCGCGCCGCCTTCGGCGAGCAGGGGCGCGGGGAGCCGCCGCTTCAGCTCGGAGAGCTCCTCGAGGGTCCGCGCGAGATCGACGGGCCCCTGCTCGTCGAGGGACTCGATCCGCCGCAGCAATCCGCCGAGGGCGTCGTCGCGCTCGAGCAGGCGCTCGAGCCCACCGCGGGGACGCGTCGCGACCTCCAGCCGCTCGAGCCAGACGCCGGGCTCACCGAGCCCGCTCGCCAGCAGGCGGCATTCGTGGAGCCAGCGCATCGGCTCGCGCACCAGCGCGCCGTGCGCCCGGGTCGCCCCCGTCAGCACGACGCGCGCGGCGACGAGGCGCCCGTCGGCCTCGGCGAGCGCCGCGACGAGCGAATCTCGCACTTGCGCCAGCGCATCGTCGGGATGCTCGACCCGGGCGAGCTCGAGCTCGATTCGCGCCCAGCGCACGACGTCGAGGTCGTGGTGGACCACGTCGACGACGCGGCCATGGTCGACCGTGACGAGCGACGCGCCCTTGCCGCCGGTCTCCCGGGCATGGCGGCCCTGGAGATTGCCGGGGAACACGATCCAGGGATCCCGGGCGACGATCTCCCGGCGATGGACGTGGCCGAGCGCCCAGTAGGCGTAGCCCTTGGCGAGCAGGCCGTCGGCCGTGCACGGCGCGTAGGGCGCGTGACCGGGGCGGCCGTCGAGGGAGGTATGCAGCAGGCCGATCTCGGTCCGGCCGGGATCCGCCGTCGGATAGGCGGCCGCGAGATCCTCGGCGACCCGGCGCGCGGCGAAGCTCTGACCGTGGATCGCGAGGTCGTAGGCCGGCAGCTCGACCGTCTCCGGGCGGCGCGACGCGAAGTGGTGGACGTTCGGCGGAAGCGAGAGGCGCTTCGTGATCTGGCTGGCGGCGTCGTGGTTGCCCGAGACGAGGTAGACGGGGATGCCGGCCTCGGCCAGGCGCCGGACCTGCGCGACGAAGAAGAGTCCCGTGTTGTAGTCCTTCCAGTCGCCATCGTAGAGATCGCCGGCCAGCAGGACGAAGGCAACTCGCTCCCCGATGGCCAGATCGATCAGGGCTTCGAACGCGCGCCGCGGCGCCCCCCGGACGGCGTCCGCCGGGGCATCGGGGTAGCGCTCGAGGCCCTGGAGCGGGCTGTCGAGGTGGATGTCGGCGGCATGCAGGAAACGAAACAAGCTGGCGTGCTCCGGAAACGACTCGCCCACGGGAGCGGCCCCGGCCGGGGGAGCCGGGAGCCAGCGCATTGTACGCAACGCGTGGGACCGATCCGGTCACGAGGCGGACGCACGGTCGGAATCCGCCCGGGCGACCGACAAGACAAACCGGAACCCGACGCGGCATCATGGCCACTCACGAAGGGGGGGCGGGTCGGCTTGCCGGATCCCGTCCGCTCGAGGAGTCCAGAACATGCGGCTCATCCTCACGTGGCTCGGTGCCCTGTTGACCTTCGCGGCGGCGCCCCTCGCATCGGCGCTCGATCCGCGGCTCGACGTCGGCGGCTTCCGGGAGGAGGACCGCGCGATCGCCGAGGAGCTCGCGGGCTACGACGCCCAGGACCGGCATGCGGCCCTCGTCGCCGCGGGCGAGCCCGAGACGCTGCTCTCGATCTCCGAGATCCAGAACGATTCCGCGGACGCCTTCGCGAAGCTCATCGACGGACTGCCCCGGGCGGATCAGGAGCAGGTCTGGGACATCGTCCGCTACCCCGGTCTCGTCGCCGACCTCGCCCGCGGCGGCGAGAAGACCGACGCCGACCTCGAGCGCATCGCCGCGCGCCATCCCGAGGAGATCCGGGCCGCGATCCGCAGTGAAGGCCGCAAGCGTTATTCGACCTGGGTCGAGGTCTACGCCCTCGACCTCGAGGCCGAGCGCGACTTCGCCGGCGTCCTCTCCGAGCATCCCGCCGACGTGCGCACCGCCTTCCAGCGCCTGCGCGCGCGGCCCGACCTGATGACGCTGCTCGTCGACAACGTCGGCGTCGCGACGCGCATCGGCGCCGCCTACCGCGCCGACCCGACGCGCGTCGAGGCCCGCTTCGACGGCCTGCATCAGGACGTCGTCGCCCAGCGCAGCCAGCAGGAGAAGACCTGGGCCCAGGAGATGCAGGACCCGAAGAAGCGCGAGGCCCTGCAGAGCGCGGCCCGCGAGTTCGCCAACGAGCACGGCTACGCCCTGGACGACGGCACCAACGCGAACAACAACGCGAACACCAACGGCAACCCCAACGCCACGACGACCCAGACCCGCGTCATCCGCGTCGACAACTACGTCAACACGAATCCCTACCCCTACTGGTTCGGCTACCCGTCGTGGTACGCCTACCCGTACTGGTATCCGGCTTCGGTCTGGACCCACGTCGGCTTCCGCTGGGGCGGCGGGGGCACCTACGTCGGCATCGGCCTGCCCTCGCCCTACTTCCTCGGGTGGTACGGAAACTACTACGGCGGGGGCTACGGATACGGCTATCCGTATGCCGGGTACGGCTTCGGCTACGGCCTCGGCGGCTACTACGGCGGCTTCAATTCCTGGGCCTATCCGGGCCGCTACTACTGGGGCGGCGGCTATTCGGGCTCGCACCATCACCATGGCGGCTCGAGCTACAGCCACCACCGCCCGCGGACCTTCGACGGCCACCGCCCGCATCAGCGCTACGACTCCCGGGTCGACGGGGGCCGCAGCGGGCATCGCTTCGACGGCAACCGGAGCGGCGGTCGCCTGGGAAGCGGCCACCCCCGCGGCCACCACCCCGGCGCCGCGGGCTCGCCCGGCTCGGGTCTCAGCCCGAGCCAGAGCGGCGGCGGCCGGATCGACCGGGGCCACCGCGCCTACGACGCCCGTCGCGACGGCGGCACCCCGGCGATGCGCGGCGGCGGTCACCACGGACGACACGGCCCGCCGAACGTCTCGAGCGGTCCGTCGGGGCCCTACGCGCGCCACGACCGCATGACGACCCGCCCCAACGCTGGCCTCGGCGGACGCCACGGCGGGCGCCAGGCCTTCCACGCGGGTACGCCGCAGGGATTCGATCGCGGCCTCGCCCGGACCCGGCTCGAGCGCGGGCTCGCGGGCCACGGTGGACGCTCGTCGGGCTTCTCCGCCCCGTATGGGCTCGGCGGTGACCGACGCGGCCACGGCGGTGGAGGCGGGCCCGCCCACCTCGGCCGATCGATGGGCCACGGCGGTGGCCGGGGCGCATCGATCGGCGGCTTCAGCGGCGGCGGCGGGCACCGCGGCGGGGGCGGCATCAGCGGTGGCGGCCACCACGCGGGCGGCTTCTCCGGCGGCGGACACCACGGCGGCGGCCACCATCGCTGATTCCCCAGCCCGGGATCCGGGCCGACGCGATCGCCCGGCTCAGGCCGGGCGGGATGGCCCGGCCGGTGGGGTGAGCCAGCCCTTCTGCACCGCGCGCCCCAGCGCCGAGCAGACCGCGGCGAGCGACGCGTCGACGATGCTCCCGGCGACGCCCGCTCCGTAGAGTGCACATCCCGGCTCCAGCACGAGCTCGACGTAGGCCACCGCGGTCGAGGCACCGCGCGGGCCGAGCACGTGCTCGTGGTAGTCGCCGACGCGGATCGGCCGCCCGATCAGACCGGCCACGGCGCCCACGAACGCGTCGATCGGGCCGATGCCTTCCCCGGCCAGCGCGTGGGCAACCCCGGCCCATCGGATCGTCGTTTCGAGTCGCTGCGGCGCCCCATCCCCGGCCGACACGAGCGAGCGATGGCCGTCGAGGCGCGGCGCCGTCTCGGGGTGGAGATACTCGCGCTCGAAGAGCGCGCGCAGTCGGCCGCTCGAGACCTCCTCGCCGGAGCGATCCGCGCCGGCCTGCACGACCTGCGAGAACTCGATCTGCATGCCCCGCGGAATCCGGTACCCGGCGTCCGTCTCGAGCAGGTAGGCGATGCCGCCCTTGCCCGACTGGCTGTTGATCCGGATCACCGCCTCGTAGTCGCGCCCCACGTCGGCCGGATCGATCGGGAGGTACGGGACCTCCCAGCGCGGGCCAGCCTCCGCCTCCAGGGCCGCGAGCCCCTTCCGGATGGCATCCTGGTGGGAGCCCGAGAACGCCGTGAAGACGAGCTCGCCCGCGTAGGGGTGGCGCGGATGCACCGGCAATCGGTTCGCCGCCTCGACCCGACGGACGAGGGCCGGCAGGTCGCGGAAGTCGAGCTCCGGGTCGACCCCGGCCGAGACGAGATTGAGCGCCAGCGTCACGAGGTCGACGTTGCCCGTGCGCTCGCCGTTGCCGAAGAGCGTGCCCTCGACGCGGTCCGCCCCGGCCAGACACGCGAGCTCCGCCGCGGCGACGGCGCAGCCCCGGTCGTTGTGCGGATGGACCGACAGGACGACGGCGTCGCGGCGCGCGAGATGGCGCCCGATCCACTCGATCTGGTCCGCGTAGACGTTCGGGGTCGACACCTCCACCGTCGAGGGCAGATTGAGGATCACCGGCGCCCGCTCGCTCGCCCCCAGCGTCTCGAGGACCGCCTCGGCGATCTCGAGGGAGAACTCGAGCTCGGTCGACGAGAAGCTCTCCGGCGAGTACTCGAAGCGGATCGACTGCCCCGGCAGCGCCTCGGCCCGACGCCGGACCTCCCGCGCCGCGTCGACGGCGATCTTCACGATCCCCGCGCGATCCGAGCGGAACACGACGCGGCGCTGGACCGGCGAGGTCGAGTTGTAGAAATGCACGATCGCGCGAGGCGCCCCCGCGATCGCCTCGAAGGTCCGCTCGATCAGATCGGGCCGGCACTGGGTCACGACCTGGATCGCGACGTGTGCGGGAATGCGCCCCTCGTCGATCAGGCGACGGACGAACTCGAACTCCGTCCGCGAGGCCGACGGGAAGGCGACCTCGATCTCCTCGAAGCCGATCGCGACGAGGGCGTCGAAGAGCCGGAGCTTCTGCTCGATGCCCATCGGCTGGGCGAGGGCCTGATTGCCGTCGCGCAGATCGACGCTGCACCAGCGCGGCGCGTGCCCGAGCGTCCGCCCAGGCCAGCGCCGATCGTCGAGGGCAATCGGAGCCGCGGCCCGATAGCGCGCGAAGGGCATCACCCCGCGCCGGGCGCCCGCCCGCGCGCGCCGCTCCCCGGGCCCCGCCTCGTCCCGCTTCGACACCCCAGCGTGTCGCGCCCCCGCCCCCTGCGGCGACGCCTCCGTCCTCTTCTTCACCGTCTCCATCCGCGAGCCTCCCGCCCCGCTCGCCCCGCCGGACGGCATCGGGCGGGATGGAGCCGCCCCGCTGGCGCGGCCCCGGCTCGTCGCGACCGGATCGCTCGAATCGACCTTCGAGTCGGGTCGATCCCCGAAACGACGAAGCCCCCTCCCGTGATGCCGTGGATTCCGGCGGGAGGGGGCTTTCGTCGTTCGAACCGATCGGATCGCGCGCTAGTCCCCGCCCGCCTCGCTAAGGAGGAGGAGGAACAGCGCCAGCGCCTCGCCGGAAACCGGCGACGCGACACGCGACACGATGGAACGATCGAATCCGACCATGTGGGCTTGATTAGGCGAGCTTCCGACGGCCGTCAAGCCCGCCCGCGGCCTCGCGCCGGCGACGCGTCCGGTGCGAGGTCCGCGCGCTCCCGCCGCGGCCATCAGCCGATCGACGAGAGATCGATCCGCTTGCCCCAGCGCGCGCGCACCGCCCGCCGCGTCGCGGGCCACGCCGCGAGCTTCGGATCCCGCTCGACGACGGCGCGCGCCGCCTGCCGCGCGACGGCGACCAGGCGCGCGTCGCGGAGCAGGTCGGCGATGCGCAGCTCGGGGACGTGACCGCTCTGGCGGGTCCCGAGGAAGTCGCCGGGGCCCCGGATCTCGAGATCCGCGTCGGCGATCCGGAAGCCGTCCGTCGTCTCGACCATCGCGCGCAGCCGTGCCTCGCTCTTCGCGTTGGTGCCGCGGGCGACGAGCACGCAGTGGCCCTGCTGACCGCCGCGACCGACGCGGCCGCGCAGCTGATGGAGCTGGGCGAGCCCGAAGCGCTCGGCGTGCTCGATCACCATCAGCGTCGCGTTGGGCACGTCGACCCCGACCTCGATCACCGTCGTGGCCACCAGGATCTTCGTCTCCCCCGCCGCGAAGCGCTCCATCGCCGCGTGGCGTTCGGCGGCCTCGAGCCGACCGTGGACGAGATCGACGCGCACGCCCGGGAAGCTGCGCGCGATCTGCTCGCTCGACTCGATCGCCGAGCGCAGGTCGATCTTCTCGCTCTCCTCGACCAGCGGATAGACGACGTACACCTGCTCACCCCGGGCGAGCGTCGCCCGCACGAGCTCCATCACGCGCGCGCCCTCCCCCGCCCGCAGCAGGATCGTCTCGATCGGCTTGCGCCCGGGCGGCAGCTCGTCGATCAACGAGACGTCGACCTCGCCGTAGAGGGAGAGCGCGAGGCTCCTCGGGATCGGTGTCGCCGTCATGACGAGGCGGTGGGGAAAGCGGCCGTCACCGCGCACGGCGGCCAGCGCCGCGCGCTGGAGCACGCCGAAGCGGTGCTGCTCGTCGACGATCGAGAGCACGAGGTTGCGGAACTGGACCTCGCCCTGCACCAGCGCGTGGGTCCCGACCACGAGATCGAGCTCTCCCATCGCGAGCAGCCCGCGCACCGCCCGGATCTCCGCCCGAGGCAGCGACGCGGTCAGCAGCCCGACCCGCATCCGCACCTTCGGCGCGAGCAGCGCCGCGAGCTTCGAGAGCGTGCGGAAGTGCTGCTCCGCGAGCAGCTCCGTCGGGGCCATCAGGGCGGTCTGCCCACCACAGGCCGCGACGGCGACCGCCGCAAGCAGGGCGACGACCGTCTTGCCGCTGCCGACGTCGCCCTGGACGAGGCGGTTCATCGGGTGGGGCTTCGCGAGGTCGTCGAGGATCTCGCGCATCACCCGGCGCTGGGCCTGGGTCAGGCGATAGGGCAGCGCCTTCGCCGCCTCCCGCGACTCCGCCCGAGTCGCGTCGATCGCGACGCCGGGCTGGCGCGCGACCCGCGCGCGGCGCATCGCGAGGCCGAGCTCGAGCAGGAAGAGCTCCTCGAGGACGAGGCGCTCGTGGGCCGGCGAAGCGAAGGCGGCGGCGCGCGCGACGTCGGTCGCTGCGTCGGGGAGGTGGAGCGCGCGCAGCGCCTCCGGCACCCCGGGCAGGCCGCGCTCGGCGACGAGCGCCTCGGGCAGGTGGCCCTCGACGAGGTCGGCGTGGCTCTCGACGGCCTGGGCGATCAGCCGGCGGAGGGTGCGCGGATTCAGCCCGTCCGGCGCCGAGTAGACCGGCACGACCCGACCGAGCTCCCGCGCGGGCGCCTCCGCGTCGCGCTCGGCGGCCCGCTCGTCCGCATTCCCCGCCGCGCTCGCCGGACTCGCCGCGCCCGTCGATCCCTCCGCATCCGTCGCGCGCGCCGCGCCCGCATCCGACGGGGCCGCGTCCGCCCCGGCCGGGCGCCCCGCGTCGAGGAACTCGATGTCCGGGTGGATGATCTCCTTCGAGAAGCGGTAGCGGACGACGTCGCCGCTCACGAGCACGCGGCGGCCCTTCGTCAGGCGGCTCGCGATCATCTCGCCGCCGCGAAACCACTTGAGGTTCACGATCGCGTGCTCGTCGCCGACGACGGCCTGCAGCGTGCGGCCGAAGCGGCCCCCGCGGCGCATCGGGATCCAGTCGACCAGCTTGACCTCGGCCTCGAAGGTGGCGCGCCGGCCGACGACGAGGTCGGCGACACCGACCACCTCGCGCCGATCCTCGTAGTCCGAGGGCAGCCAGAAGAGCAGGTCCGAGATCCGCTCGAGGCCCCGCCGCGCGAGGGCCTCGGCCCGCTTCGGCCCGACGCCGGGAAGCGCCTCCAGGGAGCGCGCGAGCAGCTCGTCGGCCCAGCCGACGCGACCGAAGGGCTCGACCAGCTCGAGCAGCTCGCGGATCGCGTCGCGCCCCACCGTCCCGGGCTCGAGGCGCTCGAGCCGCCGGCGGAGGCGCTCGAGGCGCCCGCGCAGCTCGGTCGGCAGGCGCCGCGCCAGCAGCGGAGCGAGGGCGGCCCGGGCGGGCTCGACCGCCCCGCCCTCGGCGACGCCCGACACGCAGCGGTGGAGCTGCGCAACCTCCGCGTGCAGCGTCCCCGGCATCCGGCGCGCGCCCTCCTCCCGGTCTGCGAACCTCCCGCCCCGCGAACCTCCCGCCCCGCGAACTTAGGCGGCGCTCCCGCTTCGGGCCACCGGCAGCACGATCGCCGCCCGCCCCGCCGCCCGGGCATCGAGCTCGTGGACCAGCTGCAGCGAGCGGACGCCGATGCGCTCCGCCCGCAGCGCGAGGATCGCCTCGGCCGAGGCGCGCGCCGCCGCGAGGGTCGTGCAGTACGGGACCCGCCGCAGCAGGGCCGCCCGGCGCAGGGACTTCGAGTCCTCGACCGCCCGCGGATCGGGGCCGACGGTGTTGATGACCAGGGCGATCTCGCCGGCGGCGATCTTGTCCGCCGTGTGGGGCGAGCCCTCGTGGACCTTGTTCACGACCTCCGCCGCGATTCCCATGGCGCGCAGCGACTGCGCCGTGCCCCGCGTCGCGACGACCCGGAAGCCGGCGCCGACGAGCTTCTCGATCGGCCCGCGCAGGCGCTCGCGCTCCTCCTCCCGCACCGACACGAGCACCGCGCCCTCCGTCGGCAGGCTGTTGCCCGCCTGGATCTGGGCCTTCGCGAAGGCGCGCCCGAAGTCCGAGTCGATGCCCATGACCTCGCCGGTGCTCTTCATCTCCGGACCGAGCAGCACGTCGACGCCCGGGAACTTCACGAAGGGGAAGACCGCCTCCTTCACCGAGAAGTGTCGCGGCACGATCTCCTGCGTGAAGCCGAGGGACCCGAGGCTGTGGCCCGCCATGACGAGGGCCGCCAGCTTCGCCAGCGGCACCCCGATCGCCTTCGACACGAAGGGCACCGTCCGCGACGCCCGCGGATTGACCTCGATCACGTAGACGCGCCCGTCCTTGACCGCGAACTGCACGTTCATGAGCCCGCGCACGCCGATCGCGAGTGCGAGCTTGCGCGTCGCCTCGGTGATGTCGGCGATCCGGGCGGGCGGGAGCGAGTACGGCGGCAGGGAGCAGGCCGAATCGCCCGAGTGGATGCCCGCCTCCTCGATGTGCTCCATGATGCCGCCGACGACGACCCGCTCGCCGTCGCAGATCGCGTCGACGTCGACCTCGACCGCGTCCGCGAGGAAGCGATCGACGAGCACCGGATGGGCCTCCGACGCCCGCACCGCGAAGCGCATGTAGCGCCGCAGTCCTTCGACGTCCTGCACGATCTGCATCGCGCGACCGCCGAGCACGTAGGACGGCCGGACCAGCACCGGATACCCGATCCGCGCCGCGATCCGCTCCGCCTCCTCCGCGCTGCGGGCCACGTCGCCTGCCGGCCGCTCGAGCCCGAGGCGCTCGAGCAGCGCCTCGAAGCGCTCGCGGTCCTCGGCCATGTCGATCGCGTCCGGCGGCGTCCCGATGATGGGGACACCGGCCTGCTCGAGGGCGACCGCCAGCTTGAGCGGCGTCTGCCCGCCGAACTGCACGACGACGCCCCAGGGCTTCTCCTTGTCGACGATCTCGAGCACGTCCTCGAGGGTGAGCGGCTCGAAGTAGAGCCGATCGCTGGTGTCGTAGTCCGTCGACACCGTCTCGGGATTGCAGTTGACCATGATCGTCTCGAAGCCCGCGTCGCGCAGGGCGAAGACGGCGTGGACGCAGCAGTAGTCGAACTCGATGCCCTGGCCGATCCGGTTCGGACCGCCGCCGAGGATCATGACCTTCTTGCGCTTCGTCGGCTCGCTCTCGCACTCCTCCTCGTAGGTCGAGTAGAGGTACGGCGTCGAGGCGACGAACTCGGCGGCGCACGTGTCGACCCGCTTGTAGACGGGACGGACGCCGTGGTCGTGGCGCAGCTTGCGGACGGCGGCCTCGCTCTCGCCCCACAGCGCGCCCAGGCGCCGATCCGAGAAGCCGAGCTGCTTCGCGGGCCGCAGCCACTGGACCCGGTCGTTCTTCGGGAGCGCCGCGAGGCGCTTCTCGGCCTCGACGATCTCCTCGATGTTGCGCAGGAACCAGCGGTCGATCTTCGTGCGGCGATAGAGCTCCTCGACGGTCGCACCGCGGCGGATGGCCTCGGCCAGCGCCCAGGGCCGCCCGGCCCGCGGCCGGTCGATCAGGTTCGAGAGCGCCTCGAGCCCCGCCGCACCTTCCGGGATCTCCGGCGGCTCGAAGCCGGCATGGCCGATCTCGAGGGAGCGGATCGCCTTCTGGAAGGACTCCTTGAAGGTCCGCCCGATCGCCATGACCTCGCCCACCGACTTCATCTGGGTCGTGAGCTCGCTGTCGGTGTCCGGGAACTTCTCGAAGGTGAAGCGCGGGACCTTCGTCACGACGTAGTCGATCGTCGGCTCGAAGGAGGCGGGCGTGACGCGGGTGATGTCGTTGCGGATCTCGTCGAGGGAGTACCCGACCGCGAGCTTGGCCGCGATCTTCGCGATCGGGAAGCCCGTCGCCTTCGACGCGAGCGCCGAGGAGCGCGACACGCGGGGGTTCATCTCGATCACGATCAGCGAGCCGTCCTCGGGATTGACGCCGAACTGCACGTTCGAGCCGCCCGTGTCGACGCCGATCTCGCGCATGATCGCGATCGCGGCGTCGCGCATCTCCTGGTACTCGCGGTCGGTGAGCGTCTGGGCCGGGGCGATGGTGATCGAGTCGCCGGTGTGGACGCCCATCGGATCGAAGTTCTCGATCGAGCAGATGATGACGACGTTGTCGGCCTGGTCGCGCATCACCTCGAGCTCGTATTCCTTCCAGCCGACGCAGCTCTGCTCGACCAGGATCTGGGTCGTGGGCGACTGATCGAGCGCCCACTGCACCATCCGGTCGAAGTCCTCCTCCCGCTCGCAGATGCCACCGCCGGAGCCGCCCATCGTGAAGCTCGGTCGGATGATCGACGGGAGCTTCGTCCGCTTCAGGATCTCGCGGGCCTCGGCGATCGACGTCGCGATGCCGGAGGCGGGCATCGCGAGCCCGATCCGCTCCATCGCCGCGCGGAAGAGCTGGCGATCCTCGGCCTTGTGGATCGCGTCGAGGTTCGCGCCGATCAGCTGGACGCCGTACTTCTCGAGCACGCCGGCCTCGGCCAGCGCGATCGCGAGGTTCAGCGCCGTCTGGCCGCCGATCGTCGGCAGCAGCGCGTCCGGCTTCTCCGTCGCGATGATCTGCTCGACCGAGGAGACGGTCATCGGCTCGACGTAGGTCCGGTCGGCCATCTCCGGATCGGTCATGATCGTCGCCGGATTCGAGTTCACGAGGACGACCCGGTAGCCCTCTTCCCGGAGCGCCTTGCAGGCCTGGGTCCCCGAGTAGTCGAACTCGCAGGCCTGGCCGATCACGATCGGGCCCGAGCCGATCACGAGGATGGTGTGGATGTCGGTTCGCTTCGGCACGCGCTACTCCCGGACGGCTTTCGCCTGGTTCGAATTCGGGACGATCCCGCAGATCTCGGCCCCGGAGACCTTCTCGCCGGCGACGACGCGATCCACCATCCGGCGGAAGCGTCCGAAGAAGTAGTCGGCGTCGTGGGGCCCGGGGGAGGCCTCGGGGTGGTACTGGACCGAGAAGAGCGGACGCGTCGCATGGGCCAGGCCCTCGACGGTCTGATCGTTCAGGTTGACGTGGGTGATCTCGACCGGCTCGCCGGCGGCGCGCAGGCTCTCGGCCTCGACCGCGTAGCCGTGGTTCTCGGCGCAGATCGCGACGCGGCCGGTCGCGAGATCCTTGCCGGGCTGGTTGCCGCCGTGGTGGCCGAACTTGAGCTTCTTGGTCGTCCCGCCGAGGGCGAGGCCGAGGATCTGGTGGCCCAGGCAGATGCCGAAGACGGGCTTCTTCTGGACCAGCTCGCGGACGATCGGCTGGATCCCCTGGACGGCCGCGGGATCGCCCGGACCGTTCGAGAGGAAGATGCCGTCGGGCGAGAGCGCGAGGGCGTCCTTCGCCGAGGTCGTCGCGGGGACGACGGTGACCTCGAAGCCCTGCTCGACGAGCAGGCGCAGGATGTTCCTCTTGATCCCGAAGTCGTAGGCCACGATCCGACGCACCGGCTGCGGCCGCGGCTTGCGCGGCAGCTGCCCCTCGACGCCGGGCCACGCGCCCTCGCCGAAGCGGTAGGGCTCGGCGCAGGTCACGCGCGCGACCCAGTCGACGCCGTCGAGATTCGGCGCGCGCTTCGCCCGGGCGACCAGCTCGGCGTCGTCCTGGACCGCGGGATCGGTCGAGAGCACCCCGACCTGGGCCCCGAAGTCCCGCAGCCTTCGCACCAGCGCCCGCGTGTCGATGCCCGCGATGCCGGGCACCCCGGCCGCCGCGAGCTTCGCGTCGAAGCTGCCCTCGGCTCGGTAGTTCGAGGGCGCGTCGAAGAGCTCCTTCACCACGAAGCCCGAGAGGAAGGGCTTGCGCGCCTCGTCGTCCATCGCGTTGACGCCGACGTTGCCGATCTGGGTGTAGGTCATCGCGACGATCTGGCCCGCGTAGGACGGATCGGTCGCGATCTCCTGGTAGCCCATGAGGCTGGTGTTGAAGACGACCTCGCCCGAGTTCACCGCCGTCGCGCCGAAGGCGCGGCCCCGGTAGATCGTGCCGTCCGCGAGCGCGAGCGCCGCGGGTCGCACCGCGCGCCCGAGCAGCGCCTCCGGCGTCGGTCGGACCGCCGGACCGCCCTGCGCGGCTCCGCCCTTCGTTCTTCCGTCTTGCATGCTTCCGTCCTTCGAGGCCCGAGCGGCGCTCATCGGTTCATCACTCCGCGTTCGATCCGCGTTGCAGGTTGTAGACGAGTCGGCCGTCGACGAAGGTCGCGAGCACGCGGCCCGTCATCGCCCGATCGGCCCAGGGCGAGTTGCGGCTCTTCGAATGGCCGCGGCCCGGGTCGTAGACCCAGCCCCGATCGGGATCGATCAGGACGACGTCGGCGGGGCTGCCGACGGCGAGGCTCCCGCCTTCCAGGCCGAAGATCCGCGCCGGGTTGGTCGAGAGTCGCCGGACGAGCTCGAGCGGGGACAGGATGCCCGCGCGCACGAGCTCGAGGCTGACCGCGAGGGCCGTCTCGAGGCCGATCATGCCGGGGGGCGCGTCGGTGAACTCGACCTCCTTCTCGTAGGTCGCGTGGGGGGCATGGTCCGTCGCGATGGCGTCGATCACGCCCTCGGCGAGCCCGCGTCGGAGCGCGTCGACGTGCTCCTGGCTCCGCAGCGGCGGCGCGACGCGGGTGCTCGTGTCGAAGCCGAGGGTCGCGGCGTCGGTCAGCGTCAGGTGGTGCGGCGTGACCTCGGCGGTCACCTTGACGCCCGCCTCGCGGGCGCGCCGGATCGTCTCGACGGCGCCGGCGGTCGAGACGTGGGCGACGTGGAGATGGGCGCCGGTCCAGCGCGCGAGCTGGACGTCGCGCGCGACCATGATCTCCTCGGCCATCGCCGGGTTGCCGGGCAGGCCGAGCTTGGTCGCGACGGCGCCCTCGTGGACGACGCCGTGGCCCCGCAGATGGCAGTCTTCGGCGTGGACGATGATCGGGACACCGACCAGCGTCGAGTACTCGAGCACCCGGCGCATGACCCCCGCGTCCATGATCGTCGCGCCGTCGTCGCTGAAGGCGATCGCCCCGGCGCTGCGCAGGGCGATCATCTCCGTCATGACCTGGCCCTCGAGCCCGCGCGTCGCCGCCGCGATCGGCCGGATCTTCGCCGCCGACTCCTTCTCGGCGCGGTCGAGGATGTACTTGGTCACCGACGGGTCGTCGTTGACCGGCGAGGTGTTGGCCATGCAGGCGACCTGCGTGAAGCCGCCGGCCACCGCCGCGGCCCCGCCGCTCGACAGGTCTTCCTTGTACTCCTGCCCGGGAGCGCGCAGGTGGGCGTGGAGATCGACGAAGCCCGGCGCGACCCACGCGCCCTTCGCGTCGACGACCTCGGCTCCCTCCGCCGAAAGCTTCTCGCCGACCGCCGCGATCCGACCGCCCTCGATCAGCAGATCGAAGGCCCCGTCCCGCCCCTGCGCCGGATCGAGCAGCCGGCCGCCCCGCACGAGGATGCGCGTCATCGCCTCATTCCTCCCCGGCCGCGGAGGCCGCGCGGCTCTCGCCGTCCGCCGTCTTGCGCCGCCGTCCGGCCACCAGGTAGAGGAGCGCCATGCGCAGGGCGACGCCGTTGCGAACCTGGTCGAGGATCACGCTCGGCCGGTGGTCGGCGAGCTCGTGGGAGAGCTCGACCCCGCGGTTGACGGGACCGGGGTGCATCACGATCGCGTCCTCCTTCGCATAACGAAGCTTCGCGCGGTCGAGGCCGAAGGTCGCGGCGTACTCGCGGACGGAGGGGAAGCAGGCGCCCTCGAGGCGCTCCATCTGGATGCGCAGCGCCATCACGACGTCCGCACCCTCGATCGCCTCGCGCAGGTTCGTGAAGCTCTTGACGCCGAGGCTCTCGACCTCCGCAGGCAACATCGTGGGGGGACCGGCGACACGAACCTCGGCACCGAGCTTGGAAAAACCATAAATGTTCGAGCGGGCGACGCGGCTGTGGGCGATGTCGCCGACGATCGTGATCGTGAGGCCCTCGATGCGACCCTTCTGCTCCTTCACGGTCAGCATGTCGAGCAGCGCCTGGGAGGGATGCTCGTGGGCCCCGTCGCCGGCGTTGATCACCGGCGCACCGAGGACCGCGGCGAGGCGGTGGGGCACGCCGGCCACCTTGTGGCGCACGATCACGCAGTCGGGGTCCATCGCGTCGAGGGTCTTCGCCGTGTCGAGCAGCGTCTCGCGCTTCGTGACCGAGGAGCTGCCGACCGAGAAGTTCACGACGTCGGCGGCGAGCCGCTTGCCGGCGATCTCGAAGGAGGTCTGGGTCCGCGTCGAGGGCTCGAAGAACAAGTTGATCAGCGTGCGCCCGCGCAGGGTCGGCACCTTCTTGACCTCGCGCGTCCCGATCTCCTGCATCCGCTCGGCCGTCTCGAGTATGAGCTCGATCTCGGCCCGCGTGAGGTCCTCGATCCCGAGGATGTCACGACCGATCATGCTGCCCCCCTTCGCGAACCACGATCATGAGCCCCTGGCCACCCGACTCGGCCTCGTTCAGGAAGACGACCTTGTCCTCGGGCTGCGTCGGGATGTTCTTGCCGACGAAATCGATCTTGATCGGGAGCTCGCGGTGGCCCCGGTCGACGAGCGCCATCACACGCACGTTGCGCGGGCGTCCGAAGTCCATCAGGGCGTCCATGCCCGCGCGGATCGTGCGGCCGGTCGAGACGACGTCCTCGACGATCACGACCATCCGGTCGTCGACGGAGGACGGCATCTCGGTCCTGCGCAGCCGCGGCCGCGCGCTGCGCGTCGAGAGGTCGTCGCGGTAGAGGGTCGTGTCGAGGATGCCCATCGGCACCGTCTGCCCGGTCAGGCTCGCGAGGTTCTCGACCAGGATCCGGCCGAGGGGCACGCCGCCGTTCGGGATGGCGACGAGGTAGAGGCGGTCCATGCGGTCGGTGCGCTCGACGATCTCGTGGGCGATGCGCATGAGCGCGCGGCGGATCGCGGCGTCGTCGAGGATGATGCGCTCGGAGGCGGTCGCGGCGGCGGCGGAATCGGGGAGCGCCCCCCCGCTCGACACGGAGCTCGGGGCGGAGCTCGACACGGAGTTCGACGCGCGGTTCGACACGAGGGCCTCGACCTTCCCCGACTCACTGATCGGGCTTAAAGGGCGTTGGAACGGGCGGGAATCTAACGCGCGCGCGGATTTCGGCAATCGCCCGGCGTCAGCCGGCGCTCGAATCGACGCCGGCGACGCCCGCACCGCCGGGCGAGCCGGCTCGGGGGGCGGCGCCCGACCCGGGCGTCCCATCGACGGCGGCGGCAACCGGCTCGCAACGCACGCGCTGGAAGATCCGGTCCCAGCGCTTCTCGGCCTTCCACCAGTTCACGGGATTGAAGAACGACAGCATGTTGCCGTTCACGTCCCACGACCAGTAGAGGATCACCGCCGGGCCCTTCAGCTCCTCGAGGCGGACGGTGCCCCAGCCGCGGCTGTCGTTGGAGTTGTCGCGGTTGTCGCCCATCATGAAGTAGCGCCCGGGCTCGACGACCCAGGAGCCGTGGTCGAGGCGATCGCTCGGACCGGGATTCTGGCTGCGCGGATCGTCGAGGACGGCGTGGCGGCACTCGCCGAGGTCCTCGCTGCGCACGACGTGGGTCCGGCCCAGGTCGTCGACGAAGGAGGCGCCCGTCTCCCGCGTCGGCAGGAGCTTCCCGTTCACGAAGACCTGGCCGTTGCGCCAGTCGATCCGGTCCCCGGGCAGGCCGATCAGGCGCTTCACGAAGTCCTCGGCCGGGGTGCCCGGCGGCGCGAGGTCGATCGGCATGATGTCGACGCCGCCCAGGCGATTGCGCGGGCGGCCGACCTGGAAGACGACCACGTCGCCGCGCTCGGGCTCGCGCAGGCCCGGCAGGCGAAGGTCGGTGAACGGGAGCCGCGGGCCGTAGGCCAGCTTGTTGACGAAGAGGTGGTCGCCGATCAGGAGCGTCGGGAACATCGAGCCCGACGGGATCCGGTAGGGCTCGACCAGGAACTGCCGGATCGCGAGCGCGATCGCGACGGCGATGACCAGCGTCACGACCTGGTCGACGATGCCCGCGACGCTCGTCGCCTCGGACCCGGCGCCGCCGTCCCCCTCCGGCCCGGTCCCGGTCTCGTCCTCTCGCTGGGCCACGGCTAGTCGTCCCCCAGCCGCAGCGCCGCGAGGAAGGCCTCCTGCGGGATCTCGACCTGCCCGACCATCTTCATGCGCTTCTTGCCCGCCTTCTGCTTCTCGAGGAGCTTCCGCTTGCGGGTGATGTCGCCGCCGTAGCACTTCGCGAGCACGTTCTTGCGGACCGCCTTCACCGTCGTCCGCGCGATCACGCGGCTGCCGATCGCCGCCTGGATCGCGATCGGGAACTGCTGGCGCGGGATGAACTCCTTGAGCTTCTCGGCGAGCTCGGAGCCGCGGTTGTAGGCCTTGTCCCGGTGGACGATCAGCGAGAGGGCGTCGACGGGATCGCCGTTGACGAGCACGTCGAGCTTGACGAGCTCCGAGGCCTTGAAGCCGATCAGCTCGTAGTCGAAGGAGCCGTAGCCGCGGGTCGCGCTCTTCAGGCGATCGTGGAAGTCGGTGACGATCTCGTTGAGGGGCAGCTCGTAGCGGACCTGGACGCGGGCGCCGTGGACGCTCATGTCCTTCTGGACGCCGCGGCGATCCTGGCAGAGGCCGAGCACGGCCCCGAGATACTCGGTCGGCACGTGGATCGTCGCGAGCACGACGGGCTCCTGGATCTCCTTGATGTCGGTCGGATCCGGCAGCGCCGCCGGGCTCTCGATCTCGAACTCGTCACCGCTGTAGGGCACGACCCGGTAGCGCACCGTCGGCGCCGTCGTGATCAGGTTCAGGTTGTACTCGCGCTCGAGGCGCTCCTGCACGATCTCGGCGTGGAGGAAGCCGAGGAAGCCGCAGCGGAAGCCGAAGCCCAGCGCCGCGCTCGTCTCGGGCTCGTAGGTGAACGAGGAGTCGTTCAGCTCGAGCTTCGAGAGCGCGTCCTTCAGGTCCTCGTACTCCTCGGCGTCGACCGGGTAGAGCCCGGAGAAGACCATCGGCTTCACTTCCTGGAAGCCTTCGAGGGGCTCGGTCGCACCGCCCGACGCGGTCGTGATCGTGTCGCCGATCTGGACGTCGGAGAGCGTCTTCACGCCGGCGATCACGAGTCCCACCTCGCCCGCAGCGAGCTCGTCGACGCTGCGCGGCTTCGGGTCGATCACGTCGAGGCGGGTGATCTCGTGCTCGTGGCCGCCGATCATGAAGCGGATCCGCTCGCGCTTGTGGAGCACGCCGTTCACGACCCGGACCAGCATGACGGCGCCGACGTAGGAGTCGAACCAGGCGTCGAAGATGAGCGCCTGGGTCGGCTTGCTCGCGTCGCCCCGCGGCGGCGGAACCCGGTCGACGATCGCCTGGAGCACCGCCTCGACGCCCTGCCCCGTCTTCGCCGACACCGGCAGCACGTCGGCCGCGTCGAGACCGACCACGTCCTCGATCTCCTGCGCCACGCGCACGGGATCGGCCGAAGGCAGGTCGATCTTGTTGACGATCGGCACGAGCTCGAGGTTCGCGTCGATCGCGAGATAGGCGTTCGCCAGCGTCTGGGCCTCGATGCCCTGGGCCGCATCGACGATGAGCAGCGCCCCTTCGCAGGCGGCGAGCGCGCGGGAGACCTCGTAGGAGAAGTCGACGTGGCCCGGGGTGTCGATCAGGTTCAGGATGTAGTCCTGCCCGTCGGCCGCGCGGAAGTACATGCGCGCGGTCTGGGCCTTGATCGTGATCCCGCGCTCGCGCTCGAGATCCATGTTGTCGAGGAACTGGTCCTTCTTCTCGCGTTCGGACAGGGCGTGGGTCGCCTCGAGCAGGCGGTCGGCCAGCGTCGACTTGCCGTGGTCGATGTGGGCGATGATGCAGAAGTTGCGGATGCGCGAGGGATCGACGCTCAATGCGGAACCTTCCGTCGGACGGGGTCGGACAGGGCAGGCGCGGGCGTGGCCGACTCGGGGTCGGCCGGCTCGGGCCCGGATGATAGAGGGCGGTCGGCGATCAGGGATGTCGGTCGATCGGGGCCGGCAAGATAGCCCGCCAGCGCCTCCGTCCAGGGACGCAGGGTAATCCCCATTCCAGCCGCCTTCCCGGTCGCGAGCACCGAGTAGGCGGGCCGGGGCGCGGCCGTCGGAAACACGCCCGTCGCGACCGGCTCGATCGCGACGTCCCCGTAGCCCGCCTGGTCGAGGATCGCGCGGGCGAAGCCGTACCAGGTCGCGACGCCCTCGTTGCAGACGTGGAGGCAGCCGCGCGGCTCGCGCCCGGACCGCGCGCGCAGGCGACAGAGGGCGACGAGGGCCTCGGCCAGATCGGCGGCGGCGGTGGGCCGGCCCTGCTGGTCGTCGACGACGCGCAGGGGACCCGTCGCCTCGCCCCGCCGGCGCTTCGCCGCCTGGTCGAGGATCGCGAGGACGAAGTTGCGCCCCGGCCCGAAGACCCAGCTCGTCCGCACCACGAGGGCGCTCGGATCCGCCTCGAGCACCGCCCGCTCGCCCTCGAGCTTGGTCCGGCCGTAGACGCTGCGCGGCCCCGTCGGGTCGTCCTCGCGGTAGGGGCTGTGGCCGTCCCCCGGAAAGACGTAGTCGGTCGAGAGGTGGACGAAGGCGACGTCCCGCTGGCGCAGCGCGCGGGCCCAGGCCCCGGGCATCTGCGCGTTCATGCGGTGGGCGAGCTCGGGCTGGGACTCGCAGGCGTCGACCTTCGTGAAGGCCGCCGCGTTGACGACGCAGTCCGGGGGCGCTCCGTGCCGGCCATCGAGCCAGGGGCCGATCCGATCGAGCTCGGCGAGGTCGAGCTCCGCGCGGGTCACGGCGAAGGCGAACTCGAGATCCGCGGTCGCCCCGATCGACCGCACGAGACAGCGGCCGATCTGACCGGCTGCGCCGAGGACCCCGATCCGAAGTCGGGCCCCGCTCGCCGTTCGAGGACCGTCCGGGCTCATCCCCGCTACTGCCCCGCGAGCCGGATCACCCAGATCGGCAGCCCCTCTTCCCGCTCGATGCGCTGGGCCGTGGCCCGGGCGGCCTGCTCTTCGCCGATCGGCTGGACCCGCACCCGCCAGCGGTTGGAGTCGGGGCCGGCCGGGAGGACCTCGATTGGATAGCCCTTGCCCTCGAGCCGGGCCTCGAGGCTGCGCGCGGAGGGCTCGTCGCCGAAGGCGCCGACCTGGATGGCCCAGCCTCCGCCACCGGTCGATCCCGCGTCCGCGCCGGGTGCCGGATCGGCCGACGCGACCTCGGCCTCTTCGCCGGCAGCAGCGCCCGCAGCATCCCCCGCCGAGTCGCCCAGCCCGAGCGCGGCCTCGACGCGGCGGCGCGCGGCGCCGAAGCCCGAAGGCCCGGCGGCCACGTCGGGCAGCCCGTCGCCCTCTTCGGCCTCGGCCTGCGCCGCGTCGTCGACGCCCGCGAAGTCGTCCCCGGCCTCCGAGCCCGACGCGGTCGCCTCGCTCGCGCCCGAGCGGTCGAGCGCGGCCGCCGCCTCGGCATCCGTGCGGGCCGCGAGCCCTTCGTCGAGGTCGACGGTCGTCGTGTCGCCGCGGACGTGGCCCGCGAGCAGCTCGGGCTCCTCGGAGGCCACGCCGATCACGAGGCCGATCGCGAACCCGGCGACGACGAAGAGGAGCAGCCGGCCGACCGTCAGGATCGTCGTCCGCGCGAAGGCGTTCTGGATGCGCGAATCGCTCATCGGCGCCCCGTCACATCCGCTCCGGGGCGGAGACGCCGAGCAGCGAGAGCCCGCTGGCGAGCACGTGCCGGACCGCGAGGGCGAGGCCGAGGCGCGCCGCGGTCAGCGCCGCGTCCTCGGAGAGCACGCGGTGGCGCTCGCCGTCCTGGAGGTAGGGATTCCAGAGGCCGGCGACCTCGCGCAGGTAGTAGGCGACGTGGTGCGGCTCGCGGCTCTCGGCGGCGCGGGAGACGATCTCGGGCAGCAGCAGCAGCTTCTTGACGAGCTCGATCTCCTCGGGGAGCACGAGCCGCGACGCGTCGAAGCCGTCCGCCGCCGGCATCGGGACCCCGGCCTCCACCGCCTTGCGCTCGATGCCGTGGGTCCGGGCGTGGGCGTACTGGACGTAGTAGGCCGGGTTCTTCTTCCAGTTCTTGTCCTTCGCGAGGTCGAGGTCGAAGTCGAGATGGCCGTCGCGCTTGCGCTCGATCATGAAGAACCGGAACACGTCGGAGCCGACGTCGTCGACGATCTCGTCGACGGTGATGAAGGTCGCCTTGCGCGTCGACTGCTTGACCCGCTCGCCGCCGCTCGTGATGGTCACGAACTGGTGCATCACGAGCTCCATCCGGTCGCGCTCCGCCCCGAGCCGGGCCGCCGCTTCGCGCACGAACGGGAACTGCTCGATGTGGTCGGCGCCCTGGATGTCGATCACGAGGTCGAAGCCGCGGCGGAACTTGTCGCGGTGGTAGGCGATGTCGGGCATCAGGTAGGTCGGCTCGCCGCTCGACTTGACCACCACGCGGTCGCGATCGAGACCGCACGCCGTCGCCCGGAACCAGACCGCGCCCTCCGCGTCGTAGACGAGGCCGGCCTTGCGCAGGTCGGCGAGCGCCTCCTCGAGCTTGCCGTCGGTGTAGAGGCTGCGCTCGTTGAAGTAGACGTCGAAGCGGATCCCGAGGCGATGGAGCGTCGCCTCGATGTTCTCGAAGATGGTCGCCTGGGCGACCTCCCGGAAGCGGCCGTCCCCGGGCTCGTCGACGAGCGCCGCCCCTGCCTGCTCGGCGAGGCGGACCGCGATGTCGACGATGTAGTCGCCCTGATAGCCGTCCTTCGGGAAGACGACGGGCAGACCGTCGATCTGGTCCTGCCAGGCGTGCTCGGGGTCCGCGAGGGCGGCGGCGGTCGGTGCGGCCGCGCGGCCGAGATGCTCGAGGTAGCGGGCCTTCACCGACTCGCCGAGCACCCGCATCTGGCGCCCGCCGTCGTTGAAATAGTACTCCCGCGTCACGTCCCAGCCGGTCGCGTCGAGCAGGCGCGCGATGCAGTCGCCGAGCACCGCCTGGCGACCGTGTCCCGTCGAGAGCGGACCGGTCGGATTGGCGGACACGAACTCCACCTGGACCCGGGGCTTGCCCTGCCCGGCCCGGGCGACGACGCCGGCCGGGGCCGCCGCATGGCCGTACCGGTCGCCGGCCTTCAGGACGTCGTGGATGCGATCGTGCCAGCCGGCGCTCGCGAGGACGACGTTGAGGAAGCCCGGCCCCGCGACCTCCGAGCGCGCGACGAGCCCGCCGGCGTCACCGAGGCGGGCCTTGAGATCCTCCGCGAGCTCGCGCGGCTTGCGGCCGAGACGCTTGGCGAGGAGCATGGCCGCGTTGCACGAGAAGTCCCCGTGCTCCTTCTGGCGCGGGACCTCGATCGCGAAGTCCGGCAGCGGCCCCTGGTCCCCGGCCGCGGCGAGGAGCGCCCGGAGCGCCGCCTCGACCTTCTCGCGGAGCGCCTCCTTCACGACGACTCCCCGATCGCCCGGGCCCCGGCCTCCCCGGCGCCCGAGTCGTCCCCGGTCGCACCGGCCGCCGACCCGGCATCCCCCGGGCGGCCCGGCTGGAATCGGACGACGACCTCACCGGGTCGGACGAGATCGAGCTCTTCGCGGATCGCCCGGTCGAGGGCGGCGGGCTCGTTCTCGAGGACGGCGATCTCCGCCCGCAGCGCCTCGTTCTCGCGCACGAGCTGCTCGACGCGGGCGTTCGAGGTGTCGAGGTCCTGCCGGAGCTCGCGCCAGATGGCGAGCCCGCTGTCCGGGTCGAACAGCGAGAAGACGGCGGCCACCGCGATGGCGAGGGTCACCAGCGAGAGCACCTTCACCCGACCTGTCCTCCCCCCAAGAACGCGATCCGGCCGCAGTCGGGGCCGAAGCCCCCGGGACGGCGCGCAGGGTAACGAACTCGACGGGCCAAGGCTCCCCTTCGCGCGCCGGAAGAGCTCGGAAAAACGGCCCGCAGCCCTCGGCGTAGGCCGCGTGGGCGACGCAGCCGATTCGGGGCACGTCGGTCGAAGCAAGACCCGTCCCATCGTCGGCGCGCCCGGTGACCGCTCAGGATCCGTCGGCGGCGGCCCCCGCACCGCTCGCCCCGGGCGCCTCGGCGCGGGGCCCTGCAGCGTCCGGCGAGGCGCCGGATTCGGACGCGCCCGCCGACGCCGCAGCCCCCGCCGATCCCGCGTCGAGGGACTCGATCCGAGCGACGTACTCCGGGGCGTCCCACTCGCGCGGGCCGACATAACGTTCGACGATCCGCCCGTCGCGATCGACGAGCAGCGACTCGGGCACGCCCATCGTCTGGTAGGCGCCCGCCACCTTCTTGCCCGGGTCCATCAGGATCGGGAACGTGAGCCCGTAGCGCTCGACGAAGCCCGCGATCTTCTCGGGCTCCTCGTCGATGGAGATGGCGACGAGCTCGAAGCGATCCCGCGGCAGCCGCGCATACAGGCGCTGCATCGCGGGCATCTCCTGCTCGCACGGCTCGCACCAGGTCGCCCAGAAGTTGACGAGGACGACGCGCCCGGAAGTCGAGGCCAGCTCGAACTCGCCGGAAGACGGATCGCCCGGCGCACCGGCACCCGAGGCAGGATCGGCCGCGGAATCGGCCGCGGCACCGGATGCCGGGGGCATCCAGCGCGGCAGGGCGAAGTCGGGCGCAGGGGCCCCGCGCCCGACGGGCGCTGCGGACTCCGCGCTGCCGATCACGAACCAGAGGGCCGCCGCCGCGAAGAGCGCGACGAGCAGGAAGAGCGCTCCCCGCGACCGCTCCGCGGCAGCCGGATCGCTCATGCCGCTCAGGCGGATTCCTTCGCCGCGGTCGGCGCCGTGCGGTCGACGAGCTCGATGATGGCCATCGGCGCGGCGTCGCCCGGGCGGGGCCCGAGCTTGACGATGCGCGTGTAGCCCCCGGCGCGGGTCCGGTAGCGGCCGGCGAGCTCGTCGAAGAGCTTCGCCGTGACTTCCTTCGAGCGGATCGTGGCGAGCGCCTGGCGGCGGGCGTGGAGGGTCCCACGCTTGCCGAGGGTGATCATCTTCTCGGCGACGCCGCGCAGCTCCTTGGCCTTGGCGTCCGTCGTCCGGATCGCCTCGTGCTCGAGCAGCGAGGTCACCATGTTGCGCAGCAGCGCCTTGCGGTGGCTGCTCGTGCGGGAGAGTTTGCGTTGGTTTCTTCGGTGGTTCATCTCAGGCCTCGCGCTGCTCCCGCATCCGCTCGAGGTCCTTGCGGGGCGGCAGGTTCTCGATCGTCATGCCGAGCGACAGACCGAGGGACGCGAGCGTCTCCTTGATCTCGTTGAGCGACTTGCGACCGAAGTTCTTGGTCTTCAGCATCTCGGCCTCGGTCTTCTGGACCAGCTCGCCGATGAAGCGGATGTTGGCGTTCTGCAGGCAGTTCGCGGAGCGGACGGAGAGCTCCAGCTCGTCCACCGACTTGAACAGGTTCGCGTTGAGCGGCTCCGGCTCGTCGTGGTGGTGGGCATGGGTCTCGGCCTGCTCTTCGAAGTTGATGAAGATCGTGAGCTGCTCCTTCAGGATCTTCGCGGCGAAGGCCACCGCGTCCGCCGGCGCGATCGCCCCGTCGGTCCACAGCTCGAGATTCAGGCGATCGAAGTCCGTCTCGCGACCGACGCGGGCGGGCGTCACCGTGTAGTTGACGCGGCGCAGGGGAGAGAAGACCGAGTCGATCGGGATCGTGCCGATCGACATGTCCTCGGTCTTGTTCTTGTCGGCGAGGACGTAGCCCTTGCCGAGATTGACCGTCGCCTCGAGATCGAAGGTCGAGTCGGGGCCGAGGGTGCAGATCTTGTGGCCCGGGTTCATGATCTCGACGGTCTGATCCGCCGACATGAAGTCCCCGGCCGTCACGATCCCCTCACCCGACTTGCGGATGCGGATCGTCTTCGGGCCCTCGGTGTTCATGCGGACGCGGACGTCCTTGAGCGCCAGGATGATGGTCGCCACGTCCTCCATGACGCCCGGGATCGTCGAGAACTCGTGGAGCACGCCGGCGACCTTGATGTTGGTGATCGCCGCGCCCTGGAGCGACGAGAGCAGCACCCGGCGCAGCGCGTTGCCGAGCGTCGTCCCGAAGCCGCGCTCGAGCGGCTCGCAGTAGAAGCGACCGTAGGTCGAGGTCAGCGTGTCGTTCTCGACCTCGAGACGTCGCGGCCGGATCAGCTCACGCCAGTTTCGCGCAATCACATCACTCTGCATCGGAACCCCCAATTCGCCTGCGGTCTGCGGGGACCGGCCCGCCGCCCCGCGATGCCCGCGGCTCGACCGACCGGACCGGATCGAAGCGACCGGACCCTCGCGGTCCGATCGCCCTGCTTTCGTTCAACGCGACTCGATCATCGCGAGTAGAGCTCGACGATCAGCTGCTCGTCGATCGGCAGCGTGATGTCCTCGCGCTGCGGCATCGCCTTGACGAGGCCCTTCATCGCGCTCTTCTCGACCTCGAGCCACTGGGGCACGGCGCGGCCTTCCGCGGTCTCGAGGGCCCCGGCGATCCGGGTGATCTCCTTCGAGCGGTCGCGGACCTCGATCGTGAAGCCCGGCTTGACCAGGATCGACGGCGTCTGCGCCTTCTTCCCGTTGACCGAGAAATGGCCGTGCTTGACGAGCTGGCGCGCCTCGGCGCGGGAGGTCGTGTAGCCGAGGCGATAGACGACGTTGTCGAGCCGTCGCTCGAGCAGCATCAGCAGGTTTTCGCCCGTGCGGCCCTTCATGCGCGAAGCGGCCTCGAAGGTCTTGCGCAGCTGCTTCTCGAGCAGGCCGTACATGCGCTTGACCTTCTGCTTCTCGCGCAGCTGGACGCCGTAGTCCGAGAAGCGCGCGCGACCCTGGCCGTGCTGGCCCGGGGGATACGCGCGGCGCTCGATGGCGCACTTCTCGGTGAAGCAGCGATCGCCCTTCAGGAAGAGCTTCGTGCCCTCGCGGCGACAGAGGCGACAGACGGAACCGGTATATCGTGCCATTGAATCTTCCTGCTCTTCGGATCAGACGCGGCGCCGCTTGGGCGGGCGGCAACCGTTGTGGGGAATGGGCGTGACGTCGCGGATCATCGTGATCTTCATGCCCGCGGCCTGGAGCGCCCGGAGCGCGGACTCGCGACCGCCGCCCGGACCCTTCACGTAGACGCCGAGCGAGCGGACACCGTGCTCCTGGGCCTTTCGGGCACAGTCCTCGGCGGCGACCTGCGCGGCGAAGGGCGTCGACTTCTTCGAGCCCTTGAAGCCCTGCGCACCGCACGACGACCAGGCGACGGCGTTGCCGCCGACGTCGGTGATCGTGATGACCGTGTTGTTGAAGGTCGACTGGATGTGGGCGATGCCCGACTGGATGTTCTTCTTGACCTTCTTCTTCGTCTTCTTGGCAACCATGCTTCCGTCCGTTCGGCTCGCGCGCATTCACGCGAGGTTCAGCGCCGTCGTCGTCCGACGAGGGCGCGATCGAGAGCTACTTCTTCGTCGCGATCTTCTTGCCGGCGATCGTCTTGGCGGGACCCTTGCGCGTGCGCGCGTTGGTGTGGGTCCGCTGTCCGCGCACCGGCAGCCCGCGGCGGTGGCGCAGCCCGCGGTAGCAGCCGATGTCCATCAGCATCTTGATGTTCTGGTTGACTTCGCGGCGGAGATCACCCTCGACCTTGTAGTCGCGCTCGATGATCTCGCGCAGCTTGATGAGCTCGGACTCCGAGAGGTGCTCCGTCCGGGAGCCCGGATCGAGGCTGGCCTTCTCGCAGATCTCGAGCGCGCGGACGCGACCGATGCCGAAGATGTAGGTCAGCGAGATCTCGATGCGCTTGTTGCGCGGCAGATCGACGCCGGCGATGCGTGCCATGGTTCTTCCTCCGTCCGGGCCTAGCCCTGGCGCTGCTTATGCTTGGGGTTTTCGCAAATGATGCGAACGACCCGCTTGCGGCGGATCACCCGACACTTCTCACACATCTTCCGCACCGAGGCCCGAACCTTCATCGCGTCTTCCCGTCCTGTCGTGGAGCTCGGCGCGAGCCGATCTCCGATTTCCGATGCCTGCCCAGGAGATCGGCGCGAGCCGATCTCCGAAGAGAATGTCAGTGAGATCCCTCGATCCGCGTCAGGACTTCGGGCCCCTCTTCCGTGATCAGGACGGTGTGCTCGAAGTGGGCGGAGAGCTTGCCGTCCACCGTGACCGCCGTCCACTCGTCCTCGAGCACCTTCGCCCGCTCGCTCCCCACGTTCACCATCGGCTCGATGGCGAAGACCATGCCCGCCTTGAGCCGCGGCCCCCTTCCGGGCCTGCCGTAGTTCGGCACCTGCGGTGCCTCGTGCATCTGTCGTCCGATGCCGTGTCCCACGAACTGCCGGACGACTCCGTATCCCTCGCTCTCGGCGCGCGTCTGAACCGCGAAGCCGATGTCCGACAACCGGTTGCCGGGAACCATCTGCGCGATGCCGAGATCGAGAGCGCTCTGCGTCGTGTCGATCAGTCGCTTCGCCTCGGCGTCGATCGTCCCGACCGGGATCGTCACGGCGCTGTCACCGTGCCAGCCCCCGAACTCGACCCCGAAATCGAGGCTGACGATGTCGCCTTCCCGAAGCTCGCGTGGACCGGGGATCCCGTGCACGATCACCTCGTTGATCGAGGTGCACAGCACCGCCGGATAGGGCCTGACCCCCCCGGGACCATAGCCCAGGAATGGAGAATTCAACCCCCTTTTTTCCAACGCTCTCCTCGCGATCTGGTCGAGCTCCCCGGTCGTGACCCCCGGAAGGGCCCGTTCCCGGAGCTCGAGCAGGATCTCCGCCGTGAACCGGCCGACATCCCGCATCCGCTCGATCTCTCGACGGCTCTTGATCGCGATCCGCTCGCCGAAGCTCACGCCGAAACCCTCGCGCCCGCATCGCCCACCGGGCTACTTCAATGCCTCCCGAATCCTCTGGCCGACCTCGTCGATCGTGCCCATGCCGGAGACCTCGACCAGCCGGCCGCGGCCCCGGTAGAAGCTGAGCAGCGGTGCGGTCTGGCTGTCGTAGACCCGCATCCGCTCCCGAATCGTCGCCTCGTTGTCGTCGGCGCGGCCCTCGATCTGCGCCCGCTTGAGCAGTCGCTGGACCACCGCCTCGTTGTCGACCGTCAGCGCGAGACAGCAGTCGAGGGGCGTCCCGAGCCTGGCAAGGAGCCGCTCGAGGGCCTCCGCCTGGGCCAGCGTCCGCGGAAAGCCGTCGAGCAGGAAGCCCTTCTGCGCATCCGCCTGGCCGAGTCGCTCCTCGGCGATCCCGATCACGATCTCGTCCGAGACGAGCTCGCCCGCGTCCATCACCGCCTTGGCCTTCTTGCCGATCGGGGTCCCCGCCTTCACCGCTGCGCGCAGCATGTCGCCGGTCGAGATGTGCGGGATCCCCTTCGACTGGACGATCGCCGTCGCCTGGGTGCCCTTGCCGGCCCCGGGCGGGCCGAGCAGGACGATTCGCATGTGGCCGGTCGACGCGCTCATCGCCCGAGCCTCCCGCGCACGCGGCCGCCGCCCATCCCGAAGCCCTCGTAGCGCCGCGACACGAGGTGCGCCTCGATCTGGCCCATCGTGTCGAGGGCGACCGAGACGACGATCAGGAGCGCCGTGCCGCCGAAGTAGAACGGAACCCCCATCTGCTGGGACAGGATCACCGGCAGCACGCAGATCCCGGCGATGTAGATCGCACCGACCACCGTCAGCCGCGAGAGCACCGAGTCGATGTACTCCGCCGTCTTCTTGCCCGGCCGGATCCCGGGGATGTAGCCGCCCGAGCGCTTGATGTTCTCCGAGACGTCGTCCGGATTGATGACGATCGCCGTGTAGAAGAAGGCGAAGAACACGATCAGGGTCACGTAGATCACGTTGTAGACGAACGAGCCCGGGTTCATCCAGTCGTCGATGAACTTCTGGACCGAGGCGTCGTCGACGTACTGCCGCAGCGTCAGCGGGAACATCAGGAGCGAGGACGCGAAGATCGGCGGGATCACGCCGGCGCTGTTCACGCGCAGCGGGAAGTAGCTCATCGCCGCGGAGGCCGCGGTCCCGCCGCCGCGTCGGGCGTGCTGGATCGGGATGCGGCGCTGGGCGCGCTCGACGTAGACCACGAAGGCGATCGCGCCGACGATGATGATGCCGAGCACGATCAGCTCGATGATGCTGAACTGGTCCGTCCGCAGCAGGTCGAGCACGTTCGAGATGCCCGCCGGCAGCCCGACGACGATGCCGGAGAAGATGATCAGCGAGATCCCGTTGCCGATGCCCCGCTCGGTGACCTGCTCGCCCAGCCACATGATGAAGGCCGTGCCGGAGGTCAGCGTGATCATCGTCGTCAGCCGGAAGCCCCAGCCCGGATCGAGGACCGCCCCCTGGCCGAACTGGCCGTTCTCGAGGGCCATCGCCATCAGGAAGCTCTGGAACAGCGCGAGGGCGATCGTCGCATAACGCGTCCACTGCGTGATGCGCTTCTGCCCCTCGCTCCCCTCCTTCTTCAGCTTCTCGAGCGCCGGGATGACGATCGTGAGCAGCTGGAAGATGATCGACGCGCTGATGTAGGGCATGATGCCCAGCGCGAAGATGGAGAGCGACTCCATCGCGCCCCCCGAGAAGACGTTGAGCAGCCCGAACATCGTTCCGGACATCTGCTCGAAGAACTGGCGGATGACGTCGCCGTTGATGCCCGGCGTCACGACGATGCAGCCCACGCGGTAGACCGCGAGCATGACCGCCGTGAAGAGGATCCGCGTCCGCAGCTCTTCGATCCGGAAGACGTTCTGGAGGGCCGTGATCAAGAGGCGATCTCCACGCTGCCGCCCTTCGCCTCGACCTTGGCGCGAGCCTGTTCGCTGATCTTCTGGACCGAGAGGCGGATGCCCTTCGGCGCCTCGCCCTCGGCGAGGACCTTGACCGGCTTGCCGTTGCCACGGATCAGGCCGCGGGCGACGAGCGCGGCCGCGTCGACGTGGGCGCCCTCGCCGAAGACGGCGAGCTCGCCCAGGTTCACGATCTCGTTGTCCTCGCGGAAGGCGTTGTGGAAGCCCTTCTTCGGGATGCGCTGGAAGAGGGGCATCTGCCCGCCCTCGAACCACGGCTTGATCTTGTGGCCCGTGCGGGTGCCCTGGCCCTTGACGCCGGTGCCGCAGGTCTTGCCCTTGCCCGAGCCCGGTCCGCGACCGACCCGCTTGCGGCGATGGCGCGCGCCCGGGCGCGGCGAGAGTTGATTCAACATCTCACTGGTTCTCCAGCACCACGACGATGTGGCGCACTCGGAAGATCATGCCGCGAACGGAGGGCGTATCCTCCACCTCGACGACGTGGTGCATGCGGCGCAGGCCCAGACCGTGGACGGTCGCCCGCTGCCGTCGGTCGTAGCCGATCACGCTCCGCACCTGCTGGATCTTGATCGTCTTCTTGCCGGCCATCAGCGACTCCGACCCAGCTGCGCGAGCCGCTCGTCGGGATTGCGCAGCATCTTGAGACCCGCCATCACGGCGTTGACGACGTTGCGCGGGGTGCGCGTGCCGAGGGTCTTCGTGAGCACGTCGCTGATCCCCGCCGACTCGACCACCGCGCGCACCGGCCCGCCGGCGATCACGCCCGTACCGGCCGAAGCGGGCTGCATCAGCACGCGCCCGGCGCCGGCGACGCCGACCACGTCGTGGGGCAGCGTCCGGCCCTCGAGGAGCGGAATCTTGATGAGCGACTTGCGCGCCTTCTCGACGCCCTTGCGGATCGCCTCGGGGACCTCGCCGGCCTTGCCGAGACCGACGCCGACCACGCCCTGGCCGTCGCCGACGACGACGAGCGCGGAGAAGTTGAAGCGCCGACCGCCCTTCACGACCTTCGACACGCGGTTGATGTGGATCACCCGATCGTTCAGCTCGTAGTCGTTCGGGTTCAAACTCGAAGATTGGATCACGTTCGCCATGTCAGAACTGAAGCCCCGCTTCGCGTGCTCCGTCCGCCACGGCCTTCACTCGGCCATGGTAGAGGAACCCGTTTCGGTTGAAGACCACCTCTTCGATCTGCTTCTCGCGCGCGATCCGCGCGATCGCCTCGCCCACCTTCTTCGCCGCCTCGACGTTGCCCGTCGAGCCCTCGCCCGCGATCGCGGGATCGAGCGTCGACGCGGTGGCGAGCGTATGGCCCGACACGCGGTCGACGAGCTGCGCGTAGGTGTGCTTCGAGCTGCGGAAGACCGTGAGCACCACCCGCTCGCTGCGCTCGAGCGCCGTCCGGGTCCGCGCCTTCCGCGCGAGCCACATCCGACGCTTCGTATTCGGAATCTTCTTCTTCATCTCTGCCTCGTGCTCTTCGTTCGCTTCGTGCCCGCGCGGCTCCGACCCCCGGTCGGCGTCCCGCGCGCGATCCAACCCGTCCCGATCAGGCGCCGGCCTTGCCGACCTTGCGGCGGATCCGCTCCTCGGCGTACTTGATGCCCTTGCCCTTGTAGGGCTCCGGCGCACGCAGCGAGCGGATGTTGGCGGCGAACTGACCGACCTCTTCCTTGTCCGAGCCGGTGATCGCGAGCTTGGTGTTCGCGTCGACCGCCACCGTCAGCCCGGCCGGGATCGGGACCACGATCGGATGCGAGTAGCCGAGCAGGAGATGGAGCTCCTTGCCCCGCACGTCGGCGCGGTAGCCGACGCCCTCGATCTCGAGGCGGCGGGTGAACCCCGTCGTCGCGCCGATCACCATGTTGTTCGTCAGGGCGCGGGCGAGACCATGGAGCCGACGGGCCTCCTTGCTGTCCGACCCGCGGCTGAAGCGGATGGCCCCGTCCTCGACCTTCGCGGAGATGCCTTCCGGCACCCGACCGGTCAGCGTCACCTTCGGACCCTTCACCTGGATCTCCCCGTTCGCGACGTTCACCGTCACGCCGGAGGGGATCACGATCGCTCGATTGCCGATTCGACTCATCGCCTACCAGACCTCGCAGATCACTTCGCCGCCGATGTTGGCAGCGCGCGCGTCGCGGTCGCACATCACGCCCTTCGAGGTCGAAAGGATCGACATGCCGAGACCGGCGCGAATTCGCTTGAGCTCGTCCGCCGCTCGATAGATGCGGCGCCCGGGCTTCGAGACCCGGCGCATGCCCTCGATCATCAGGCTGCCGTCGTCCTGGTAGCGCAGGTCCACCGAGAGGACGGGCCGCTTCGCGTCGCCCTCGAGGCGCACCTCGCCGACGAAGCCCTCCGCCGACAGCACGCGCGCCACGGCGACCTTCAGCTTGGAAGCCGGGCAGCGCACCTGCGCATGCCGCGCGCCTCCCGCGTTCCGGATCCTCGCCAACATGTCACCCACCGGGTCGGTCATCATGGTCTCTACTCCAAACACTCGCGTCCTGGAACGCTGGATCCCCGTCTTCCATCCGGCGCGCCCGCTGCGTCGACCCCCGTCGACGACCGCCGCACCCGCCGGCTCCGACTACTCCCGGAACGGCACCCCGAGATGCGTCAGCAGCGACTTCGCCTCGGCGTCCGTCCGGGCCGTCGTCACCATCGTGATGTTCATGCCCTTGACCTTCTCGATCGAGTCGTAGTCGACTTCCTGGAAGATCGTCTGCTCGCGGATGCCGAGGGTGTAGTTGCCGCGGCCGTCGAACGCCTTGGGCGAGACACCTGAAAAGTCGCGCACGCGCGGCAGCGCCACGTTGAGCAGCCGATCGAGGAACTCCCACTGCCGATCGCCGCGCAGGGTGACGGACACGCCGATCGCCTGGTTCTCGCGCAGCTTGAAGTTGGCGATGCTCTTCTTCGAGCGGCGCACGACCGGCTTCTGGCCGCTGATCCGCGCGAGCTCGTCCACCGCCCGCTCGACGAGCTTCGGGTTCATCGTCGCCTCGCCGAGGCCGATGTTGATCACCACCTTCTCGATCTTCGGGATCTGGTGGACGTTCTTGTACCCGAACTCCTTCTGGAGCTTGGGCACGATCACCTCGTCGTAGCGCTTGCGCAGCCGCGGCTGCGCACTCACGTCGGCCGACATCTACAGAACCTCCGGCGCCAGGGAGATCACGCGCATGAAGCCCGCGCCGCGCAGCTCGCGCGCGACGGGCCCGAAGATGCGGGTCCCCACGATTTCGTTGTCCTTGGCGATCAAGACCGCCGCGTTCTCGTCGAACGCGATGTGGGAGCCGTCCGGCCGCGAGAGCGCCTTCTTGGTCCGCACGATCACCGCCCGCCGGACCTCGCCCTTCTTCACGCGCGCGTTCGGGATGGCTTCCTTGACGGCGACGATGATCACGTCGCCCACCGTCGCGAAACGCCTGCGCGACCCGCCGAGCACCCGGATGCACTTCACCTTGCGTGCACCCGAGTTGTCGGCCACCTGCAATACCGATTCTGCCTGGATCATCTCTCGTCCCTCGGTCCGCTCCGGACCCGCTGCCGGTCCGTTCTGCGGTCCGTCACGCTCTTCGTTAAGCCAGCGTCGCCTTCACGAGCGTCTCTTCCACCTTCCAGCGCTTGCGCTTGGAGAGCGGTCGATGCTCGATGATGCGGACCTGGTCGCCCTCGGCGCAGGCATTGGCCTCGTCGTGGGCCATGAAGCGCGAGTAGTGCCGCACGTACTTCTTGTACCGCTGGTCCTGGACGAGCCGCTCCACGCGGACGACGACGGTCTTGTCCATCTTGTTGCTGACCACGGTCCCAACCAGTGTTCGTCGATTGCCCCGTTCGCTCACTTGCCCGCCTCGCGCTTCTGGGTCAAAACAGTCTCCACCCGGGCGATGTCCTTGCGCAGCCGCCCGAGCGATGCCGTGTCCTCGAGCTGTTCCGTCGCGCGCCGGATGCGCGCATTGAACAGCTGGTCGCGGAGCTCGGCGCCCTTTCGCTCGAGCTCGGCCACGGAGAGGGATCTGAGTTCAGACGCCTTCAATGCCGTCATGTCTACTCCTCCCGCTGCACGAAGCGCGTCTGGATCGGCAGCTTGTGGGCCGCCAGGCGCAACGCCTGCTTCGCCGTCGTGAGATCGACGCCTTCCATCTCGTAGAGGACGCGACCGCGCTTCACCGGCGCGACCCAGCCTTCCGGATTGCCCTTGCCCTTGCCCATGCGGGTCTCGGCGGGCTTCTTCGTGATCGGCTTGTCCGGGAAGACCCGGATCCAGACCTTGCCACCGCGCTTGACGTGCCGGGTCATGGCGACGCGGGCCGCCTCGATCTGGCGCGCCGACACGTAGCCGGACGACAGGGCCTGGAGGCCGAACGTTCCGAAGGCCAGTGTGTTGCCGCGCAGCGCGGCGCCGCGCAGTCGGCCCTTGAACATCTTGCGATGCTTGACTCTCTTGGGTTGCAGCATTTCCTACCTCGGAATCTCCGACCGGTGGTCCTGGGAAAGCGTGCCGCGCTTCAGCACGCGGTCACCGACCTCGCCCTTGAAGATCCAGCACTTCACGCCGATCACGCCGTACGTCGTGTGCGCCTCGGCGAAGCCGTATTCGATCTCGGCGCGCAGCGTATGGAGCGGAACGCGGCCATCGCGGTACCACTCGCGGCGACCCATCTCGGCGCCGCCGAGGCGGCCCGAACACTGGATCCGGATGCCCTCGGCTCCGAACTTCATCGTCGAGATCATCGCCTTCTTCATGGCCCGCCGGAACGCGACGCGGCGCTCGAGCTGGGTCGCGATGTTCTCGGCCACGAGCTGGGCGTCGAGCTCCGCCTTGCGGATCTCCTTGATGTTGATGAAGACCTCGCGCGGGGTGTACGCCTTCAGCTCCTTGCGCAGCACGTCGACTTCCGCGCCGCGCTTGCCGATCAGGATGCCGGGGCGCGCGGTGTGGATGTTGATGACGACCTTGTCGCCGGTCCGCTCGATGACGACCTTCGAGATGCCCGCGTGATACAGCTTCTTCTTGATGAAGCGGCGGATCTGGACGTCCTCGTGGAGCTGCTCGGCGTAGTTCTTGCCGGCGAACCAGTTCGACTGCCAGCCGTACAGCGTGCCCACCCGGAATCCGTAGGGATGAACTTTTTGACCCATTGATCCGTCCTTATCGTTCCGAGAGAACCACGTTGATGTTGCTGCTGCGCTTCTGGATCCAGGTCGCGCGGCCCTGGGCCCGGGGTCGGATGCGCCACATCGACGGTCCCTCGTCGACGTAGATCTTCGCGACGACGAGATTGTCGATCTCGATCCCCGCCCGCTGCTTCTCGTTCTTCTGCTCGGCGTTGGCGACGGCCGAGCGCAGCAGCTGCGCGATCGGGTTGCCCACCCGCTTGGGCGACAGATCGAGGAGATTGAGCGCTTCTTCCACGCCCTTGCCCCGGATCTGATCGACGACGAGCCGCGCCTTGCGCGGCGAGATGCGATAGCCGTTGAGCGCTGCCCGGACTTCCATCACTTCTTGACCCTCTTGTCCCCGGCGTGACCGGTGAACTTGCGCGTCGGCGCGAACTCACCCAGCCGGTGGCCCACCATGTTCTCCGTCACGAAGACGGGCATGAAGAGCTTTCCATTGTGCACATGGAAAGTGATGCCGACGAAGTCCGGCGTGATCATCGAGCGCCGCGACCAGGTCTTGACGACGGACTTCGGTCCGCCCGACGTGATCTTGTCGACCTTCTTCTGCAGGCTCGGGTCCACGAAGGGACCCTTCTTCAGGGAACGTGCCATGGCTCTTCCTTACTTCTTGCCGCGCCGCTTCACGATGTACTGATCGGTCCGCTTGTTGTTCCGCGTCTTGGGGCCCTTCGTCACCTTGCCCCACGGCGTACACGGATGGCGACCACCCGACGAACGCCCCTCGCCGCCACCCATGGGATGATCGACCGGGTTCATCGCGACGCCGCGCACCACCGGCCGCCAGCCCATCCAGCGGGAGCGGCCGGCCTTGCCGACGCGTCGATTCTCGTGCTCCGCGTTGCCGACCTCGCCGACGGTCGCGACGCAGTCCACGTGGACCATCCGCATCTCGCCCGACGGGAGCCGCAGGGTCGCGAGGTGGCCCTCGCGCGCCATCAGCTGGGCGCTCGTCCCCGCCGACCGGACCATCTGCGCGCCCTTGCCGGGCTTGAGCTCGATCGCATGGACCTGGGTACCGAGCGGGATCTTCGAGAGCGGCAGCGCGTTGCCGGGCTGGATCTCGGCGTTCGCCGACGACATGACCTTGTCGCCGACCTTGAGCCCGTTGGGCGCCAGGATGTAGCGCTTCTCGCCGTCCACGTAATGGAGAAGCGCGATGTTCGCCGACCGGTTCGGGTCGTAGTCGATCGCCGCGACCTTGGCCGGCACGTCGACCTTGTTCCGCCGGAAGTCGATCTGGCGGAACAGGCGCTTGTGGCCACCGCCGCGGTGGTAGGTCGTGATGCGACCGTTGACGTTGCGACCGCCGCTCTTGGCGACGAGCCCCTTCGTCAGCGATCGCTCGGACGTCCCGCGCGTCAGCTCGGCGAAGTCCGAGACGCTCATGTTGCGGCGGCCCGCAGAGGTCGGTCTATATCGCTTGACCGGCATCGATCACACTCCCTCGAAGAACTCGATCGACTGGCCCTCTGCGAGCTCGACGATCGCCTTCTTCCACGCGGGCTTCCGCCCGATGAACTTCCCCACCCGCTTCGTCTTGCCCTGCTGCTGCATGGTGCGGACGCTCTCCACCTTCACGTTGAAGAGCTGCTCCACCGCGCGGCGGATGTCGTGCTTGGTCGCCTTCGGGTCCACCCGGAAGGTCGTGACGTTCTTCGCCTCGCGGGCGATCGCGCTCTTCTCGGTCACGATCGGGCGCTCGATCACGTCATGGACGGACAGCTTCATCACTCACCTCCCGCGGCGCCGGCCGTGGCCGATCGTCCGAGCCGGGCCTGGAGCGCGTCCAGGGCGGGGCGGGTGATCAGCAGGCTCTGGTGGCGCAGCACGTCGTAGACGTTGAGCCCTTCGCTCCGGATGACCGAGACGCCGGGCAGGTTGCGCGCCGAGGCCTCGACCGTCGGGTTCGGCTGCTCGATCACGACGAGCGTCGAGCGCCCGTCGAGGCCGAGGGTCTTCAGGACCTCGCGCATCTTCTTCGTGCTGTAGCCGTCGATCGCGAGGCGATCGACGACGGTCAGCGCCGATTCCTGGGCGCGCTGGGTCAGTGCCGAGGCCAGGGCCGCGCGGCGGACCTTCTTCGGCAGCTTGTGGTCGTAGCCGCGGGGGACCGGGCCGAAGACGACGCCGCCGCCGGCGTACTGCGGCGCGCGGATCGAGCCCTGGCGGGCGCGGCCGGTGCCCTTCTGCTTGTAGGGCTTGATGCCACCGCCCGAGACCCCGGCGCGGTTCTTCGTGCTGTGGGTCCCGGCGCGCCGGGAGTTGAGCTGCCGGCGGACCTCGGCGTGGTAGAGGTGGGGCCGCACGGCCGACTCGAAGACGGCCGGCGCCAGGTCCACCGACCCCGCCTTCTTGTTCTGCTGATCGACGACTTCGACCTTCGCCATGACTACAGTTTGATCTCCACGTCGACGCCGGCGGCGAGCTCGAGCTTCATCAGCGCGTCCACCGTCTGGGGCGTCGGGTCCAGGATGTCGATCAGCCGCTTGTGCGTGCGCAGCTCGAACTGCTCGCGCGACTTCTTGTCGATGTGGGGCCCGCGCAGCACGGTCCACTTGTTCTTGTTGGTCGGCAGCGGAATCGGCCCCGCGACGCGCGCCCCGGTGCGCTGCGCCGTGTCCACGATCTCACCCGCGCTCTGGTCGAGCAGCTTGTAGTCGTAGGCCTTCATCCGGATCCGAATCTTCTGCGTCGTGGCATCCGCCATGGCTCTCACTCCAGTCCCATCGTCCCGTCGTCACCAGGTCGCGCCCGGGTCGTCCCCAGGCCGAATCTCGCCCGCCGCGCCCGCGCTCGCGCCGCCGTCGTCTCCGACGACCGCGCGACCGGGCACGCGCCTACTCGATCACTTCCGCGACGACGCCGGCGCCCACCGTTCGCCCGCCCTCGCGGATCGCGAACCGGAGCTCCTTGTCCATCGCGATCGGCGTGATCAGCTGGACCACCATCTCCACGTTGTCCCCGGGCATCACCATCTCCGTCCCTTCCGGGAGGTTGGCCACACCCGTCACGTCCGTCGTCCGGAAGTAGAACTGCGGCCGGTAGCCGTTGAAGAACGGCGTGTGTCGACCACCCTCTTCCTTCGTCAGGATGTACGCCTGCGCCTTGAACTTCGTGTGCGGCGTGATCGAGCCCGGCTTCGCCAGCACCTGACCCCGCTCCACGTCGTCCTTGCCCGTGCCGCGCAGCAGACAGCCGACGTTGTCGCCCGCCTGACCCTCGTCCAGCAGCTTCCGGAACATCTCCACGCCCGTCACCGTCGTCTTCTGCGTCGGCTTCACGCCCACGATCTCGACTTCGTCCTGCGGATGCACCGTCCCCTGCTCGATCCGGCCCGTCACCACCGTCCCGCGACCCGTGATCGAGAACACGTCCTCGATCGGCATCAGGAACGGCTTGTCCAGCGCTCGCTCCGGCTGCGGGATCGTCGAGTCCAGCGCGTCCATCAGCTCGTCGATGCACTTGTTCGCCGCATCGTCCGCCGAGTTCTCGCCCGCCTTCAGCGCCGAGCCCTTCACGATCGGAATGTCGTCGCCCGGGAACTGGTACCCGTTGAGCAGCTCCCGGATCTCCATCTCCACCAGCTCGAGCAGCTCCGGATCGTCGACCTGATCCACCTTGTTCAGGAACACCACGATGTGCGGCACGTTCACCTGGCGAGCCAGCAGCACGTGCTCCCGCGTCTGCGGCATCGGGCCGTCCGCCGCGCTCACCACCAGGATCGCGCCGTCCATCTGCGCCGCGCCCGTGATCATGTTCTTCACGTAGTCCGCGTGGCCGGGGCAGTCGACGTGGGCGTAGTGCCGGCTCTTCGTCTCGTACTCCACGTGCGCCGTCGCGATCGTGATGCCCCGCTCCCGCTCCTCCGGAGCCTTGTCGATCTGGTCGAACGCCATCTTCTGCGCCAGACCCTTGTGCGCCTGACGAGACGTGATCGCCGCCGTCAGCGTCGTCTTGCCGTGGTCCACGTGACCGATGGTGCCCACGTTCACGTGGGGTTTCGTCCGCTCGAACTTTGCCTTGGCCATCGGGGAATCCTCTCCTTGCTCTTGTCAGTACGTCGCGACGATGCCGCGCGCGACCGCCTCGGGCACGCGCGAGTAATGGGAGAACTGCATGGTGTAGCTCGCGCGTCCCTGGGTCATGGAGCGCACGCTCGACACGTAACCGAACATCTCCGAGAGCGGGACCTCGGCCTGGACGGCCTGCAGGATGCCCCGCATCTCGATGCCCTTGATCTGGCCTCGGCGGCTGTTGAGGTCGCCCTGGACCGCGCCGCGGAACTCTTCGGGCGTGACGACCTCGACGCTCATCATCGGCTCGAGCAGCACCGGCCGCGCCTTGGCGAGCCCGTCGTTGGCGGCCATCGACCCGGCGATCAGGAAGGAGCGCTCCGAGGAGTCGGTCTCGTGGGCGACGGCGTCGACGAGGCGGACCTTCACGTCGACGACCGGGTAGCCGCCGAGATGGCCGCTCTGGACCGCCTCGCGGCAGCCCTTCTCGATCGACGCGACAAAGGGCGCCGGGATCGTCTCGGGGCGCAGCGCGTTCTGGAACACGAAGCCCGAGCCCGTCTCCCCCGGCTCGACCTCGAGCCGCACGACCGCGAACTCGTTGACGTTGCCCGTCTGCTTCGCGTACTCGCAGACGCCGGCGGCCGCGGCGGAGATCGTCTCCTTGTAGGCGACCTGCGGCCGGCCCACGTTCGCGTCGACGCCGAACTCGCGCATCAGGCGGTCGACGATGATCTCGAGATGGAGCTCGCCCATGCCCGAGATGAGGAGCTGACCGGTCTCGGTGTCGGTCGAGACCTTGAAAGAGGGATCCTCGACGGCGAGGCGATCGAGGGAGGCGACCAGCTTGTCCATGTCGGCCGTCGTCTTGGGCTCGATCGCGATCGAGATGACGGGCTCCGGGAAGTCGAGGGACTCGAGCACGATCGGCGCGTTCACCGCGCAGAGTGTATGGCCGGTCACGACCTGCTTGAGACCGACCGCCGCCACGATGTCGCCGGCGTAGACCTGGTCGATCTCCTGGCGCTTGTTGGCGTGCATCTGGAGGAAGCGACCGACGCGCTCGCGCTTGCCGGTCGAGGAGTCGAGCAGGCTCTCGCCGGCCTTCGCCGTCCCCGAATAGACGCGGAGATAGGCGAGGCTCCCGGCATGGCGATCGGACTGGATCTTGAAGACGAGGGCCGCGAAGGGCTCGTCGTCGGAGGGCTTGCGGCGGAGGATCTTCGCGTCCTCGACCTCCCCCTTCTCGCGCACGCCCTCGACCGGCGGCACGTCGGCGGGCGACGGCAGGTAGGCGACGACGGCGTCGAGCAGCGGCTGGACACCCTTGTTCTTGAAGGCGCTGCCGCAGAGCACCGGCACGAGCTCGAGGTTCAGCGTCGAGCGGCGGATCGCGGCGCGCAGCTCCTCGACCGGCACGTCCTGCCCGTCCAGATACTTGGCCATCACCGCGTCGTCGACGTCGGCCAGGCGCTCGAGCAGCTGGTCGCGCGCGAGCTCGACCTCGTCGGCGAGCTCCGACGGCACGTCTTCCCGGCGATACACCGCGCCCTGGCTCGCCTCGTCCCAGTACAGCGCCTTGCGCTCCAGCAGGTCGACGATGCCCGAAAACGTGTCCGCCGAGCCGATCGGCAGCTGCAGCGGCAGCGGCCGGGCCCCCAGTCGGGTCTCGATCATCGAGATCACGTTTTCGAAGTTGGCACCCATGCGATCCATCTTGTTCACGAAAGCCACGCGCGGCACCCGGTACTTGTCGGCCTGTCGCCAGACCGTCTCGGATTGCGGCTCCACGCCCCCGACGCCGCAGAACACCGCGATCGCTCCATCGAGGACCCGGAGCGAGCGCTCGACTTCGATCGTGAAGTCGACATGCCCCGGTGTATCGATGATGTTGATCCGATGCCCCTGCCAGGAACAGGTCGTCGCGGCCGACGTGATCGTGATTCCGCGCTCCTGCTCCTGCTGCATCCAGTCCATCGTGGCCGCGCCGTCGTGAACCTCTCCAATCTTGTAGTTGACGCCCGTGTAGAACAGGATCCGTTCGGTCGTCGTCGTCTTGCCGGCATCGATGTGGGCCATGATGCCGATGTTTCTCGTCTCCGAGAGCTGTGCGCTTCTGGGCATGACTCTTACCGTCCCGCCCGCCCCGCCCCGAAATGGCGCCGCGGCCACCCGCCGCAGCGCCCTCGATCCAGGACCGGGCGCTGCCGGGTCTCCCCGGAGCGCCTCGGGTCTACCACCGATAATGAGCGAAGGCCTTGTTGGCCTCGGCCATCCGGTGGGTGTCCTCCCGCTTCTTCACGCTCTCGCCGCGATCGTTCGCCGCGTCGATGATCTCGTTCGCCAGCTTCTCGCGCATGCTCTTTCCGGGGCGCGAGGCCGAGTACTGCACCAGCCAGCGCATCGCGAGCGACGTCGCGCGCTGCGGCGAGATCTCCACCGGCACCTGATAGGTCGCGCCACCGACGCGGCGGCTCTTGACCTCGAGCCGCGGTCGGATGTTCTCGAGCGCCCGGCGGAACATCGCCATCGGATCGCTGCGCATCTTCGACTCGATCTCGCCGAAGGCGCCGTACACGATGCGCTCGGCGGTGCTCTTCTTGCCGTCGCGCATCACGACGTTGATGAAGCGACCGAGCATCACGTCGCCGTGCTTCGAATCGGGCGCCGTCTGGCGCTTCGCTACCTCGCGTCTTCGCGGCATCTCGGCGTCTCCTTACTTCTTGCGCTTCGAGCCGTACTTCGAGCGGCCCTGGTTGCGGCCGTCGACACCGGTCGAGTCGAGCGAGCCGCGGACGATGTGGTACCGGACGCCCGGGAGATCCTTCACGCGGCCGCCGCGCACGAGCACGACCGAGTGCTCCTGCAGCGTGTGGCCCTCGCCGCCGATGTAGGCGTTGACCTCGTTGCCGTTCGTGAGGCGCACGCGCGCGACCTTGCGGAGCGCCGAGTTCGGCTTCTTCGGGGTCGCGGTGAACACGCGCAGACAAACGCCGCGCCGCTGGGGGCAGGCCGTCAGGTCGGGCGACTTCGAGCGCGAAGCCTTCGGCTGGCGTCCCTTTCGAACGAGCTGTTGGATGGTCGGCATGGGGCGGAACGAGTCTCCTGCTTGGTCCTCGGGACTTTGATCTTCGAGACCGCGGCTTCGAGCCCCGGTCCTCATGTTTGGCGCGACGAGCACCGATCTCGGCCTGGGGGGCCCCGATCGGATGCGGCCGGCTCGACGAAGAGTCCGGGTCGACCGCGAAAATTCGGATCCAGGAACCGGAAATCAGAGACAGCACGGCCCCGAAGTCACGTTTCTCTGTCACGAAGAGACCGGAGTTAACCTCAGGCTCTCTCTTCGAAAACCGGAAACGAACCGCGGGGTTCACGAATCCCTGGTCCTGGAAGCGGGCGGCAGATTAGCCTCCTGCGGGGTCGTGTCAACGCCTGCAGGCCATCCGTCTGCACACCCTGCCGATCCCGGGCCCGAACGCGAAACCGCCCCCATCGAACGGGTCGATGGGGGCGGACACTCGCGAGCGATCGGCTGGGTTCGGCCGGTTCGGGCCACCCCGTCCGGGGCGCCCGGTCGGGCTAGAACTCGTAGGGTCCCCCCTCCGGCGCCGCCTCACCTTCTGCCGAGATCATCGTCGCCAGGCTCGAGGCCGGCTCCGCCGGCTCGTCGAGGATCAGGCCGCGCGGGGCGTTCAGCTCCGCCGCGACCGCCTCGCCGCGCTCGGCGGTGGCGATCTCGAAGCCCTCGGGCATGTCGACCTCGATCCCCGTCGCCAGGTACTGGGGCAGACCCGTACCCGCCGGGATCAGCCGGCCCATGATCACGTTCTCCTTGAGGCCGCGCAGGTAGTCGTGCTTGCCCCAGATCGCCGCCTCGGTCAGCACCTTGGTCGTCTCCTGGAAGGAGGCGGCCGAGATGAACGACTCGGTCGACAGCGAGGCCTTGGTGATGCCCAGCAGCTGGGTCTCGCCCTGCGGCGGGGTCTTGCCCTCGGCCTCGAGCTTGGCCGCGACCTCGCGGAACAGGGTCTTCTCGACCTGCTCGCCGATCAGCCAGTCGCTCTCGCCCGGATCCGTGATGCGGACCTTGCGGATCATCTGCCGGACGATGACCTCGATGTGCTTGTCGTTGATCTTCACGCCCTGCAGGCGGTAGACCTCCTGCACCTCGTCCACGAGATACTTGGCGAGCTCCTTCTCGCCCTTGATCTTGAGGATGTCGTGCGGGTTCGACGAGCCGTCCATCAGGGCCTCGCCCGCGCGGACGCGGTCGCCCTCGTGGACCGAGACGTGCTTGCCCTTCGGAATCAGGTACTCCTCGGGCTCGCCCTGGTCCGGGGTCACGATCACGCGCCGCTTGCCGCGGGAGTCCGGCCCGAAGCTGACCACGCCGTCGACCTCGGTGACGACGGCGCACTCCTTCGGCTTGCGCGCCTCGAAGAGCTCGGCCACCCGCGGCAGACCGCCGGTGATGTCCTTCGTCTTCGATGCCTCGCGCGGGATCTTCGCGATGACCTGGCCGGCCGTGACCTCCTCGCCCTCGGAGACGGAGAGGTAGGCGCCGACCGGGAGCAGCGACTTCGACTCGCTCGCCCCGCCGGCCTCGAGGATCGTGATCTGCGGCCGCAGCTCGGGATCCCGCGACTCGATGATCACCTTCGACGAGACGCCGGTGAAGTCGTCCACCTGCTCCTGCATCGTGGCGCCTTCGATGATGTCCCGGAACTGAACCGTGCCGGGCATCTCGGCGAGAATCGGGCTCGCGAAGGGATCCCAGTCGAGCATCACGTCGCCCGTGTGGATCTGCTGTCCTTCCTTGACCCGAAGCGTGGCGCCATACACGACGGGATGACGCTCGCGCTCACGGCCGGAGGCATCGACGATGCCGACCTCGCCGTTGCGCGTCATGACCGTCGCGCGGCCCTCGTTGTCGACGACCGTGCGGATGTTGTGGAGCCGGATGACGCCTTCGGAGGCCGCCTCGGCGTGGGACTGCTCCGCGCGCCGCGTCGCCGCACCACCGATGTGGAACGTGCGCATCGTGAGCTGGGTGCCCGGCTCGCCGATCGACTGCGCCGCGATCACGCCGACCGCCTCGCCCATGTTGACCATGTTGCCGCGGGAGAGATCGCGCCCGTAGCACTTCACGCAGACACCGAAGGTGCTCGCGCAGGTCAGGACCGACCGGATCTTCACGCTCTCGATGCCGGCGTTCTCGACGAGCTTGACCTTGTCCTCGTCGATCTCCATGCCGCCCGGCACGAGCAGCACGCCCGTCACCGGATCGTGCACGTCCTCGAGGGCCACGCGGCCGAG